>NZ_JAJHVW010000006.1:0-404618 GCF_027583855.1 Rhodococcus sp. BH5
CGCGGACGTCGCTGGGGTGAAGCCGCCACAATCGTCCGCGCACACCCACAGCGGAGTTGTTGACCACGTCGGTGACGGCATCGTCGGTGATGTTGATCGTCATGAGAACCCCCCGTTCCACCTCCCATCATACTCGAACATACTTTCGAGTCAAGGGCTTTTTCGAGAAGGTGAGGTGGGCCCGGCCGTCGTGATTCTATTGTTCGAGAACAGGTTCCGTCGCTACTCGACTCGTTGGAGGAAGGGGCGAGGCCAGGCGCCGAGTGCGAGAACGGCGAGGATCGTCTGGACTAGTCCGGTGGTGAAGAAGATGCCCTGCAGCGGCGACCAGGCGAGAACGATGGCGATCTCGACGAAGATCCAGATCATCATGGTCAGGCCGGCGGCCGCGTGCAGGCCCCACGTCAGACGGAACCTGTTGTGCTGAGCGAAGAGCGCGGCGGCCTGGATGCCTCCGACGACAACGCCGAGGAGGATTCCGGGCCAGAAATATGAAGGGAAGACGGTTCCCTCGATCCACTCAGGAGGCAGGCCCATCCCGCCGCCGATCGTCAGGCCCGCCATTCCTACGAGCGCAGAGAGCAGGTTTAGCCACGCGATGGCGGACAGACCGATCCGGAGACCCCGTGGAGGGAGCGATGTGGACGTCATGCCTGACAACGATAGAGAGGGTCAGTCGAGCCCGTCCATGTTCCTGCGCGTTGCCGCACTGGCAGCGTCGGCATCACCCGCGACGATTGCTTCCACCAGATCTCGGTGGGCAGCGGCTTCGTCGTCGATGGATTGGGGGTTTCGTGCCGTGACGTCGGTGATCACGTCCAGGGCCGAGTTGCGGAGCGTTTCGATGAATGAATCGAACACCATCGACAACACGCTGTTGTGCGCAGCATTCACCACGGCGCGATGTAGTTCCATGTCAGCGTCGACAAATTCTGTTGGTGTCGAAGCATTTTCACGGGCTGCGAGTGCTGCCCGTAACAGGTCGACGTCGGCAGAGGTCCGACGCATGGCAGCCAGGCGGCCCGCTTCCACTTCCAGAAGTCGGCGTACTTCGTAGACTTCGCGGCGGTCCGAGCGTTTGAGTTCTCGCTCGAGTTCTGTGACCGGAGTCGAGGACATGACGTAGGTGCCGGACCCTTGATGCGAGTAGAGCGGGCCCGACGCAATCAGTGCGCGAACTGCCTCTCTGCCGGTCGAACGCCCGACTCCGAGGAGTGTGCTCAGATCCTGCTCGTTCGGGATTTTGGTCCCGACCGGCCACTCGCCGTCGCCGATGAGGCGCGCAAGTTCGTCCGCGGCTTTCTGTACCAGCGACTGCTGCTTGATCTGGCGCACTGCCATGTGACTGCTCCTGACTGACTCGGTGAACCGCAATGGAGCGGCTCACCGAGTAATACTTCATGTCCTCCGATGAATCTTCAGACTACGGGGCCGTCTTTCGGTTTATCGAAGGGCGATGACGTCCAGTTCGCGCTCCGTCTCGTCTTCCGGGTCGAGTCGTCGATCGCGCAAGGTGAATGCGATGACGGCGCCGACGAACAGCACTGCAGTTGTCGCCCCGATCGCCATGCGCGGTCCGAAGTGATCTGCCAGGTAGCCGAACAGCGGAGATGCGATGCCCCCCACGGACATCGCGAGTCCGAGCGTCACCCCACTTGCTGTGCCGGGGCGATTCGGTAGGTAGTCCTGCGCCAATGTCACCTGTGGCGCGAAGGGCAGGAACATAGCAAATCCGAGACAGACGATTCCCAATTCGGCAACTGCGACGTGCGGGGCGGCAGCGAGCAGTGCCAGTGAAGGTACCGCAAGCAGGTAGCCGAGTCGGATGGATGCGCGTCGACCACGACGGTCCGCGAGGACTCCTCCCAGTAGCGTTCCGGCCGCTCCTGCCAATGTGAAGGAGGACAACACGATTGCAGCGCTCGAGGACGATCCGTTCAGTGCGTTGAGCACGAACGGTGAGACCAACGACAGTGTGGTCACGTACGGAATTGACCAACAGACCGTTACCAGCACGAGTCGTGTGAACGAGCGCCAATCGTCTGACACGGGACCGTTCGCTGCCAGTTGCGCACTCAACGACTGGGCTGATTCGGCCGCACCCGTGTTGGCCGATCGCGACTGGGCGACCATCCACCAAATAGCCGCCACCACTGCAGGAACTGCGAGCAGATAGCCGCCGGACAAACCGAGTGAGCCAACCACGAGCGTGACAAACGGTGGCGCCAGCGAGGCGCCCAACGTACCGCCCACGGAGAACACGCTCATGGCTTTCTGTGAATGACCTCCAGCCGCGCGTGCCAAATTTGTGGCGGGAGGATGGTATGCGGCGATGCCGATGCCGGCCACGGCAATTGCCAGCCAAGTGACGATGTAGGTGGTGCTCATCGCTGCCACGACAATGCCTGCTGCGGCCGTCACAAAACCTGTGGGTACCAGCCAGTTTCGGCTCTTTCGATCGACCAGCATGCCGAATGCAGGTTGCACGACACTGGATAGTCCGGTCGCGGCGAGCGTGATTCCGGCGACCGCGGAATAGGAATATCCGCGTTCGAGCATCATGAACGGCAACAGTGCAGGCACAGCCCCCTGGTACAGATCGTTCACGACGTGTGTGCCGGTGAGAAATGCAACTTGCCCCTTCTTCATCTCCTTGGGCATCCCTTCGTTCAGGTCTTCAAGTCCTCAGGTCCTCTGAGGACTTGAAAGCTATCACGAACCCGCGGGCGCACGGTTGCGTTGGAGACCTGGATCTCATTCGAGACGACTGACTAACTCTCAGCAGTCGCGGCGTTGCGGGCGGCGAGTTGCGCGAAAGCGTGGGTAAGTTCTGCCGGGCCGACGACATCGATGTCGGTGTCGAATCGGTTGAAGGAGGCTGCCAGCGCCGTCCAAGACCATGATCCGGCTTCGAGAATGCACTGCTCGGGGCCAAGATCTTCGACGATGCCGTCCCCGACAAAGGGAAGAACATAACTGGCTGGTCGATGGAGAACGACCTTGCCGTGACACGGCCAATTGTTGATATGTTCCGATCCTTTGAAGCGCGCGGACACGTATTCGCTGACGTCGCCGCCGGGGATTTCCTTCGGCGTGAACCGGGGACCGTTCGGGGTGCGTGGGGTGATGCGATCGGCGCGGAAGATTCGCCAGTCGTCTCGCGCGAGATCCCACGCGACGAGATACCAGCGACGCTTGGAGGTCACCAGATGATGCGGCTCCACTCGGCGCGGGGGTGTTATTTCGCTGTTGTTTGAGTGGTCGTTCGAGTAATCGAAGCGGAACACCTCGCGACCGCGGACTGCAGCGGAAATCGCTACGAGCACCTCAGGGGACGCGGAGTCTGCGTCGCCGGAACCGGCCGAAATCGTGGTGAACGTGAGCGCGTCGAGGCGATGGCGCAGACGCGACGGCATCACTTGCCGCACAGTGGTCAACGCTCGAACCGCATCCTCTTCGATACCGAC
Source organism: Rhodococcus sp. BH5 (assembly GCF_027583855.1). Taxonomy (NCBI): domain Bacteria; kingdom Bacillati; phylum Actinomycetota; class Actinomycetes; order Mycobacteriales; family Nocardiaceae; genus Rhodococcus; species Rhodococcus sp. BH5. The sequence continues at coordinate 3,468 of NZ_JAJHVW010000006.1, forward strand.
GCCGGTCAGCGTCGCCGCCTGCAGCGCAACTGCCAGTGCGATGACCTGATCGTCGTCGAACAGCAGGGGTGGCAGCTCGCTGCCGGCGTCGAGTCGGTATCCGCCGTCCGGGCCCATGGTCGCCGCAATGCGGTAACCCATCTCCCTGAGCCGGTCGATATCGCGGCGGACCGTGCGATGGCTGATGTCGAGCCGCTCGGCGAGTAGAGCGCCCGGCCAGTCGCGTCTCGTCTGCAAGAGGGACAGCAGATTCAAGAGTCGAGTGGTGGTCGCCATGCGGTGAGACTACGACGAGTCTAGGACGAAAACAGTCCTATACGGCTGTGAGAGTCGACGTTGTCAGGGAAAACCCGAGCGACGTTCGTACCAGGAGCAGACATGAGCATCAAGACAACGACCCACCTCAACTTCCGCGGAGACGCCCGCGCGGCTCTGGAGTTCTACCAGTCCGTCTTCGGTGGCCAGGTCACGATCGCAACCTACGGCGACTTCGGGATGCCCAAGGAGGTGCCCGGCGCTGAGAACGTCGTGTTCGGCCAGGTGGAGACAGAGGACGGCTTCTGTGTGATGGCATACGACATCCCTGGGCAGTCGGGCGGCTCGGCCGGCAACGCAGGCTCGACACACCGCGAGAACGGCACCACGATCACCGACCAACCGTTCTTCGTCTCGGTTCGCGGTGAAACCCTCGAAGAGGTGCAGAACTACTGGGCCAAACTCTCTGCTGGTGCATCGATCATCGAGGGTCTTGCCGCCGCGGCGTGGAGCCCCGGTTTCGGCATGCTCACCGATGCGTTCGGGGTGACGTGGATCCTCGACGTCGCTGCCGGCGAAAACCCAGCCTGATCATTCAGACGACAAAGCCGCTGGCACCGAAAGGTGTCCAGCGGCTCCAGCGCGTCGGTGCCCGTCTTGCGCCTCTCGGCAAGTGGCCACTCGAAGTGGCAATTCTGGGGTGGTACCCGGGGCAAAGAATCGAACACCGACACCATCTCCAACGAACCTCCACACGGAGTTATTCCATGCTGACTTGTGCCGCGGTCAATCGTGGTCCTGCTCATCGCTCAGCTCCAGCAGAGCTGGCGACAACGGCTTCGATTCTCTGAGATGCGCGTCGTAGCACCTCGAGGATTGCCTGGGTATGAGATTCCCTGGTCAGTAGGCGAAGCACGAGAACGGCTCAGGCCCTCATCTCGGTGTGAGATGGGGGCCTGAGGTGAGGATCTGAATCAGCCGGTGACACCGGTCAATTCGTTGGGGGCGTGATCGAGAGTGGTCTCGGTCAGGATGCTGCCGTCCTCGAGGTCGACTGCGATCAGCTTCTTCGACGCTGGGTCGGTGACGTAAGCGGTGTGATCTTCTACGAAGAGCGCGGGCCTGGGCTCTTGCCATTTGGTGGGCTCGGTCCATGCGTCTATGACGGCGATCTTCTTGGTGACGACGCCGGTGTTCGGGTCGATGACGTGGATGGCGCCGTCGGTGCCGAGCACCAGTGCCTCTCCGTGTGGTCCGCGGCCGAGTGAGCGGAAGGTGTAGCTGGTGCCGAGGTCGACGAGCTTAAGTTCGGACGTCGTCGTGTTGGTCAGCGAGACCCGTTGCGGACGTTCGAGTTCGGCGTCCTTGTCGGTCTTGTAATCACCCAGCACGATGTCCGACTCCTCCGAGCCTGCCTGATTTCCGATGCGGCCGTATGCATCCGGACTCTGGACCTTGGTGATCGCTCCGTTCTTGTACACGAGCAACCCGTCCTGGCAGCCCAGCACGATGGCTTCGCCGGCAGCGACTGCTTCGCCGTGGACACCGGGGCACTGTTCGTTGCGCAGGATTTCCTTGCGGTCGGCATCGAGGATGGCAATGCCGTTGCGGGACTCCGAATTTCCGATGGTCGTCAACAGGCTGCCGTCGGCAAGTGCGACCGCAACGCCGTGATGGGGTTCTGGCGTGGTGTACGTCTCGACGCGGGGTTGGCGTTTTGCCAACTGCGCCGGATCGAAGATCTCGACGAGTCCCGAGCCGTCGTTGAAGAGAACGGTTTTTCCGGCATGGCGTACAACGTGTCCGGGTTCGTTGGCTGCGAACTCGACCTCGGACATCGCGGGATCGGCTGTGTAGTAATGAGAATGATCACCGTGAGCCGAAGACCACGTGCCGGTGTCGAGCACCTTGAATGCTTCGCCGGCAGAGATCATGACGTGGCGACCGTCGCCGGCCGGGTTGAGTCGGGTGAAGCCGTCGATCTCGGTCTCGCCGACCACGTCGAGGGAAGTTGCATCCAGCACCAGGACGCCGCCGTCGTACGACACGGCGAGACGTGGTGTTGCCGAGGCCTGTTCGGTTGGTGCGGCCGACGTCGTGGTCGTGGTTTCGGACTGGGCGGAGTCCTTGTTGTCGGACGAGCAACCCGTAACGAGGGCGAGTGAGAGGCCCACTGATGTGGCAAGGGTGAGGCGCCGCGACATGCGGGTGTTGAGGTGCATGGGTATAGATCTACTGCTTAATGTAAATGATTGTCAAAGTCGAGTATGCGAATATTCGCATGTCAGGTGTAGTCGGCTCGTTCGAGCATGCGCGAGGCGATGACCCCGAAGACGAGTCCCCAGAAAGCGGCTCCGATATTGAGTAGTTCGATGTCGGAGATCGTCACGAGGAACGCGATCAAAGCGCCGAAGGTGAATTTCCCGCCGAATGCGGTCACGAAGGCTCCCTGTAAGGCCTTGAGCATGGCCAGACCACCCAGAGTGACGATGAATGCCGTCGGAGTTCCCAACATCATCGCGACGAAAGTCGGGGCGAACAGTCCGAAGACGACGGCGAGTAAGCCGCAGAAGATTCCGGCGGTGTATTGGCGTGTCCGCTCTCCCGACGCCGTGAGCAATGCGTTCGTCGGCCCGGTAAGGCACGTCGAGACACAACCCACCGCCGCGTTCACGAGAGAGAACACACCGCAGGCAACCGTTGCTGCCCCGATCGGCGGTTGATGACCCGCTGCGCGGAGGACTGCGATTCCTTGGCCGTTCTGCACGACGACGACTGTGATCGCCAGCGGTACAACCAGTTCGATCATCGCCTGCCAAGACCAGGTTGGCGTGGTCAGCATCGGATGCGCCAGCCACTCGTGCGCGTCGCCGGCGGAGTTGAATCTTCCGGCCGCGAGTATCACGACCACGCCGACGATCAACGCGCCGAGAACCGGCGGAACGAATCTTCCCAGCTTGGCGAACACGCTCAGAGCGACAAAGGTGGCGATCATCGGCAGAGCGATCACCGCGTCGTGGGCAGGCGCTTCGACCAAATCCGTTCCGAAATGAAGGAAAACGCCTGCCACCATTGCCATTACGATGGGCAAGGGTAATGCGGCCATGATCGGTGTGACCCACCCTGTCAATCCCAACAGCAAGATCAGGGCGCCGGTCGCGAAGAACGCTCCGAGCACTTGCTCCCACGGCAGATGCTCCAACGACGCTCCGACGACAACGGTTCCGGGAATCGTCCAGAAGAAGGCCAGCGGCTGCCGGTACAGCCAGGAAGCCGTGATGGTGAGAATTCCGTTGACGAAGAAGGCACCGAAAAGCCAAGAGGCCAATTGAGCTTGACTCAGTCCACCCGCCAACCCCGCAGCGAGAATGACCGCCACCGGCCCGGTGGCCGAGAAGACGATGCCGATGATTCCGTTGGCAATGGACGTTCCGCCGAAGTCGCGCAAGACCCGCTTCGGGCCGTAGAGCGGTTGGGGGAGTGGCTCGGTGACGACGCGAACGGGCGCGGTCGTCGTAGTGTCCGGCATGTTCTCAGTTCTCCTGATGCGGATCCGAAAGCCCTCGGTCGCGGAACAAAGCCGCGAGTTCGCTCCGTGATCGCAGTCCGAGTTTCGCGTACGCGCGCGTGAGGTGATATTGAATGGTCTTGACGGAGAGGAACAATTCGCCGGCAGCTTCCTTGTTGGACTTGCCCGCTGCGACAAGGTCGGCGACGGCTCGTTCTTGCGGGGTCAGGTCGGTGATTCCCTTCTCCGTCCGCGAGAGGTTCAACCCGCCCGCGCGGAGTTCGCGCTCGCAGCGCTCGACGTAAGTAGCGGCGCCCAACGAGTGATACAGCTCGCGGGCGGCGCGGAGGACGACGTCGGCCTCCGCGCGTTTCCCGGCCCGGCGGAGAGTTTGGCCGTAGGCAAAATTGATTCGGGCTCGGTCGTAGGGGAGCGGCAGCGTCTCGATGCCGAGTAGTGCAGCATCGAAACTTTCTCTTGCCGAGTCGAGTTCGCCCCGTGCGCCGTGGATCCGGCCGCGAACGTAGCCGAGACGTGCCGCAGCTGAGCGGTGCTCCCGACGTCGTGCGGTCTGCTCGTGTGGTTGCAGAAAGGCGTCGGCATCATCAGCTCGCCCGACCATGACCAATGCATTGGCGTAGAGATCGACCCACGGCCAGAAGCCCGGCTCGTCGAGCCATTGTTGCGCCTTGCTCGAGGTGAGCGGAGCCAGCGCCACCAGAACTTCGGCGTAGTCGGCGGCGGCCTCGGCGACCTGGGCCCTGGCGAGAAGTGCAGGAACATACATGATTTCGTAGGCGTGAATGCCGGCGTACGCACGTCGCACATGGTCACGGGCCAGTTCCCAGTTGCCGCGCAGAGCGTGAATCTGTGCTCCCGACCAGTGGACCAACGGCCGGATGATCTCGATCTCGAACCGATCCACCTCGGCACCGGCGCCCTCGACGGTCGAGAGCGCTTCGTCCCAGGCGCCGAGAGCGAATTGAGTGCGGGCGAGCCAGGCCTGTGCCCACAGTGAGATTCTTGCCGAACCACTGGAAAACTCTGTGGACACCGCGCTTTCGAGGTCGCGTCTGGCGGACTCCGGGTGGTCCAACGCAAGCTCGAGCCAGAAGTCCACCGATGATGGCACCGCCGTTGAGTACCAACAGGAACGAGAGCGAACCCTTCGCGTTGTATCCCGCGTTTTCCATGATCTTGGGCAGCCAGGTGTTCAGTCCGTAGGTCAGGAGGAGGCCGGCGAAGCTCATCAGGCCGAGAAGCGCGGTGCCCCAGACATATTGTCTGCTCGCCAACGCTCGGAAGCCGACCTTCTCGGCTACGGCGTCGTTGGGTCGATCTGTACCGACAGGCAATGGAATTCCGGTTTTCGAGGAAATGGCGCGAGCTTCCTCGACGCGTCCGCGAGCAATCAGCCACGCGGGAGACTCGGGCAGTTTGAACCAGGCGAGTGGGAACAGAACACCAATGGCAGGGCGCCGATGAGGAACAGTCCGCGCCATCCGATGGAATCACGGAGAACGATCGCCAGGACGGAAGCCATGACGCCACCGGCCGGGACACCGCTGTAGACGATGGCGTTGAACAGATTGCGGCGTCCCGGCGGCGCGAACTCGGCAATCATGGCTCCGGCGGTGGCGACAAGCCCACCGACACCGATGCCGGTGAAGAACCGCAGCAGACCGAAAGTGGTGATGCTGGTGGCGAACGCTGCCAGTGCCATTCCGACCGAGAACCAGATGATGTTGACCAGCATCATCTTTCGGCGACCGAAGTGATCGCCGATCGCTCCACACGTCAGTGCGCCGACCATCACTCCGACGAGTGCATACGAACCCAACGCGCCGGCCTGAGATGCGGTCAAGGTGCCGATATGGCTGGAGTCGTCCATGAGTACGGGCAGGATCGTGCCGTACACGACCAGGTCGTATCCATCGAACAGAATGGCAATGGCGGCGATGGTGACCACCCACAACACTGACGAGCGATGGCGGGCACTGGCCCAGGAACCACGTTCGATCGAGGACATGGCGAATCTCCGTTCGAGAGATCAGGAATCGGGGGAGGCTGGATTCAGCCGAGGTCGCCACCGGCAACGGGAAGAACCGTTCCGGTGACATACGAAGCCTCTTCGGAGGCAAGGAAAGTGATAGCAGCAGCCTGTTCGTCCAGGGTGCCGTAACGCTTGAGTAGCGACGAGTCGACGGTCTGGTCGACGATCTGCTGGTACCAGGCCTTCTCCTCGTCGGTCTCGGCACCCGGTCCGCGTGCCACGACGCGTGGTGGCGCCTCGGTTCCGCCGGGAGCGGTTGCCACGACGCGTATTCCGTACTGCGCGACTTCCATCGCCAGTGCAGCGGTGATCGCGCTGACCCCGCCCTTGGCCGCCGCGTAAGGAACACGGTTGACACCGCGGGTGGCGACCGAGGAGACGTTGACGATGGTGCCGCTCGCCTGCTCGATCAGATGGGGCAGTACGGCGCGACACGTCCAGAGCGTGGGGAACAGTGATCGTGTGACCTCGGCTTGTATCTGCTGCGGCGTGTAGTGCTCGTAGGGTTTGGCCCAGATGGTCCCACCGACGTTGTTGATCAGGACGTCGATGCGTCCGAAGCGCTCCAATGCGGAATCTATTGCATTCTGGGCACCTTCGAACGTCTCGAGGTCCGCGGTCACCGAATGGGAACGCTCCAGCGGTGTCGCGATGTCGTGAACCAGTTCAGCTCGATCCACAAGCGCGACGGAACCACCTTCTGCGGAAACTCTTTCGGCAACGCTGCGCCCGATCCCCTGAGCCGCTCCGGTGACGACCACGACCCGGTCGTCGAACCGGCCGGCGAAGAATCTCGTGCTCACGACGCCACACTTTCCCGAGCGTCAGTGATGGCGCGGTGCATCGTCGACTTGGCGTGTTCGCTGTGCTGGACGATCAGATCACGGGCCGCGGCGCGATCATTCTGCTCGAATGCACTCACGATACGTGAGTGATCCTCCGCGACATGTTCGTCCACCCAATCGGCGGTGCGGAGCACTCGGTTCATCAGTTGTGTGACCTCGAGACGGTGGTATGCCTGCAGCAGCACTTCGTTTCCGGTGCAGCGGAAGAGGAAGTCGTGGAACAGGGCATTGGTTTCGGTGAATGCCGCTGCGTCCGTGAAGTGATCGCGGTCGATGGAAGCAGCCGAGTTCTCCGCCAGAATGCGGTACTCCGTCAACTGTGCCGGAGTGAGGCGGCCGATCGTGAGTTCCATTGCTCCGAGTTCGAGGGCCATCCGAGCGTCGAACTGTGCGTCCGACTCCGTGACCGGCAGATGTTCTTCACCGATCTCGTACGTGCCGGTAGCTGATTCTTCGGCCGAGGCTGCCGGTGAATCAGCCGGTGCTGCCGCATTGTTGAACTTTTCGAAGTAGAAGTTCGTGGGTGTGATCGATACGTCCTTGAAGTGCAGACGTACGGCTTCGACCATCGGCGGCGGGCCGCACAGGTAGACGTCTACGTTGCCGTCGTCGAGGTGATCGGGCTCGATCAAGCCCGTGACATAGCCCTTGTTCGGTGCTGTGCTGTCGGGATCGGATACGCAGTAGTCGAAGGTGAACTGGGGTAGAGACTCCGCGTAGTCGTGCAGTTTGTCGAGTTCGACGAGATCGGTGTCGGAGCTGACGCCGTAGACCAGATGGACGGGCCGAGTGGAGCTTTCGGTACGCATCTTCTCCAGTATGGAGAGCAGCGGGGCCAAGCCGGTTCCACCGGCAAGCAGTAGGGCTCTCCGTTGACCTGACCGGAGGAAGAAGCTACCCATCGGTCCGGTCAATTCGAGAGTGTCGCCTACCTGCGCACGCTGACTGAGATACTCGGACATCAGACCACCCGGGGTGATCTTGACCAGGAACGACGCCGACGCGACCTCAGGGCCGGAGCTGAACGAGTACGACCGCGTCGCTTCGGTTCCGGGAACGAGGATGTTCACGTACTGACCGGGGAGGAAGACCAGATCTGCGCGGTTGTCGACTGCGACGGTGAAACCCACCGTGGAATCCGAATGGCGAATGATCTCGGTGATGGTGGACGTGTACGAACCGGCAGTGGTCTTGGCGACCGCCGACGTGGTGGGAATCTGCAGCACGAGATCAGATTCCGGCACCATCTGGCACGGAAGGCAGTATCCCTGCTCGGCCTCGTCGTCCGTCAGGGCCTCCTCGATGTAGTCGCCGGCGTCGAAAGTACCTGACTCACAGAGTGATTTGCAGGTGCCACATGCTCCGTCGCGGCAGTCGAGCGGAATGTTGATTCGTGCGCGGTACGACGCGTCCGCGACGGTCTCGTCGGTGTTGCATTCGACGAAGCGGGTGATGCCGTCTTCGAAACTCAGGGCTACTTGAAAGGTCGGCGCAGCTTGAATGCTCATGGGAAACAGCTCGATTCGAAGGGAAGTCGTGTCAGAAGTGGTAGATGTCGACCACGTGATGGATGTAGTCGTTCTTGAGGACTACCTTCTTCTTCATGATCAACGGCTGCTCGCCCGAGAAGTCGATCGTGTAGTGCGAGGTGCCGAAGTAGGTGTCGACTGTGTTGTAGCGGAAGTACAGCGTGAACCAATTGAAGCGGACGTCGACGACGAAGCCGCGTTCTTCGATCACTTCCACGTTGGTGATGTTGTGACCGGTGCGGGGCTCGGGAAGGCTTGTCGCGCTGGAACGGTCAGTCCTGATTCGGAACACGCGGTCCTCGATACCGCCGCGATTCGGGTAGTAGATCAGGGAGATCTCTGCGGCCGGGTCCGTGGTCAGCTCGCCGTCGTCCGCCCATGCGGGCATCCAGTACTCGGAATCGGGGTGGTAGCACTCGATCCACTTCTCGAACTCGCGATCGTCCAGATAGCGAGCCTCACGGTAGAGAAACTGCTGCACTGTTTCGAGGGCGACGGCATTGGTGGTGGTGACAGTCATGGTGATCGTCCTCAGATGGTCCGGTTGGAAGCGGCTTGCTCGGCATCTACGGCCGCAAGCATGGCGTCGCGCCAGTACCCGTGCTGAATGGGATACAAGCCTTCGTCCTCGGTCTTGGCTCCGCTCGAGAGCACACGATTCATGCCGAGATCCTTCGCGACGTCGTTCGGACCGGGAATCTGGTGTGTGACGCCACGGCTGAGGTCGTTCCACGGGGCGCCGGCTGCCTGGTAGGTCTTCTGGCAGGAACGGAACTCTTCGAGATCGTCCGGGGTGGCCATACCGCTGGCATTGAAGAAGTCCTCGTACTGACGGATGCGGTTGCTGCGCGCTTCGGCGCTCTCTCCCTTGGGCGCGATGCAGTAGATGGTGACTTCGGTCTGGTCCACGGAGATCGGACGGAAGTGCCGGATCTGGCTGCTGAACTGATCCATGAGGTAGACGTTCGGATACAGGCAGAGGTTTCTCGACGCACCGACCATGAATTCGGCCTTCTTGGAACCGAACTGAGCCTCCAGTTCTGCTTTGCGTTCGAACAGGGGTCGGTCCTCGGGATTGCCCCACCACATCCAGAGCAGGAGGTGGCCGTAGTCGTAGGAGAAGTATCCACCGCCCTGCTTCCCCCAGGTGCCGGCGTCCATGGCTTTGGTCTCGTTGGACGATTCACCGGCGGTGCGGCGAGCGGTGGTAGCGGCGTAGTTCCAGTGCGTCGAAGACACGTGGTAGCCGTCGGCACCGTTCTCGGTCTGCAACTTCCAGTTGCCGTCGTAGGTGTAGGTGGATGCACCGCGCAGAACTTCGAGTCCGTCAGGTGACTGATCGACGATCATGTCGATGACCTTCGTGGTGTCACCGAGGTGCTCTTCGAGTGGCAGCACGTCGGGGTTGAGGCTGCCGAAGAGGAAGCCGCGATAGTTCTCGAACCGCGCCACCCTGGTCAGGTCGTGTGAGCCGTCTTTGTTGAACTGCTCCGGATAGCCACCGGTGCGAGCGTCCTTGGCCTTGAGGAGTTTTCCGCTGTTGTTGAAGGTCCAGCCGTGGAACGGGCAGGTGAAGGTGGTTCGGTTGTCGGTCTTACGGCGACAGAGCATCGCACCGCGGTGGCTGCATGCGTTGATCAGCGCACCCAATTCGCCGTCCTTGTTGCGGGTGATCACGATGGGCTGACGGCCCATGTAGGTGGTGAAGTAGTCGCCGACGTTCGGGATCTGGCTCTCGTGCGCGAGGTAGATCCAATTGCCTTCGAAGATGTGCGTCATCTCGAGTTCGAACAGTTGCTCGTCCGTGAAGACGCTGCGCCGCACCTGGTAGCGGCCGGTCTCCGGGTCCTCGACGAGCGCGTCGTCGAGGGCGGCGCGGATGTTCGCGAACTGGTCGGTGCCGCGGGCAGCATCCAACATATCCGTCATGGGTGTCCTCCAGATAAGAGTGGGCGCCTACCGAGAAAGCCGAGGGCTGTCGGACCAAATCGGTGGGACCCGCTTTCCGGACGGGGCTGCGTCCGGTACTGAATTCACCTTGACATCGTGTGTCTCGGGTCACACTAGGCAATTGCCTAGTCCTGACCAAGGGTGCAGTGTTCGTCGAATTCTGCTGATGGGCCATGCCTGCTGAAGACGACGAGCAGGGCGGACTCGACATCGCGAGTCCGCCCTACCTGCCGAGGGGATTACCGGTTCTTGAAGAACGAGACGTCGTCGTTGCCGATGAGGTCAGGGACCGTCCAGCCGTCGAGGTCGTATTCACTCAAGCACTGCTCGGCCAGTCCCTTCATGGAACTTGCGTGTCCACGATTCTGGGCTGCGAACAGCAGTTCGGCTTTGACGTTCTCGTGATTGCCGGAGTAGTTGCGCTCGTAGAGTTCGTGTCGGCCGCCGAACTCGGTCCCGATCGAATCCCACAGCGCCTTCATGACTTTCACGCGGTCGACGGCGGTGATGCCGTCGGAACCGCGAACGTACTTGTCGAGGTACGGACGCACGTCCGGGCTCTTGAAGTCGAGTGAACTCGAAGGCAGGTAGATCAAGCCCGACGCGACGTCCTGTTCGATGATCTCCTTGATCCGCGGGTACCCCTGGATCATGAACATTCGATAGGTGAGGCCGTACTCGAGCTTCGGGATCACCGAATCGCCGACCCACTGTTCGGGATCGCGTGCCATCGATTCGGTCAACGACCAGAAGAGGTTTCGCCACCCGATCACCTCACCGACACGGGTCTGGACTCCGCGGAAGCCGCCGGCGCCGGTGGCTTCGAGTGCCTTCATCAACAGTCCGGCGATGAAGTCGAGCTTGACGGCCAGGCGAGTGCAGCCCTGAAAGGTGAAGCGCGGCAGGAAGCCCGATTGAGGGAAGAATGCGTTGATCCGGTCGACGTCGCCGTACATGAAGACGTTTTCCCACGGAACCAACACCTTGTCGAAGACGAAGATGGTGTCGTTCTCGTCCATGCGACTCGACAGCGGATAATCGAACGGACTGCCCATCACCGCAGCATGTTCGGTGTACGAGGTGCGGCAGATCAGCTTCACACCCGGCGCGTCCATCGGTACCGTGCAGATCAGGGCGAACTGCTTCTTCTTGATCGGCAGACCGTAGTGAGCGATGAAGTTGTAGTTCGTGATCGCCGATCCGGTGGCGACCACTTTGGCGCCGCTGACGATCAAACCTGCGTCGGTTTCCTTCTCCACCTTCATGAAGACGTCACCGACCTCGTCCGGTGGAAGTTGGCGATCCACCGGGGGATTGATGATCGCGTGGTTCCAGTACAGAACTTTCTCCTGCGATTCGCGGTACCAGCGTTCGGCGTTGTCCTGGAACGGTGCGTACAACTCCTTGTTGGCGTGGAGGGTGCCCAGGAAACTCGCCTTGTAGTCGGGGGAACGGCCCATCCAGCCGTAGGTCATACGAGCCCACGTCGCTATGGCATCGCGTTCCTTGAGCAGATCGGCCGAGGACGTCGGAGTGCGGAAGAACGGCATGGTGAAACCGCCGTTGCCCGTGTCCGTCGGAACGGTCAAGGCGTCCACGTGCTCGCCCGTATGCAGAGCGTCGTACAGCCTCGCGGTCATGCGGATCGGATTCCGGAACGCGGGGTGTGTCGTGACGTCCTTGACGCGATCACCGTGAAGCCAGATCTCGCGACCGTCCTGCAGGCTCGAGATGTACTCGTCACCGGTCATCGGTCGGGTGGCGAAGTTCTTCGTGCGGTTGGCTTCGCAATCGGCGGCCGGATTGACCTGTGGCGCTCCGGAATCTGCGGGATCGACGCCGGTGGGAGGAATTTCGGTGGTCGTCATGGCAAAGCCTTTCAGATCGTTTGGGGTGCGGGCTGAAGATGAATCGGGGTGAACGAAGTGGTGGCGTCGAACCAGCCGCTGTGGGGGTCGTCCTGACTTCCGTTCCAGACTGTGGTCGACGAGGTAGCGCCTAGATCGTGAAAAGTGCTTCGGTAGAACAGAAGCGGATCCTTGCCACTCGACTGAGCGTCGACGATCTCGCCGATGAAGATGATGTGGTCACCGCCGTCGTACTCCCTCCACGGGACGCACGAGATGGTTGCTGCGGCGCCGTCGAGCAGGGGAGCGGTCGGTCCGTCGATCCACCTCGGTTCGGTGCGCTGCGGTCGGCCGGCAAAATGCATGGCCGTGTCCACTTGGTCGGAGGCAAGGATGTTGACCGCAAACGGCGCGTTGCCGAGGTAGCCGCACGCCTTGGACTTGCGAGTCATCGTGATCTGGCACAGCCGTGGTTCCAGGGAAATGGCCGTGAATGCGGTGACCGTGGCTCCGTGTGGTTGACCGTCGGCATTGGTACAGGTGATGACGGTGACGCCGCTCGCGAATTGACCGAAGATTCCTCGAAGCTGATTTTGTTCCATGACCGGACCTCCTTGTCGGATGGCGGTTGAGTGAGAGTGCCGCGAAGTGCGGGAGGGAAGTAGTGGGCGACTCGCGCCGGGAGTGAAGACGAACGTACGGCGGGCGCAGGCTTCGGTCGATCCGTACAGCGCGGTGGCTATCCGGATTGCGCACCCGATCGCGGCCCGTACCCGTTTTCTCTTGGAAGTGACCGGGGACACAGTGTTCAATGATGTTCAGCGCCCTTGCTCGGCAATGTGGCTGGTCACGGGTTTGGAAGGTGAAGAAGGACGATGGTCGACTCCATGATCGGTACTGCTCCCCGCGACTGGGACGAGGCGTGTCATGCGGTTTCGGACGCCTATTTTCCGCACACGCTGACGCCGTTGTCTCGGCATGCGGCCAGTGGAGTCGGGGTGTGCACCACCGAGTTGGGACCGCTGAGGATCGCTCATATTCGGTGGGGAGCTGACGTCGCCGTCGAATCCGATCATCCCGGTGCCTATGGGGTGAACATCCCGCTCTCGGGCGAGCTCGAGTCGGTGTTCGCGGGCTCGCACGTGCTCTCGACGCAGGGTGTTGCGACGGTATGTCCACCCGACATCACGACAAGAATTACGCGGTGGAGTGCGGACTGCGAGATCGTCGGAGTCCGGATGGACCGTCAGTACCTCGACCGTGAGATGGAAAAGGTTCTCGGTCGACCCGGAATGCACTTGCCTGATCAGGTGGATCTTCGGGGCGACGACGGAGCCAGATGGCTGAAATTTGTTCGCTCACTGTCGGATCAGATACTCGGCCCGGTCGGCGTGCTGCACAACGAACTGGTGGCAGGTCAGCTCTCCGGCGCCGTGGTCACGGCATTCGTCCTTGCCGCAATGCCCGAAAGCGAGGACGCGGTGCGACACGCCAGGCCACGCATCGTCAAGCGGGTGCTCGACGAGATGCACGACGACCCGGCCCGCGTGTGGACCGCAGCCGAGATGGCGGAGGTGGCGGGCGTCAGCGTACGGAGATTGCAGGAGGGATTTCGGCAGTACGTGGGCCGGAGTCCGTCGGAATGCCTGCTCGACATCCGTCTCGAGCGGGTCCATGCAGATCTGGTGGATGCCGACGACTCGACGACGGTCACCGATGTCGCTGTGAGATGGGGTTTCACGCACACCGGACGGTTCGCGTCGTCGTTTCGGCGTAAGTACGGATTGCTGCCTTCCGAGGTGTTGAGGCGCTAGCTTCGGTACCCCATGTCCGCGCTGAGTTGGTTCGCCTTTTCGACGAGGAAAGGCGCGACGTCGGCGCGGAAAGCTTCCGGGGATGTTCGTCCGGCCGAGGTCGAACACGCTGTCACTCCGACGACGCTTCCACCGGCGTCGCGGACGGGAGCAGCGAGGGAAATCAGGCCGTCTTCCAGTTCCTCCGATGTGAGCGCGTATCCCTGTTCGCGCACCACCCGGAGGGCGGTATGGAATGCGCCTTCGTCGGTGATCGTGGTGGGTGTGAGGGCGTCGAACGTGGAGTTCGCGATGACGTTGTCGACGATTTCGGTTGGCGCCCAAGCTAGCAGGGCTCGACCCATGGAGGTGGCATATGCAGGCACTCGGGTGCCGACGCTGACGTTGATGCTCATGATCCGCCGGACGGGTACACGCGCGGCGTAGACCACGTCGACACCGTCGAGCACCCCGAGCGACGCCGACTCGTGGGTGTGTTCTGCGATCTCCAACAGACGAGGGAGCGCCGCCTCCGTCAAGGCATGTGATGCCGAGAAGTGCTGCCCGATGCTCAGAACGCGTGGGGTGAGCGACCACCGACTGTTGTTGCCGGTGACGTATCCGAGCTTCTGCAGCGTGAGGAGGATGCGCCGGACCGCTGGGCGGGAGAGACCTGTTTCGGCGGCAAGATCGGCGAGCGACGGGTTGGGGTTCTTCTCGTCGAAGGCCGTCAGCACAGCAAATCCACGCTCGATGCTCTGGATGTAATCGCGATCGTTCTCGCTCACGGAATGGCCTTTCATCTGCGGGTATGCCCGATCGGCGCCTTCGAAGGTTGACAAACCTTGTGACTGGGCGCACAGTACAAGCGTACGCACAGCGTAACAGATGTACGCAGAGCGTACAATCCAAACTTGGGGAGCCGACGCAGCCCAGCAGTACGGCACCCACCCGGTAACAGCCACATACGGCCCCGAGGAGGACCACATGACCACTTCCGAGAGCCCCACCGCAGTAGGTTCGGGTACTGCCGCCACCGACAAGTTCCTCCAGGAACGAGTCAGCGCGGACACCCCGCCCGAACGCGTCTCGGCCATCGCCAAGGACGTGCTCGAGGCACTCGCAGGCGTCATCGACAAGCACGGCATCACCTACCCCGAGTACCGCGTCCTCAAGCAGTGGCTCATCGACATCGGCCAGTTCGGCGAGTGGCCCCTGTGGCTGGACGTCTTCCTCGAGCATAACGTCGAGGAGGTCGCGTACCGCGGCCAGCACGGCACCAAGGGAAGCATCGAGGGCCCGTACTACGTTGCCGATGCCAAGACGTTGCCTGCCAAGTGTGAACTTCCGATGCGTGACAACGAGGTTGGATCGAAGCTGGTCTTCGAGGGCCAGGTTCGCGATCTCGACGGCAAGGGGTTGGGCGGTGCAACCGTCGAACTCTGGCACGCGGACGACGAGGGCTACTACTCCCATTTCGCGCCGCACATCCCCGACGGCAACCTCCGCGGAACGATCGTCGCCGACGACGAGGGACGCTTCGAGATCACCACGATTCAGCCTGCGCCGTACCAGATCCCGACCGACGGCCCCACCGGCTGGTTCATCGAGAAGGCCGGCTGGCACCCGTGGCGTCCGGCTCACCTGCACCTCATGGTGAAGGCTCCCGGTAAGCGCACCATCACCACCCAGCTCTATTTCAAGGATGGAGAGTGGATCGAGAACGACGTGGCAACGGCGACGAAGCCCGAACTGATTCTCGATCCGAAGCCAGGTGCCGACGGAACCAACCGGGTCACATACGACTTCGTGCTCGATCCGGCCTGATCCACAACTGCTCTGAAGAAAGTGATTTGATGACAGACCTGTCGATCGTCTCCATCGAGACGACCATCCTCGACGTTCCGCTGGTTCGCCCCCACAAGTTCGCCACCACGTCGATGACGGCGCAGCCGTTGTTGCTGGTCGCGATTCGCACCTCCGACGGAGTGATCGGATACGGCGAAGGTGTCGTTCCGGGCGGGCCGTGGTGGGGCGGCGAATCGGTGGAGACGATGCAGGTCATCATCGAGAAGTACATCGCTCCCGTGGTGGTCGGCAGGCGCGTGGATCACATCACCGCGATCATGGCCGACATCGAAAAAGTTGTTGCCAATGCACGATTCGCGAAGGCCGCCGTCGACGTGGCGTTGCACGACGCCTGGGCGCGTAGCCTGGGAGTCCCCGTGCACACGCTCCTCGGCGGGGCTTTCCGCGAGAGTGTCGACGTCACGTGGGCACTGGGTGCTGCGCCGGCGGACGAGATCATCGAGGAAGCTCACGAAAAGCTCGAATCCCGGCTCAATTTCAGCTTCAAACTCAAGATGGGAGCACTCGATCCAGCAGTCGACGTCGCGCGCATCGTCAACATCGCGCAGGCGCTGGACGGCCACGCCGGAGTCCGTGTCGACGTCAACGCACGGTGGGATCGCTTCACTGCCCTGCGGTACTTGCCGCAACTCGCCGAGGGTGGAGTCGAACTGATCGAACAACCCACTCCGGCAGACCAAATCGAGGTCCTCGCCGAACTCAGTAGGCTTCTACCGATTCCGATCATGGCCGACGAGAGTGTGCAGACCCCACACGACGCTCTGGAAATCGCCCGCCGGAGCGCCGCCGATGTCATCGCCCTCAAGACCACCAAATGTGGTGGCCTCCAGCGCAGCCGCGACATCGTCGCGATTGCCAAGGCCGCCGGTATCGCGTGCCACGGTGCGACGTCCATCGAAGGCCCGATCGGCACCGCCGCTTCGTTGCACTTCGCGTGCGCCGAGCCCGGAATCAACTTCGGAACAGAGCTTTTCGGCCCACTGCTCTTCAGTGAAGAGTTGCTTCAGGAACCCCTGAAGTATTCCGAGGGTCAGTTGCACCTCCCCGCCGGACCTGGCCTGGGAGTCGAACTGAACATGGACGCCGTCAAGACCTGGACCAGGAACTAGAGGATAGAAGAACATGGCACTCTTTCACGTTCGGATGGACGTCGATATTCCGCGCGACCTGGATCCGGAAGTACGCGCCGATACCGTCGCAACGGAGAAGGCGTACTCGCAAGACCTTCAGCGACAGGGAAAGTGGGTGCATCTGTGGCGAATTGTGGGACAGTTCAGCAACATCAGCATCTTCGATGTCGAGTCGGCTGACGAACTCCATGAGATTCTCTGGAACCTGCCCCTGTTCCCGTACATGACCATCGAGGTCATGCCGTTGACGCAGCACGGATCTTCGATCAAGTAGCCCGCCATGTCTGCCGTGTCTGCCACGCCTGCGAGCCTGCCGGAATCTGTGCAGCAGTGGCACTGCGAGATGTCGGAGACCTTCGGTGGCCTGTGCCCCGAGAGTTCCGTCGATGCCGCGCCTGTCGGTACGGTCAGCGGCGTAAGTCTCGGGGACGTAGGCGCTTTCGACATCTCCGGTTCACCGCAGATACTGCGGCGGAGCGCACGCGCAGCAAAGCGACACGGTAGTGATCTGCTCAAGATCTGCACGGTCCGAACCGGGAGCGCGATACTGCGCCAATCGGACCGCGAGTTGACGGCCCCGCCCGGCGCGATGATTCTCTACGACGTCGAGCATTCGTACGCGCTGCGTTTCGACGGTCACTGGTCGTGCACTGTCATGACCCTACCGCGCAGTGCGGTGAGTCTGACCGAGCGAGAACTGAATTGCGCGCTCGAGCGCACCCACGACGGTCGGCGTGGGTCCGGTGCATTGCTGGAAAATTTCATCTCGGGCGCTGTTGCATCACAGGTCGACGGCAGCGCAGCCGGGCTTCTCGGAGATGCTGGAGTCAATCTCGCTTCGGCAGTTCTGATGCAAGGATCTGCGCCCGCGACACCCGGACGTTCGACGCGAGAGGAGATCTTGCGATATGCGCTTCGGAATCTCGACTCACCAGACCTCTCGGTCGCGTCGATCGCCGGTGCGTTGCACCTGTCGCCGCGAACCGTTCAGCGTCACTTCGGTGACGGGGATCTGACCCTCAGTGCGCTGATTCGCCGCGAACGGTTGATCCGCGTACGCCGCGATCTCACCGACGTCTCACTGCGGGGTCATTCGATCTCAATCCTGGCCGCACGATGGTGTTTCCATGACGCACCAGCGTTTTCGCGTGCATTCAAAGCGGAATTCGGTGCGGCGCCGTCGGAAGTACGTAACTCGCCTGATCCGAACGTCCGCGAACGTCACTGATCTGTCGCATCCGAACAACAAACGTGTCCGATCACGACAACTGGGAGCCCGAATACCGGGGCAGAGTGTGTTCCAGATCGCTTTTCAGGCTCGCGAAGAGCTCAGGTCCACGAACAGCGAGGACCGCAGCGAAAGCTACGAATCGAGGAACGCATGACGAATCTGCTCGCTCATCAGCAATGGCACGGAAAGATTTTCGACGGCCAATGGATCGACGGAGGCGGTGACACCGTCGAGTCGCTCGAACCGGCTACCGGCGAGGTGCTCGGTGTGATCGGCACGGCGACTGCTGCGGATATCGATCGAGCGGCACACATCGCGTCGGCCGCGCAGCCGGCGTGGGCGGCGACGATCGGGCAGGCTCGCGCTTCGGTGATCCGTAAGGCAGCGCAGATTTTGGAAGCCGAGCGAGCCGAGGTGGAGCGCTGGTTGATCCGTGAAGGTGGTTCCGTACCAGGGAAAGCCGCATTCGAAGTTGATCTTGTCATCGCCGAACTGTGGGAAGCCTCGGCGCTGCCGACACAGCCGTTCGGGCACCTTCTGCCCGCCAGCCAAGAGGGGCGCACGAGCATCGGTCGCCGGGTGCCCCTGGGTGTGGTCGGCGTGATCAGCCCGTGGAATTTCCCGCTTCTCCTCGCCATGCGCGCTGTCGCCCCCGCCTTGGCGCTCGGAAATGGCGTCGTTCTCAAGCCGGATGTTCAAACCGCGATCAGCGGGGGTGCGGTCATCGCGGAATTGTTCACGTCCGCAGGTCTTCCCGAAGGCCTCCTGCATGTGCTCGCCGGTGACGCGGCACCTGGTCAGGCATTGTGCGAGAGCCCGAGCATCGCGATGGTGTCCTTCACGGGTTCGACCGCCGTCGGCCGTCAGGTCGGGGCAACTGCCGGTCGCACGCTCAAGCGTGTCTCGCTGGAACTGGGTGGGAACAATGCGCTGATCGTCCTCGACGACGCAGACCTGGATGCCGCGAGCTCGGCGGGTGCGTGGGGTTCGTTCCTGCATCAGGGGCAGGTCTGCATGACCGCAGGCCGCCACATCGTGTTGGAATCGGTCGCCGATCAGTACCTGGACCTGCTGGCCAAGCGCGCAGCGGTCCTGCCGGTCGGGGATCCCAATACAGGCGACGTCGCTCTCGGACCGCTCATCAACGCGCGGCAGATTGCGAACGTCGATCGAATCGTCCAGGGCACCAAGGCGGCCGGCGCCGAAATCCGCGCCGGTGGAACATACGAAGGGCTCTTCTATCAGCCGACCGTCCTGGCCGGAGTCACCTCGGACATGCCCGCGTTCCGTGAAGAAATCTTCGGGCCCGTGGCGCCCGTCGTGATCGTCAAGGACGAAGACGAGGCAGTCAGGTCGGCCAATGACAGCGAATACGGTCTGGTTGCTGCCATTCAAACAGGATCGGTTGAACGCGGCGAGCGGATCGCGGACCGACTGCGTACCGGCATCGTGCACATCAACGATCAGACTTTGAACAACGATGCCTATGCACCATTCGGTGGCACGGGTGCCTCCGGAAACGGCGCGAGATTCGGAACTCAAAGCAGTTGGGACGAATTCACCGCCTGGCAGTGGCGAACCAGCCGGCCAGCGGCGCAGACCTTCCCCTTCTGAAGTCGAAAGGTACTCCTATGCGCACCATCTCGGCTCACGATCTTCCCATCGTGTTGCAGGACGGCGAATTCGAATTGCGGATGCGAGAAGAAGGCGACATGATCGTCAACTTCGTCAAAATTCCTGCTGGTGCAGACTTCGCCGAACCGTTCGCACAATTGGAAGGCGGGCGCTGTCAATGTCCGCACTACGGATACGTCTTGAAAGGAAGGATCTACACAGATTCCGAAGCAGGTCGGCAAACCTACGATGCCGGCGACGTGTTCTACTGGGCACCCGGTCACGTTCCCGGAGCGATCGACGACTCGGAGTATGTCGACTTTGCTCCCAAGGCTGAATTCCTCGAACTGATCGACGGAGTGCGTAAGGCGATGGGCGGCTGAGCTGTTCGGCTGCCACCGAGGTCAGCGTATTCCGTCGCGACGTAGTGCGACGGACACTGCGGCAGAGCGGTTATCGACACCGAGTTTGGCGTAGATGTGCCCGAGGTGTGTTTTCACCGTCGCTTCGCTGATGAAGAGCGCTTTACCCAGCTCGCGGTTGGTCATCCCCTCGGCGAGCAGGCTGAGCAGTTCGGACTCACGGGCGGTGAGCGCTTCCTGCGGGCGCTGCATCTGCTGGACGAGACGAGAGGCCACGGCGGGGGAGAGGACGCTGCGCCCGGCGAGCGCGCCGCGCACCGCGCCGAAGATCTCGTCAGGAGTCGAGTCCTTGAGTAGGTAACCGATGGCACCGGCGTCCACGGCCCGCACGACGTCGGCGTCGGTGTCATACGTCGTGAAAACCAGTACGGGAACATCGACACCGTCGCTTCGCAGGCGTTTGATCGCTTCTGCACCGTGCATGCCGGTGCCCATGTCCAGATCCATCATCACCAGATCCGGTGAGGCCGACGGTATCGCCGTGGCCGCCTCCTCGCCGGACGATGCTTCGCCTACTACTTCGACGTCCGGCTGAGTGTTCAGCAGCGCTCTCAGCCCGGCTCGCACGACCAGATGATCGTCGACGAGGAACACGCGAATGGTGGTGGTCACCGGATCCTCCGTTCGAGAGGGAACTGGGCCGCGACGACGGTGCCGTCTCCCGGTGCACTTTCCACGGTGAACGATCCGCCGAGCTGTGCGACGCGGCTTCGCATCGCACGCAGGCCGTATCCACCGTACCGAGAATGGTCGGCGAGCTTTCCCGGATCGAAGCCGACGCCGTCGTCGAAGATGTCTACGGAGACGGAGTGGTCGAGATACGTGATCGTCACGCCCGCCGTTTCGGCGCGAGCGTGGCGGGCGATGTTGGAGGACGCGCTCGAGACCACTCGCACGACGGCATGAGCTACGTCCGAGGGCAAGATGACGGCTTCACCGACGGTGCGGATCCGAACGGCCGGGACGAACTGGCGGGCGGCGGCCACGACCAAGGCGTCGAAGTCGCCCGTACCGCCCTTGGTCGGCGCCAGATCGTGGACGAGGTCGCGACTCTGCATCAAGCTCGTTCGGATGTTCTCTGCTGCGGCATCGACATCGGCTCGAGACGGCGAACCCGTTGTATTCCACGTTTGTTCGGCTGCCTCGAGCCGTAGAAGGGCGCTCGCCAGTCCCTGGGTAACGGTGTCGTGGATTTCGCGCGCGAGGCGCTCTCGCTCAGCGGCAACGCCGGCAGCGCGTTCGGTATCTGCCAATGCAGATTGCGCTTCTGCTACCTGACGCAGAAGCCGAAGGCGTTCTCGGGCATCTCGTTCCATCTGCCCGTACGCGGCCGCGACCAGTGCCGCGGTGCACAGCGGCCCGAGAAGTGTCACCAATTCGGCACGACCGGTGACCCGGTAGAACGCGATACCGGCGAGGACGCCCAGGATCCCGACGAGGGGGTAGGCGATCTTGCTCGGATACAGACGAATGCAAAGGAAGAGAACGGGAAACGCACACCACGCGAAACTCGGGGCAAGCCAGACCAGCGCTGCCCATGCGCTCAGTACCGGCCACATCCACAGCCGTTGGCGAACCACATCTCGCGAGGACACCGTGGCCATGACGGCGTAGAGCAGGGCGAGGACCACGGCCAGGACGAGTACCACCCCGAACCGACCGCTGGTCCCGTGGACTGTGACGTACCGAACTCCCGATGTAGACAGCAGTACGAAGAACGACGCGTGGATCGCATACGCCAACGGGCCGCGTAGGCCGCGTTCGGCGTCGGCGTTCATGGCTCCGTTACTCATCCCTCGAATGTTACGGAGGGCACCAGGCCGTCGTATCAACCATTCGGATGATATCCGGGTAGCCGTAGGGGGCACGGTTCGTCACCCGAGCGCCCGATGTGCGCACCCGCCCCCGGACGCGACGCTGTAGTGGACGGTTTCGAACCATTCGATTGAAAGTGTGCCCGACATGAACCACCGCATTTACACACGACTTCCCCGTACGCTCGCTGTCGCCGTTCCGGTTGTCGCAATCCTTGCCAGCGCCGCATGCTCGACCACCGACACACCGGTGGCGAACGCATCGAGCACGACGTCGATTACTGCCACGCAGCAGCCTGCCGCGACCGGTGATTCGGCGATTGTCACTCAGAATCGACTCAGTGCCGACGCAGCAGTGAAGGCTGCTGGTGCGGCCCTGGCGAAATGCCGCGCCGACGGTCTCGGCTTCGTCACCGTCTCCGTCGTAGACCGCGCGGGAAATGTCATCGCCATGGTGCGCGGCGACAACGCAGCCCAGCACACGGTGGAAGCTTCACGCGAGAAGGCATACACCTCTGCAGCTTTCGGAGCCGACACCAGTGACCTCTCGCAGCGTACCAAAGGCGAAGGATCAACCATCGCCGACCTTCCCGGCACTCTCTTCCTTGCAGGTGGAGTCACATTGAAGGCTGGAGCCGGGTCGATCGCCGGTATCGGTGTCGGTGGCGCTCCAGACGGAATGCAGGACCAAGCGTGTGCTGCCGCAGGTCGTGATGCGATCGCTTCGTCACTCGGCTGAGTGAGCGCATTCAGCGTGCTTCGTGAATTGTGCTTTTCGCCACCTGGATTCGCTCGGCACGACAGTTGTCCGATTGTTGCGATGACCTCGACTTTGTAACACCGGAGCCCCCGGAAAGGGACAAACACGTCGACAGTGGAACCGACGATGCACTTACCGAAGCGAGTTTCTTGATGCGCAGTTTCGGGGAAGACACAACCTTGCAGAGAATCAGATTCACGTTGCCCGAACGCAATACACGGCGGGTGCGGGTGCTCGTAGCGGCGTTGTTGTCGATATTCCTGCTCGGCGGTATGTTCGGTCCGACCGCCGCGAGTGCTACTCCGGCGCGCTCGGCGCCATGGGGTGGGTACGACGAGTTGTGGGTCCCGTCTTCGATGGGAAACATCAAGGTTCAGGTGCAGTGGGCCGCGCGCGGTGGCAACGCCGCGTTGTACCTGCTCGACGGTCTTCGCGCGCAAAACGACAGAAATGCTTGGAGTTTCGAAACGAACGCACTCGATCAGTACCGCAATGACAACATCACGTTGGTGATGCCGGTCGGCGGTGAGTCGAGTTTCTACACGGATTGGTACGCGCCGTCCAATTTCAACGCTCAGCCGATAACGTACAGGTGGGAAACGTTCCTCACCCGCGAGCTTCCGGACTTCCTTGCAGGGTATGGCGTTTCACCAACCAACAATGCGATCATCGGGTTGTCGATGGGCGGCAGTGCCGCGTTGAACCTGGCGGGGCATCATCGGGATCAGTTCAAGTTCGCCGGCTCGCTGTCCGGCTACATCAATATCTCGGGTCCGGGTATGCGTGAAGCGATCCGCGTAGCCATGTTCGACGCCGGCCGGTACAACGTCGATTCGATGTGGGGCCCGCCGTGGTCATCCGGATGGCTTCGCAACGACCCGTTCGTCAACGCGGAATCGCTTCGCGGACTGTCGATGTACATTTCGTCGTCCAACGGCATCCCGGGACCGTACGATCATCCCTCTGCGCCGATCGATTACTTCCACACGGCGACGGGTATGGGGCTCGAGGCGCTCTCGTGGGTGCACGCGCGTGCATTCGAAATTCGCCTGAAATCCTTGGGAATCCCAGCGACGTACAGCTTTCCGCCCGCCGGAATTCACTCGTGGCCGTATTGGTCTGCTGAATTGTGGATGGCCAGAGGACAAATCCTCGACACCATGAACGCCTGGTGAAGCTGTAGTTAGGATCTCTCCGGACTTGCTCTCGATCGAAAGTCCGGAGAGAACTCGCTCAGAAGGCGATGATTCCACGGAGGTTGCGACCGGCATGCATGTCGGCGAAACCGTCGTTGATCTGGTCGAGGGTGTATCGGTTGGTGATCAGTCCGTCGAGTTCGAGCTTGCCGCTGGTGTAGAGATCGATCATCCAGGGAATGTCGGCGGTGGGATTGGATGCACCGAACAGGGATCCCTGAATTCTCTTCTGGTACAGCGTGAGTTCCATCAGGCTCACGGGAATTCCGACGTCCGTCATCTTCCCGAGGCCGGTGACGACGCAGGTTCCTGCCTTGCGGATCGACGAGAATGCCTGCGCGACATGTTCTCCGGTGGTGACACCGACGGTGACGATGGCCGAATCCGCGCCCTGGCCGTTGGTGAACGAGCGCGCTATGTCGGTGGCTTCCTCCATGGTGGCCACGGCATGGGTGGCGCCCAACTTCAATGCACTGTCGCGCTTGAACGCAACCGGGTCCACCGCGATCACGTGGGCGGCGCCGGCATGCGAGGCGCCCTGCACCGCGTTGATTCCGATTCCGCCGACGCCCATGACGATGACCGTCTGCCCGGGATACACCTGAGCGGAGTTGACCGCGGCGCCCCAACCGGTTCCGACGCCGCAGCCGAGCAGACACAAAGCGTCGAGTGGCAGGTGCTTGTCGACTTTCACAGCCGAGAGAGTGCTGACCGTGGTGTATTCACTGAAGGTGGACAGGCCGCAGGTTTGTGCGACGGGCTGACCGTCGAGAGACATTCTGTAACTTGAGGTTTCGCCGGGTCTGCTGCCGGTCATGATGGCGGCGCCGTTGTCGCAGAGGTTCTGGATTCCGCTTGCACACCAACGGCAACGGCCGCAGGCGGCGAGGAACGAGAACACGACATGATCGCCCTCGGACCATCCTTCCGTGTTCGGCCCGACCTCGACGACGATTCCGGCGCCTTCGTGTCCGCCGCAGATGGGGTAGCGGCCGACTCCGTGGTCGCCGCTGGCGATGTGATCGTCCGAGTGGCACAGGCCTGAGGCGACCATTTTGACAGTGAGTTCGCCGCTGCGGGGTGAATCGAGTTCGAGATCGACCACCTCGTATGTGCCTGGTGCTTGGCGAATGACGGCTCCACGAGTGCGCAAGGTATCTCCTGAGGTAAGAGTTGTTCTTCGACTTCCTCAGTTGTCTACTCGAGAGTTCAGGACGGGCTCGAGGCCTATCTCACTGATCGGACGTTTCGTATCTTTCAGACTCGTCCGGGGTGCGTCCCAAGATGGCGAGTTGCAGTTCGGTGAGCAGTCGCGTATCCGGCTCGTCCAACGAAATGCCCATGATCTGTTCAGCGCGCCGAATGCGGTAGCGCAGCGTGTTCGGATGTACTTTCAGAGACGAGGCGGCCTTCTTCACATCCCCGAAAGCTGTCAGGTAGGCCGTGAGCGTGAACTGCATGTCAGAGGCGTTCTTGTCGTCGTAGGAGACGAGTCTGTCGATACGAGGGTCCCGCAATCGCTCGTGATCAGCAACGAGGTCGAGTATCTCGCCCAGCAACACCGCGGTGCGTGACGCCGCGAGTGTGGTGACCTTCGAGGTTTCGTGATCATCGGTGGTATCGAGCACGCGGTCCACTTCTCGACGCGCCTCGGGTACGCCGTGCAATCGCGCGATCGGGACCGCGACGGCGGCGCGCACGCTGATGCCCGCACGGGCCTCGACTACTCCCACGGTGTCGTAAGCCCAGTCGCTGATCGCGACCTCGTGTTCGGCCTGAGGAAACAGCACGTAGATCCGGTTGTCGATGATCGTTGTGACCGCGTCGCTGCGGAATGCGCTGGCGCGCAGGCGCAAGGCGTTGGTGATTCGATCGAGATTCGATCCGGGCGCGAGTGATGTCGCAAATCCGATGACCGCAGACGGTCCGTCGGTGTTGATGCCGAAGGAGCCGGCCAGCGAGTGCATGTCGACTCCGCCGGAGCGAACGCCGAACAGCCTTTGCAATTGGGCATTCTCGCGGCTGGAGGCGTCCAAGGTTCGCATGAGAATGCGTGCGGCGACTGCCGCTGCACCCCGCAATACCGCTTGGGCGTCGTCGGAAAGAGGTTCAGAGGCGCGCTGCACCCAGATGCTGCCGAGATTGTGTTGGTGTGCAACAGAACCCGTCGGCGCTGACAGGTCCGGGCGGGTGATGCTCACAGCCAACCTGTGCGCGGCTCCGATGCTCGGCTCGGAGGGCAGACTGATGACCTCGTCCGATCGCCTGAGATGCTCGAACACGCCTCTGCGCTCTATCCATTCGGTGTATTCGATCGGCCACTCCCGGCCCAGTATGGAGAGCTGACGGAGTTCGTCTTCACCTTCGTGAGCAGCTGAATATGCGATGACATGGAGTGCCGTGTCGTCGATCGTCACGAGTCCGCCGGTCAATTCGGCGATCGTCTCCGAGAGCGCGAACAGATCCGAATCGCCACCGGCCACAGCTCCTGAGACGGCCCGCGAACGGTACATGCTCTGTGTCAGAAGTCGTTGTACGAGTGAATAGACGTGTCCGGAACTAGCCTGCGGATGTACCGCGGCCACTGCGATTCCGATGTTGCGTGCGGCGGTCAGAAGCGTCGTCGCCTCGCGCGCATTCTTGACGAGCAAGAGCTTCGGACGACGCCTCGCCGGCCTGCCTTCGAACTTTCGCAACCACTGCGTCAACGTCGATTCGGGAACCCCCACGGGGAGGTAGATGTCGGAGATCGCACCACGGCTGTCGGTGCCGTCGATATCGGAGGACTCGACGAGGGCGATCGAACGGATTTCGACATCGAGTCCGTCGGGGCTTTCCAGAAGCTCGATCACGGACTTGTCCGTGGAATGCATGAGGGCGCCGAGGGTGGTGCCGACACTCGGCCCGTTATTCCTCGGACCTGTCGACGCTTGCGGGAGGGCTACAGAAAGTGGCTGCACATTTGCTCCTCGGCCAGTGGGTCATTACAGGCTAACCCCGACAGACGAAATGCAGAATAAGGAAATAGGGGACAAATTTATTCGTCAGGCATGGTGATGCCGAGTTCCTGCACCTTTTCGGCGACTGCCTCTGGAAAAACGTTCTTGAACAGATAAAGGTCTTGTCCGATCACCCAACCAGGTGCCAACGCCGTCGCATATCGCTCGAAGTATCCGAGTTGTTTACCGAAAAGAACCAATTCCTCGGGACTCGCAACACCCCACTGCTTGCCCAACTGAATCAGTGCCATGATCAATTCACTGAGCTTGAGTTCACCGAGGTCACGGCCGAGAATTGGGGCCAGAGCCGTTGCGACCTGCATACCGAGCTGATCGTCGTCGACTTCGTAGTCGGTTGCATATCCCAAGGATCGAATTCCGCGGGCGACACGGGCGAAATCACCGTCGATGAGGGTGGCTCGGAACATGTCGGAAAGAATGGATCTCCAGGTCTCGGGAAGGACGCCGACGATGCCGAAGTCGAGCATCGCTATCCGGCCGTCGTCGAGGACCCACAAATTTCCCGCGTGTACATCTCCGTGGAACGGACCGTGAACGATGACTGATTCGAGCCAGACCTTCACTCCGCGTCGGATCAGCATGCGGGCTTCGTCGATGCCGTCCGGACCGGCGACGAACCGATCCAGTGGAACGCCGCGCATGCGTTCCATACAGATGACGCGGGGACCACAGTAGTCCCAGTACACCTCCGGTGTCGTGACTCCTTTGTTGTCACCGAATGCGCTGATGTTGTTCCGGAATGTGGTCTGCCGGTCGGCCTCGACCGCGCTGTTCAACTCCGTCATCGTTGCGTTGTGCAGATCGCGAATGATGGCGGTGGCATTGGCAATTCGAAGGAACTCGACAAACTTCTCGAGGATGTTCGCGCCCCAGTACGCCGCCCTCAGGTCGATCAGCATCCGCGCATAGATGTCCGGACGCTGGATCTTGATGACGGCCTCGCGGCCATCGTGCAGAACGCACGCGTGTACCTGCGCTACCGACGCGGCCGCGAGAGGTACGTCGTCGAATTTCGCGAACAGGTCGTCTACGGAGTATCCGAGGTCTTCGTGCACGACGCTTCTGGCCTGCTCGGCAGGAAATGACGGAACGTCGTCGAGGCAACGTAGGCATGCATTGGCGACGGGGGCGGGGAACAGGCCTGACGACGACGCGACCAGTTGCCCGAGCTTGACGAAGGTGGGACCCAGCGCGATGAAGCCGTCGACCATCCCGTCGGAGGCGGCGTCAGCCCACGTGCGTCCACGCTTGCGGAAAGGCCACACGATCAGTGCCAGCATGATCGACGTCGACAACACGACGGCGATGATCGCGGAACGCCACAACTGGGCGAGGCCGAAGCGTTCGAGGTCCGGCATGCGGACTTCGAGGGCAGTGGCGGGCACTCCTGACGAGTACGGCCCGACAGGTCGCGTTGGATCCAGCACAGCTCTCCCTCGTTCAACGAGCGCATCCAGCATTTTGCCGTGAGATCACTTACGCGACCCCTTCCGTTAGTCAGTATGCCAAGTCACACATAACTGCCGGAACCGCCTACGCGTTCAGCCTACGATCGGTGAATGCGTGAGCACTTGATCCCGATCGGCGAGGTTGCAAAATCGTTCGGAATTGCGGCGTCGACCTTGCGTTATTACGAGGACGAAGGACTGCTGTCCGCGCGGTCGCGAACTGGCGGTAAACGCTGGTACGGGCAGCGTGAGCTGCGCCGGCTGGCATTGATCCGGATGTACACCGAGACGGGAATGTCCTTGGAACAGGTGCGGTCCTTCATCGAAACCGACACCACGTCCGACCAGTTCTCGACGGTTCTCGCAAATCAAGTGTCGACACTCGAGGCACAGATCGCCGCTGCTACGCGAGCGAAGCTGATCCTCGAGCATCACCTGACGTGTCGGCAAGAGCGTCCGATGCAGTGCCCGTGGTTGCTCGAGCAGCTCGACATTCGTGTCGAAGCGGCGCTTGACTTCAAGTTCACTTGAACCTTCATAGTTAGGGCGCACTTACCGCCCTACCCGGAGGTTGACCATGTCGGCACGACGATGGCTGCCGCTCATCGCCGCATGCATCGGAACTTTCCTGTTACTGACGTACGCCACGATCACAACGATCGCGGTGCCGGCCATCGCAGTCGGTTTGGACGGCAGTACGGGCGCGATGTCATGGGTCGTCGACGCCTACACGCTGGCTCTTGCCGCGCTTCTTGTGGGCATGGGCGCACTCGGCGATGCGTGGGGACGCAAACGCCTCTACATCTGCGGACTGGTCGTGTTCCTGGTTGCAACGGCCGTGTGCGCGATTGCTCCGGACGTCACGGTTCTGGTCGTTGCTCGCGGCGCGCAAGGAATTGCCGGTGCGGCGATGTTCGCGACACTCCTGCCTCTGCTCGGCGAGGCATATTCGGGCCGCGATCGGCACGTGGCTTTTGCCGCGTGGGGTGCCGTCGCTGGATTGGCGGCGGGAATCGGCAATGTTGCAGGAGGGCTGCTGACGCAGTTCTTCGACTGGCGTGCGGTCTTCTATTCCGGAATCCCCGTGGCCGCAGTGGCGCTCGCAATGGCTGTGTTCTGTTTCGCCGACAGTGAGCGCGGCGACGACAACATCGACTGGGCCGGAATCGTTTTGTTCACCCTCGCTGCCGTTGCCGCGGTTCTCGGCGTGACGTGGGGCGGCGACATCGGGTGGGCTTCGTCGTCGACAGCTCTTGCCTTCCTGATCGCAATCGGTGCGCTGACGGCGTTTGTGTTCTGGCAGCGTCGAGGCAGCAGTCCGATGCTCGATCCGGCATTGTTCCGATCCCTGAAATTCGACGGCGTCCTCGTCGCTGCTTTCGGGTACTACCTCGCGGCCTACGGCCCGCTCGTAGTCCTTTCACTGTGGCTGCAGAACGGGCTGGAACTGTCGGCATCGGCGGCCGCACTCGTGCTCTCGATTCAACCGCTCGCTTTTGTCTTCGTATCGGCCTTGTGTGGATCACGGCTTCAGCGAGTCGACCTTCGACTGTCGCTCGGATTCGGGACGATCCTTTGCGGAATCGGTTGCGTGGCCATGCTGTACGTTCTCACCGAGCCGGTCTGGCCCGCACTGATCGCCGGGCTGATTCTGACCGGTGTCGGTTCGGCGATGGTGTCGCCGGTGCTGCCGGGTGCCGCGATGTCGGACGCCCCGGCAGAGCGCGCCGCGACGGCTTCGGCAACGGCCAACTCGTCGCGTCAACTCGGGCTTGCCGTCGGAATTGCGTTGTGCGGCTCGCTCTTCGTCGGTCCGGACGAGTTCGCCTTGCTGTGGCCGTTGGTCTTCTGTGCCGGCGTCGGAATGCTCACGGGTTTGGTGTCGATCCTTCTCTTTTCTCGTTCGTCAACTCCTGCAACAGTTCAACCAATCGCCGAAAGGGCACACACATGACCACGCTGTTCACTCCACGACCGCACCGGCGTATCGAGATGGACTGGAATCGCCGCAGGTTCCTCGGCGCTGCAGCAGGATTGGCTGCTGCGCTGGCAGCGACCGGTTGCTCGCGTTCGGACGCAGACGCCGGGGGCGAAGGCGATGCAGGCTGGTCCTTCACCGATGATCGCGGCAATCTGATCGAATTGGATTCACCACCAAGGAGATTTGTCACCTACACCGGTATCGCGGGTGCTCTGTGGGATTATGGACTGGTGCCTGTCGGAGTTTTCGGGGCACTTACACGATCGCCGGGATCAACGGACACCAGCATCTCCGGCAATTTGGATTTCTCGAAGACCGAGATGGTCGGGCAGCTCTGGGGACAAGTGGAACTCGAGAAGATCGCTGCGCTGGAGCCGGACGTCGTCATAGTCCCTCAGCTGCGTGGTTCGGCACTACTCGACGAGGCGAACTTGGATGCGGTGAAAGGCTTGTCGACAGTACTGTTCGTGGAAACGGCAGCAGGAACCATCGACCGAGCCGTGCAAGAGATCGTGGAACTGGCCGTGGAACTCGGGGCGGACCAGGATATGGAGGCTCAGCGAAAAGACTACGACGCTGCGCGTGCACGGATCTCCGAAGTTGCTTCTTCGCTGAATAATTCACAGGTTTTGTTCGCGTCCGCAGATCCGGACACGATTCGTGTCAGTCGTTCGGGCTTCCCGATCCTTGCAGATCTGGCGGGATTGGGCCTTGCCGTCGTCGATCCGGCCGAGGGATCGTCGGTCTACGTCGAGAAACTGGCTTGGGAGATGGCGGACCACTATCCGGCCGACATGATCTTCCTCGACGATCGCCCGTCCAGTTTGCAACTGGATACGCTCGGCGCCAATCCTGCGTGGTCCAACTTGTCCGCGGTGAAGGGGGGGAAGATCGGCACCTGGAATCCGGAACCCGTGCTCAGTTATGCCGGGATCGCCCGTACGTACAACGATCTGGCTGACCAGCTGCTGGCATTCTCACATTCCTGACCGCCGCGTCGTCTACGACGTATGGACCTCTTCACCGATCTGTCTGCTCGAGTTGATTCCCTCGATTGGCCTGCGCTGATCGAGGGAATCGACTCCAGTGGGTGTGCCCAGACGACGCCGATACTCGACGAGTCGGAATGTCGCGAAATTGCTTCCTGGTACTCGGAGGTCGACCGGTTCCGGAGCACCGTCGACATGGCTCGATACCGCTTCGGTCAAGGGGAGTACCGGTACTTCGGTGATCCCGTACCGGAGCCGATCACGGCTATGCGATCCGCCTTCTACCGACACCTCCTGCCCGTGGCGCGGGAGTGGGCGTTCAAGCTGGGCGAGGGTGCACCGTGGCCGGATTCTTTCGAAGAATGGATCGATCAGTGTCACGACGCCGGTCAGAATCGCCCTACCCCGATCCTTCTGTCCTACGGACCTGGTGACTGGAATGCATTGCATCGGGACTTGTACGGAGAGTTGGTGTTTCCCTTGCAAGTCGTGATCGGGCTCGACAGACCTCGCATCGACCACGTCGGCGGCGAGTTCTTGCTCGTGGAACAGCGGCCGCGCGCCCAGTCGAAAGGGACGGTGACAG
Organism: Rhodococcus sp. BH5; assembly: GCF_027583855.1. NCBI lineage: Bacteria > Bacillati > Actinomycetota > Actinomycetes > Mycobacteriales > Nocardiaceae > Rhodococcus > Rhodococcus sp. BH5. The sequence goes on from NZ_JAJHVW010000006.1 coordinate 35,308, forward strand.
TTCTCGAGCAAGGTCACGCGTTGATCTTCACCACGCGGGATCGACCGGTGCAGAGTTCTCGCGGGTGGTCGAGAGCCCCTGTGCGACATGGTGTCAGCGTGGTGCACTCGGGTACGCGTCGAACATTGGGATTGGTGCTTCACGATGCCGAGTAAGACGTACATTCTCCGCGACGCTCGCAACAAACCCTACGAGAGTTCGACGCCCGGTGTGCTTGGCGGGCACCGGAAAACGAAGATCTACGGGCGACTCGACTGTCGAGGGGCCGCGCAGGCAATCGCGCGTGGCGGGTATGTCGCCAGTCGGGTGTTCTTCGCGGACGAGCCGACCGCGATTGCGGCCGGCTATCGCCCCTGTGCCGTCTGCATGCCCGAAGGTTACGCAGCCTGGAAGGCAGTTGCTACGCGCCGAAGCGGTCGCGGTACTCCTTCGGAATGAGCGGCTTGTCGCCGCGGACCTTCAGCTGCTGGACAGCCCAGGTATTGCCGTCCGGGTCGGCGAATCCGAAGAAGGTGCCCCCGTCACGCTCGTCGAAGACGGTGACCTCACTGGCATCGACGCCGCGGCCGATGAGCTCTTGGCGAGCCGCTGCAGCGTCGGCCACGACCAACTGCAATCCCTTCAACGAACCAGGGGTCATCTCGGTCTGCGACGGCAGGTTCCCGATGACGATCGAGCAGCCTGAACCACGCGGAGTGAGCTGGGCGACCGTCATGTGTTCGTTGACGGTGTGGTGGTCGAGATCGAAACCGACCTTGTCACGGTAGAACTCGATGGAGCGGTCGAGGTCACTGACGGGAACGATGACTACTTCGAGGGTCCAGTCCATGAAACTGCCTTTCGCTGACGAGGTTCGGGCAAACAGGTGGTCAGAGTTGTGCGACGATCTTGTCCAGGCGTTCGTAACCTTCGGTGACGCCGAGCTCCATATTGCTCTCGATCATTCCGTCTCGCGCTTCGAGGCTCGGATATACGGAATGGCCGGAGAGGCGGGTGCGTCCGTTGCCCAGATCCTCGAACGTGATCGATTCGATGCTGACGACGTCGGGAAATCCCTCGTATTCGAAGGTCTGGATGGCAAAGTCGTTCTCGCGAACGACGTGAAATACACCGTTGAACCGGAACTCTTCGCCCTCGGGGTTGCGATGGACGTACTTGTATCGACCGCCGCTCACGAACTCGTATTCGTCGATCTCCATCTCGTATCCGTTGGGGCCGAGCCACTGCTTGACCAGATCGGGATTCGAATGAGCTGCGAAGACGGCACTGACGGGTGCGTCGAATTCGCGGGTGATGTCGATGTACGGCACGCCCTCAGGAACCGTGATGGTGACGGGATTGGTGGTAGCCATGGCTAAGTCTCCTTCTGTGTGGTGCTGAGTAGGTGATCGAGCTTGCGGAACTGTTGTTCGTGGATCAGTCGATAGCGGTCGATCCAGGCGGTCAAAGCCTCGAGAGTTGCGGCGTTGAGATGTACCGGCCGCCTCTGGGCTTCGCGGCTGCGAGTGACCAAACCCGCGGCTTCGAGTACCTGAATATGTTTGGAGATGGCCTGTTTCGTGATCTCGAACGGCTCGGCCAACTCGTTGACCGTTTGGGGGCCGGTGCTCAGGCGGGCGATGATCCGCCGTCGTACCGGGTCGGCAAGCGCCATGAACGCTTTGTCGAGACGCTCGTCTGCCCCTGGATCCACGATCACTTGTCAACCATCTCCTTTATCAACCAACCTGTTGATTATGGTACGAGCCCATGCCGAGGGTGTCAATGCTTCGAAACCGATTAGCGTGGAAACCATGAACGCTCTGATTCCTCGGCCACGATTGGAAGTGGCGCCGGGGGCGATCCTCGTTCCGGATTGGCTCAGCGTCGAACAGCAACGCTTCTTGGTGGCCGAGTGCCGACGGTGGGCGACCGCACCCGTACCGATGCGCTCCGCTGTTGTCCCTGGTGGGCACAAGATGTCGGTGCAAACAGTCTGTCTCGGTTGGCATTGGCAGCCGTACAAGTACACGCGCATCGCCGACGACGTGAACGGTGCGCCTGTCGCAGCGGTGCCTGACTGGCTCGTCGATCTCGGCCGGGCCGCAGTTGCCGCTGCCTATGATGATCCGACTGCGGGGGAGCGGTACACGCCGGACACCGCGCTGATCAATTTCTACGACGAGGGCGCTCGGATGGGAATGCACCAGGACAAGGACGAGCGCTGCGACGCTCCCGTCGTCTCACTGAGTGTCGGGCAGAGTTGTGTCTTTCGATTCGGGAATTCCGAGAACCGGAACAAGCCGTACACCGATGTCGAACTCCATTCGGGTGATCTCTTCGTCTTCGGTGGAGAGTCTCGGTTCGCATATCACGGAGTGCCGAAAGTTATTGCGGGAAGTGCAAGTCCCGACATAGGTCTGCCGTCCGGACGGTTGAACATCACGCTGCGCGATACCGGGATGTCCTGAGTTTCAGGTTGATTTCGGCCTCGCGAATGGGAGGATCGGTGGGCAGCGCTCGGAGAAGAAACGGGCATTCATTTTATCGACATCCCAGGTCATTCTGAAATAGTCACCAACTGTGGTCATTAGTTAAGGCATCAACCTTCGTTGAATCCGTCCAATTGGTCTCGTTTCATGTCAAGATCAACCGACGACGTTTCAGGCTGAACGAGATGGAGATTCGATGCATTCGATCACACGAGCGGCCCTTATCGGTGCTGCAGCTCTTCCGTTGGCAATGGCTGCTCCCTCGCTGGCCTCAGCTTCCACAGCTGCCGACGTCACCTTCGCTTACAGTGCTTCCGGCTCGACCGTGAGCAACACCATCACCAACAATTCGGGTGGAGCTCTGCAATGCAGCACCTCGCTCGCGAACGCGCCCGGCGGAGTGCTGCCACCGATCGAAGTGACGATCGGTCCGGGACAGACGATCTACGAGAGCGGCGTGATCCCCACCGGCACAACAGTTCAGACGATAAACGATATCCCGGACGGCTCCTACGTCGTCCTGGCATCCTGCGGCAGCGTCGATGAACCGACGAGTATGTGGGTATCGGACTATCCAGGACTCGAGCCCTACCTGGCGATGTTCCCGTACACCACATACGCGGTGCAACAGGCATCCTGGGTGGTCTCACTGCCCAGCGCTGGTGCGCCCACATCAACCCCTGGCATGAACTTCGGGAGCTGACACCGGTAGTGGAACTGTGGATCGCCATCTGCCCGAGAGAATCGGTGTCGGGCGCGATCACTGCCGTCTTTGTGTAGCTGTGGTTTTCGTCGATCAGAGCTCTCTGTTTGCCTGTAGTGACTGCGAAATAGGTCGTATTGATTGCTGAGGCTGAACAATAGAGAGGGCTGAAAAAGTTGGGAGACAGGTGTTTTGGCAGGAGTGATCCGTGTGCCATCAGTACAGTCTCGACCGGAACCAGTGATCGAGGCTGATCATGTCGATCTGGTGCATGTCGAGACTCAGCTGGGCAGCAGCTTTCACCGCGTCGGCGCGGGGGATAGAGTTCTGGGGCAGAGTCCAGTTGGTCTCCCGTGCATGTTGCTCGAGAAGGTCGATGACTGTCCGCGGGACAGGCTCGTTGACGTGAAGTGTTGAGCCGTAGCGAAATTGCTGTTCTATCGACAACTCGTAGATGGATCGGGCGAGTAGGTCTACGTCGACTACCGACAGGACAGCGCTACCGCCGTCGATGATCGAGTCGAGGCGAGAGACAATTCGCGTCAGTGTCGGAAGAAACCATCTGTCGCCGGGTCCGTACACGAGATGCGGCCGGACGACCAGGCCTCCGGCGTCGCGCACGAACTTCTCGGCGAGAGCGCGCGTGCGACTGGCAGGTGAGAAGGGGCTGAGAGGTGCGCCGTTGACCGGCAAGTCTCGAAACGGTCCCGGCCCGTACACGGCCGCGGTACTGACGTAGAGCAAGCGTTCGACGCCGACGTCGGCGGCCATCGACGCAACGTTCTGTACGCCGTGTTGGTTGACGTGAACGCACTGTTGTTCGTCGTCGCCCACGTACGACACGCAACAGATGACGGTCGACGCCTGACTCATTGCAAGTCGTAGAGAAGCACTTTCGTTGATGTCGCCGATCACGGTGGCGATTCCTTCACGGCCGAACTGTTTGGCTGCGGTGGCCGTGCGAACGAAACCGATTGCAGCGTTTCCGTCGCGGGAAACCAGCTGTTTCATCACTGCGGAGCCGATGAAACCAGTGGCCCCGAGTACCAGAGTCGTCACGGTGTGTCCGTGTCGAGAGCGTTGCTGCGGGCTCTTTCGACGTATCGTTGAGATTCATTCCGTCGGCAACGAGAGCTGGGTAGATCATGCAGGAGCGTGCTGTCCTGACGCGCCAGGCCGTCATTTTGGGTGCTGCGAAGAGCTTCGAGAAGTTCGGGTACTCCGCCAGTTTGGGCACGATCTTGCAGCACGGGGGTGTGTCGAAGGGGGCGATGTATTTTCATTTCGCGTCCAAGGAGGAGCTTGCGCACGCGGTCATCGCAGCGCAGCACGGTATGGCGATGGAGGGTACCCGGCGGGTTGCTGCGCACTCCGACATCGCGGTCGAAACCCTGGTGCTCGTTTCGCAGGAGATGGCTCGGCAGCTTGTGACCGAGCCCATCGCGCGAGGTGGCATGCGGTTGACGATGGAGATCGGCAGTATTCAAGGCCCCATCGAACAGCCGTACCTCGATTGGATCGAGGCTATCAAGCAGGTGGCAACCCAAGCGGCCGAAGCCGGCGATATCGTCCCGGGCACCGATATCGACGCGTTGGCTCGATTTGTGGTGGGGTCGTTCACCGGAGTGCAGATTCTCTCGGAAATGCTGACGGGCAGAACCGATCTGTACGAGCGGTTGAGTCAGATGTGGAACCTGGTGCTGCCAACGATCGTCCGCGAGGACAAGTTGGCGCACGTCATGCAACTGGCGGCGCTTGCACCGAGAGAGTGGGAAGCACCGAGCGCTTGACGTGGAAGACGCGACGAGAAGAACGTGTTCGTTCCCTCTCATGATTGGTCCGCAACTGTAATTTCGAGTTCCGCGGTGGTTTCCAGTTCTTGAGTGAACCGAACTCGGTGCACATGGCCCGACGCGTCAAGGGGGATCATTGACACCTCGCACGGCGTTTCCCATTCAGTGAACCTCGGAAAGACCGCCGAGAGTGAGGCGATCTTTGTTGCTGGGTTGCCGATGTGAAATCGGAGCGCTTGTCGGGCGGCCTCGAAAAGAATCATTCCTGGGATGTGGTCGACGGGGTGATCGAAAAGGGAGTGGTTGCGCGGATCGGGAGCGCAGAACATCGCGTGCCGAGCAGGATCAGTGCTGATGAGCACATCTCCATCGGTTAGGCGTCCGACTCGCTCCGATCCGACCACCGCGGCTCCGGAAGGAAGGATGCGTCGGCTCGGGCGGTGGTCTTCTCGTCCTTGCCGAATTCGACGGTATCCCTCGGGGCTGACTCCTCGCGCAACAGCGTTGCATCTGGCGACGTGCCGGTTGCCCTCGCTGAGGATCCCCGATACTTCGACCCCCGAAACCGCTCCGTCGCGATGAGTGAGGTTGTCCACTGTCATCGAGAAACTCAACGGCTCCGCGACTGATTGCACGTCGAGCGCGTCCAGCATCTCGAAGCTGAACGTTTCCATGAGGAACTTGTAGTGCAGTGGAATCTCGTATCGGGTGTGGCACAGAAGCACCACTGCCTGTCGAAATGCTTCTGCCACCCCGAGCGGATCGTGTTGCTCGCTCGATACGTCGAATATCCGGTGCGAGACCGGGAGTTGCACAGCAACCTGGTACGCCGAGTCCGATTCGATCCGGTAGTCCGTCAAGAAAACCTCGGCAACAGCATGTCTGTGGACGAGATGCCGCGGCACTGTGCGTGTGTATTCCATTGATTGAATGCACCTTTCGATGTTCACTCGTGTCTTCGGTGTCGTGTAGGACCTAATATTCGACGTCCGGGCGCGTCATCGAATCGTCAAAATTGACGATCTTTTCGAAGGTCGAGTTCGATCAGGGGCGGCACCCCATCTCGGCGAGTGTGTCTGGGGCACTTCCTGCTAGAAGCGTCCGATCCGAAGTTCCAGTGGGTGTCTGCGTGCGTCGTGACCAGAGCGGCGGAGCATCGCGCATGCCTCCAGCTGGGAATGCACCCCCAGTTTTTGCAGGATGCTTCGGATGTGGGCGCGAACCGTGGTCGGTGCGATGTGGGCGGTTCGAGCAATCGAGTCGACATTCGAGCCTCCGTAGAGAAGGCCCACGATCTCGAACTCGCGATCGGTGAGACTGCTGATTCGTGCGAATTCTTCGGTGCGCAACCGGATGCGTTGTACGAGCGAGGACTTGTCGTGTGCAGACCGAGCGGAGTTGGGGTTGATCGCGGCCTGCAGCTCATCGAGCAGGGATGCGAATGGCAGTTGAGAGTTGAGCACGGCGTGGGCGCCCGCTGCGAGCCCCCGAATCATGGAGTTGCCGCTACTGAGATCGCCGACCAGGACCGATCCCTCGAGCGCGGAGAGCTCCTTCACCTGCCAATCGACGCCCCCGAGTGGTAGGAGAACGAGCGCTCTACCGTGATCGCTGGTGTGATGCCTTAACAGGCTCATGTCTGCGGTTTGTGGCTCGGAATAAGCCCTGGCGCTGATTCCGGCAGCGATTGCATTGGCGAACTCTCGATCGCTATGAGTGGTGTACAGGGTGACTGTGCTGGAGAGTGTCATAGCGACTACATCTCCGGTGGAGGTCCACTCCGCCCGCTCTCTTCGCTGCGGAACCAAAACCGTTGCTTTCAGCGTGGTTTCGTCAGCAGGTTAGCTATCGCAGTGACCTTTCCGCTGATGCGCACGAAGGTTACGGCGATATCGCAGTTGCCCGTCCTCCCATGGAAACTCGCGCGTTCGACACCTGATCGTGGACCTTCGAATTATGCTAGGGCGCTGAATATTTGGGCGATGAGTATCCCGCGTAGACGAGCCATTAGGCGTTCCGTCGACGACGTGAACGACTCCCCAATGGCTCGAGGCATTCAGGCGTCTCGATCGAGTTTCCGCGAGGCCGGTGCGTCGCGCCTCAATGTTCCGTACGCGGCCGGGTCGAGATATTGACTGTTACCGTCAGTTGCACATACCCTGTTCATTGGCGCTGACCTTAGGGAACCCGGCCTGAACCGGCCGATCGTTCTCGGTCACTGCCGACGCCAGAAGTAGCTTCGCGACGACCGACGAAACGAGTTTCCTCATGACACAGCATGTCGACGTACTGATCATCGGCGCTGGCTTGTCCGGAATCGGCGCGGCTTGCCACCTCATTCGTGAGCAGACCGGAAGTACTTACGCGATCCTCGAACGCCGCGAGAACATCGGTGGCACCTGGGACCTGTTCAAGTATCCCGGCATCCGATCGGATTCCGACATGCTCACCTTCGGATTCGGTTTCCGTCCGTGGATCGGAACCAAAGTGCTCGCAGACGGCGCCAGTATCCGTGACTATGTCGAGGAAACCGCCAAGGAATACGGCGTCACCGACCACATCAACTTCGGCCGCAAGGTCGTGGCAATGGACTTCGATCGCGCGACTGCTCAGTGGTCCGTGACCGTCCTGGTCGAGGCGACGGGGGAGACCGAGACGTGGACCGCGAACGTCCTCGTCGGCGCCTGTGGTTACTACAACTACGACAAGGGATACCGCCCCGCCTTCCCCGGTGAGGACGACTTCCGTGGTCAGATCGTGCACCCGCAGCACTGGCCGGAGGATCTCGATTACACCGGAAAGAAGGTAGTGGTCATCGGTTCCGGTGCCACCGCGATCACCCTGATCCCGTCGATGGCCCCCACCGCCGGTCACGTCACCATGCTGCAGCGCTCGCCCACGTGGATCCAGGCGCTGCCGTCCGAGGACCCTGTTGCCAAGGGTCTCAAGCTTGCGCGCGTTCCCGACCAGATCGCTTACAAGATCGGTCGAGCCCGCAATATCGCACTGCAACGCGCCAGCTTTCAGCTCTCACGCACCAATCCGAAGCTGGCGAAGAAGCTGTTCCTCACCCAGATCCGCTTGCAACTCGGCAAGAACGTGGACCTGCGTCACTTCACCCCCAACTACAACCCGTGGGATCAGCGCCTGTGCGTGGTTCCCAACGGGGACCTGTTCAAGGTGCTCAAGAGCGGCAAGGCCGACATCGTCACCGACCGTATCGCCACGTTCACCGAGAAGGGCATCGTGACCGAGTCGGGCCGCGAAATCGAGGCCGACGTCATCGTCACGGCGACCGGCTTGAACGTACAGATCCTGGGCGGGGCGACCATGAGCATCGACGGCGAGCCCGTCAAGCTCAACGAGACGGTCGCCTACAAGAGCGTGCTCTACTCCGACATTCCGAACTTCCTGATGATCCTCGGCTACACCAACGCATCCTGGACGCTCAAGGCCGACCTGGCCGCGTCCTATCTGTGTCGCGTACTCAAGATCATGCGTAAGCGCGACTACACGACTTTCGAGGTTCACGCCGAACCTGAGGACTTCGCGGAAGAATCTCTCATGGGCGGAGCCCTGACCTCGGGCTACATCCAGCGCGGCGACGGAGAAATGCCGCGTCAGGGTGCCCGCGGCGCGTGGAAAGTGGTCAACAATTACTACCGCGACCGCAAGCTGATGCACGACGCCGAGATCGAAGACGGTGTGCTGCAGTTCAGCAAGGTCGATATTGCTGTCGTGCCTGATAGCAAGGTCGCCAGCGCATAGTCGGCTCCACCGGGGGATGGACCGGTCGTACCAGTGGGGACGTCGGAGAATGTGCTGGAGATGTTGCGTCGACGTACCCGCGTCACGGGGTTTGCGATCGGTGAGTTCGCTTCCGTAATCGTCGGTTGTGCACCACCACGGGAAGAACATAGGTAGCGACCATGATCACGGCGAGCAGTCCGAGATAGAGATATGGCCAGGTCCATCCCGCTGCTCGTATGGCCAGCAACGATCCGCCCATGATCAAGGGCATCCCGGCCCCGGCGAGCAGGTCGACGTCACGGGGCGAGACGGGTGGGGTTCCGAGCAGAGGTACGCGGCTGCACGAGTTTTCTCTGATCGTGCGCATCACTGACATGCAGTAGAGGGCGGCGCCGGCGATCGCGATCGCCGCGCCAAGTGCAACTTCGACGACGCCGGTTCTCGCGGACATCAATGCGTAGGCAAACACACCCACCGTTCCCAAAGTGACCGGTGCCGACTTCCAGATCGGCGTCGACTTATGGGTGTCGGCGGGAACACTGACCGGGCGCATCGGTTCGAGAGGCTCCATCAGCTCAGCGTGCCATGCGCCGCTCGGGAAACAAACTGCCTGTGCCGTTTCTGGCAGACTCCGACTGCCTGGCCTGGATGTCGGGACCCCTCACTACGATTCTCATCGTGACCGATTACGACGATCTCGACATGTTCGGTGGCCTCGACGCCTCCTCCCTGCCGCTCCGCCAGCAGCAGATTCTGATGACCATCCGGGATCTCGTGGCTGCCAACGGGTGCACGCCGAGCACACGGCAGATCGGAGACGCGGTTGGTCTGCGCTCGACGTCGACGGTGTCCAAGCACCTCAAGAGTCTCGAAGATAAGGGCTTCCTCCGTAGGGGAGCGGCCATGGCTCGGCAGTTGGACGTGCGGCCGTTCCTCGTAGGCGCGAAGGAACAGTCGTCGTCGAATACGGTGACGGTTCCGGTCGTCGGTGACATCGCGGCCGGCGCGCCGATCCTCGCGGAGGAGCACGCCGACGAGGTGCTTGCGCTTCCTCGCGAGCTCGTCGGCTCCGGCACGGTGTTCGGACTTCGGGTGCGTGGTGAGTCGATGGTCGACGCAGCGATCTGTGACGGTGACGTCGTCGTGGTGCGCCGCCAGGACGAAGCTCATTCCGGTGAGATCGTCGCCGCGATGATCGACGGCGAGGCCACGGTGAAGGTGCTCCGGCGTCGCGACGGTCACGTGTACCTCGAGCCTCGCAATCCCGCATACAGCGTCATCGACGGCGATCGCGCGGTCATCCTGGGCAAAGTTGTTTCCGTGATGCGCCGTATCTGAGAGGTGTCCGGTCTCAACGACGTTTGGCGCGGGGACCGCCGTATTCCTCATCGGTGACTTTGTCGCCCCATGTAGTTTCGGTGCCTCCGTCGCCGGGTCCTTCCCACAGTGCGAGGTGGCTCATGAAACGGTCGGGTGCCGCACCGTGCCAGTGTTCCTCTCCCGCTGGGGTGTAGACGGTCTCACCCGGGTGGACTTCGACGATCTCGCCGCCGCGAGCTTGAACCAGCGCGGTACCGGAGACGATGTGGAGGGTCTGTCCGACTGCATGGGAGTGCCAGTCGGTTCGCGCGCACGGTGCAAAGCGAACCATGTTGGCGCGCATCCTCGACGGCTCCTGGCCGGCGTAGATGACGTCCCACCAGACGTCGCCGGTGAACCAGTCGCTGGGTGCTTTGCTGGTGGGCTGGGGCTTCAAGATTTCCATGAGGTCTCCTCGGAATCGAAAGGGGCGGTTCAGTTCTGCGTCAGCGGAACAAGTCGAATGGTGTTGGGTGCGGCGGCGCGGCCGGTGACGGAGCCGACGATCTGCGGGCCGTAGCGGTCGTACTTGGTGTGATAGGCGGAGTCGATCGACGAGTGGGCATCCGGTGCGGCGGACTCGAACGCCACGTCCCGCTCGATTCCTCCTGCTCGGATTCGGCCCGTTCCACTTGCCGTTGCTCGGACGAACCACGGGTTGTCGGTTCCGTAGGCCGAGCGAACGTACAGTTGGTTGTCGGTACGGACAACCCAAATCGTGACGTACGGCCTTGCGGTTCCGTCTCGGCGGTACGAGGAGACCTGCAACTCCTCGGCGTCGCCGATCTTGGTCAGTTCAGCCTCGGTCCACGAGTGCGACATCTCGGCTTCCTTTCTCCTGGTCGAATTGCTTTGCGGTACTTCGCGTTCTCGTAGCCGGGACGATCAGTGCGAGGACGATGACGAGACAAGCGGCGAGCAGGGCGGTGCCTGCGGTGAGAGCCGTTGATACGTGATCGGTGAGTGCCGTTGTAGCGTCGTCGGCAGAGGATCCGGCGCCCGCGGAGACTGCGACGAGGATGCCGAGTCCGAGAGCACTGCCCAGTTGATGTGCAGTGTTGACCAATCCTGATGCGGCACCGGCATCTTCGGCCTGTACCCCGGAGATGCCGGCAGAAGTCAGTGGGGCGAAAGCCAACCCCTGTCCGGCGCCGATCAAGATCATCGGAAGTGCTATCGCAGTGAGGTACGTGCTGCCGGGATGGACCAGACTGAGCCACGCCATCCCGGCTAGGGTGACGGCAATGCCAACCGACAGAATTGCGGAATTTCCGAATCGCGGTGTCAGTCGCGGAATAAGCATCGCCACAGCAAAATTGACGATCGTCATCGGGAAGAAGGCGATGCCTGCTTGGAACGCGCTGAAGCCCATGACGCCTTGGAGTAGCTGAGTCGTGAAGTAGAAGAATCCGATCATGGCACCCAGATAGAGCATTCGGGCGGCGTACGCCCCGGATCGCTCCCGGCTACGGAACAACCTCAGTGGCATGATCGGCTGCTCCGCTCTCGCTTCGTTGAGGAAGAGCAAGGTCAGTAGTATCGCCCCGGCCGCCAGTGTCGCAACGGTGATCGGTGAGGTCCACCCCGCTTCGGCCGAGTTGACGGTGCCGAAGACGAGCGCGGTCATCCCGAGTGTGGCGAGAACAGCGCCGGCCACATCGAAACGTCCGGAGTTGGGCTCGGTTTCCGGAATGAACCGGGGAGCGAGAGCGATCATCGCGATACCGATCGGAACGTTGATGAAAAAGCCTGCGCGCCAAGACACCCAGTCGGCAAGGGCGCCGCCGATCACGAGTCCGAGGCTGGCGCCTATTCCCGCAGCAGCGCCGTACCAGGCAACAGCGCGCGTTCGCTCCGGGCCGGGCGGGAAACTGGCGGTCAGCAGTGACAGCGACGCCGGGGCGACCACTGCTGCTCCGACGCCTTGGAGAGCGCGCGCTGCGATGAGCCACCAACCGTTCGGCGCGACCCCGACGAGAAACGACGCAATCGCGAAAATCGCGAGACCGGCCACGAATACGCGACGACGGCCGAAGATGTCCCCGAGACGAGCACCCAGCAGGAGAAGCCCGCCGAACACCAGGGTGTAGGCGTCCTGGACCCAGGACAGCCCGGTTGCCGAGTAACCCATGCTGCTTTGGATGCTGGGTAGCCCGGTGAAGATGATCGAATTGTCGAGCAGGATCATGAAATAGCTGATCAGAATGATCGCCAGGATCGCGGTGGGATTGATGCGACCGGCAACAGGACGGGTGGCAATGTGGGTCACGCGCATCTTCTTCGCAAGTGGTGGACTTTCGCAAGTGGTGGACTACGGGCGGACGAGGACCTTCAACGATTCACGGGAGTCCATGGCTCGGTAGCCTTCCGCTACGTCGTCGAGTCCGACGGTGTGGTCGAAGACCTTGCCCGGCTCGATCTTTCCATCGAGCACATCCGGCATCAGCTCTTCGATGTACGCGCGCACCGGGGCCGGTCCACCGGTGAGTGTGATGTTGGGTCCGAAGAGTGTCCCGAATCCGATTGGAGCTTCTTCGTATTGGGGTACCCCGACTCGGCTGATGACGCCGCCCGGTCGGACAACTCCGAGCGACTGCTCGTAGGCAGGCATGTGACCTACCGCTTCGAGGACGACATGAGTGCCGTCGCCTCCGGTCAGTTCGCGGACTTTCTCGATGCCCTCATCTCCACGTTCGGCAACCACGTCGGTGGCTCCGAACTCGAGACCGAGATCCGTGCGGGTCTTGTGGCGCCCCATGAGGATGATGCGCTCGGCGCCGAGGCGTTTGGCGGAGAGCACTGCCATCAGCCCCACGGCTCCATCGCCGATGACCGTGACCGTCGTGCGTTGGTTGACGCCACCCTTGACCGCCGCGTGATAGCCGGTGCCGAAGACGTCGGAGAGTGTGAGCAGTGACGGTAGGAGTTCGGAATCCTCACCGACCGGCGCCTTGACCAGGGTGCCGTCTGCCAACGGCACTCGGATGGCCTCTGCCTGACCGCCTCCGATCCCGTTTCCGGCCCAGAATCCACCGTGTCGGCAAGACGTCTGCAAGCCTTCGCGGCAGAAGTCGCACGTCCCGTCGGACCAGGCGAAGGGGGCGATGACGAAGTCGCCCTTCTTCAACGTGGACACCTCGCGACCGGTCTCTTCGACCACTCCGACAAATTCGTGGCCCATCGGGGAACCACCGGGCGTGGCCGGCATGTTGTGGTAAGGGTGCAGGTCAGAGCCGCAAACGCACGCCCTGACGACCCGCACGATCGCGTCCGTCGGCTGCTGCAGTGCCGGATCGGGCACGGTCTCGACTCGAACGTCTCCGGCGCCGTACATGATGGTTGCTCGCATGGTGTCCCCTCTTGCTTCTGGTGTCGCGTGCTTCGAAGTCGACGTTTCGGCGTGGACCGGTCGACTGCAATCAGTCAACGCCGCGCCTCGCGGGCGCGGGAGTGTCTGTTGTTCCAGGTAACGGCAGTACCTCCCTCGGTCTTCTCCGCTCGAGTAACGTGAACTGCATGGACAACCGAGCCGAGATCCGCGAATTCCTCAGCTCCCGTCGTGCTCGCATCACACCCGAGCAGGCAGGGCTGCCGGCCTACGGCGGGAACCGTCGCGTCAAGGGGTTGCGCCGTGAGGAAGTCGCTCTGCTCGCCGGTGTGAGCATCGACTACTACGTGCGCATGGAACGCGGAAATCTGGCGGGAGCGTCGGACTCGGTGCTCGAAAGCCTTTCCCGAGCACTGCAACTCGACGAAGCCGAAACTGCCCATTTGTATGACCTTGCGAAGGCCGCCAGTGCAGGCGCACCGAGTAGAAAGCGGCCCGCCCCCAAGGGCATGAGCCCGGCGATTCAGCAGATACTCGACGCCATCACCGACGCGCCGGCGTGGGTACGTAATGCCAGGCACGACATGCTGGCGGCCAATCGTATGGCGCGCGCGTTGTATTCGCCGGTGTTGGCCGATCCACGTAGGCCGGCGAACAACGCCCGGTTCGTGTACCTGGACCCGGCATCGCAGGACTTCTTCGTGGATTGGGAGCGCGCGGCAGACGACATCGCCGCGATGCTCCGCTCGGAAGCGGGGCGCAATCCCCACGACAGGGCGCTGACCGAGCTCATCGGTGAACTTGCCACTCGCAGTGAGGTATTCCGCACCCGGTGGGCGAAACACAATGTGCGCTTTCATCGGACGGGATTCAAGAAGGTTCGTCACCCCGTCGTCGGCGACCTGGAGCTGAACTTCGAGGCGATGGAACTGCCGTCCAATCCCGGGCTGACACTGCTGGTCTACACCGCGGCGCCGGGGACGCCCACGGCTGACGCACTCAAACTCTTGGCGAGTTGGGCGGCAACCCAGGATCAGCTGGATCCGGCGAACGACAGCGAAGCGGCGCTCTGAATTCGATCGACAGGTAATCGTGTCGATTCAGCTCAGATGCGTTACTGCCCAAGCTACCTGGTCTCCACCTCGTCGTTTCGCCCGATACATCGCGTTGTCGGCATCGGCAAGAATCCGATCGATGGTTCCCGAAGCGTCCGGGATTGTCGAGGACAGCCACACGCTGGCTCCGACGCTCACGGAAATCGACTGCCGGCCGGCGGGCCGCGATATCGAATTGTGAATGTCCACCACGGTTTGTTCGATGCGACGTGGCTCCACGGGCATGAGAATCACGAACTCGTCGCCGCCAGTCCGCGCCACCAGCCCGACCTCTCCGACCACCGAGTTCAGGCGCCGGCCGACTGTCACCAGCATCCGATCGCCTTCCGCGTGACCCAGTTTGTCGTTGACGCTCTTGAACGAATCGACATCGATCACCACCGCAAGGACTACGTGTCCTTGGAGTTCGCCGACACCGAACAACTGTTGCCAGACATTGTGCAGCCCACGTCGATTCAGGGCAGCGGTGAGTGGATCACGCCAAGAGTGTCGTGCGTCGTCGGTCAAATACAGGACGAGGAAATGCACGGTCATCGAAGCTGAAGCGATAACACACCCGATGACGAATCCAGTGGACACCGACAGCGAAGAGTCGGTATCCGGATCGGTTACAGCTCGAATTGTCAGTAGCGCAACGACGAACAGCGCGCCGGTGATCTGTGCGGTGACTATTCGAGGGCTGTGGAATACCGACGAATAGTTCGCGACGACCACGAATAGGACGGTGCCGGTCAATGCCAGGAAGCTCGAATGGATTCCGGCGAGAAGTATCAAGGACAAGCAGATATTGGTGAGCGAAACGAAACGAACGGATTGATGGTGACTCGGCCAAGACCGTCCGAGTGACCAGCGAATCATGCAGTAGAGCGCGATCATGCATGCTGCGCCCGCCGCGAGCCGTTCAGGGAGCTCGGTTGCGCCACCCTTCACGAATTGAGCCAGTACGGCGAGTGCCACGAACACAGCACACCAAAAGGTGACGACCACCCTGGCTGTCCCCAACATCGATCGAGCAGCCAGGAACCTCGGGAACCATTCGCCGTCGTATGCAAGAGACCACCAGCGACTCAACAGTCCAGTTGTTTGACGAATGTTCTGCCCCAACCCCGCAGCGCCACTGACTCCCATGAAACCCCCTCCGAGATCTTGCGAAAATTCCCGGAAGATTCTTCGTCAAGATTTGATCCCCGAACAAGGTACCCGATAGTTGAACGATGGATTGCCGTCTCGTGGGGTGTGGGCTGCTCTAGGGTGTGATCGGTGTGGTCAGGATCTTTCTGAGTGCCGGAAGGTCCAGGGTTGCAGCAAGATCTGCAATAGTGACCCCCGACAGTGATGCGCGCCAGGCTTTTTCGGCGTCGGCCATGACCTTGGCGATTCCGCAGGCGGAACGGCACTGTTCCGGTGGGGCGGCGAGGATTCCTTGCTGTCGAATCTCCGTGCACCGGAACGCAGGTTCGGTGCCGTCAACGGCCTGTACGACGTCGAGAACGGTGATCTTCTCGGGAGCCCGGGTGAGAACGTACCCGCCGTCTCGGCCCTCGGTCGGATTGACCAGACCGGCGTGCGCGAGCGCTCGCAGATGCTTCGCCAGGTATGTCTTCGACACCCCGTGAAGTTCGGCGAGTCTGGCTGTGGGTACCGGCCCCTCGGACTGGCTCAGAACCACGCAGCAGTGGAGTGACCACTCCACGCCTCCGGAAAGCTTCATGATTGGACTCTATCGACGCCGCGGAAAGCGGTGCAGGCCGGACGTCGCTCGAGTTGTCGACGTCAGGCCTTCACGGCAAGCCACGCGTCGTATGTTGTCGGCGCGATCCATGCATCTGCACCGGGCGTCGGGGTCAGTGCCGAGTTGTCGAGTTTCGCGCCGAAGTAGCCGGCTTCGGGATCGGAGATAACCGAACGCTTGTCGCCGGTGACGAGGAACAAGCGCCGGACCAGTTCGTCGATGCCCAGCGGTTCGGGTCCGGCAATCTCGACCGTGCCGTTTTGCGGCGCGCCGGTCACTACCTCGGCGACGTGGGACACGACGTCTCGAGACGCGATGGGTTGCAGATGTCCCGGCGTTGCGTGGACGGCGCCGTCGGTGGTTCCCGCGTCGGCGATTCCGGCGACGAACTCGAAGAATTGGGTCGATCGGACGATCGTGTAGGGGGTCGGGCCCGCTTTGACCAGGTCTTCCTGGGCGACCTTGGCTCGCATGTACCCGGAATCGGGCAGTCGATCGGCACCCACGATGGACAGTATGACGTGGTGCCCGACGCCTGCCTTCTCTTCCGCGGCGAGGATGTGGCCGGTTCCGTCGCGGAAGAAGGC
This sequence comes from Rhodococcus sp. BH5, assembly GCF_027583855.1. Taxonomy (NCBI): domain Bacteria; kingdom Bacillati; phylum Actinomycetota; class Actinomycetes; order Mycobacteriales; family Nocardiaceae; genus Rhodococcus; species Rhodococcus sp. BH5. The sequence continues at coordinate 52,146 of NZ_JAJHVW010000006.1, forward strand.
CAAGACGTCGTCGTCCGACCACGAAGGGGAATTGGTCAGATCCACGACGACGTCGGCACCCTCGACTGCCTCGGCGATACCTGCGCCGGTGGTGATGTCGATCCCGTCGCCGCGACCGAGCGCCTTCACGTCGCGCCCGGCGTCAGCGAGCTTGGCGGCGACCTGGCTTCCGATGAGTCCGCTTCCGAAAATGACGATCTTCATGTTTTTCTCCTTTACTCGGATAAGTAGTGTCCAAGTATACTCGGACACTACTTATCCAAGTCAAGGGTTGCCCGGTCAGTCGAAGAGTTCGGCGGCCAGTGCTTCGTAGGTCGCGATCGGATCACCTTCGGCGGGAAGTGCTTGGATCGCAACGTGATCGGCACCCGCCGCGACATGCTCCCGAAGTCGATCCGCGATGGACTTCGCGGTACCCCGCGCAACCAGGGCGTCGATGACGCGATCGTTCCCCTCGTTGGCCAACTCTTCGGGCGCAAAACCGAGGCGCTCGAGATTGCTCGTGTAGTTGCGCAGATACAGATACGGGTTGGCGACGGCGGGGCGACCGATTGCTCTGGCCTTCTCCGGATCGGTTTCCAGGACAACCTTGTGCTCGGGGGCCAGGACCTTCGAAGGGCCGAGGATTTCGCGAGCTTCGGCCGTGTGTTCGGGGGTGGTCAGGTACGGATGCGCGCCGGCGGCGCGAGCGGCGGACAGTTTCAACACCTTCGGCCCCAGTGCGGCGAGGACGCGCCGCGATTCCGGGACCTGGGCCGCGTCGAGTTCGTCGAGATACGACACGAGTGAGGCGTACGGCTTGGTGTAGTCGCCGGTCGCCTCCGGATGTCCGACGCCTACGCCGAGCAGGAATCGACCCGGGTGCGCGGCTTCGAGTCGGTGATAGGACTCCGCCACCTCAGCCGCAGGTGAGGACCAGATGTTGACGATTCCGGTTGCCACGGTGATGTGCTCGGTCGCGTCGAGAAGTTTCTCGGCGATCCGTAGATCGGCGCGTGGGGAGCCGCCGATCCAGATGGTGCCGAAACCGAGTTTCTCGATCGCAGTTCCCAGCTCGGGCGGCAAACCAGCCGCTCCTCGCCAGATTCCGTAGGTGCCCAGGTCAGGTGTTTTCGTAGTCTCCGTCACAGCGGGTGCAACTCGGCTGCTGCCGGGATCTATTCCTTCCGTCGTCATTTGCCCGGCGCGCGGTAGTCGGTCGGTCGCTTGACTGCCTCGTCGATCTGCTCCGGCGTGAGCAGTGTGATCGACTCCGAGCGTGCTGCACCTGCCGCAGCCGTGCGAATGCTCAATGCGGCTGCCGCGACGTCGTCCGGCAGGTTGCCGATCACGAACATGTCGTGACCGCCCAGTGCGAAGTGGCAGGATTCGACAGTGCCACCGATGCTTTCGACCATTCGCGTTATCGCGTCGCGCCGCGCAGTGCCTCCCTCCTGCTGTAGACCGGCGGCGCCGGAGGGTGAGTACGTCACTTGCCAGAGGTATTTCGGCATTTCCACTCCTAGCTCGGGATGGGTACTTCGATCGTGTACCCGTAGGGCGCTCGGTGGCAATGGGTAGGGGACAATCACGGCATGGTTGGAACTCCGGTGATCGTGACTATCGTGTCCGTGTGTGTAGGTTTTGTGATCTTCATGCTCGCTGCCAGTGGTGCACGCGGAAAGTGGGACCGTCGCCTCGTGATCGCGTTGTTCGTCGGTGCGGTGGTGTGCCTGACCGTCGTACCGGTATCCGTCGCGCTCAGCGCCGGAGTTTGAAACACGGAGTGCCAAAACGCTCGAGTGCCGCTTAGTCTGAATCGATGGCAGATATTCGGGTAGGTATCTCCGGGTGGACGTATCCCGCGTGGCGCGGAGATTTCTATCCGAAAGGTCTTGCTCACCGCAAAGAATTGTCTTATGCCGCAGAGAGATTGACGTCGATCGAGATCAACGGCTCGTTCTACGCGCTGCAGAAGCCGGAAAGCTACACCAAATGGCGCAGCGAAACTCCCGAAGATTTTGTGTTCGCGATCAAGGGCGGCCGGTACATCACACACATGAAACGGCTGCTCGACGCCCGTGACGGACTCGCCAACTTCTTTGCCGCCGGAACACTCGCCCTCGGCCCCAAGCTCGGGCCGATTCTGTGGCAACTACCTCCGACGCTGCAGTTCGAATCGCAGCGATTGGCCGACTTCTTCGACGGTCTTCCCCGTACCACTCAGGCTGCAGCCGATCTGGCAGCACAGCACGACGACAAACTCACCGAAGACCGAGTGTTCGCCCAGACCGAGAGGGACGTGCCGATTCGCTACGCGGTGGAAGCGCGGCACGCCAGCTTCGAGACCGACGAAGCCGTGGACCTGATGCGCGAGCACTCCATCGGTTTTGTCGTCGCAGACACAGCCGGCAGGTATCCCCGCATCACCACTCCTACTACCGATTTTGTCTATGTGCGGATGCACGGGGACAAGGAACTGTATGCGAGTGGGTACACCGACGAAGCTCTGGACAAGTGGTCCAAGCGCTTTCGGGATTGGATGGACGAGGGCCTCGACGTGTACGTCTACTTCGACAACGACATGAAAGGCTTTGCGCCGCACAACGCAATGTCCTTGTTGGAGCGGCTGCGCTGACGGATCGCCTGGCCTGTCGGTGGGATGTGGAAGGCTTCCGCATGAACACGAGGACCGAGGAGATACCACGATGACGCCAGAACAGTGGACGCCAGAACAGAGCTGGCCGACGCATTGGCCGAAGGTCGCCCGTGACATCGCCGATGCCACGGCCGACGCACTCGCCGCGGTGCGGGCGGCAAATCGTGACGGACTACTCGTGGCTGTCGAGGAACTGCGCGGGCTCTCTTTCGAGCAGGTCAGCTCGGTTCACGCGGCGATCGTGCGCGAATTGCTCGAGGACACGCATCCGGACGGCTTGTCCAGCGAGGACGTGCAGGATGCGCTCACCGCCTGCGCCAAGTCCACGATCGTGTGGCTGCCGGATCTGGACGTGCAGGCGCTCGCTGCGGTCTACACCGGGGCGCTCGGGATCTCGGATCTGGAAGACGATTCGTTCCGTATCGGGCACGGCGCGTACCTGCGTTCGGCGGTTCTGGTCATCGGGAGTTTGTCGACCGGAGTGAAGAAAGCTCAGAGCGCGTACATCATTCGTGCAATCGGCGAAATCGCACGTGCTCAGACCATCGAGATGCCCTGAGCGTCAGTTCGTAAATCGAATTAGGCTGAGGTCATGTCCAAGATCGCCAGCGCAGATCGTGTGTCGTTTGCCGAGCTCCTCGAATTCGTCAGGCCGCGCCATCGGGCCACGTTCGTCACGGTGAAGAAATCCGGCGAGTTGCAGATCTCTCCGGTGACGTGCGGGGTCGACGACGAGGGTCGGATCGTCATCTCCACGTACCCGGAACGGGCCAAGGCCGCGAATGTCCGCCGCACCCCGGCGGTGTCTCTGTGTATCCACTCCGACGAGTGGAACGGCCCGTACGTCCAGGTGAACGGAACCGCGGAGTTGATTGACCTCCCGGACTCGGTGGAACCGTTGGTCGACTACTACCGATCCATCGCCGGTGATCATCCCGACTGGGACGAGTACCGCGAAGCCATGCGCAAGCAGGGTAAGAGCCTGATCCGCGTCACCGTCGACTCCTGGGGTCCGATCGCAACAGGCGGGTTTCCGCCCGGACGCTGACGCTATCGAGCAGGCGGCGAGAGTTCGACTACATGCGCGTCTTTGGCGGCCAGCGGCTCTTTGCAGTGCGCGCACACAACTTGGGCGTGCAGGATCTCACCGCAACGGTGTTCGACGACGGTCGGCGGTGGACCCGTCGTCGCAAAGGCGTCCCCCCATTCCATGAGCGCCATCAGAATGGGATAGAGCGCCTTCCCTGATTCGGTGGCGACGTATTCGTAGCGCGGTGGATGGTCTTCGTAGCGTCGCTTCGTGAGGACGTCGGCGTCGACAAGGGTGCGCAGACGCGCGGCGAGGATGTCGCGGCTCGCACCCGTGCCCGCGGCGATCTCGTCGAACCGTCGTTGCCCGAGGGCGATTTCTCTGAGCACCAACAGTGACCACTTCTCGCCGACGACCTCCAAGGCGTTGGCGATGGAGCAGTTGCGTCCTTTTGTCGCCGTCATCTCTGGGCCCCTGTTAGTTGGAAATGTTAGTTGGGAATTCCAACTTAGCACTTGACGGCATGTATTCGAGGGCGGAAGGTAGGTCGAGAAATCCAACGGAGCAGATGAGGGGTCGTCATGACGGAATTGAATCTCGAGGCAGCAAGCGGATTTGTCAGCGCTGCCGGATTGCAACTGGACGAGGTGTCCGGCACGAAGGTTGTCGGGCACATCGATCTGTCCGAGGAGCATCACACGCCGTGGGGCGTAGTCCACGGCGGTGTCTACACGACCGCCGTCGAGTCCGCCGCGAGCATCGGGGCCAGCACTGCAGTGGCGGACCGTGGCGAATTTGCCGTCGGAGTGCACAACGGAACGGATTTCCTGCGGGCGCGTACGGGTGGGCGCGTGGACGTCGTGGCTGTGCCGATACAGCAGGGCCGGGTTCAGCAGTTGTGGTCGGTGGTCATCACCGATCCGGAATCGGGCAAAGAGGTGGCGCGCGGTCAGGTGCGTTTGCAGAACGTACCGCTGCCGAAGTAGGTCAGTCCCAGATCCCCGAGTCGATGTTGAGTGAGATGCGTTTGAGCAGTGCCGTCAGTTGGGCACGTTCGTCCTCGTCGAGTCCGGTGAGTACTTGACGGTCGCGCTCGACGCGTCGGGGAAACTCTGCCTCGACCAATGCGCGACCGGCATCGGTGAGTTGAAGCAGAACCACCCGCCCGTCGTGTTCGAAACGTTGACGCTCGACAAAGCCCAGCTTGGCCAGGCGGTCTGCGTGTTTTGTGGTGGCGGCGCCGCTGACCATCGTGACGGCGGTGACCTCGCTCGCCCGCAGGGGACGGTCACTGCGAGCGAGTGCGCTCATCACGTCGAATTCGGCGCGAGAGACCCCGCTGGACGCCAGTGCGCGGTCGAGCTGGTGAAGAGACTGCGCGTTGATGCGGGCGATCCGGCCCATCACCTCGACGGGAGCAGTGTCGAACTCGGGGTAGGCGCGCTTCCATTCGCGACGGACTTTGTCGATGAAGTCGTCTTCGGATCTGTTCGCCGCGCCCATGTCCCTATCTTAGCGACAGAATTCACATTACTTCACAAGTAATTTACTAGTGAAATAAATGTATGCTGATTGGGTGAGCCGAACCGAAACCGCAGCCAGGACGCCCAGCCGTCTCACTCATTCGAGTGAAGCCATTGCACATACCGTCTCCGGGGCGACGTGGCGAGCGGCTTTTCGCGTCGGATCTGCCGACGCGACCATCGCCCCCGCGATCAGGGTCGGGCTCGCCACCGCCGTAGTCCTCGTGGTCGGCGGACTGCTCGGGCATCGGGAATTGGCTGGCTTCGCGGCCTTGGGCGCGCTGTGCGCCGCGTTCGGCAGGTACGAGCCGTATCCACGGTTGGCCGGCAAGCTGGCAATGGTGGGTGCTGCACTGGTGGTTTCGATTGCCTTCGGCGGCGCCATGGGTGTCGCGGGCGTTCCGATGTGGTTGCAGATCGGCATCCTCTCTTTGCTTGCGGGTGCGTCGTACTGCTTCATGTCGGGCTTCCGGATCACCGGGCCAGGGCCCGTCATCCTCGTCTTCGCGGCGACCGGTGCAGCCGGATATGCCTCCAGCGTTGATGATTTGGCGCGGGTGGTCACTGCCGGTGCGCTCGGAGTTCTGGTCGGTTGGGCGGCCGCGATGCTCCCAGCGCTCGTACTGCCGATGGGACCTGCCCGCCTGGCAGTTGCCCGTGCAGTTTCTGCGGTGGGGCGTCTCGAACAGTCCGGCGCAGACGGAGTGGAACCGGCGCTCGGATCGATTGCCAACGCCCGCTTGGTTATTGCGTCGAGTGGCCGGATCAAGTCGACCGTCGATCACGGACGCGAACTGGTGGCGGTGCTCGACGAAGCAGAAGCGGCAGTTCAGGAGTGGCAGTTGCACGGCGACGCCACCCTGATTCGCAGCATTGCTCGGCACGAGAAGGAGCTTCGGAAGCTCAAGCGATCCAGCATGATCGAACACGATCTCGCACCGGCAAAGAACCTGGCCGCGCCCGAAGGCTATTTTCTCGAAGGATTGAATCGGCTGTATTCGCGCCCGGTGCGGATGAATGCTCTCCGCATCGTGGCAGCGTCGGCTCTGGCCGGTTGGCTCGCGGCGGGAGCCGGGTTGGAGCATCCGCTCTGGGCGTCGATGGGTGCCATCGCCGCGATGCAGGGGCTGAACTACAAGCAGACCGTCCAGCGTGGGATTCAGCGGTTGGTGGGAAATGTCGGTGGCGCCGTCGTCGCTGCTGCTCTCATCGCATTGACGCTCGGCTACTGGCAAGCGGTTGCCGTGGTCGTGATTCTGCAGACTGCTGCTGAGTTGCTCGTGATCAAGAACTATGCACTGACATCACTGGCCGTCACCCCGATGGCACTGCTCCTCATCGGTTTCAGTGCTCCGATCGGGACCGAAGCGGCAGTGGCTCGCGTCGCGGACACTCTCATCGGCGTGGTGATCGGTGTTGTCGTCGCCGCTGTGACGATCAGTCGATCGGATCGCCACCACGTCACCGTGTAACCGGTTCTGCCGTGTTTCCGGTTCTGCCGTGTTTCCGGTACTGCGTAGGCTCCTGCAGGTGGAGGACAGCACGCCGATCGACGGCCGGAAACTGCGTTACCAGCATCGCCGTGCCGAATTGCTCGAGCAGGTAACCGCGTACGTCACGGCGAACGGCGTCGGTGAACTGTCCATGCGGCCATTGGCCAAGGATCTGGGGATCAGTCATGCGACACTCATCCATCATTTCGGTTCGAAGGAACAACTGCTCACTGAAGTGGTTGCCACCCTGCGAGACAGCTCTTCTCTCGACATCTCTTCCGGGACCGACATCGTCGAGATGTTGACGAGTTACTGGAATGGGCGCACATCAGCGGAATCGTTGCCGAACTTTCGCTTGATGTTCGAGATCTACGGACAGGCGTTGTTGCATCCGGAGCGGTATCGCGAGTTTCTCGACCATGTGGTGGGGGACTGGTTGGGTGGTTTGGCGGAAGCTGCGCTCGCGCACGGATGTCCACCCGATCGCGCTGATCGCTACGCGACGATCGTGTTGGCGCAGATTCGCGGGTTGACGCTCGATCTGGTGACCACCGGTGACCGCGTCAGAATCGACGCGGCGTTCGCCGAATTCGCGGCTGCGATGGGCGCTCTGGCCAGCTCCTGGAAGGCGATCTGACGCTCCGAATGCCGTGACGCTTCAGGCGATCTGCTCGAACAGGGACACGATGATCCCTTCAGGCCCCCGGACGTAGGCCATGCGCACGCTGTTCTCGTACTCGCCGATCCCGCCGATGAGTCCGTAACCGTCCGCAGCCACCGCGTCGACCGCAGCCTGGAGATCGCCCACCTCGAAAGACACGTTGCGTATCCCGATCTCGTTGGCCATCGGAGCAGGCGATCCGGGTACGTGCTCGGGCGTGACGAAGGACGAGAGCTCGAGCCGTGATCCTTCGCCCGGCGGGCGCAGCATGGCGATTTCGCACTTGGCTCCAGGGATACCGCAGACGGTTTCCACGAACTCACCCTCCACGGATCCGGTGCCCTCCACCTCGAGACCCAGACCGACGAAGAATGCCGTCGCTGATTCGAGGTCCGTGACGGTGATGCCGATGTGGTCGAAACGCTGTACGTGTGCCATGGACACATCCTCCTACTGTTTTTTCGTGCGGTTCGATGCTAGGTCGGAGTTAGGGCGTGAATCTCGACATATACGTTTCACGAAGCTGCAAGATTTTGCTTGACCGATCGGTTAAACAAAATCTACGATAACGTCCAACGAGGTCGCCCACCGCACGAACCGGAGTCGTCAGACGTGAAATTCCAGTCGAAGTCGTTTGCCCGCATATCCATCGCAGCCCTCTGTGCTGCAACGATCGGCTCCGCCGTTGCTGCGCCCATCGCGTCCGCACAGGCACCGAGCGCGTCGCAAGCCACCGGCACTGTGGTGTCGAGTGAGCCGCTACCGAAAGATCTGTGGATTCCGGGTACCGCCGACGCCAAGCGATTCACGTACTGGACCATCGGTTCCAACGGCGGGCCTGCGCTGAGCAGTGGCGCGTACTACGTCCCGGCCGGTCCGGCACCGGAAGGTGGTTGGCCCGTCATTGCGTGGGCGCACGGCACCACGGGACTCGACGATTCCTGTGCCCCTTCGCTGGTCGGTCCTGGCCTGCCCGAGCGCGACTACCCCTACCTGGGGCGTTGGCTCTCCGAGGGCTACGCCGTAGTCGCCACCGACTACGTCGGTCTGGGAACACCGGGGCTGATGCCGTATCTCGACGGAAAGGTGGAGGCGCACAGCGTCGTCGACTCGGTCAAGGCTGCTCGGGTGATCGACCCCACCATCTCGAATAGGTGGGCAGTGGTCGGGCAGTCGCAGGGCGGCGGTGCGGCCATCACGACGGCGCGCTACGCCACCGAATACGGTGGGGATTCTCTCGACTATCGCGGCGGGGTGGGTACCGGAGTGCCGGCCAACATCGAGTTGACCCTCCTGCCTGCCGGTCCGGGCTTCCCTCCCATCGCCCTCGGCGGCGGATTGACGTCGTACGCGCTCTACATCCTCGCGGGCTTGCGGGAAGCGCACCCCGAGATCGACTTGAATTCCTACCTGAACGACTTGGGAAGGGAAAAGGTCGACTCGGCCGAAAAGCTCTGCGCCGCAGACCTGGACGAGGCATCCAAGGATCTGGTCCTCGGTGACATCTTCTCCCGCCCGCTCAGTCAGATCCCGAACTTCCAGGGTCTGCTGAACGATTACATGGGTGTACCGACCAGTGGATACGATCGCCCCATCTTCATCGGCCAGGGCTTGCTCGACGTGGATGTCCCTGCACCGTCTGCACTTTCGCTGGTTGCAGCGTTGGTCGCCAACGGTGAACCGGTCACGTTCAAGACCTACAACACCGATCACAGCGGCGCTTTGGTCGAATCACAGGCTGACACGATTCCGTTCGTCGCGAACCTGTTCCGTTAGACATATCGAGAATCCAACTCATCCGAGGGTCGCTGTCGCACAACTGCGACAGCGACCCTCGGTCATTTCTGTGACTCCTTGATTGCGTTCAGCCGCGCCTCGAGGCCGTCGAGGACACGGTCGAGTGTGTAGCGATAGTGTTCTGCCCGTGTTGCTTCCGCAGCATCCGGTGGACCGGCGAACTTCCCGATCAGTGTCTCCATCGATGAACGAGGATCTGAGGGTCCGTCGTTACTCAGTCGTTCCAGCATCGCGCTGTGATCGGGTGAAGGCTGTCCGCTGGGAATGCGCCTGGCGTCGTTCATGGCGATCAGTGTGATTGTCGAGGTGAAGGCGACGGTGTAAGCCTGAGCGGCTTCTTCCCCGAACCCGGCGTCGATCAGCGATGCCAATCCGGCCTCCATGAGTTCCCGGCTGCGCTGGGTGGCAACTCCGTTCATCAGCAGCCACTGTGCCGCGCCTGGACACTCGATCAAGGCCTCTCGCATCTGCAAGAGCAGATGCGTCAGCCATTGACGCCAATCCTCTTGTGCGGATGGCACGTTCACGGCCGACACCGCACTGTCGACCACCGCAGCCGAGAGTGCGTCCCGATCTCCGACGAGTCGATAGACGACGGAGAACGACGTATCGAGTTCGCCGAGCAGCTGCCGCAGCGACCAGCCCTCGACTCCGTGCTCGCGACTGAGCCCGAACGCCACGGTCAGCACCGCGTCCGCAGTGATCCCGGTGTTGTAACTCCGGCGGCGCTGTGATTTCGCGGCGGACTTCTTGTCAGGTGATGGCGCAGTCATGGTCCGACCGAGCTTAGTGGCGTCGGATCGCGTCGCGTAGTCGACGCAACCGATTGACGGATGAACTTAGGTGAGGTTTACTTGCCAAATCCGAGCAGTGCTCCGATTTGTATCGATCCCCCGATTTTTCGAAGCTGAAGGACATTATGAAGTTGAAAACGCGACCCGGTTACCTATCGAGGCTGGGAGCTTCGCTGCTGGTCAGTGTCGTTGCCCTGACTGCGGCCGCCTGTAGCTCGAGTGAGGCGGGACCGACGACGGAACCTGCCGAGGGAACGCGTGTTGTGTCCCACGAATTCGGTGAGACGTCGGTTCCGGGCGACCTCGGGCGAATTGTTTCCCTCGACGAATACGCCGCACTCGGTCTCCTTGCCGTCGGCATCACCCCTGATGTGGTCTTCACGTCGTGGGGATCGGAGATCGGCCAGGACATCTTGGCGTCAGCTGGTACCGAGGTGGTCACGGTGCCGCCGCTCGGTGCACCCCCGATCGAGCAGGTCCTCGCCCAGGACCCCGGACTGGTCATCTTCACGTCGATGGGCGATCGGAGCTACTACGACTCCCTCGCATCGACCGTCCCCACAGTGCCGGTCCCGGCCGTCACCACTCCGTGGCGTGAGAATCTTGCCTTCTTCGGACGCGCTTTTGATCGTCAGTCGGTTGCCGACAAGCTGACTGTCGCCTTGGAGGGCAAGATCGCTGACGTCTCTGCTCGGTCCGGTGGTGAAGCGAACACCGTGTCGGTGCTGATGAGCAGTTCTGGAATCCTTGCCACCACCACCGAGCAGGCGCCGCCGTCCTTGTTGTTGGCGGAGAGCGGCTCCGGGCGTCCGGAATCCCAGCGATCGAATGCCGCTGGAGGACTGCCGTATGCGCCCCTGTCCGACGAGGCGATCCCGGCGCAGGATGCTCGGATCGTGGCCGTGTTCGACGAGGGCGTGTACGAGTTCGGCAAGGTTGCCGGTGTTCCCGGGTTCTCGAGTCTTTCAGCGGTGCAGGAGAACCGAGTGGCCAAGGTCAACGGAGACATGTGGCTCGCCACTCATCCCTTCGCCACCTTCTGGATGATCGAGGACATGGATGCCATGGCTGCCGGCAATCTGACCGGCACCGGAACCGAAGCTGTTGCCGCGAAGCGCTATCAGGAATTCACGGCGCTGACGGCATGAGTTCGAGTGCGTTGAGTCGGCGCCTGGCTCTGCGATGGGGAGCGGTGACGCTCGGCTCTGCGGCTTTGGGTTCTGTGGCACTGAGTGCGTGCAGCCGTGGCTCGGCGAACGAAACCACTTCTGAGATTTCACCGTTCGACGACGAAGTTCGTGCTGCCGAACAGGCGAGATTTCATAGCGGGCGCACAGTCGAACGGAATCTGACAGCTGCACCGGCTCGGGTGAGTCTGGGCGCCAGAGAGGTCGACACATGGTCGTACGGTGCGGAAGCAGTTGGCCCGGAGCTTCGAATCTCCAAGGGAGACCGGCTCAACGTTCTTTTGCAGAACGACCTTCCGACGGAGACCTCGGTGCACTGGCACGGCATTGCGATCCGCAACGACATGGACGGCGTCCCGCCGGTCACCCAGGAACGAATCCAACCAGGTGCCGAGTTCACCTACGACTTCGTGGCCCCGGATCACGGAACATATTGGTACCACTCCCATTCAGGATTGCAGGCCGATCGAGGGTTATTCGGTGCACTCGTGGTCGAGGACCCGAACGACCGGACCGGAGCCGACGAGGACGTCGTCATCGTGATCGACGACTGGCTCGACGGGCTGGGAACAACCCCGGATGCAGTGCTTCGCGCATTGTCACCGGACGTGCAGGGAGGACACCACGGGCACGGCGGCACTCCACCGGAAGTCGATGATGCAGAGATTGATTCTGCCGCAGAACTTCTCGCCAGCGGTCACGGCAATTCCGAGGCGCTCGGTGGAATGGCAACGCACATCACGTATCCACTGCACCTGATCAACGGACGGCCTGTGGAAGATCCCTTCGTCGTCAGTGCGACGGCCGGAACTCGGCTTCGATTGCGGGTGATCAATGCCGGGGCGGAGACTCCGTACCGTTTCTCGGTCGCCGGGCACGAGATGACCGTTGTCAGTGCTGACGGGCAGGACGTTGCCTGCACAGCCGGAGACGAGATTCTGATCGCACCCGCGCAGCGATACGACGTATTGGTGACGGTGCAGTCCGGCTCGTGGCCCATCGCCGCGAAGGTGGAAGGGAAGTCAGGTGGCGTCGCGTGCCTGCTTCGGACGCCGGATTCGGTAGCGGTCGTCGACCTGACTTCGCCTGCAGTGCTGTCAGGTTCCGGCGGTCGGCTCGTTCTGGAATCGGAGCTTCGCCCGTCAGGAGCACTGGAGCAGAGGGCACCGGATCGTGCGTATTCGGTGGATCTCATTCAGGCCGGCGATCGATACCTCTGGGGAATGGCGGGCGCCGATGCAGGTCGGTTGAGAATGAAGCAGGGCGAGCGAATACGAATCGTCATGAACAACGACACCGACATGTGGCACCCGATGCACACCCATGGGCACACCTTCTCGGTTCCCTCCTACGGCGGGCTTCGCCGAGACACCGTGATCGTACTTCCGCGTACACAAATGGCGATCGACTTCGACGCCGACAATCCAGGACGGTGGATGTTTCACTGTCACAACGCGTACCACTTCGAGGCCGGGATGACTGCCGACCTCCACTACGTTCGATGAGGAGAGCAGAATGTCATTTCGCACCGGATCGACCACATTGATCGCTGTTGCAGCGGTATTCACACAGACGTCGTGCGGCAACGATTCGACGGGATCTACCGAGCAAGCGCCGGTCGAGATCTCGGTGAAAAACCTTGCGTACACACCGAACTCCGTCACCGTGCACACAGGACAGACCGTCACGTGGATTTTCGAGGACCAGGGAATGCCGCACGATGTCGTGTTCGCCGAGTTGGGGATCAAGAGCGATCTCCAAGGAAGCGGAACCTACAGTCAGACCTTCGACAAAGCCGGAACGTTCACCTACACGTGCACACCACATCCGAACATGACCGGCACGATCATCGTCGAAGAATGAGTGCGGCAATGAAAATGAACGAGTCCGCAGCCCCGGAAGACTCGCCTGGACTCGTCGACCGAGACGCTTTGGGCAGGATGATCGCGCCGGTGAGAAATCAACTCCTCCTAGGGGCGGGTCTGTCGGCACTGTCGGTGCCGTTGCGATTCCTGCCCTACGTTGCGGTGGTCGAGATCACGCGGGTGCTCCTGACCGGCTCGTCGTTGAACCTGGTCTGGATGTGGGCCGCAATCGGTGCAGCGGGCACAATTCTCGGTTTTGTCGTCTACAACGCAGCACTGACCGTCTGTCACACCGCCGACGCGCATTTCAAATACTCGATCCGCTCGCGTATCGCTCGGCATCTGTCCCGAGTTCCTCTGGGGTGGTTTGCAAATGGTGGCACCGGTGAAGTGAAGCAGGCGATGACGGACGACGTGAAGCGGATGCATCTTCTCGTCGCTCACCTTCCCGCCGACGTGGTGCCCGCGATCCTGTCGCCGATAGTGGCCCTGATCTATCTGGTGGCGATGGACTGGAAGTTCAGCCTGGTCCTGCTCGGCTACATCGGAGTGTGTCTCGCTCTCGCCGCGCCGTCGATGCGCAGAGCCTATCGAACGAACGTCGACTCCTGGAATCTTGCAATGTCGACATTGACCTCTGCGACAGTAGAACTGGGCGACGGTATCGAGGTTGTCAAGACGTACGGGAGTGGGAGTCGCGCATTCGCGCGCTACTCGAGCGCTGTCGATTCGATGGTTGCGGTGTGCGTGCGATGGATGTCGGGGATGGGAAGGCCGGTGGTCGCGATGTCGATCCTCCTCTCACCGGCGGTACTCATCGTGGTCATCACGGCGACGGGAACTGCAATGTTGTCCGGGGGTTGGATTACCCCGGTAGCTCTTGTTGCCTTTCTGGTCGTCGGAATCGGTGTTCCGTCGTCGGTTCTGCACATGGGAACGATGGCCAACCTCTACCGCGAAGGCCAACTGGGAGCGACTCACGTCGAGAGCATCCTCGGCGAACCAGAACTGGCCGAACCTCAGGATGCAGTGCCTGCTCGCAGCACTTTGGTCGAATTCGACAGCGTCGGCTTCGAATACACCATTGGGCAGCGCGTCCTCGAGAACATCTCCTTCGAGATGCAACCGGGCACCGTGACCGCGATCGTTGGCCCCTCCGGCTCCGGAAAGACCACTTTGGCGCGTCTACTTCCGCGGTTCTGGGACGTCACGGACGGGTCTATTCGACTGGGCGGAAGTGATTTACGAGATCAGTCCAGTCGCGAACTCTTGAGATCAATGGCCATCGTCTTCCAAGATGTCGTGCTCCTGCGGGACAGCGTGCGCGAGAATATTCGGCTCGGTCGACCGGATGCAACGGATCTGGAAGTGGAGACAGCGGCGAGGCGGGCGCAGATTCACGACGTGATCATGCGACTGCCGGAGGGGTACGACACCGAGATCGGTGGTGGTTCGGGCGGTGAGCTGTCGGGTGGGGAGAAGCAACGCCTGACGATCGCCCGCGCCATCCTTCAGAACCCGCCGATCGTCATCCTGGACGAGGCGACTTCGCAGGCCGATCCCCACAGTGAATCGGCCGTTCAACGCGCACTGGGCGAGATCAGTGCAGACGGCGGCACCCTGATGGTGATCGCTCATCGACTGCACACCGTCTGATACGCAGATCAGATACTCGTTCTCGACGCCGGACGGATCGTGGAAAAAGGTACGCACGAACAGTTGTCGGCGCTCGGCGGAACCTACGCGCGGATGTGGGCGCTCCAGAACCCCCTCGTCGAAGACATCTCTCCGCGAAAGGCGCCGCAATGATTCGAGACCTGGACGAAATCCTCGGGCGCGACAATGGGATGCGAGGTCAGATAGCAGGTTTCACGCTCGCCGGGATACTCGAGGGTGTCGTCTTTGCACTGATGATTCCGATCCTGAAAGCGGTGGTTCGCGGCGATTACGACGCCGCAGTTCCGTGGGTTGTCACTGCTGCTCTCGTGGCGGTGGCCTGTGGCGCCGTACGGTGGATCGCCGAGAATCGGGCGTACCGCATCGGAATCGAGGGTTTTGCCGGTGGAATCATGCATCGCCTCGGTGAGCACTTGGTGCAGGTTCCGCTCGGGTGGTTCAGCAAGGCAAACCGTGGAGCGTTCACTCGCCTGGTCACCGAGGGCACGGCAATCTTGATGAGCATCCCGGGAATGATCATCGCGCAACTCGTCACCGTCACGGTGACTCCAGCGACAGTGGCGATCGCTGTCTTGTTTGTGGACTGGCGACTGTCTCTCGCGATGGTCGTCTTCGTTCCACTGGGGATTCGGGCTTACCGCAACGTGCAGCGGGCGGTTGTTCCCGAATACGAGGCGATCGGCAAGAGCGAATCCGAGTTGGCATCGCGCGTCGTCGAATATGCACAGGCGCAGCAAGTTCTACGTTCGGCCGGTAAGAGCGGCGAAGGCTGGACTCGGTTGGACGAAGCTCTTGTGTCCAACCGGGACGCACACCTGCAGGAAATCGGATCGGTCGACAAGTATCTGCTGCGCTTCATGATCGTCGTTCAGATTGCCTTTCTCACCGTCCTGGTTCTGGCGGCACTGCTGGTCACCACCGGGTCCATCGACACAGCAAGCGTGATCGTTGTTCTCGTGTTGGCCGTGAGGTTCGTGGAGCCGATGCAAATGCTCGCAGGATTCGGTGAAGGTATCTCACTGGCCCGGGTGTCGCTCGGATCTGTCCGCGAGATGATCGATGTACCGGTGCTGGCGGAACCTGAGGTGCCGAAAGAGCCTACGTCGTATGATATACGGTTCGATTCGGTCTCCTTCGGCTACGGCCCGGATCGCGTGATTCGTAACGTGAGCCTCGAATTCCCGGACTGCTCGGTCACTGCTCTGGTCGGTCCTTCCGGTTCCGGAAAGACAACTCTGGTTCGGCTGATCTCCAGATTCTGGGACGTCGACGAAGGTGCGCTAACCATCGGGGGAGCCGATGTTCGCGACATCGGAACGAGAGCATTGATGTCTCGGATATCGACTGTCTCACAGCAGGTTTACCTGTTCGACGGAACCATCCTGGAGAACGTTCGGTTGGCGAGACCGGATGCCACCGAGTCGGAGGTCCGTCAAGCAGTGGTGGATTCCAGACTAGGCGAAGTGATCGACCGTTTGCCGAGCGGCGAGGAGACCAGGGTAGGTGAAGGCGGATCACTGCTGTCCGGCGGTGAACGTCAGCGGGTCTCGATTGCGCGGGCATTCCTCAAGGACACTCCGATAGTTCTACTCGACGAAGCGACTTCCGCCCTCGACGGAGAGAACGAAGTCGCCATCACCGAGGCAATTCACCGATTGGCCCGTGGTCGAACGGTGGTGATCATCGCTCATCGCCTGTCGACAATTCAGGGAGCAGATCGCATCGTCTACCTCGAAGCCGGAGGGGTCGAGGAGGTCGGTTCCCACGAAGACCTGATCGCGCGAGGTGGAAAGTACTCGGATCTGTGGGCCGAGCGCAGTGGCGCGGAGGGATGGAGGATCGACCGAGCGCCTAAGCGGTGAAGAAACCGTGTGGTTTGATCGACGAATGGACGAAGCCGCTGCAGATCCAGTGAAACCGCCGCGCAAGCGCCGGTGGCCTCGTTGGGTCGCAGGCATTGCGGTGCTCGGAGCAGTTGTCTACGCGGGCTCGATCGTGTGGATCTCCGTGGCGTCGGCCGGCCACACGTCGGACGCCGCCGATGCTCCCGATGCTCCGGTCGTGATCGTGCTGGGCGCGCAGATCAAGGACGGCAAGCCGATGGCTTTCCTGAAAGGGCGGCTGGACGCAGCAGTAGAACTGGTGGAAGCGGGAAAGGCTAAAGCGGTCCTGGTCTCCGGCGACGCGAACGGCGGCTCGGGTGACGAGATCGCCGCGATGACGAACTACCTGGTGGAGCAGGGAATCGATGAGCGTCGTATCGTGGGGGATCCGTACGGCCTCGACACCTATGACACCTGCTTCCGGGCCATACATACGTATGGGGTGACCAAGGCGTTGATCGTCACTCAGGGGTATCACGTGCCCCGCGCTGTGGCGCTGTGCCGAGACGTCGGCATCGACGCAGACGGTGTGAACAGCGATTGCGGGTGCGCAACTCCGACGCTGATCAAGAACGCCGCCCGGGAGTGGGTTCTTGCCAAGCCCAAGGCAGCGCTGGACATGCTCTGGAGTCGGGACGCAAAGGTGACGTCGCCGTCGGAGGACTCGGTCCAGGTGGCGCTGTCGATTCCCTGACGCGGGGTGAGTGCGCACGGTTTCTGTCGAGTGAACACACGCTCCGGAGAGTCGGAGCGTGTGTTCACTCGAGGTGAAGGGTGCTAGCTCGACAGTCAGATCAGTGCTGCGGCGGCGAATGCTCCCAGTGCGATCAATGCCGCGCCGGTGACGCTCTGCACGCGACGGTCCACGACGCACATGATCGAGAGGAATCCCGGCATCGAGCCACCACGCTTGGTGTGCACGATTGCCGCGAGGCTGGGCATGCAGCGGCCAAGGGATACGACCGTGAACAGCGCCGCCCCGAGAGCCGGTGTACCCGAAGCCATGACGCCGAGTGCCAAGAGGTAGTACGCACTCGAGCGGATGAAGATCAGAAATCCCGGACCGATGATCGCGCCGAAGATCAGCGAGACCTTCCACGGCGCCATCGTGCGGCGGAGATGGCGCGGAAGCTGTTGGCGCCGCATCGGAGTCGGCATGCTCACCGCACCCAATTCATGCAGCCCGTATGCAACCGCGACGACGGCCCAGACGCCCAGCGCCCAGCCGATCGGCACGTACCCGGACATCGCCGCACCGAGAGCGCCGATCAATGCCCCGGTGACGGCTCCCGTCGTGACCGAACCCAGAGCGTGCCAGCCGAGTCGGCGGACGGGAGTCGAGGATCCCTTCCGATCGACTTGCTTCGGCGCCGCAACAACTCCGGCGACGGACATTCCGCAGGTCGACCAGTTCGCGGCCAGCGACGTAACCAGTCCGGCGCCGATAACAGCTGTGGTCAAAGCTGTTGTCGCAGATGGCGTGGCCACGAGTGCGAGGCCGGCACCCGCAGCGGCGCCCGCCGCGACGAGGCTGACACGGGTCGCGGTGCCGACCGAGCCTTGAAGGGTCGGCCGGATGTCAGGGACGTCGGTCTGCAGTGGGCCGTGTGAGAGAACAGTAGTCATCAGATCCTCCGAAGTGTTTGTGGTTCAGGAAAAGTGTCGAGCCGAAGTCGCAGCGAAAAGTGATGAGCCAGAGTTCACAGCACTGTGATGACTCCGATCATGTACGGGTGCACGGAGCACGAATATTCGTAGACGCCGACGCTCTCGAACGTGTGCCGGAACGTTCCGTCTCCGGTGATACCGCTGTCGAGCAGGCCGGGTGATTCCACGTGATGCAGGAGTCCGCCGTCGTCGAAGCGCCACTCGACGGTGCCGCCGTGCTCCACGGTGACGTCCATCGGACTGAACTGAACATTGCTGATCTCGACCACCACGTCGGGGACGGGATCTTCTGTGCCGCAAGCTGGGACACACGTCGCCGCGACGGCGAGGCCGAAGCCGGCGATCCACCTCCTCACTATTGAACGATCACGGTGCCCACCATCATCGGGTGGGGCGTGCAGTGGTAGGTGAAGGTTCCGGCGTCGTCGAACGTGTACGAGAAGGTTCCCTCGGTGAGCAACTCGCTCTTCAGTTTCCCGTCGAGATCACCGTTGCCGACCACGTCGTGGGGGAGTCCGCTGTCGTCGAACTTCCATTCGACGGTCTGTCCCTTCTCGATGGTGACCGATGCCGGTGTGTACGCCATGTTCTTCACCTCGATCACGACTGCAGGTTCGTCCGACGACGCACCGGCATCACTACTGCAGGCGGTGAGGCTCAAGGCAGCGCACGCGGCCAGGAAAGCGGGAACGAGTTTCTTCATGAGGTGTTCTCTCCATTCTTCGACTTGTCAGCGGACGTAACGCAGATTTGCCGTCATGCCGGCCTCGAAGTGGTAGGCGTTGTGGCAGTGGAACATCCACTCGCCGGGATTGTCGGCGTCGAACTCGATGGCAAGCTCGGTGCCGGGTAGGACGTTGACGGTGTCGCGGCGAAGTCCGCCGTAATCCGGTACCGCAAACGTGTGGCCGTGGGTGTGCATGGGGTGCCACATCGTGGACGCGTTCTTCATCGTGATCCGGACCCGTTCGCCCTGTTTCATGACGAGCTTGCCTGCATCGGCCCCCGCCATTCCCCAGACGTACCGATCGCCGGCCTGGATCAACTCGATGCGGTAGTCGCGATCAGGCGATTTCGTCTCGAGCCGTGCGGATTCCGCGGGCCGGAGTTCGCTTTCGGTGACCAGTCGGCCGGCCAGTTCCGAGAGGTTTCCGCCCACATCCGGGTTCGCCAGCGCCAACGCGTCGGTGCTGCGTAGGACGGTCGACGCATAACCATCTCGGCCCTCGACCTTCGCCACCACCGGCCATGTTCCCGACTTCACCGTCACCAGCACGTCGTAGCGCTGCGCCATTCCGACGATGATGGTGTCAGCGGGAGTTGGTTCCACGTCGTAGCCATCGGTAGCGACAATTGTCATCTCGTGACCGGCCACAGCAAACCGGTACGGAGTTTCGGCCGCTGCGTTGATGATTCGCAGTCGCAGGGTCGAACCGGGCGCTGCAGTGACGACAGCAGGATCGTTGGGTGGCCGCCCGTTAATCAAGTGCAGTGGATACGCGATGTGTTGAGTCATCCCGCCGAGTGGTTCGGAAGAACCGTGTCCGCCGCTCACCAACTGTTGCGCGACGGACATGTCGGCTTCCGAGTGTTCCGCCGGAGTTGTTGCCCCACCGCCGTGTCCGCCGTGCCCGCCCGAAATTGCCGGGTTCAGGGCC
Source organism: Rhodococcus sp. BH5 (assembly GCF_027583855.1). Lineage (NCBI taxonomy): Bacteria > Bacillati > Actinomycetota > Actinomycetes > Mycobacteriales > Nocardiaceae > Rhodococcus > Rhodococcus sp. BH5. The sequence continues at coordinate 72,020 of NZ_JAJHVW010000006.1, forward strand.
ATCAGGACGGAATCCGGTGTGGTACCCAATCCGTCGAGCCAGTCGTCGAGCACCAGAACGGCATCGATGTCGGCCCCGGTGATGTCGTTCGGGTTCTCGACGATCAAGGCGCCGAACAGCCCCCGATCGGCTTGTAATCCGCTGTGCGAGTGGTACCAGTACGTTCCCGGATCCGGTGCGATGAAGTTGTACTCGAAACTCGAACCGGCGCCGATGGGAGCCTGCGTGGTGGGTGCCGCGCCATCCATGTCGTTGCGGATTCGAATTCCGTGCCAATGCAGTGTTGTTTCGGCGTCGAGGCCGTTCTGGACGCTGACGTTCACCCGGTCACCGGACTTCAGGCGAAGTTCCGGAGCCACCGCAGCGCCTCCGTACGTCCACGTGTCCACGAGGCGTCCGCCAAGATCTACCGTCGAGAATCCGGCGGCAAGGGCAAACGCAGCGGTGGTCCCGTTCCAGGCTCGCGCCGATTCTGCGGCGGCAACTTCCGGGTCGGTGGGCAGGATGTAGTCGAGATCGGTCGTCGGCGTCGGAGATGCTGCAGTGGAACTGCATCCGGCAATCGTCCCCATTGCGCCGAGCCCGAGTGCTCCGGCGCCGAGTGCTCCCAAACTCAGGAAGCGGCGCCGGCCCATCACCACACCGGATCCGGGACGACTCATCGGAATACTTCTGGTGTGATCAACCCGCTGACATCCCCGACGTTGCCCGAGACATCGACGGAACTGACCTGCTCGCCGGTGCTCGCGTTGTAACCCACGATCTTCTGCGGAGCGGAGCCTTCGACCTCAGGTCCGGTACCGAGCACGTAGAACGTGGCGCCGTCGACGGAAAAGGTCATGCTCTTGATGTCTGTCAAGCCGAGGTCTGCAAGCGTCAAGCTCTTCACCGGGGCGAAGGTCGTTGCATCGGACAAGTCGATCTTGACCAGTGAGCCTCCCCGAGCAGAGTCCGGATGAATAGCCGTGTCCGTGTACGCGATTGCGAGCCGGGTTGCGTCGGCGTTGATGACGTTCTCCGAGAATCGACCGGAGTCCTGCCCGGCGTTTCCGATCGGCTTGACACCTTCCTGAGGTAGTCCGTTGGAGAAGTCGAAGACGTACACATCGCCGTTCTCACTGACCAGCAAGGCTTTATTCGCTTTCGATGCCCACGTGACCTTGCGGGTGGAGACAAAATCCTCGGGTAGGACCTTGCTTCGGGCGGTTTCCTTCGGAACACCGTCGTCACCGATCGTGACGTGCAGCAGTTCCCGGGTGTCCTCGCAGACGCTGTACAGCTCGTGATCGACCGTCCACGTGAACGGACCGCAGCCGACTATCTGGAGTGCACCGGTCGCTTCCTTCTTCTCGAGGTCGACCACCCTGATGCCGTACAAACCGTCGTCCCACGTGACGAAGAACTTGCCGTCGGAGGTCACGGCGTTCGAGCCGGGACGGGAATGTACGCGTGCGACGTCCGGAAGCATGACCTCGGCTGGTTCCAGTAGGTTCCCGGAGTAAGTGCTGACCGTGAAATCTGCCGCGCCGCGGGAACCTCGGGGCCGCCACACCTCGGCAGCGAGCACCGCAGGATCCTCGGCGGAATCCCCGACGAATCCGTGAATGACCGGATCCCAGATACCCGGGCCGACGGTGATCCGGCTCTCGGCCACACCGGTTTTCGGATCGATGACGTTGACGCTGAGCTCGAGTTGGCCGAATCCACCTTCGACGCCCAGCAAGCGGTCAGCTGCGATCGGGGTGATCGAACCGACGTGCAACGGCTCGGGAATGGTGTCGCCGATTTCCTGGTCGTCGTGACCGAGGGAGATTCCCTCGCCCGGTGCAGTGAACGGAACTGTCGGATAGGTGACATCACCTGCGCTGGAGGGTTCGTCGTTGTCGGACGAACTGCAACCGGCCAGCGCGAGTACGACGGTGAGTGGGATGACGGCAACGGCGGGTCGCGCCAGTTTTCGGGTTCGCGGACTGCTCATGATCCGGCACCGACCTTGGGGCGCTCGGCCGGTCGAGTCTGGCAGTCCTCACCGATGATGGGCGCCATCGTGCAGGTGTATGCCTGGGACTCGTCGGAGACACACCAGATGATTTCCTGGTCGTAGCTTCCGGAGACCGGGTTGTACATCACGGCCTGCATGTCCGGTTCGCCGCAGAATGCGTTGGAACACGAAGGCGCACCGCAGCAGTCGTAGTAGGCGATCAGATAGGTCTTGCCGGTATCAGGGTTGGTGCAGCATCCGACCCAGAACTCTGCGCCGGGCTTGCTGCCGGGGGCACAGGTGGTGACACCGCCGCCGTTGCATGCGGCACAGGACGTTCCGTCCATGTTGCACCAGCGCCAGTACTCGCACTCGGCCGGATCTTTACCGTCGTAGACAGGGACAAGAGGTTCGGGGCCAGGTGCCGGCGCAGGAACCTCGGGCTCTTGGGCGAAGGCACTACGTGTCACGGGAAGTGTGCTGATCAGTGCCACTCCTGACACACCCATGGTCCACTTGCCGATCCGACTGATCATGGATCGCCGCGAAACTCGTTCGGAGAGTTTACGTCCGGTTCGGCTGGTAAGCGAACCGCCCTGGCCCGCCATCCATTCGGCCTGGGCCTGAACTGTCGCCTCGTCGACGGGATATCGATTCTCCGTCATGTTGTGCTGCGGGAATTCATTGTCGTCCAACGATTTTCTCCTGATTCGTGAAGAGGATCGAACTGTGCAGGAAGATCAGGCCGCGCTGCCGGATTTCGCCTGGGCATGAAGGTGCTGGAGTGAGGGGGTGCCGAATTCGAGCGCATTGAGGAGGCTTTCCACCTGAGCCATGTGATTGCACAGGCCCTTTCCTCGGATCTTGCCGTGCTCGTCGAGAATCACGCCGTACGGAGTGGTGCCCACCTGGTATGCGATACCGACGTCTCGAGCGTCGATGTAACTGAGCTCGGAACCGATCCCGCTGCCGGCCAGGAACTCGCGATGCTCTTCGGGTGTTCCGTCGGAGATGATGATCACGTCGAGATCCGATTCGGCTCGGGCCATTGCCCTTACGCCGGGAAGAAGGCTCTTGCACGTCGAGCAACTCGGTGCTGTGAACAGCAGGAGTTGAGGTTTGTCGCGGTGACCACCGACTCCGACGGTCCGTCCTTCCTGATCGATGAGACCGGCAAACGATGGGCCGGCCTGTTCGACCTTGGGCCCGGTATCCATCATCCGGGCACCGAGAGGTCCGAGACGTACTTGTACGCGGCCGATTTCACGAGCCAGAGCAAGAACCATCAAGAACAGTACGGCTACGGCGATCACCAGGATCACTGTCGCGACAAGGAGGAAAGTGGTCATCGTGGTAGTCCTGCCTTCGAGTTTTCAGTGGTGGGGATGTAAGTTCACGAGCCGTACCGGGACGCGGTTTCGGCGGTTCGGAGGCGGATGGAGGCGCTCGACAGGTAGTCGTCGACCGGGCGTCGTCCGAGGTGGACCACCGAACGAATCTGTGCGAGCGCAACTCCCGCCAGAACGAGGAGGAATCCGAAGGTCGTCGCCACGACCTGGACGCCGATCTCAGCCTGTCCGGCGGTGACCGACAGTGCCACAGCGATCACCGCGAGTGTTCCGGCGCGAACGGCGTGGAACCATCCGATACGCGGAATCTCGCCGACTCCGAATGCAAAACATCCGCAGTCCAGATCGCGTCGCCCACGCAGGAGGTTGATCGTGAGGCCCGTGAAGAACGACGCGAACATGACGGCAGCAACCAAGGCGGCGAGGCGATGGGCCACGCCGAGAACCAGAAGGATGCCTACGACGGTTTCCGCGACGGGAAGGATGCGAGCGAGCGGTACTTCGAGTCGCACCGGCAACACTTTGTATCCGCGCACCGAACGAAGGACCCCGTCGTGGTCGTTCAGCTTGGGAATGCCGGCGAGCAGGAGAACAAATCCGATGATCGCCGAAGTGGTGGCGCTGACCAAGTCCATGCTTCCTCCGTTCCTCTCGGGTAGTGCCGGTGGTGTGTGGGACACATCCTGTACGGGCGATGCTGCGAATCCGCGTCGACCGCGCTACGCCTGGACGAGGTGCAACTGAGAGAGCAGTTGTCGTGTGAGAATCGGAGAACTCGCAGGTCAAGGTGCTCCCGGAGGGGCCGGATACCGTCGGCCGCCCTTGATCCGGCATGACGCTGGGTGGGAAACAGAGTCGGATTCTCACTTGAAAGTTCTGTGCGCGCCATCGTGGAAACTGCGCGGAAACATAAGCGGACTAACTTGACCGAATTCTGACAATTCGCTCGTAGGTTCGGGCCTGGACGCGACGGACGGTGACTCATGGCCGTGAGTGCGGCACTGCGTGCGGCGATCACGCGAGCGCAGAATGCGGATCAACACAGTGAGCCCGTGTTCTCCCCGCTCCGTGGTCTCGGACGAGGACGTCTGACCCCGATCGACCTGTTGGGGCAATCACTTTCCACGATCGCTCCGGCAACGGGAATGGTGTTCATCGCCCTGTGGATGATCACCTACAGTCCCGGCTACGTCGGGTTGGCTGCGATTGCTGCGACAACTTCGGCGGTGTTTCTCGTTGCGTTCTGCATCACTCAGTTCACGCGGAGACTGGCCGCAGCAGGATCGTTGTACAGCTTCGTCTTCCAAGGCTCCGGTATCCGGGCGACACTGACGGCGGGTGCCGCACTGGTACTCGGGTATCTCGGAATCTCGGTTTCGGTTTTCTCGCAGGCAGTTCCGAGTCTGCTCGATACCATCGCCATTGTCGGCCCCGACGTGCGAGGGCCTGCCGCGACGGTGATCACGACGGTGGCGATTGCCCTGGCCGTCGCGTGGATTGCAGTGCGAGGCGTCCGGTTCGCCACCCGAGCGATCCTGGTCGTCGAAGCGTGCTCGTTGATTCTCATCGTCGTGGTCATGCTGGCGACGCACAGTGACACGACAACTGCTGTTGCCCTGCCGAATCCGTCGCTGAGTGCAGTTCCGTTTCTCGCGATGCTGACGGTGCTCAGCATGGCGGGCTTCGAAAGCTCGGCCTTCTTCGGCCCGGAAGCGAAACGACCACTCATCAGCGTCACACGCACGGTTCTCATTTCGCCGATCATCTGCGGGGTCCTCTTCGTTTTTGCGGCCTGGGCGGCGATGACCGGCCACGGCGCAACGATCGTCGGAGCGTACTTCGAAGGAACGGCATCCGGAGCCAGCGCGGAAGTGGTTCTGGCAGTCAAGATCGGAATGACGTGTTCCTGGTTCGCATCCACTCTCGGTTGTGCGCAGGCGGGTTCGCGGTTGTTGTACTCGATGGGGATCGAACGGGTACTGCCTGCGCCGCTCGCTCGCGTGCACAGACGGTTCCGCACCCCGTACGTTGCGGTACTTGCGTTTGTCGCGGTAAGTGCGGCGGGCGTATTCGTCTATTCGGATACGGTTCGCGACGATTCGGGATCCTTCGACGGCGTGGTGGAGACCGCGTTGGTCTGCGCTTACACGCTGGTGGCCTTTGCTTCGTGGAAGTTCTTGCGCCGAATCGGGGAACATACGCCGCTGACCCGGATTTGCACCCTGTCGGTGAGTACCGCCGGTGCCGGTCTACTGGTCTACATCGTTCTCGACGGTGCGGTTCACGGGATGTGGGCACTGCCGATCGCTGCTCTTGCTGTTGCTGTGTCGGGGACAGTGTGGAGTTCATTGCTCCGTAGAGCCAGACCGGAAAGCCTTCTGATGGTTGGCGCTTTCGACAGCGTCGAGACGGCGGACCTGTTGCCCGGTGCTGGCACTCTGCTGATCGACGGTGACGGGCGAAGGCGACTCGTTCCGGATCGTGGGACCGCCGAGGGTGACTCGCCGGAGCATGGGCGGTGACCGCGGACCGTGCAACCGCTGGTCCACGATCAGGAAAACAGATCGGCGACGAGACCCACTTCAGTGGACAACAACCGCGTGCGGTCCAGAAGGCGCTGGGGATGCTCGAGGCGGTGGCTCATCTGGGACCGGGAACAACCGCGAAGGAGATCGCCACTTTTGCAGGCGTTCCATCGGCCACGGCGTACCGGATGCTGAATCTGCTGGTGGCGGAGGGCTTTCTCGTGCGGGTGCCGGACCTGTCAGGGTTCGCGTTGGGACGTCGGACTGCCGAGCTCTCGCATGCGGCGTCGTCGAGTGGTCCGGCGCCGACGCTGCACGAGCGCGTCGAGGACATGCGGACACACACGAGGTTCGGATTGCACGTCGCGTCATTCGCCGGTGGGCGCTTGCGGTTCGTCGACAAGGATCCGGACCACGAGATCATCGGAATCGCCGCACTGGCCAAGAACCTTCACGCGAATGCGCTGGGGAAGGTTCTGTTGGCGCACGACGAGCGGTTGCTTTCGGGTTTAGAACTTCGCCGGGTCACGGAGTTCACCCTCGGTGATTTCGATGCGTTGTATGAGCAGTTGAGGTCTGTTCGCCTGCAGGGTTTTGCATTCGAGAACCAGGAATGCCGCCTGGGTCGATCCGCGGTGGCAGTACCGGTTCGAGATCACGCAGACCAGGTGGCAGGCGGGTTGTGTGTTCAGGGAGCGAGCGGGCGAGTGACGGACGAGGATCGAGAGTTGGTCGGTTTCCTACTCGATTGTGCGCGTCAGCTCACCGGATTGCTCTGACGTCACACGCGCAGGCTCAGGGGGAGCCCGGCGGTCATCAGGACCACGGACTCCGATTCACTGGCGATTCGGCTGTTCACCAGACCGAGTAGATCGCGGAACAGCCTCCCGGACTTCGTGTCGGGGACGACGCCGCTTCCCACTTCGTTCGTGACGGCGACAATCGGAACCGGACAGGCGGTCCAGGCGTCGGCCAACCGGTCGATATCTGCGTGGACGGCGCTGAGATCTTTTGTCGCCCACGCCTGGTGTCGATCCAGACGTGCGGTCAACCACGTGCCTAGGCAATCGAGCAGGACCGGTGTTGTTGCGCCTGAAAGAATTTCGGCCACCTCGGAGGTCTCTACCGTCGTCCACGTCGACGGCCTCCGCGCGCGATGCGACGCAATTCGTTCGATCCAGTCGGGATCGTCGTCCTGCGGATCCCCCGTGGCGATGTACGTCACGTTCCGGTAGCCGGCAAGCAGGCCCTCCGCGTAAGTGGACTTGCCCGAGCGGGCGCCACCGGTGACCAGAGTTCGATGGCTCTGTCCTACCCCGATCTCGAGCACAGCTCCATCCGGAACCGCTCGCGCCCCGGACGTTCGAAGTTCCTCCGCGAGTTCGTTTTCGACCGGGTTGTGGTGCCCGAGGTGTACGGCGACCACATCGGTTCGATCGGTGATCGCGGTGCAATTGCGTAGTCGGGTCACCGTCTCCGCGAAACTCGGCAGATCATGGTGCCCGGTGCCGTGGTCAGTTTTGTAGCCGAAGGTCTCTTCGAGAAAGACGGCGTCGAAACGGGCGTCGGCAAGTGCGTCGACAGTGGATTCGGGCAGAGGCCCGGTGTCGGTGGCCCAGAAGATTCGGGTTCCGGATGCGTCGGTGATGTCGTAGAGAAGGGTGGGTACTTCGTGCGCGGCTTCGAGTGCGCGAACACGATAGGTGCCCAACATGATCGACTGGCCGGTCTCGAGCGGTGTGAAGGTCACCGGGTCATCCGGGCCCACCCAGTCTCGGCAGGGAGCGAGCGCGTCGGGTGGTCCGAGAACCTGGAGCGGTTCGGTGCGAGACGCCCAGGACCGGAACAGCAATGCCATCGGGCCGAGGTGATCAGGATGAGAATGCGTCAGCAGGATGTGTTCGACGTGTGCCAGCGTGCGACCGAATCGCGACGCGGCGCGCGGTACTTCGGGTCCACAGTCCAACAGGATGCGGTTGTCCAGCAAGGCAGCGGTGTGTCCGCGAATGGTTTCGTTCGACAATGCCGCCAGGCAGGAAGGGCAAGTGCAGAACGGGTTCGGCCAACCGTCGGCAGCGCCGGTGCCGAGCATCACCAATTCCATCAGCGGGTGCCTTCCTGCCGAATCGGAACAACGATGGGACCGCTGGGCCGTTCCAGGATTTCGACGCGAGCGCCGTACACGCGGCCGAGGAGGTCTGCCTCCAGCACCGCTGAGGGTGTACCGTCGGCAACCACGCTGCCCTTGTCCAGCAGCACAATTCGTCGACCGTATTGACCCGCGAGAGTGAGATCGTGCATCGCGGCGATGACCGTGATGTTGTCGTCTTCTCGCAGTTCCTCCACCAAGTCGAGAACCTGCTGCTGGTGGCCGATGTCGAGGGCACTGGTGGGTTCGTCCAGGAGCAGTACCTGCGGTTCTTGAGCCAATGCCCGAGCCAGGACCACGCGCTGCAATTCGCCACCGGAAAGTTCGGTGGCTCGTCGATCTGCGAACTCGGTGAGGTCGAGCCTCTCGATCACCGAAGAGATCACCGAACGATCTGTGGCGGTTTCGGTTCCGAAGCGTCGTAGATACGGTGTACGGCCGAGCGCAACCAGTTCGGCAACCGTCGCGCCCTCGGGTACCACCGGGCGCTGAGGCATCAGCGCGACGACGGCGGACATGGCCTTGCGGCTCGAACTGCGTGGGTTGAGTCCCCCGACGGTGAGTTCACCGGTGGACGGAATCAATCCAGCGAGGGCATGCATCAAGGTCGTCTTGCCGGCGCCGTTCGGCCCGACCACGGCAACCCAATCGCCGGGTGTCACATCGAGATCGATGCCGTCGACGACGTCTTTGCCGCCGAGGCTGATTCGGAGGTCGCGGCATCGCACTGCGGTGTCGGTCATGCGGAAACTCGACTGCGGCGCAGAACCAGAAGGAAGAACGGAGCGCCGATCATCGCGGTCACAACTCCGATGGGGAGTTCGGCCGGTGCCATGACCGTGCGGGCGGCAACGTCGGTGAGGACGAGAAATGCCGCTCCGAGCATGAGTGACAGGGGGAGAAGCAGTCGATGAGACGGGCCGACGACCAGTCGAACCGCATGGGGAACAACGATTCCGACAAAGCCGATGAGTCCACTTGCACTCACGACCGCGGCCGTTCCCAGAGTTGCGGCGAGCACCAGCACCAGGCGTGATCTGGCCGGGTCGACGCCGAGGCTGGCGGCTTCGACGTCACCGACGGCCATCACGTCGAGTACGCGCCGGTGTACCAGGATGACGGCTGAGGCCAGCGCAACGTACGGCAGGACAACCAGAACTTCCGACCAACCGTCGGTGGACAGTCCGCCGAGTAGCCAGGAATAGACCTCGCGCAGTGAATCGTCGAACCGCTGCTGAACAAAAGTCTGCGCTGCATTCGTGAACGCCGCGACTGCGACACCGGCGAGGATGATGACTACCGCGTTCTGCGGCCCGCCAATGCTTCGGCCGAGCGAATAAGTTGCGAACACTGCCAGCACACCACCGACGAAGGCGGCCATGGGAATTCCGAAGATGCCCAGCGCTCCACCCGAAACGATGGCGAGGGTTGCGCCCAGTCCGGCTCCGCTGGAAACTCCGAGGAGATACGGATCTGCCAAGGGATTTCGAAACACGCCCTGGTAGGCGGCGCCGGCTACGGCCAACATTGCTCCGACCAACGCGCCCAGGACTACTCGCGGAAGCCGGATCTGCCAGAGAATGGCCTGCTGTGTTGCGGTGAGGCCGGAATCGAGGTGGATGCCGGGTATGCCGTCCAGAAGTTCGAGAATGGTCCGATCAGGCGTCAATCCGGCCGGCCCCACCAGAACACCGATCAGCAAGGCAGCGCACAGAATGAGCGCGGCGCCGAGCAGAACGGCGGTCCGATGTTGGGAGATACCGGCTTTGATCATCGAGTGCTCAGGCCGCGGGAACTTGGGCAACGATGGCCGCGACGGCCTTCACCTGGTCGGCGACACGAGGTCCCCAGCGGCTGGAGAGGTCTTCGTCGAGCACATGGATCTGGTTGCCGGTAACCGCTTTCATGCCGCTCCACCCGGGTCGAGCGGCGACGGATTCTGCTGTCACTCCGCAGCATTGGGAGTCTGCGAGAAAGATGAGATCGGGATTGGCCTGTACCACGAATTCGGCGGACAACTGCGGATAGTCACCCTGCCCCGCGGCGTCGGCGATGCTCTTCATTCCGAACAGCGAGTAGATCTGCCCGACGAAGCTCGAACTCGTGACGGTGTAGAGCGAGGAGTCGAGTTCGTGGAAGTACGTCAGCGGCTGTTGGCGCGCAGGAACACTGGCGACAGCGGCGTCGATGTCCGAGCGCATGGTGTCGACAACTTCGGTGCCCTTGTCCTCGTGGCCGGTGGCCTTCGCGACGCGCTCGATCTGGGCGTAGACGTCGTCGATGCTTGTGGCTGCCGGTAGTAGGAGGGTCGGCACCTTCGCCTTTTGCAGCCCGGAGACAAGATCGTTCATGTCATCCGATGCGATCACCAGATCCGGTGCGTAGCCGAGGATGGCTTCGACGTTCGGTTGAAAGCCCGAGAGATCGGTGACCGGGATACCGGCCGGGTAGTCGGACTGATTGTCGACGGCCTTCACCTGATCGCCCGCGCCGACGGCCCACAGGGTCTCGGTGGCGCTGGGACTGAGTGACACGATCGACTGCGGACGTGACTCGATGGTGATGTCCGTGCCGGAATCCGTGGGACCGGAAACAACAGTCACCGGGAACGAGCCGTCCGAGGCCGCTGTGGTTGCGGGTGCATCGGACGTCGAACTACTGCACGCACCGGCAAGCAGTGCGGTGCTCACCGTCAGTGCTGCAAGTACAGATCTGAATCTACGTGTCGGCCGAGTACTCACAGCCACCCCTCCGCTAGTGGTGAAGGGTCGCGAGCAGCGCGGCCGCGAGGCGAAGCGCCACGAGCGGTCCTTCGTCCGAGAACCATCGTGTCGCCACGAGGCCGGTGACCTGACTCGTTCGCCTCGAGTAGTGACGGGCGAATTCACAGTTGCGTCGACAGTGCCGGGGTTTCACCGAACTTCACACGAGCAGCGTGGCACCCCGGTGAACCGGGGCATCTGCACTTTACAGGGGTCGTCTGGCTTGACCCGGGAGGTCAAGGCAGGGTAAATATCTATTCCACTAATGAACTAGTGAAAGGGTTCGGATGATCGACTTCCGTATCGACCGCCGATCCGGCATTCCCACTTACGTGCAATTGGTCCTTCAGGTGAAGCAGGCGCTCAGGCTCGGTGATCTCCAAGTCGGGGATCGGCTGCCCACAGCCAAGGACGTCGTGGGAGCGCTCGCGATCAACCCGAACACAGTCCTGAAGGCCTACAAGGAACTCGAGCGCGACGGACTTGTTGCTCCGCGGCCTGGATTGGGCACGTTCGTCGTCAAGTCCCTGGCCAAGCCCGGTATGGCGGAAAGCTCTGCGCTACGGCGCGAGTTGGCGCGTTGGGTGGCAGATGCCGTGGCCGCTGGACTCGAGCGCACGGACATCGAAGCGTTGGTGAGTTTGGAGCTCGAGAAGACGTTCATCGAATCGGATCCGTCCGGAAAGCAGGGGGAGACATCATGACTGCGCGAGAATTGGCACTGACGATGCAGGACGTGGACAAGCGCTTCGGCAAGAAGAAGGTGCTCGACGCCTGCACATTCGAGGTCGCGACAGGAAGCATCACTGCCCTGGTCGGGGTGAACGGAGCGGGCAAGTCCACACTGATGTCCTTGGCGGTCGGGTTGACGATGCCTGACCATGGTTCGATCTCCGTCCTGGGCAGCACGCCGGATCAGGACGGCATCTGTCCAGGCCTGTCGTACCTCGCTCAGCACAAGCCCCTGTACCCCAAATTCACTGTTGCAGAACTTCTTCGATTCGGCGCATACACCAACGACGAGTGGGATGCGAAGTACGCTCTGGATCTGGTGGAGCGCGCTGGGATTTCTCTCGATGCAAAGGCGAAGACTCTGTCACCAGGTCAACGAACTAGGGTTGCACTGGCTTTGGCGCTCGGACGCAGGCCGCAGTTGCTTCTACTCGACGAGCCTCTGGCAGATCTCGATCCCGTGGCGCGGCGGTCTGTGGCGACCACTCTGCTCGAAGACGTTGCCGAGTACGGCACCACAGTTCTGTTGTCGTCACACATCGTTTCCGAATTGGCAGACGTCTCGGATCGACTTCTTCTGCTGGGCGGCGGAAACGCGAGATTGTCCGGTCCGTTGGATGAATTGATCGCTGCCCATTACGTATTGATCGGGGACGGCGATCCCTCGGACGTGGTCGGCGCCGGTGCGGTCATTCATACCGAGAAGGGGGTGCGGTCGAATTCTCACGTGGTGGAGGGAATCCGTCCGAGCCCTCGGGCCGGCTGGGTGATCGACGACGCAACTCTCGACGACGTGGTGCTCGGGCACCTGAGCGCAGAAACGATGGTGGCGGCATGATCTGGGTTACGTGGCGGCACCACCGGACATCGCTCGTTGTGTCGTTGGGATTCCTCGCGGCATTAGCAGTCATTGTCTTGTCGAGTGGTGCGATCATCAAGAGCGGCGGACAAGCCCAACTCTTCGGATCGCCTCTCAGTTGCTTCGATGACATCACCGCTATCTGCACGGCAGAGACTGCTCTCACACTGACGACAGTGGTTGCTACTGCTCTGCCGGTGTTCCTCGGCGTGTTGATCGGTGTCACCGTGTTTTCGCGGGATGTCGAACAAGGAACACACGTATTGGGGCTTACTCAATCGGTCAGTCGGACTCGTTGGTTCTGGACCCGGGTGTTAATCGTCTTCCTGCCGATTTCTGTGGCTTCGTCATTGCTCGGATTTGCACTGCAATGGGCTCGATCTCTCCCGGACAACTCCCGGTATGCATTTGTTGCCGGGCGTTCGACTTTCGTCGAGATATCGAACCTGTCGTATCCGCTCTTTCAATCCAGCGGACTGGTCTTGGGTGCATACACATTCATGGCACTCATGCTCGGAGCAGCACTGGCTTTGCTGGTGCGTAGTTCGATCGGCGCAATGGCGATCACGATGGTCGGTGTTGTTGCGATCCTGGCAGCATTTCAGTTGGTTGCACGACCCGATTACGCCGAGCCGAGTGTCCGAACGTCACCCGTCGCCGGATTCAGTTCCTACTATTCGAGCGATACCAGTATCCCCGCGGTCAATTGGGAACTCGCGCAGGGATATGTCGACCTCCGAGGTAACTGGGTCGACGTCAAATACGACGAGTGCACGTGGGGTGGATCAGGCGATGAGGACCCGTACGACCAGCGCCCGGAGGAGACCGGCGCCGAGTACAACCTCCGCATGGATGTGCTCTCAGCGCAGCAGAACAGAGAGATGGAGATCTGTTTGCGGCAGCACGGGGTCGACCACTACGAAGTTCGCTACCACTCGGATGATCGGTTCTGGCGTTTCCAGTTCACGGAAGCTGCACTCGTCCTGATCCTTTCAGGCCTGTTCCTCCTGCCGGCGCTCTGGGGTCTACGACGCCTCAAGCCGTGACTCAGCGGGCGACCGGCGCGACCGTCAGCTGGTTGATGTTCGCGCCGGTCATCGAGCAACCCTTGGTGGGGTAGGCGAGGAAGACCGAGTCGTAGCTGTTGGGTGGGTAAACCCTCAGTCCCGCAACGTCGGTCACGCCGCACTGATCTGCCGGGTAGTTCTCGACGTTCGTAGCTCGCACCAAAGACGTTGCGGCAGAGCCAGGGGCAAGGGAGACGAGTGAACCGGATCCGGAGCGGCCGGCTGCAGCACCCACTTCGCTTCCGGACGCTCCCGTGACATACGAGACGCCGGGGAAACCGTCGAGCGTGCACGTGCGGCCGCCCGTGTTGGTGAAGACCACCGGAAGCTCCACAGAACCGGCGGCGCCACTCGACTCGCCGAGGGTGACGTTCAGTTCCCCGATCGCGCAGCCTTCGGGATTGGGTGCCGTCGAGGTTGTCGTTTGGGTGTGGTCGGTATGGGTCGTCGAAGGTGAAGCGGTGCCGGTCTGGGTCGTCGGCGCAGAGGCGGTCGTCGTTGAGGCGGGTGCCGGTGAACTCTCGGCCGTTCCCGTTTCATCCGAGCCGCAACCGCTGAGAAGGGCGAGAGCAGCAAGTGGAGCCGCCAACAAGCCGACGTTGCGCATGCGGTTCGAATTCATCGCTCTGTACTCCTCAGGCTGGTCGACAACTGTTTCCGAACATCCGTGTCCGGTATATCCGAGTTTGAAGCCGGATGTGCAGAAACGAATCAGGCTCGCCGGTGATCAGGACCTACTTCCCGGATGGATTGCCGTTGCGGATCTAGCATGAGAAATGACCTGTCCGGATCGCGACCACCGGGAGTAGCGCATGTTCACCTTCACCAGCGACGACGGAGTGGTCATTCATGTCCACGAATGGCCCACCGAGCAGGAACCTCGAGGGGTTGTTCAACTCGCGCACGGTATGGGTGAGCACGCAAAACGCTACGCACACGTTGCCGAAGCCCTGAATGCTCGCGGTTTCCACGTCTACGCGGCGGACCACCGCGGCCACGGTGAGAGCATGCACGCCGGCCCAGGCAACATCGGCGACGACGGCTGGAACCGCTTGGTGGCAGACATGGTGACCCTCACGGGCATCATCCGCGACAAACACCCCGGCCTGCCCGTCGTACTGCTCAGCCACAGCCTCGGTTCGTTCGCTTCGCAGCAGTACATCCTCGATCATTCGCACCTGATCGACGCCGTCGCACTGTCGGGGACCACCGCGGTCGATCAACTGATCGAGAGCCTCGTCAACGACGGCCCGGACGTCCTCGCCCAGTTCAATGCGGAATTCGAACCGGCCCGTACTCCGCACGACTGGCTCAGCCGTGACGAAGCGCAGGTGGATTTGTACATCAACGATCCGCTGTGCGGTTTCAGCCTGGACGACGCCGGCATGGGTGGACTTATCGCAGCGGGACCGAGGTTCGTCGACGTCGAGGGCGTGCGACAAGACCTTCCGATCCTGGTCTTCGTCGGCACCTCGGATCCTCTCAACGCCGCGCTGAGCCGTACCGACGTCGCAGTCGAACGGTACAACTCGGCGGGGATCGAAGACGTCACCTACTACACCTATCCGGGTGCCAGACACGAGATCTTCAACGAGACCAACCGCGACGACGTCATCAACGATCTGACGACGTGGATGGACCGCGTACTAGAAGCGTGACCGCCTCACCGGAAAGGGGAACACGATGTCCACAGTTCCGGCCGCACGACCCGATCCAGACCCGCGAGATGTCAAGCGCTGGAGACGATACCTCGCCGACGAACAAGCCGAGGCCGCCGTCTACCGAGACCTCGCGAGTAGGCGCAGCGGCGAGGAGCGCGAAATCCTTCTCGCACTGGCCGACGCGGAGGGGCGACACGAGGCGCACTGGCGAGCGCTACTCGGCGATCACGTCGGCAAACCACTTCGCGGCGATATCCGCACTCGGATACTGGGCTTTCTGGCCAGGCGCTTCGGCTCCGTCTTCGTGCTCGCTCTTGCACAGCGCGCGGAGACGCGATCCCCGTATCCCAACGACGCCGACGCGACTGCATCGATGGGCGCGGACGAGAAGATCCACGAAGAAGTGGTGCGGGCCTTGGCCACTCGGGGTCGGAACAGACTTTCGGGGACGTTTCGTGCCGCCGTCTTCGGAGCCAACGACGGCCTCGTCAGCAATCTCGCTCTCGTGCTCGGCATCAGCGGTAGCGGCGTCTCCAATCAGATCGTTCTGATCACCGGCATGGCCGGGCTTCTGGCCGGCGCCCTGTCGATGGGCGCCGGCGAGTACGTTTCAGTCCGCTCGCAGCGAGAGTTGTTGGAAGCGTCCAATCCTGGTCCGGCTGCCAGCGAAGCTGTCGGACTGCTCGACGTCGACGCGAACGAATTGGCCCTGGTCTACCGGGCCCGCGGCATGTCCGCCGAGGAAGCGGATCAGCGCGCCGCCGAGGTCCTCGCGAACAGCACCTTCGGCGCCGCCGACGTTGTCGACGACCATGAAGCTGTCGGAACCGGGTTGGGCGCAGCGGCGGCAAGTTTCTGCTTCTTCGCCTCGGGCGCAATCATTCCGGTGCTGCCGTATCTGTTCGGCCTGGAAGGCATGACGGCTCTGATCGTCGCATCTGTTCTCGTGGGGATCGCGTTGCTGACGACGGGCGTTGTGGTCGGGTTGCTCTCGGGCGGGCCGCCATTCAAGCGGGCGCTACGCCAACTTGCGATCGGCTACGGCGCTGCCGGCGCGACGTATCTGCTCGGCATGTTGTTCGGGACTTCGCTCTGAGCGTCGGCTTATGCGCGTAGGGCGGGATCGCGGTGAGCCGGATCGATCCGAACCGGAATCTGGCACACCACGGCCTCGGTGTGTTTGCGCAGTGCATGAGCGATCTCATCGGTCCGTTGGCTCGGGAGGAACCGGTGCCATCTGGTCGCCGGGTCGATGGTGGCGACGACAACAAAGGTCTCTCGGTGGGGGAAGTGTGTGCGGATGTATCGGGCGAGGGTGTTCCCCACGGAATTCTCGGTGTCCTCGATGACGATCAAACGCGAATTCGGATGTCGGGCTTGCCATCGGCGTGTGAAGTCCGTCGTCGATTCGTGGGCCAGGCAGACTCGAATTGCGATGGGCTGTGACGACATCGCCGTTGCCGCGGCCATCGCGCGGGTGGAGAGCGACGTAATTTCGGACACCGGTACTAGGACCGCTGGTTTGTATCCGATGGACAGAGAATCGTTCTCACCCTGAACGGTTAACCGCGTACCGATATGTGTGTACGCACCGCGGATGCGTTCCATGCCGAGGACGAGCGCAGGGAGCGCGAGAGCGATCAGCCAGGCGCCCTCGGTGAACTTCATGGCGGTAGTCACCACTGCTGCGATCGAAGTCAACGCAGCCCGAAACCGTTGAGCGCCAATCGCCACTTCCAGCCCGGCGTCTGTTCGATGAGCCAGTGGCGCACCATGCCGAACTGCGCGAGCGTGAATCCGATGAACACACCGATGGCGAACAGAGGAACCAAGGTATTCATGTTTCCGCCGGATCCGATGAGCAGGAGAGCGCCGACGCCACCGAGCGACAAGACGCCATACGTGAAGACGTCGCGCGTCGACTTTCGGCTGAAGCGGTGCGGGAGCACGTTGTCGTCCGCGAGGATCCGCATCAGGTTGGGAAGTCCGCCGTACGAGGTGTTCGCGGCCAACGCCAACAGAATTACGGTGGAGAATTGGACGACGTAGTAGCCCACACCATTTCCGAGAGCAGCGGAAGTGAGTTGCGACAGGACTGTTGTTCCAGGGACAGGTGCGAGTGAGAACTTCTCGATCAACACGGCAAGGCCGATCAGCATGGTGCCCAACAGGATTCCCAGAGCTACTTCGGCACGCTGAGCGCTACGCACGCGAGGCTTCTTGAAACTGGGTACCGCATTGGCGATGGCTTCGACTCCGGTCAATGCGGCGCAACCACTCGAAAATGCCTTGAGCAGAAGGAGAATGCCGATCGTGTGTGCGTTGTCGGCGAGGAAGGGAGCCGTGGCGGCGGCAGGGTTTTCCCGAAGTAGTCCGGCACCGATCACCGTGAAGATGCTGACGACAAAAACCACGGTGGGCAACATGAATACCCGCGCGGAATCTGCGATGCCCCGCAGATTCAGTGCCGTGATGCCGCCGAGTATCGCCAGTGCGATCCAGACCGTGTAGGGAAGAAGCGCAGGGAAGGCGGAGGTCAGAGCCGCGACACCGGCTGCGATCGATACCGCGACGTTGAGGGTGTAGTCGACGATCAACGACGCGGCGGCGGTCAAACTTGCCCGCGGGCTCAGATGCTTCTTTGCGACGGCGTAGGCGCCACCGCCTTCGGGAAATGCGGCGATCACTTGGCGGTACGACGCCACCAGGACTGCAAGCAGCACTGCGATGGCGATCGTCACCGGCACGGTGAAGCCGATCCCCGCGCCGCCTGCGAGGGCCAACACCAACACGATGGCCTCTGGACCGTACGACACCGAGGCCATCGCGTCGAGCGACAGACCCGCCAGTCCGGTTGCGACGGAGAGCTTTTGCTTCTCAGGTTCGCCGCCGGCGCGGATGGTCGACGATATGACTCCACGGTGTCCGAGTATCACTGCATGTCTCACCGAGTCAGTATCGTCATTTCCCGTAGCTCTGAGACTGATCTTGACGATGCTTTGACGCGATGGCCTGCAAATCTGTACGGGTTCACAACGGGGGTTCGAGTCGCGGGAAGCCTTGTGACAGCTGATCAATCCAGCGAGCGCGCGTGGCGAGAATATCGCGGTTCCGAGACTCCGATTGGGCGGCGACGTGCGAAAGTAGGTCGCGAAGTCGGCCCAGAACGAGTGGCGAGTTCGATGCCGAGGCTATGACGTCGTCCAGTCCGGTTCTGACGAAGCTCGTGAAGTCGGGCAGTGCAATCACCACACGCAGATCACCACGCTCGTCGACGGCCCGGATCGAATCTGCGCGTACGGAGGCCACCAGAGAGAGGAGGTCCTCGATCTCGTCCAGAGCCTGCACGGCCGTCGCAGGATCGTTGATAGCGGGTGAGAGCGCTCTGAGCGCGATGTCAGCCAACAACCGAATCGCGAGTAGGGGGTCCTGGGTGAAGGTCCGCTCACTCCCACTGACCAAGGCGTCAAGGATCGTGTTGGCGGGCATGGGTCCGCCGTAGACGTCGGCGAGCGGCAATCCGTCTCGCAGCGTGCTACCCGGCGACACTCGGAGGACCACCATGGATCGGCAGTTCCGAGCGTTCTGCAGCAGATCTTCGACGAGGATCTGCTGCAGAACGGCCGGCGGTCGATGCCACTCGATTGTCGTGATCACCGGAAGTGTTGGTAGAGGAGGCAACTCCAGATCAGTGGTGGGGTACACGGCGGCGAAGACTGCTCGGCCACGACTCGAGATCGTGGTCAGTACCGGAGCCAACTGGATGGCCGAGAATGCGCGCAGCTGGAGCAGCCTGATCAGCGTCAGCGTGGCCAAGAGCGCCAGCACTGCGAGACTTGGCACAACCACGGACACATCCGTTTCGTTGCTGATGGCGAGCGCCGCCGTGATGTCGAAAACCGACTGGCCTATCGCGAAGGCAAATGTCCGCCACACGATGGGGTCGTCGCGGAACAACAACAAGCGAGGGGTGAAGGTGGTCGCGGCCCATTGGACGACGAGGAACAGCAGCGAGAAGATCACTGCCACTACACCCAATAGCCCCAGTCCGAGGGCAACGAGCATCTCGCTGACCTGACGGGCGGGAATCATCGGGCCGCTCCGGACGTACGGCATCCCCAGTCCGGCAGCCAGTCCCACGACGACGCACAGGATCTGGGTCAGGCCTGCACGTACACGGCGCCGGGGGACGAGGAAGGCATGCCCGATCGGGGTGGGAGCGAAACGTCCGGGCTGATCCACACTTCAAGCCTCCACGCTGCGGCAATGGTGCGCCTTCACCCGAAACGGATGATGTCGACGTCGTCGTGATCCTGAAACGCTTGAAAGAGCCATGTGAGAGACAGAAGGCGAGACGTCATGACGGATCCGACAGACCAGAGCCGCGCCGTACTACCGATTCCGGATCGACAACATCTTGGTCTGGTGACGTACGACGCGAAGGATCCGGACACCGAGTTTCCGCCGATCACTCCGCTACTACCGCCGGCCGGCGCACCCAATGTTCTGGTGGTCCTGTTGGACGACGTGGGATATGGCGCGAGCAGTGCCTTCGGAGGACCAGCGGACACACCGACTGCTGAGCGATTGCAAAGTAACGGGCTCACGTACACGCGGTTTCACACGACGGCACTGTGTGCTCCGACCCGCGCCGCTCTTCTGAGCGGGCGCAACCATCATTCGGTCGGCATGGGATCGATCACCGAAACCGCTACCTCGGCTCCTGGTCTTTCCGGCCTGCGGCCGAATACCAAAGCCGCACTGCCGATGACGTTGAAACTCAACGGATACTCGACGGCGCAGTTCGGCAAGTGTCACGAGGTTCCGCCGTGGCAAACATCCCCGGTGGGTCCGTTCACGTCGTGGCCGACGGGAGAAGGCGGATTCGAGCATTTCTACGGATTCATCGGCGGGGAGAACAACCAGTATTACCCGGCGCTGTACGAGGGCGTCGCGCCTGTCGAGCCGGACAAGACACCGGAGGAGGGTTACCACCTCACTGAGGACCTTGCCGATCACGCGATCGACTGGGTTCGGATGCAGAAGTCATTGGCTCCGGACAAGCCGTTCTTCGTCTACTTTGCACCCGGCGCCACACATGCACCGCACCATGTTCCGAAGGAGTGGGCAGACAAGTACGAGGGCCGGTTCGCAGGAGGTTGGGACGCTCAACGCGAATCGATTCTCGAGCAGCAGAAGCAGCGGGGAGTCGTTCCCGCGGATGCGGTCCTCACCCCGCGTCCCGAGGCCATTCCGGCGTGGGAGGACATGAGTGAGGAGATGAAGCCCGTCCTCGAACGCCAAATGGAAGTCTATGCAGGATTTCTCGAACACACCGATTTCCATGTCGGCCGGCTTGTCGATGCGATCGAAGAACTCGGAGCTCTCGACAACACCCTCGTGTACTACATCATCGGAGACAACGGAGCGTCCGCAGAGGGGACGATCAACGGCGCTTTCAACGAGATGGCCAACTTCAACGGACTCGCCGCCATCGAGACGCCCGAGTTCATGGCGGAAGTGAAAGACAAATTCGGTACCAAGGACGCATACAACCACTATTCCGTGGGGTGGGCGTGGGCAATGTGTACCCCGTACCAGTGGACGAAACAGGTTGCGTCGCATTGGGGTGGCACTCGCAACGGGACGATCGTGCACTGGCCTGCAGGGATTCGGACCAAGGGGGAGACGCGGTCGCAATTCACCCACGTCATCGACGTCGCACCGACGATCCTCGAGGTCGCGAAACTGCCGGAACCGACCTTCGTCAACGGCGTCCAGCAATCACCCATCGAGGGGACCAGCATGGTCTACACCTTCGACGACGCCGAAGTCGCCGAACGTCACGATCTGCAGTACTTCGAGATGGCCGGCAACCGTGGAATCTATTACAAGGGTTGGAGTGCGGTCACCAGACACAGCACTCCGTGGCTGTTCGCGGAGGCACTCCCCGCACTCGACGACGACGTGTGGGAGCTCTACGACGGGTCTCAGGATTGGACGCAGTCCAAAGACTTGGCGGCCGAGATGCCGGAGAAACTCGCTGCACTGCAACGCTTGTGGTTGATCGAAGCGGTCAAGTACAACGTGCTTCCGATCGACGACCGAAGATTCGAGAGGTTCAACCCTCACATCGCGGGGCGTCCGCAGTTGGTGTCCGGGAATCGACAGGTTCTGTTTCCCGGAATGAAACGGCTGAGCGAGCACAGCGTGCTGAGTATCAAGAACCGATCATTCAGTGTCACAGCAGCAGTCGACGTCGCGGATGGCATTACTGCCAACGGTGTGATGATCGCGCAGGGAGGCAGATTTGGTGGCTGGGCACTTTACGCGCGGGAAGGCCGCGCCAAATTCGTCTACAACCTATTGGGCATGACCGAGTTCGTCATCGCTTCCGACGTTGACATTCCGGCAGGATCACACCAGATCAGAGCTGAGTTCACTTACGACGGAGGTGGTCTCGCGAGAGGCGGTGGGGTCACGATCTATCACGACGGTCGCGAAGTGGGCTCAGGTCGCGTCGAGCAGACGCAACCGATGGTCTTCTCCGCGGACGAGACCACCGACATCGGGGATGACTACGGCATGCCTGTCAGTGTCGATTACAGTGGCGCAACCACATTCAACGCACGTATCGACGTCGTGCAGATCGATGTCGGTGACGACGACCATACCCACCTCATCGATCCGGAGGAGGTGGCGCGAGTGGCGGTGTCCAGACAGTGATTCCACAGGCAAGAGCAGCAGTCACAATCTCCTGAGGGAGGGTCGCAATGCCGACCGTCATCCGAACTGTTCACGATCTGGTCCGCCACGCGCGCGGGCCGACGCACCATCACCACCATCAATCCGTGCACGAGGCGCGGCGAATGCGTGCCCACCACATTCTGGTCACGCATTCGCTCGCCTGATTTCGGGGCTACAGGTCGCGCGCCAATGCTCGTCCGGCTGCGCGGCCCGAGAAGATGCAGCCGCCGAGGAAGGTCCCCTCGAGTGCGCTGTAA
Source organism: Rhodococcus sp. BH5 (assembly GCF_027583855.1). Taxonomy (NCBI): domain Bacteria; kingdom Bacillati; phylum Actinomycetota; class Actinomycetes; order Mycobacteriales; family Nocardiaceae; genus Rhodococcus; species Rhodococcus sp. BH5. The sequence continues at coordinate 94,109 of NZ_JAJHVW010000006.1, forward strand.
CCGTGGACTCCGCCGCCGCCGAAGCCCGCGACTTCACCGGCTGCGTACAGGCCGTCGAAGACACTGCCGTCGGCCTTGATGACCTGCGAATCCAGGTTGGTTTCCAAGCCGCCGAGAGTCTTGCGTGTGAGCAGGTGCAACCGGACCGCGATCAGTGGGCCGTTCTTGGGGTCCAGGATCTTGTGCGGTGCAACGACGCGCACGATCTTGTCTGCCAACAGATTACGGGCACCGTGGATGGCGGTGACCTGGAAGTCCTTGCTGTACTTGTTGTCGACTTCGCGGTCGCGGGCGATCATCTCGCGCTCGATGTCCTCGTAGTCGAGGAGCGGTTCGTCGGTGAGGGCGTTCATGCCGTCGACCAGATCACGAAGGTTGTTGCGCACAACGAAGTCGGCGCCCTTCTGCTTGAACGCCTCGACCGGTCCCGGCGCGCCCTTCTTGATTCGTTCGAGGAGGAGCTTGAAGTCGCGGTTGGTGAAGTCCGGGTTCTGTTCCGATCCCGAGAGTGCGAACTCCTTCTCGATGATCTTCTGGTCGAGGATGAACCACGTGTACTCGTGGCCGCTGTCCAGGATGTACTTGAAAGTTCCCATCGTGTCGAAGCCCGGGAAGTTGGGGACCGGCAGACGCTTGCCGGTGGCGTCGAACCACATCGAGGACGGTCCGGGAATGATTCGGATTCCGTGGTTCGGCCAGATGGGATTCCAGTTCTGGATGCCTTCGGTGTAGTGCCACATGCGGTCGCGGTTCACGATGTTTCCGCCCGCGGATTCGGTGATTTCGAGCATGCGCCCGTCGACGTGCGCCGGTACTCCCGTCAGCATGTGCTTGGGTGCCTTGCCGAGTCGCTCGGGCCAGTTTTTCTTCACCAGTTCGTAGTTGCCGCCGATTCCACCGGATGTCACTACGACGGCCTGTGCGGCGAACTCGAACTCGCCGACGGGGGTGCGTGAGCTCTTCACACCGCGCAGATCACTGGAAGGTTCGAGGACGGTTCCTCGTACACCGGTGACCGCGCCATCGGTGACCACCAACTGATCCACCTGGTGGCGGTGCTTGAACGTGACGAGGCCACGTTTCTGGGCAGCAATGACCTTGGTCAGAAAGACATCGACGACGCCAGGTCCGGTGCCCCAGGTGAGGTGGAAGCGAGGCACCGAATTTCCGTGTCCGAGAGCCATTCCGCGGCCACGTTCGGCCCAGCCGACATTCGGCATCAGGCGAAGCCCCAGATCGTGCAGGTACTGACGCTTGTCGCCCGCTGCGAACTCGACGTATGCCTTGGCCCACTGACGCGGCCAGTGATCTTCGCGGTCGCGGTCGAATCCCGCTGTGCCCATCCAGTCCTGCATCGCCAACTCGAGGGAGTCCTTGATGCCGAGTCGGCGTTGTTCGGGGCTGTTCACGAGGAAGAGTCCGCCGAGAGACCAAAATGCCTGCGCGCCGAGGTTGGCAGCGTTCTCCTGTTCCACGACAAGGACTTTCCGGCCCGCGCGCGTCAGTTCGTAGGTGGCGACCAGTCCCGCCAGCCCTGCCCCGACAACGATGACGTCAGCTTGTTCGCTCACGACAACTCCTCTTCCGATTGGTTGTTCTGGATTATTTCGCTGTAGGACAGCAGAATTCGAGTGAAGATATCGCGGCGCAGTGCAAAGGCGGCATTGGTGTCGGTGTCGACGAGGCACTGCACGCTGGTGCCGTCGTGCACTGCAACCAATGCCCGTCCCAACGCCGTCGGGTCGCCGACGATTGTTCGCCCGACATCGCTGAGCGCGGACTCCACGATGGGCAACAGGGTGCGAAGGATCGCGTCTTCACGGTCGGCAAGGGCTTTGCGAAGTGCCGGGTTGCGGAGCGCGTGGGCTGTGAATTCCGCGTTGATCCGGTACCACTGCGGGTCGACCGGAACCACCGCCACGATCCGGGCGACAGCGGCATGGATGTCGACGGTGTTACCGGCGGTGATCGACTCCGTCGCCAACCGCAGATCGGCGAGCATTGCTGCGGATCGCTGCTCCCACATCGCGAAGAACAATTCGTCGAGTGAATCGAAGTTGGAGTAGAACGCGCCTCGGGAGTATCCGGCGCGTTCGCAGATCTGCTCGACCGTGGCGTGCCCGAACCCGGATTCGGAGAAGACATCTGCAGCCGCGTCGAGCAGACGCTGCCGGGTCTGACCACGGCGTTTGGTGACACGCTTGGCCGGCGAGTTGTCCGTTCCAGTCGTCATCGGCGCCTCCGTCAGGGTGGGACCCCAAACGATACACCGATGTATCCGATGCGCAGGCGTATCTCGATCTATTCTTCTTCGCAGGTATTTCTATGCATATCTAGTAAATGTGCAAGAGAGGTGAATATTCAGATGTGATCGCTACAGATGCAGATCACGCTTCCTGATCGCCGCAGTGGCGACGACGCTGATCGCCGAGGTGGTCACCAGATATCCACAGGCCAGCCACGGTGAACCGCCGGTGGCGCCGATCAGTGCAGTAAGGATCAGAGGTGTGACGCCGGAGGCGTAGATGCCCGAGAACTGGTAGACGACCGACAACCCGGTGTACCGGATTTCTGTGGGGTAGAGGCTCGCATACAGCGTTCCCTGGGCGCCGTAGAACAAGGCATGAATCACTCCGAAGACCACGACCATCGCGACTCCGAAGAGCAGGAGATTCTCGGTACCGAACAGTGCGAAGGCGGGGAAGATCGCGAGGCCGTACGCGGCGATGCCCACGATGTAGACCCGTTGCGGGCCGAACCGATCAGCGAGTGAACCGGAAAACGGCAGCAAGATCGCCATCACTACTGCGGCCACGGTGACCACGAGAAGTACCGGAACCTTTTCGAAATGCAGAGTCTTGGTTGCATACGTGATTGCAAAGACGCCCCAGGTGTTGAACGCGGCGCCCTCGCCCCAGCGAGACAGCATGCCCAGTACGGTGTTTCGCGCGACTCTTCCTTGAAAGACTTCCCTGAGCGGGGCGGATGAGCGCTGTTCGAGGTCGCGAACGGCCTGAAATGCCGGCGTCTCGTCGACCTTCAAACGGACCACCAACCCCACGATCACGAGTACCAAGCTCAGAACAAAGGCTATGCGCCAGCCGAAACGGAGAAACTGTTCGTCGTCGAAGACCGTTTGAAGTAGTGCGAACATTCCTGTGCCCAAAGCCAAGCCGAGAGCCAGTCCGATCTGCGGGATGCTGCCGAACAGCCCGCGCTTCTTCTCCGGACTGTGTTCGACCGCCAGAAGAACGGCTCCGGCCCACTCACCACCGAGAGCAAATCCCTGCAGGATACGAAGCAGCAGAAGCAGAATCGGTGCAACGACCCCGATTTGAGCTGCGGTCGGAAGGACACCCATGAGCGCCGTCGCGATACCCATGATGAACATCGTGAGGGCAAGCGTTTTCTTGCGCCCGATGCGATCGCCGATGTGACCGAACACCACTCCGCCGATGGGGCGAACGAGAAAGCCGACCGCGAAGGTCGCAAAAGAAAGCATTGTCCCGACAAAGGAACTCTGGTTGGGGAAGAACAGTTGGTTGAAGACGAGGCTCGCGGCCGTCGCATAGAGGAAGAAGTCGTACCACTCGACCGTCGTGCCGAGCAGGCTCGCGGCGACGACGGTTCTCAGTCTGGATCGCCGCTCGTCGTCGGTCTCGTTCGAGAACGGTGAATTGTGCTCGACTTCGGCAAACGTGGTCATCGGAGCCCCCGGGTCGCGGTGCAAATTCACGAAGGTATCGCCGGAGCCGAAAGTGGGCACCCGTAGCGATCAGGGTGATTTCAACCCTGTTCTTCGAGGTGGACTGTGGTTGTAATGACAGAAGAGTTCTGCCTGTTCGTCGACGAAAGGAATCACCGTGTCACTGCGCTTCCACTGGTTCTTGCCTACTTACGGTGATTCCCGGAATCTGATGGCGGGTGGGCACGGCAGCTCGATGTCCGGTGATCGTCCGGCGACGCTGAAATACCTCAATCAGATCGGCGCGGCCGCCGAGACGAACGGCTTCGAGGCCGTCCTCACGCCGACCGGCGCGTGGTGCGAAGACGCATGGCTGACGACAGCGATGATGCTCGAGACCACCGAGACGCTCAAGTTTCTGGTTGCTCTGCGACCGGGATTGCTCAGCCCGACGCTGGCCGCCCAGATGGCCGCAACCTTCCAATGGCAGTCGGGCGGTCGTCTGCTGCTCAACGTCGTGACCGGCGGGGAGGACCACGAGCAGCGCACGTTCGGTGACTTCCTCGACAAGAACCAACGGTACGCACGATGCGGCGAGTTCCTCGACGTGATCCGCCAGTTGTGGTCCGGTAACGGTCCGGTTGATTTCTCCGGCGAGTACGTCAACGTGGAAAAGGCTACGCTGCAGCGTATTCCGGATCCGGTACCGCCCATCTTCTTCGGCGGATCGTCGCCGGCGGCCGGAACCGTCGCATCGCGTTACGCGGATACGTATCTCACGTGGGGTGAGACGCCGTCCGCTGTTGCCGCCAAGATCGCCTGGATCCGCGACCTCGCGGAAGTCCAAGGTCGTCACCTCGACTACGGAATCCGTCTGCATGTCATCAGCCGGGACACCTCGGAACAGGCATGGGCAGAAGCGGATCGGCTGCTCAGTGCGCTCGATCCGGCGACCGTCGAGCAGGCTCAGGCGAGTCTTGCGCGATCCGGCTCCGAAGGTCAGCGTCGAATGCTCGAATTGCACGGCGGCGGTTCGGCTTACAAGGAGGGCGTCGGAGCGAGGTCGCTGGAGATTGCGCCGAACCTGTGGACCGGCGTCGGATTGGTGCGAGGGGGTGCAGGCACCGCATTGGTAGGTTCGCACCAAGAAGTGGCTGATCGGATTGCCGAGTACGCGGCGATCGGCCTGGATCACTTTGTATTGTCGGGCTATCCCCATCTCGAAGAGGCGTATCAGTTCGGTGAGGGTGTGCGTCCGATCCTCGAAAAGCGTGGATTGGTAGCACCGCACGGTTCGGTCGGCGGACCGGTGCGAACGCCCTTCGTCTCCAGTGGGAACTGAGTCGAAAAGCAAGCTCTTCGAGAAGGGGACGTTTGTCCCGATCTTTCGGGCACGGCCTCCCTCCGGGACTATTCACGCAATTCGGTCAGTAGATCCGTTCTAGGCTGCGCACTGTTGCCGAACTCAAGGCGCAGAACGAAAGGATCCTCGATGAAGCTGGGCACGAGTGGAGTACGTCGCGTCGTGGGAACCGTGGCAGTCGCCGCTGCAACCGCGGCAGGCGTCGCGATGGTCAATCCTGCAACTGCGTCGGCCGAGGTGGTCCCGCCGGTCGTCTCGTACAAGGTGACCGGAAACGATCTGGCACTGACGATCACGAACAACAACACGGGCATTGCCCCGTTGTGCCAGGCGTTTGTCGTCAACGCCGCGGATTCTGCTGCCGTGCTTGATGATCCGCTCAAGCTGCTCGATCCGAACCTTGTGGTGTACCCCAAGATCACCGACCCGTCCTCACTGTTCGCTGTCGGTAAGGGGCAGACGGTCACCAACACCGTGACCGATGTTCCGGACGGAACCTACGCCGTGCTCGGTGCCTGCTCCAATCTTCTCGATCTGGAGACGTTGGGTAAGCCTGTTCCTGGCGTGCCGAGCCTCGTTGTCATCGGTGGACCGTTCAGCGGCATCAATACCGGAAGCCTGAGCGACCTGTTCGGCAGCGGCAGCCTCGAAGGACTTTTCGGGTAGCTCACCGTCTGTCTCCCCAATTTTCCGACTGAGCGGTCTATTCTTCAGGCATCTGGTGATCTGACCGACTTGCCTGGAGGTTCGGAAATGCGAAGTCGTGGATTCAAACGCGCTCTGGGAAGCATTGTCGCGGCGTCGGCCGCCGTCGTGGGACTTGTTGTCATGACTCCGGCGACGGCGTCGGCAGCACCGGCGATTCTCCCGCCTCCGATGTCGGTGAGCGCAGCGGACAATGCGATCACCTTCACCATCACCAACCCGAACCCGCGGTTCAGCTTCATCAACTGCACAGTGGCGATCCTCAACGCCAGAGATGTCCCCGACGTGATTCGTGATCCGGCAAAGCTGCTCCAGCCCGGCGTGTTGGTGTATCCGACCGTCAGCAACATCCTCGATCTGTTTGCTGTTTCGCCTGGGCAGACGATCACGCGGACCGTCGGCAATCTGCCGGCCGGGGTGTACGCCGTTGCGGGAGCGTGCGTTCGACTGCTCGATCCGACCAACCCCACTATCGCGATTCCGCAGGCCGTTGTGGTCGGCGGCTGGTTCGAGGGCGCCGGAACCGGAAGTCTCTCAGGTTCTTTGGAGGACCTGGGATATAACACGGTCCAAGACTTGATCGACGCGTGGAATCGAATCAGCTCGGGAAGCAGCGGCGGCAGCTTCCAGTTCGACTACCAAGGTGGCTCGGATTTCGAGGTAGTGGGTCCCACGTCGTAGTCGGTCCGGCTCACTTGCGCGCGCGGTGGCGTCGCACCGCGTCGCGATTCGCACACGTGGGGGAGCAGTACCGCTGATTGCCGTTGCGTGAGGTGTCCGCATAGATGTTGGTGCACTCGTCCAGGGTGCACCGACCTAATCTGTGCATTCCGCGGCCGACGAGGTGCAGCGCCGTGCCTACCGAGAAGAGGGCTTTGAGGACCTCGGCGAGCGACTGTTGCGGATCGCGGTAGTGCAGATGCCACCCGTCGTTTGCGTGGTTGGTCATGCGCGGATACGCCGACGCTTGCTCGAGCATGACGTTCACCAACTCGGCGCGGGCTGCCTCCTCCGTGACGTCGACGATTTTCGACCACTCGATCAGAAGGTCGAGGGTCTCGTCGAGGTCCTTCTCGGCGATGGGGAAATCGAGAATGATGCCTGCATCGACGCAGCGTTCGACGAGTTCGGCCAAGGTCTCGGGATTTCGATTGGCCAGGTCGGCGGCCAGCGTCACCGCATATTCGCCGTAAGGGTTGAGATGCACAATGCCATTACATCATGCTCGTCGTATGAAGAAAACAGATTTCGCGCCGATAAGTTGCATCCACCGCTGGGAGATCGAATCTCGGCATCGGACCAGCGAGGGGACGGTCACCTACCTGCGCTGCCATTGCGGGTCGTGGCAGACCTTGCTCGCCGAATGGGTGTCGGGCGGTGCGGGCTCGGCCGTCGCTGCGCCGATCAAGGTCAGGTCCAGGTAATGGTCAGCTAATCGCTCCGTTTTGCCTCGGGTGACATGGAACGTGTTCTAGATTCAGGGTTGTATGCCTCGGTATCGCGGCGCAGACTCTGAAAGGGAAGACGATGCAGTTCAACCTCGCTGATGTATTCGAAACCGTCGCCAGCTCGGTGCCTGATCGCGTCGCCTTGACTTACGAGGGAGAGAACTTCTCCTACGCTGAGCTGGACGCGGAAGCCAACCGAACGGCCAACCTGCTCGCGCAAGCCGGCATCTCGCGCGGCGATCATGTAGCCCTGTTCCTGAAGAACAGCGTCGAACATGTCACGTCGATCCTCGGGTTGATCAAGATCCGTGCGGTCCCGATCAATGTGAACTACCGGTACACGCCCGCCGAGCTGGAGTACATCTTCACCAACTCCGACTCGGTCGCAGTGGTCGTGGAACTCCCCGAGCATCAGCGTGTCCTTGCTTCCCTTTTCGGTGCATGCCCGAAGGTGAAGACGGTGATCGTGATCGGCGAGGTCGAGGCCGAACTGGTCGCTGCCGCGAAAGCGCATGAAGTGTCGGTGGTTTCCTTCGACGACGCTCGCGAGATGTCACCGGTAGGGGAGTTCGATTCTCGTTCGGGCGACGACGTGTACCTGCTCTACACCGGCGGGACGACCGGATACCCGAAGGGTGTCATGTGGCGTCACGACGACTTCTTCCGTAAGCCGCTCTCCGGCGGAAATCCGTACGGCGAGGAAGCTCGACAGGACCTCGCCGAGATAGCCAGCGCTGCAAAGGAATTTCCGGAACTCTCGTTCCTCATTGCCGCCCCCCTCATGCACGGCGCAGCGTTGTATTCGCTGTTCACCTTCCTCACCCTCGGTGCCCGCGTGGTTCTACGACGAGAATTCGTTGCGGAGAAGGTCGTCGAAGCGATCGAGAAGGATTCGGTACAGGTGATCCTGATCGTCGGTGACGGCATGGGACTGCCGTTGGTCGACGAGATGGAACGACGCAAAGACGAGGTCGATTTCAGCAGTCTCTTCTCGATCACGTCAGGTGGTGCGATCTGGTCCACCAGCGTTCGAGACCGCATGCTGGCGGTGAAGCCGGACCTGCTGTTGCGGGACAACTTCGGAGCCTCGGAGTCCGGTAATGACGGCGCCTTCTCCATCGATGAGGCGGGAAATCTGCGAATGCCGCCCTCGCCGAACATGATCCTGGTCGACGAGCGGCTCGAAGAGATCCCCGCCGGCTCCGACGACGTGGGCTACATCGCGCGTATCGGAAACGTCCCGCTCGGGTACTACAAGGACGAAGAGAAGACCGCCCGCACGTTCCCGACCCGCGCTGACGGCACCCGTCTTTCGGTGCTCGGCGACATGGGTAAGGTTGAAGCGGACGGCACGATTGTCTTCCTGGGCCGCGGCTCACAGTGCATTAACACCGGCGGCGAGAAGGTTTTCGCCGAAGAGGTCGAGGCTGCCCTTCACGCGCATCCGGCGATCTCCGACGCGCTTGTCGTCCCCGCACCCGACGCGCGCATGGGGCAGCAGGTTGCCGCGGTGATCGCGACCTATCCCGAGTCCGACGAGCTGACTCTCGAAGCGGTTCAGGAACATTGCCGTAAGACGTTGGCCGGTTACAAGGTGCCGCGCACGATCGTGCTGGTCGATGAAGTCAAGAGGACCCCGGCCGGTAAGGCGGACTACCGCTGGGCGACGACACTGGCGTCGTCCTAGCAGTGTGGAGTGGGTGGCGACAACCTTTCACACGGATTTCACCACGACATAAGAGACATACCGGAAAGATGGCGCAGAGTAAGCCGTTCGCGCCTTGCGTCGTCACTCCACGAAAGGGCCTCAGCTCATGCTCATCATCGGAATACTCCTGTTCGGGATCGTCATCGGAGCGGGAGCCCAGCTGATTCTGGGGAAAACGACCGCACGAGTGGACTGGACCTTCGCGTTCATCGCGGGAATCGGTGGTTCGCTGGTCGGCGGATTGCTCGTGAGTTTGATTGCAGGCGACGGATTATCATTGCGCCCGAGCGGCATCCTCGGGTCCCTTGCCGGCGCTGTCATCATCACCGCGGGGTGGCAGTGGTACCGCGGGAGGAACGCAACTACAACTACGCGTCCGTCTGATCGCTGATTTCCACAGTTCCGTCAGGGGACGGAGAGCGTCGACATATGACCGAACTACTCGATGAAGTCCTCACCGCACATGGCGGAGTCGAACGTTGGCAGTCTGTTTCAGCGATCACGGCACGGGGACGTTTGGGCGGTCTGCTGCCTCAGCGCTTCCCCGGCAACAAGCTGGCGAAGTTCACGGTCGAGGTTGAAGTCGCCGAGCAACGCACTGTCCTCCAAGACTTTCCGCGTGTCGGCGAGTGCGCTGTGTTCGACAAGGGCGTCGTGCGGATCGAAACTCGTGACGGCGAAGAACTCGGGAGTCGAACCGACCCACGTCCAGAGTTTTTCGGGTTGAGTGGAGTCCGGCGCAACCTCCACTGGGACGCGCTCGACACCGCTTACTTTGCCGGCTACGCCTTTTGGAACTATCTGAACGCACCGCTGCTGCTCGCCCGCGACGACATCACTGTCACCGAAGCCGAACCTTGGCAGGAATCCGGGCAGCAATGGCGACGACTACAAGCAACATTTGCGCCAGAAATCGACACCCATTGCCGGCAGCAGACCTTCTATGTCGACAACGGTGGCCTCATCCGCCGTCACGACTTCGTCGCCGAACCGGTAGGCAGCTGGGCGAAAGCTGCTCTCTACTGTGACCATCACCGTCAGTTCGACGGTCTCACCTTTCCCACTCGACGGCGCGTTCTCCCGCGGGGCCCAGGCAGTCGCGTTCTCTCGCGGCCGACCCTCCTGGCGCTCGACTTCGACGACATCGAGATCAAGCGATGAAAATCAGTTCTCGGTTACCTGTTGTCGAGTGTGAACAAACGGAACACGGTCCGCATGCACAGAACGACGCCGACGAAGCCCAGTACCGCACTCGCGAGTGCATAGCCCGACAGCTGAGGTGTGAGTTGTGGTCCGCCAGGTACGAACAGCAGGATCGCCGCGACGATCAGCGCGGTCACTCCCGCCGCCATACCCAGGGCGTTGTTCGCCGACCGTCGTAGCCATCGCCTGTCGTCGGGGTGTGCAACCGAGCGAGTGCGAAGTGTGAAGCTTCCCGAGGCAATCGAGGTCGCGATCTGATCGAGCTGACCAGGCAGGCGCCTGACCACCGCGGTTGTGACCGCCGTCGTCGACAGGATTGCCTGCGCGGCTGCAGTCGGGCTGGCGACATGGGTCAACAGTCGGGGTACTTCGGCCCGAACAGCAGCGACGAGGTCGATCTGCGGATCCAGGAGCCGCAGGGCGCGCTCCAAGGACGCGAGCGAACGGAAAGCGGCGGCGACGTCTCCCGGCACTCCGATTCGGTGTTCGCGAAGCACAGTGAACATTCGCGCGAACGATGCCATGGAAACATTGGGTTGGACACTGAGCAGGGTGATCTCTCGGCCCACCTGGTGACGTAGTGCTCCGCGATCAACTTCGGGCGGTACGTCGAATGCCATCAGCATCGCGTCGACTGTCGCCACCGGATCACCTGCGAGGGCAGCGTTGAGGAGCACGGCGAACAAGATCCGTGTCTCGCCGTCCAGAACCCCTACTGCGCCGAAGTCGAGGAGCCCGACCCGGCCGTCATCGAGGATCATGATGTTGCCGGGGTGCAGGTCCGCGTGAAACACCCCGTGGACAAAGATCCCGTCGAGCAACGACGCAAGAAGTTCGTTGGCGACGCTGCTGCGGGTGTCGCGGTCGAGGCCGGTGAGCGCCGACTCACCGTCGGAGAGCGGTGTGCCGTGAAGACGTTCCATCACGAGCACCCGTCCGCTACTGAGGTTGGGGTAGATATGCGGAACGACGATATCCGGGCGGTTCGACATGGTGGAAGCAATCGCGCCGGTATTCGCTGCTTCGGTGCGGTAGTCGAGTTCCTCGAGCAGTGACGTGACGAGGCCCCCGGCGAGTCGGTGAACGCCGATATCGCATGCCCAGGGAAAACGGGTCTCCGCGCGGGATGACACGCGAAGGAAGATATCGCAATCCACGCTCACTTGTGCGCTCGCCTCGGGGCGTTGAACCTTCACCACAACGTCGACGCCTTCAACCGTGCGCGCGGAATGTACCTGTGCGACAGAGGCAGCGGCGAACGGCTCCACATCGAACCATGCGAACACCGACTCTGGTGCGTCGCCGAGTTCCGATGCCAGTAGCTCCGCAATGCGGACTGGATCAGCCGGTCGTGCCGAACTTTGCAGAGACGAGAGAGTGCGAGCCAACTCGGGTGGTATGAGGTCGTCTCGCGTGCCGAGGATCTGTCCCAACTTGACGAAAGTGACACCGCACCGGTTGATTACTTCCACCAGCGCGTCCCCGAACTGAGGCGCTGATGGCCCAGCACGGAGAGCCGGCCCGCCTCCCGCTCGCACGACGATGCCCATGATCTGGACGTATCGCTTGGTTCGTCGCCACGATTTGCGGCTGCGCTGCAATGCTTCTGGCGGTCCGGGGATGGACCCTGTTGGAAGGACAACTTCGAGGAAAACCAATGCGGCCAGGCATGCTGCGAACACCCAGAGCGCGACAACTCCGAAGAATATGAGCGCTGTTCCTACGCTCACCAGAAGTTGATCGTCCTGGCTGGCAATTCCTGCAAGCGTTGCGACGTATCCCGACAGTGGAACCCCCACCGAGAGTGCTATCACCGCGACCGCAAGGGTTCGCGGCCATCCGACTCTCGTCCCCAGCGTTCGTCGCATCACGCCCGCCAGTGCTGCTGCAAGAAATGGCGTCGTGACGATCCAGACCATCAAGTCCATTGCGATAGCGCTCGGGTTCGCAATCTGCGATACATCCAGGAAAACCCCGAGCCCACCCCGACTGCCGGGTAACAAGCCCGACAGTGCCCAAGCGTCGAACATGCTTGGGCACTTCGGTGTTCATTCGCTCCGATGTCGACTCGTCCTGATCTACCGTCCACAACCGGATTGTGAGTGCTCAGGTAGAGACCACCTATCGCAGATTTCGACGACCCGCGCCCGTGGCGGCCCGGAAGATCGTCACTCGGTTAACTTCCCCGGACTGTCTGGGAGGCAGAGGCCGAACGCCAGATCTGCCCGCAGTTATACCGAAGCTTTCGCACCAGCGACTTTCCTCGCTCAGCGGTGTCGGTGCATTGCTCGGTGTCCAATCGTGAAGACATCGAAGTTAGGACGACCCTTTGTGATTCACGCCCGGACCCGCGGATGTACGATACCGTACGACCTAGCCGCAGTTCTATGGAAATAAGAGCAGGCCAATGTCCAAACTGGCGAACAGTAACACCTAAGGATGACCGTGATCAAGCCCCGCCATCTTATAGCTATTTCTTGCGTCGGAATGTTACTGACTGCGTGCTCGGATAAGAGTACAAATGCGATTCCCGAGACCGCGAATGCTGTATAAAATATTAGCACTTCAACTTCCGAGGAATTCCCTGAGAAATCACAAAGCGATCGGATTGTATGCGGTGGCGAGGTAGGTCTGGAACGGTGGGGAATAGGTGTGTATTCGACTTACAAAGCACTTCTTCGCGGGGAATCGTCCTCGATTAGCGCAACAACGCTTGCTCGGCAGTTGACTGACCTGACGATGATTGCGACTAGTGTCGAAAGTGAAGACGGTTCGAAGACTATCAATGACGCTAGTTCGGATATCCGTTTGGCCATTACCAAAATGATCCAGGACGCCGACCGCAAGGCTCAGCACTTCACTGACGCCGCTGATAGAAGATTTACGCCCGACAACGATGTGACTGATGCGATGACCTCCTACACCAATGCGCTCGTCGCATGCACGACAGCTGGATATCAACCATCGTGGTTTAACCTTAGTGAATTAACTGGAAAATAGTTCCATTAACTCTTTGGCTGAAGTGTGAAGTCGAAGTTTACGGGTAGCTTGATCTGACTATGCTCCCCAACTCGTGAACGAAGTGGAGGTAGCCTAGTTGATAACCAAGTCCTTTGGACGTGACGTAAGTGTTGACTAATCGGCAGAACGCTTTCTGGGGCCGTCGACTTGTTGGAGCTGCGTCAGTTTCCCGGTGGATCGACGGTGAACGTGAACCCTCCGGAAGTCATTGCGTTGGTTTCTTCGAAGATCGAACAGAGAGCTTCGGCGGCGTCGGTCGCCAATGCTCGGGCAGCGCTGGGGGTTCGACCTCGGGCCGTCACCGCGAGCCCAGGTATGTCCGCATCTGTGATCGTCAGATCGGACTCGTAGTCGGAAGCACTGCCACCGAGTATCTGCGCGAGTTTTTCAGCAGGAAGAGACATGCCGTTGGAGGCTTCCCGATCGCCGATGTACGCATCGCGCGGGGACCCGTCGTAGAGTCCGGTTCGATTACTACTGAACTGAACTACTGCAGTTTCGGTGAAGGAGATGGTCTTCGTCCACCACAGACCTCCCGCTACGACCAAAATGGCGGCGGCAACGGCCACCATTACCTGACCGCGGCGGTCGGAGAGGAATGTTCTCATCTGTCAGTTGTACCGCCTTGGCCGGCTGATTGACCGGCTTCATCACTACCTTGTCGGCGGCTGGTCCGCGAGATCACGTCCGCTTCGCGTCGTCATGATTGCGGACGAACTTCATGAGTCGGGGAATTACCCGATCAGGTATGTGTCCCAGGATTCCGTGGCCGGTTCCGGCATAAATCTCCACTTCGGCTTCAGGTACGAGATCAGCTAACCTCGCGGCCACCTGCTCGGGGCTGGAGACCACCGTCTCAGCGCCGGAGATTACGAGCATTGGGACCGAGATCGACTGCACTTCTGCATCTTTGAGCATTCGTGCCCACCCGACACCGGGCCGGTAGTTCAATGCCTCTGTAACCAAAGCGAACTCGCGATCGCCGATGACGTACCCGGGGGACAGCCAATCGTTGAGCTTGCGAATATTTTTGTCGGTGCGGCGCATACCGGCGCGGATCATCTTCAGCAGCACACGCCACGAGGGCTTGTCGAAGACTCCACCCGGTTCGATTAGGGTCACACTCGCCAGTCGTTCAGGGGCGTGAAGTGCTACTAGAACGGCGTGCCACGCACCATGCGAGTAGCCGACCAGGTGGACGCGATCGACCCCGAGTTCGTTCAATACCTCGCCCACCCAGGTGGCGAAGTCGGATTCCCCGGTCAATGGAGCGGTCTGCACACTGCGGCCTGCAGTACCGATCGTGTCCAGCGCATAAACGACTCGGTCTCGGCACAGGTCCTCGATGACGATGTGCCATTGCAGACAATTGGCGCCGACTGCGTGCAGCAGGACGATCGGCGTCTCCGTGCCGGTCCCCGACCTACGGACATGGGTGGTTCCGAACGATGTCGGCACGTCGAGTTGTGTCGACGGAACCGGCCAGGTGCCCTCCAGTTCTCGGTAGATGCTCTCGTACGCCTGCTTTGATGCCTCGTTCTTGAATCGTCCGATCTTCGGCATGAGCCTCCCTCTCGCTGCTTTCAATTTTGATGGTATGACCGTATCACTAATGCGGTACGTGCGTATCATTAACGAGTCAGAGTCATCCATTCGAAAGGGGAAGGACAGCCTCATGCCGCGACTGGTCGACCATGAAGTGAGGCAACGGGAGATCACCGATGCGGTGCGGCGAGTGATTGTCGACGGTGGGCTCGCGGCGGTGACATTTCAGTCCGTTGCTGCCGAGGCAGGGATTTCGGTGCGACTCGTGCAGTACTACTTCGGCACGAAGCGGGAATTCCTTCTCGCGACGCATCAAGCTGTGCGTCAGGATGCGGGTGCTCGCTTGATGCAGGAGTTGTCTGTTCTTGGCGCGGAAGCGACACCCCGCGAGGTTATTTCAGCGTTCCTTGTTGGCATGCTCCCGCTCGATCGACAACGTCGGGAGGAAGCGATTGTTCTCGGCGCCTTCCATGCTGCCGCACTGACCGGACAAGGAATCGCCGCCGAGGAAACCCTCACTGCCCCAAGAGAGTTGACAGCACTCATTTCCGGCCAGCTTCAACGAGTGACCAATCGGGACGCGGTTGCGCCGTCAATGGATCCCGACCTCGACGCCGAGCTCATTCTGGCGGCTGTCGCCGGGCTCGCCCAGGGGATGCTTCCCGGCTACGCCACAGCAGAATTGGCGGTCCAGTTGGTTGAGCGTCTCCTCGATCGCATTCTCGGGCCAACGAGACCTCAGGCCACGAATCAACCCGAAGTCGGCCGCCGTTAGTATTCCGGGATGTCTCCTGTGAACCCAGCGCTCGCCGGCCGGGTGTTTCCCTCATCTTCGTACCTTGTCGGGCGCGAGAAGATTCGCGAGTTCGCTCTGGCGGTGCGTTCGAGCAATCCCTTGCACCATGATGTCGGTGTCGCCAGGGAGGCCGGGTTCGTCGATGTCATCGCACCGACAACATTCACAACCGTTGTCCAGCAACGAGCGATCATGGCACTGCTGCGCACGCCGGATACCGGGCTCGATCCGACTCGTGTGGTCCATACTTCCGAGAAGATCGAGCATCAGCGTCCGATAGTCGCCGGCGATGACCTGTCTACGACACTGACGATTACAGGGGTGACAGTGCGTGCAGGCAGTGCGATCCTGTCGACAGTTTCCGAGATCCACGACGTGACCGACGCTTTGGTAGCAACGGTCACCTCGACGCTGCTGGCGCGAGGAGAAGGCGCATGACCGTACCCGTCGTGCCGGTTTTCGAAAACCTCGTCCTCGGTGACATCGTCGCGAAGGTTGATCTGGTCCTCACTCGTGATGACCTAGTTCGCTACGCCGGTGCCTCCGGCGACATGAACCCGATCCATTTCAACGACGCAATCGCTACCGCGGCTGGGCTACCGGGAGTTCTGGCTCACGGAATGCTCACTGCCGGAATTGCTTTGCAGGCCATCGTCGACTGGGTTGGCGATCCGAGCGGTGTGTTCTCGTACGAAACTCGCTTTACTCGACCCGTCGTAGTCGATGCCGTCGATGGTGCTGATCTCTCCATCACTGCGAAGATCGCGCGGATCGACGCCACGATGCGGACAACGCGGATCGATGTCACAGTCACGCACAAGGGCCAGACGGTTCTGGGAAAGACCCAAGCGCACCTTCAGTTCCCGGGCGCCTGACAGGATTGCGGGCTGTCACTGGTCACATCGGGACCTACGCATCCGGGCGGGAGATCAACTGCATTGTGGCGCAGCACTACCGGAAAGACACCAACAGCTCGTCCGACGCTTGCATCGGTGCGTATCCGTCGGCGATGACGCGCCGACAGCCGTCGATCTCGACGGTGAGTAATCGTTCCTCGTTCGTGGGACGGTCCACGTAGATCGTCGACGCCACCTCGGTGGCCACCGCGTCACAGTCGGGAGCGGGTGGAAGTCCGTCGAAGGTTTCCGTCGTAGACGATGTGCCTACGAATTCGGTGGAGGAGAATCGGCAGAAAACGCTGCCCGCCGACAGCGATGTCAGCGCCGTTGTACCTGTCGTGGCTGGTCGGTAGGTCGGCCTGCAATGCGACAGTTCGTAGATCTGATCGTCGGACAACGCTATTCGGTGTTCGGTACTGCCGACCGGTGTCAGTTCCTTGATGGCGGCCAGGCCACCGGGTTTCGGTAGTCCACACGAATCGGAGGGATACCCCGGCCGAGTTGCTCGGCCTCGATCGTCGACCAACCAGAATTGCTCCAGGACAGCCAGGCTGTAGTTGTCACCGCAGCCTTCGGGGAACCAAGTCTTGTGCGCGGACGAGCGGTTCAGCATTTCCACCGCCCGACTGAAATCGCCCTCCCAACGGTGAGCAGAGAAGCTGACGGTTCGGTCGGCTGCCACGTTGTCGCTGACAAACGGGTCGCACGTGACGGCGGCGACGGGTACGAAATCGTCTGGAACTGTCGCAGTTGGTGTCGTCTGGAGCGGGCCGATCGGATACGGGGTCGCGCACCCCAGCGTCTCGGCGTCGACTATTGCGGCAACAGGACGGTCGGGGATGGTCACGTGCCAAATGCCGGCAACAGCGAGGATGACGATCACGACTGCGAACCAACGCCAGAGCATGAGCACACCGTATCGGTCCCGATGTGCGCCGAGGCTTAGTCCTCCGTTTACCGCCGAAGTCCTCGCATCCAAATTGAGTGGATCCAGGTTGCGGCTCGCAGATATGGTCCACTGGTGGCGCATCCGAATGGTCGAAACGACAGTCCGATCCTGGTGATTGGTGCCGGCGTCGTCGGCGCGTCGATCGCGTATCACCTGGCGCGCGTTGGTCTCCGAGTCACCGTGCTGGAGCACGGCTCGGTGGCGGGAGGGGTGACCGGCAACTCCTTTGCCTGGGTCGGCCTCTCGAAGAGTGCCGCAGAAACTTACTCAGATCCGTTCCGGCAAGGCGCTGCAGTCGAAATCGACCGCCTGGAGCGCGAACTCGTCGAGCCAATCGGTTTGCGCCGCAGAGGCGCGATCACCTGGGAAGAGACGGAAGCGGAGACCCGGGCGTTCGTAGATGCTCATCGAGCACTCGGCCATCCCGTCGACCTCATCGGTAAAGAGGAGATCCTTGCTCGTGAGCCGGGATTGCGGACGGCCCCCTCGGTCGCAGCGTACGCGCCTGATGACGGTGGCGTTGACCCGGTTGCGTTCGCTCGATCGCTCCTGCGAGGTGCCGAAGAGTACGGTGCCACAGTGTATTCCGATGTCAGTGCGCTCGGGGTGCTCGCGGAGGGCATGAGAGTGTGCGGAGTAATGACTGCCGACGGTCCCGTCTACGGATCGGCCACCGTGCTCGCTGCGGGTACCGCGATTCCTGGACTCGCGGCGTCGGCGGGAGTCGACGTCGAGGTCGACGCCTCCCCGTGTTGCCTCATCAGATTCTCGACGCCCTACCCATTGGTGAACGGAATACTCTCCTCTCCGGATTTCGAGATCCGGCAATTGGACGACACGACACTGATTGCGGCTGAAGATGTTCCGGTCGGGTTCTCCGGAGATGCTCGTGAGCTTGCGGGGCCGACGCTGCGCGCGATCCGCAGTCAGCTCGAGGACGGTGACCAAGTGGAACTGATCGAGGCGGTAGTCGCTGACCGTCCCATCCCGCGTGGTGGCCGCCCGCTGCTGGGCTTCGCCGAAGGCGTGTCGGGGCTCTATCTGGCCGCGACGCATCCGGCGATCATTCTGTCCGGAGCAATTGGAGCCCACGTGGCCGGGGACTTCGCCCGAGCGTCAACCCTGGACGGTTAGACGACGACGCCGGAGCCCGGTTCGACAAGGTTCGAGCCGATATTGCGGTTCCTAGTTCTCTCTAGGACACGCGCTAGAGAGCGGGATATTCGTCTACTCGGCTTGTACCGTCGATGGGCATGGACCCCGTGCGCAATCCGTATGCCCCCGGTGCCGGTCAACGCCCGCCGGAACTCGCCGGGCGCGACAAGCAGATCGACGCCTTCGACGTCGTTCTCGAGCGAATTGCGCGTGGCCGCCCGGAACGAAGTGTTGTCCTCACCGGATTGCGTGGCGTCGGCAAGACCGTCCTGCTCAATCAGTTGCGTTCGGCCGCGATCTCCCGAAGCTGGGGGACAGGCAAGATCGAGGCGCGCCCCGATCAGGATTTACGACGCCCACTCTCGTCAGCGCTCCACATGGCAGTCCGAGAGATCGCGGTCTCCCATCGCGATCCGGAGCGGGTCGAGCAGTTCCTCGGAGTCCTCAAATCGTTTGCCCTACGCGCCACTGCAGACAAGGGAATGCGCGAGCGCTGGCAACCAGGCATCGACGCACCTGCGATCAAAGGTCGCGCGGACAGCGGCGACATCGAGATCGACCTGGTCGAGTTGCTGCTCGACGCGTCGTCGCTGGCCAGAGATGTCGGCGTCGGGATCGCCATCTTCATCGACGAGATGCAGGACCTCGGAGCAGCGGATGTCTCGGCGATCTGCGGGGCCTGCCACGAGTTGAGTCAGGACGCGGCACCGCTGATCGTCGTCGGTGCAGGGCTTCCGCATCTGCCTGCTGTGCTGTCGGCGTCGAAAAGCTACTCGGAGCGCCTGTTCAGCTACCACCGGATCGATCGCCTCGAGCGTGAAGCTGCAGATCAGGCACTGATTGCACCTGCCGAGCGTGAGGACGTCGAGTTCACCGAATCCGCGCTCGACGCTCTCTACGAAGCGGCTGACGGGTACCCGTACTTCGTTCAGGCCTACGGAAAGGCCACGTGGGATGTGGCGGCGTCGAGTCCGATCACGGCAGAAGACGTGCGCGTCGGCGCGCCGACGGCTGAGGAAGAACTCGCTGTCGGTTTCTTCGGATCGCGATACGAGCGAGCAACGCCCGCGGAGCGTGAGTACATGCGCGCCATGGCCGATCTCGCCGGTGACGACGGGCCCGTCGCAACCGCGAAGATCGCCGTCGAGTTGGGGCGCAAACCGGCTTCCCTGTCGCCGGCACGCGATGGACTGATCAAGAAGGGGCTGATCTATTCGGCAGAACGTGGATCCATCGGATTCACGGTCCCGCACTTCGGCCGATACCTGCGCGGACAAGCGGAGTGAACGCGCTCGAAACCGCGTGGGATCGGGTGGCGGCGCTCAGTCCCAATCCGCCGGCCTGGGTGGTTCAACTGGCCGCGTTGATCGCCGTGATCATCGTTCTCGAACCACACCTGTGGCGGATCGCCCGCAACGTCGTCACCATCGCACACGAGGGCGCTCATCTGATCGTCGCCGTCCTGGTCGGTCGACGGTTGAAAGGTCTTCGCCTGCATTCGGATACGTCGGGGGTCGCGATTTCGTCGGGCAAACCGACCGGCTTCGGCGTCATTCTGATGACGTTCGCGGGGTACGTCGGACCGTCGATTCTCGGACTCGGCGCGGCCGGGTTGTTGGGCGCGCAGCGTGCGGTCTCGGTGCTGTGGATCGGCGTATTCGTCATCGCGGTGATGATGGTCCTGATCCGAAACCTCTACGGAGTCTTCTCACTGGCAGTCGTGGGAGCCGTGTTGTTCGGGCTCGTCTGGTGGGGGACCCAGGAGCAGCAAGTGGCCGCAGCGTACTTCCTGACGCTCTTCCTCCTCTTTGCCGGACCACGCCCGGTCGTGGAACTTCAACGGCAGCGAATGCGACGAGGCGGGGCACCGGACTCGGACGCCGACCAATTGGCCAGGCTCTCACCGATACCCGCGATCGTCTGGGTCGGGTTGTTCCTGCTCGTGAACGTCGCGGTGCTCGTGCTCGGCGGATGGTGGATTCTGCGCCCGGTGGGTGGCTGACCGGATTGATCCGTTGTCCCGTCAGGACAACGGACCAACGATTGTTGATGCTCTGCGGACGTAGTCATCGCATGAAGGCGCTCATATCGTGGAAGTCGACGAGTGGTCGTGCCGGGACTTCCCGCGGCCACACCCGCAACGACGAAGACCGTCGACGATGACAAGGATTCGTTTTGGACGACAAGAACTTCCGCGGACGAACCGCGATCATGTCCGGGGGAAGCCGTGGCATCGGACTTGCCATCGCCCGTGCGATAGCGCGCCGCGGCGGAAACATCGTGTTGCTCGCCAAGACCGATACGCCGGATCCCAGGCTGCCTGGAACTATCCACACGGCTGTGGACGAGTTGAACGAGCTCGAGGGTCATGCCGTTCCGGTCGTCGGCGACGTGAGGAACGACGACGACATCGCGCGGGCCGTGGCTGCAGCGGTAGAGCACTTCGGTGGCATCGACATCGTGGTCAACAACGCGAGCGTCCTCGACATCTCGAAAACCGAAGATCTCGCGATGAAGCGATTCGATCTGATGCAGCAGGTCAACGTCCGTGGCACCTTCGCGCTCACCCGCGCGTGCCTTCCGTACCTTCGGGTTTCGGCCAATGCGCACGTATTGACGCTGTCGCCGCCGCTCAACTTTTCGCCGCACTGGTTGGGTGCTCATCCGGGCTACATGTTGGCCAAATACGGAATGACATTGGCGGCCTTGGGCATCGCCGCAGAGTATTCAGGTGCACCGATTTCGAGTAATTGCCTGTGGCCGGAGACCATGATCGCCACGGCCGCTGTCGGAAACCTGCTCGGGGGAGACGACAGTATCGAGCACTCGCGTTCACCCGAGATCATGGCCGATGCGGCTGTCGAGATTCTCGGGCGTCCCGCCGGCACGGATACCGGTCGTACAGTGCTCGACGTCGAGATCTTGCGCGAGGCGGGGATCTCGGATTTCTCGCAGTACGGCGGTCGGTCACCGTTGGCGATCGACATCTTCGTCGACGCGCCAATTCCGTGATCTCGGGCGATCTACAGGTATCTAGCCAAATCGCTAGATACCTGTAGATCTTCCTCACGCCACCTCGTGCTCGCCGCCCGGGGCAACCTTCTGAAGTCCGCGATATGCGTCGCTGGCACTTTGGCGACCACCGATGACGGCCTCGACCTCCGCGGCAATCGGCATGTCGACGCCGTATTCACGGGCCAGATCCATGACAGTGGGGGCGGTCTTGACGCCCTCGGCGACCTGACCGAGCTTGGCGACCGCCTCCTCGACGGTCAATCCCTGCGCCAGAGCTTCGCCGACGCGACGATTGCGAGAAGTCGGAGCCATGCAGGTGGCAATCAGATCGCCGACGCCCGTCAAGCCGGCAAAAGTGCGCGGGTTGGCGCCCATCGCCTCACCGAGTCGGGTCATCTCGGCGAGACCGCGTGCGAGCACCATCGCACGAGTGTTGTCACCGACTCCCAGACCGTCGGCCATGCCCGAGGCGATGGCAACGATGTTCTTGAGGATGCCGCCGAGTTCACAGCCGAGTACGTCGGTGTTGCGGTAGACGCGGAAGACCGACGATGCGAACAGGGGTTGCAGCGCGGCGGCGACGCGATCGTCCTGGGTGGCCACGACCGATGCCGCGGCCATGCCGTCGACGATCTCCTTGGCGATGTTGGGGCCCGCGAGCAGTCCGACGGGATGGCCGGGCAGGCACTCGGCGATCACTTCGGTGGGGCGCTGCCGGGTGCCGGGCTCGAGACCCTTGGACAGTGACAACACCGGGACCCACGCCCGAACCTCGTTGGCGATCTCGGCGAGGGTGGAGCGAACGGCGTGCGAAGGCACCCCGCATACGAGTACGTCCGCTTCGCGGGCGGCTTCGACCAGATCCGAGGTTGCCTTGAGCCCCTTGGGAAGTTTGCGCTCACCAAGGTATTTGGAGTTGGTCCGTTGCGAATTGATCTCGTCGGCTGCTTCGGAATTGCGTGCCCACAACAGGGTCGGGGTGTTGCGGGCAGCGAGGCCGGCCACCGTGGTTCCCCACGATCCGGCACCGAGGACGACGACGCGTACCGGGCGGGCCATCAGAGTGCGCTGTTCTGGGTAGCGAGTGCTGTCATGGCGCCAAGCGTTCCACTTGCGGAGCAGTTGCGGGCCAATTCCGCCGAGTCTGTGGCTCGACTTACAGATGAGGCGGCGGTTCGGGGCTTTCGCGCATTGTTTCGACCGCTTCTGCGGATTCCGCGACGATCGAGCGCATGGCGGCTTCCGCGGCGTCGGCGTCTCCGGCCTGAATGGCCGATGCGACCACTCCGTGCAGGTGAATCGCTTCGGGGTCGGCCTCGTGGGGCATCAACGAGTGGCGGGTGCGGCCTTCGAGTATCTCGACGACGATCTGCGACATCGCCCGCAGCATCGGGTTACCGGAGGCGGCGAGCAGGGTGCGGTGGAAGTCGGAGTCATGGCCGAGATAGGCGCCGGTATCGGCAGCGCGAGAGGTAGCTGACATGCCGATGACGGCTGCAGTG
This sequence comes from Rhodococcus sp. BH5, assembly GCF_027583855.1. NCBI lineage: Bacteria > Bacillati > Actinomycetota > Actinomycetes > Mycobacteriales > Nocardiaceae > Rhodococcus > Rhodococcus sp. BH5. The sequence goes on from NZ_JAJHVW010000006.1 coordinate 117,103, forward strand.
AGAGCGCCGCACTGCTCAGGTGTGGCGCGAGTTGCGGCGAGTCGCGCAGCCAGAGGTTCGATGCCGGAACGGAGTTCGCTGAGGATAGACAGCTGCTCGAACCGATCAGGACCGGCCAGTTGCCAGCGGATGACATTGGGGTCGAGCGAGTTCCAGTGTTCGGAGCCCAGGATGGTGATTCCGACGCGTCGACGAACCGAGGCAAGTCCGAGGGATTCGAGAACGCGGACAACTTCGCGGATGACGGTTCGCGACACGTCGTAGCGCGTTGCCACCTCGTCGGCGGAGATCGTGGTACCCGGAGCGAGCACACCACCGACTATGTCTTGGCCGAGCTGTTCCAGCATCGAGTCGTGTAACTGCTGAAACGGGACAGAAGGCATACGTAGATCGTCCCATGCGTATGGAGTAAGCCCGGTGGAAGCCGAATAAATACTACAAATTAGTGTCTGCTCTTGAAATTGTAGGTTAATTAAGGAACAGTGACCTCAATCACTCATCGGACTGGGAGTCCCTATGAACACCACAGCATTGCTGGCGGCCGAGGTCGTCCCCGCTGGTAGCGACGCACGATTGATCATCGCTGCAGTCGCCGGCGTCGCGGTTATCATCGCGCTGATCACCTGGCTCGACCTGCACCCCTTCCTCGCACTGTCCATCGGTGCGGTTGGTGTCGGTCTGGCGGCCGGCCTCGGATCGGCCGAGTCGGTCGCGGCGTTCGCCACCGGCTTCGGGTCGACCATGGGAAGCGTCGGAATCCTGATCGGTTTCGGCGCGATGTTCGGCAAACTCCTCGCCGATTCCGGCGGTGCCGACCGAGTGGTCGACACGCTGGTCGGCCGCTCCAGCACCAAGGCGCTTCCGTGGACCATGGCTCTGGTCGGCGCAGTGATCGGTCTGCCGATGTTCTTCGAAATCGGTCTCGTCCTGTTGATGCCGGTCATCATCCTCGTCGCGCGGCGTTCCGGCTTGTCCCTGATGCGCATCGCGATCCCCACCCTCGCCGGCCTCTCGGCCATGCACGGGTTGGTTCCCCCGCACCCCGGGCCGCTGGTTGCAGTCTCTGCTTTGAACGCAAACCTCGGCCTCACCCTCGCACTCGGTGTCCTCGTCGCGATCCCCACTGTTGTTCTCGCCGGACCGGTCTTCAGTAAGTACGCCGCACGGTGGGTCGACGTGAAGGTCCCGGATCTTTTTGTCACAGGCGAAGATCGAGGCGAGGAAGAGAAGAAGCAGCGTCCCTCGTTCGCGGCTACTCTCGCAGCGATCCTCCTCCCGGTTGTTCTCATGCTGGGCAAAGCATTTGCAGACGTGATCGCACCCGATTCCGAGGCACTCCCCAAGTCCGTCCTCGACTTCCTCGGAACACCCGTTGTGGCTTTGGGTCTCGCGGTTCTGGTCGGTATGGTGCTGCTGGGTCGCGGCGGCGGAATGGACCGCAAGGCCATCTCGAAGTCACTCGAGAGTTCCCTACCTCCCATCGCAGGCATCTTGTTGATCGTCGGCGCCGGTGGTGGTTTCAAGCAGGTCCTGATCGACACCGGTATCGCCGGAGTGATCGCCGACGCGATCAAGGGCAGCAGCCTCCCCGTGCTGTTCCTGGCCTGGCTGGTAGCGGTATTGATCCGCGTCGCAACGGGTTCGGCAACGGTGGCAACGGTGACGGCGTCGGGCATCCTCGCTCCGGTTGCGGCAGACCTCTCGTCCGCACATGTCTCGCTGATGGTCTTGGCGATCGGTGCGGGCTCGCTCTTCCTCTCGCACGTCAACGACGCCGGATTCTGGTTGGTGAAGGAGTATCTGGGCGTCAGCGTGGTACAGAACCTCAAGACCTGGACCGTGATGGAATGCATCATCTCGGTATCGGGCCTGGCCGGAGTGCTCGTGTTGAGCGCATTCATCTAGGTAGGCGAGCACATGAACAGCGAAGCGGCACAGCAGAAGCAGTATCCCGTGCTCGTCCTGATGGGTGTCTCGGGTTCGGGAAAGTCGACGGTCGGCGGCATGCTCGCCGGAGCGATGGGTTGGGACCTTCAAGAAGGCGACGATCTCCACCCGCAGGCGAACATCGACAAGATGGCGACCGGGCATCCGTTGAACGACGAAGACCGCTGGCCCTGGCTCGACAAGATCGCCGTCTGGATCAAGAGCCATACCGACGCCGGTCAGCCGGGCATCGTCACGTGTTCGGCACTCAAGCGCAGCTACCGCGACGTGCTTCGCGGTGAGCACGTCGTGTTCGTGCACCTCGCCGGTTCGCGGGATCAGATCGGCCAGCGATTGACCGCTCGCCTCGATCACTACATGCCCGCCTCGCTGCTCGACTCCCAGATCTCGACACTCGAGGCCGTCGACCCGGACGAACAGGCCATCGTCGTCGACGTGGGCGGGAGTCCCGCCAAGATCGCGGAGGAGATCCTGCGACGCGTGGAGACATTCGAATACTGAGCAAGCCCGGCGTGTAAGCACCCGAGGTTCGGGTTACGGTGCTTGGGTGACTGCTGCTGAAGAAGGCCACGACGTCGATCAATTGCGTGTCGATGCCCAAGCGCGTCTGGAAGTCGCGGTGGGTGAGGGGCGTTTGACCCTCGAGGAGTACTCGGACAAGGCGGCAGTGGTGTGGTCGCCCACCGCAGATCGAGGGCAGCTCGAGCAGATCGTGCCGTTCAGTGCGGCACCACCTGCTGTGGTGTCGCCGCCGCAAGCAACGATCGTCGGTGTCTTCGGTGACACGAAGCGCTCCGGCCGTTGGTCTTTGGCGAAAAAGACACTCGCTCTGCTGTTGTTCGGGGACGTCAAGTTCGATCTGCGATCGGCAACCATCACAGCGTCCTCCTCGACGATCACCATCGTGTCGATCTTCGGGGACACGAGGCTGCGGGTTCCGGAGGGTGTTTCAGTCGAGTTGGGTGGCTTCGACCTTTTCGGAGATCGGGAATTCGACGGGGGTCGACAGGATCCCGGCCCAGGTGCACCGGTTATTCGTGTCGTCGCGTATTCGTTGTTCGGCGATCTCACCGTGCGTACCGGCTAGCTCGGACGCCGTGACCGACTTCGACTTCCACAGCGTCTGGACGCTTCCTGCCTCTGCTGACCGCGTCTACGAGGTTCTCGCGGATGCCGAACGGTATTCGCAGTGGTGGCCTCAGATACGCCGAGTCGGGACGATCGACGAGCATTCAGGCTCCATGTCCATCCGCAGCGCTGTCCCTCTGACGCTGCTGGTCTTCGGGCGACGCGAGGTGGAAGACTCAGTTGACCGCTTTCTGAAAGTGCGTCTCACCGGCGCAATGACCGGGTGGAGTAGCTGGGCGGTGCGCCCCGCTGGATCTGGTTGCACAGCCGAATTTCGGCAACAGGTAGCGGTGTCCGGAGCGCTTGGTCTGGCCGCGAAGGTCGCGAAGCCGCTGTTCGAGTGGAATCATGAAGCGATGATGCGTGGAGGGCACCGCGGACTGTGCGCATATCTCTCCCGGCCGTGATCGCGACCAGAACTTGCACACGCTCGAGCAATTGATCCATACCCGTCGTGTCATTTTGACGCAGCGTCAGTTATCGTTCACATCAGCAGCCGACAAGTATGTGTAACTCGAATGCACAAAACGGCTTGACCTGGGAGGACGCTATGCGGACGCGAGATTCGACGGTATGGCATTGGAACGTGAGTCCGCGAGCGCGGGTCATCTTCTGCCTGACCAGGACGTTCGTGAAGCCGATGTTCACCCTCTGGCCGACCACCGAACGTGGTATCCACCAACTCGAGCGACTCGACGCGATGGCGGACAAACTGCCGAAGCCGAAGAACCTCGATATCGAGCCTTTCACGCTGGGTGGTGTGCCCAGCGAGAAGGTGCAGCATCCACGCAAAGCGCAGGGCGAGTTGGCCGGCGCCACGATCCTCTACTTCCATGGAGGGGGATTCGTCTTCTGCGGTCTGGCAACGCACCGGGCACTGTGCGGTTTGCTCTCTGCGAAGGCCGGAGTACCGGTGATCTCCGTGCGCTACCGCCAGCTGCCGGAAGGTTCCATCGGCACCTCCGTCAAGGACGCAATGGCCGCGTACACCGCGTTGCTCGAGACAGCCGAAGACCCGAACAAGATTGTGGTTGCCGGTGACTCGGCGGGCGGATACCTGGCCATGAAGGTCGCCGAAATTGCCGCACTGCGCGGAATCACGCGGCCCGCTGCCGTGGTGGGATATTCCCCTCTTCTCAACGTGAACCTCGAGGACCATGATCCCGATTTCATGAAACGTGATGCCTACCTACCGATGTCACAGGTGGAAAAGCTCAAGGACCGGTGGCTCGAGGGTCCGGACGAGATTCCTGGTGCGCAGTCGCCGATCAACGCCGACGCCAGTCTGATTCCGCCGTCGTTCCTGGTGTCCGCCGAATACGAACTGATGCGTCCGGACGTCGAGATCATGACCGAAAACTTGATCAAGGCAGGACAAGCCGTCGAAACGCACATCTGGAGTGGGCAGATCCATGCTTTCCCGGTGATCGGGAAAGCTCTTCGGGAGGGGAAGGCGATCGTCGATCTCACGATCAAGTTCCTCGAGCGAACGATGGCCTCGCAGAACCAGATCAGCGCCTGACGCTTTTCAGCCGATCGATGTGAGTGTTGCGTAGTCGTCGTTGTCGAGAACGCCGTCGACGACTGCGCGAACTTCCGAGGCGTGCAACGTGATCGAACCGCCGTGATTGTCGAGGAAGGCTGTGTCTGCGGCATCTCGGCCGGTCGAGATGCGCACAAGATTGCTGCGCGGCGCCAACTGCGTTGCATCGACCACGCGCCAGACGTGGTCGATATTGGCTTCGACTACGGCGTGAAAATCCATCGGATCGCAGCCCGGCGCGTAGACGGCCACCAGTCGAGCGGGAATCCCCACGGCGCGCAGCAGTGAGATGGTCAGGTGCGAGTAGTCGCGGCACACTCCGGCGCCGGCGAGCAAGGTGTCTACCGCACTGTCGGTGCCGCGACTGGTGCCGGGAACATAACTCAAATGTGTACTCACCCAGCGAGTGACTTCGAGGAGGAGTTCGGCCGGGGGAGTGGCGAGATCGAATTGCCCGGCGACAAAACCGAAGAACTTGTCGGCCTCGGCATACCGGCTGGGGCGCAGATATTTCGACACGTCGTAGTCGCTGACCGACAACGGTTCTGCGCGGCCGATGACGGTTGCGTCGTAGCTGGCAATCAGTTTGCCTGGGGCACAGTCGAGTAGGTGGATCCGGGTACCGTGTTCGGCGGTGATCTCGCGGGGTTCGAGCGGATTGCCGTCATGGACGAACGACATCGTTTCCAGCAGTTCGACACCCGGCGCGCGCGTCACCGCGATCTTGAACTCCAGGTTGGTCGCCTCGTCGATCTCGATGTCGAGCAGGGCGGCGACGGTACGTTTCATCGGGCCATCTTTACACCGAATACGGACACCCACCACCTGGGAGGATTGTGACGTGCGATCAGGCTTCGGGATAGTCGACGTCGACGCCGCTGCTGAGGTCGCTGCACTCCACCAACTCGACCCCGTGTTCGCGTAGGTAGGTGCTGGCGCCGCCGTCCCCGGTGAGTGACTTTGCAAGCGTCGGCCAGTGGTCGCGTCCGATCAGGACGGGATGGCCGGGTCTTCCGTGAAAGACAGCTCTTCGCAGTATGTTTCGTGATGGGGAGCTGTGACCCACGATCCGCGTCACGGTGTCGGCGTTGAGGTCCGGGACGTCGACCAGAGAGATCGCTGCCGCATCTGCGTCGTCGATTCGCATGGCGGCCTCGAGTCCGCAGCGCAGTGACGCGCTCATTCCGTGTTGCCAATCCGATATCACCACAATGACATCGGTGGTGGGCAGTAGTTCGAGGGCGTCCTCTGCCTGCGCGCCGAGGACCACGATGACCGGTGAGAGGCCTGCGGACTGCAGTGTCGTCACCCCGTGGTGGAGCCAAGACTGACCCTCGGTGTTTGTGACGAGCGCTTTGGGTTTGCCCATGCGGGATCCGGCCCCGGCCGCCAGCAGGATCCCGCACGTAGACATGACTATGCTCCGGTGACCCGCGGACGCAGCCACTCGATCAGATCGTTCAGAACTTCTTCCTGCTCAGGCTCGTTGAAGATCTCGTGGTACAGGCCGTCGTACACCTTCAAGGTGACATCCGAAGAGCCGGCCAGATCTGCGACGAGCTTGCTGCCGGCCGGGTCCGTCAAACGGTCGTCCGAGCCGTGTTGAAGCAGTACGGGAATGGTGAGCGAGGGCAGCCGCGCCGGGAAGCCTTCCGCGGCGGTGATCATGCCGCGCGCGATGCCGGCGGGAACCTTGCCGTGGTGAACCAGCGGGTCGGCGTTGTACTTGTCGACGACCTTCTGATCACGCGATACGGCAGCAGCTTCCAGGTTCTCGACGGGCACGTCCGGGAGGTATTTGCCGACGATCTTGCCCAGCTGCATCACGATCTTCGGAGTGCCGGTTGCGATGATCACCGCAGGTCCGGACAGGGCGAGGGCTTTGAGATCGGCCTGATGGTCGAGGGCGTAGGAAAGGGCGATCGCGCCGCCCATGCTGTGCCCGAGCAGGAACTTGTCCTTGCCGGGATGTGCCGCCGTCACGATCGAGAACAACGTGTGGACGTCGTCGGTGAAGTCGGAGAATTCCTTGAGGTGAACGCGCTTGCCGCCAGAGCGTCCGTGCCCGCGATGGTCGGGTGCGTACACGATGAGCCCGAGTTCCCCGAGTCGCGCAGCCACGTGGTCGTAGCGCCTCGCATGTTCGCCGAGTCCGTGGCACAGGACGAGAACCCCGGTGGGTTCGCGGTCCGGTGTCCACACGTCGTAGACGATCTTGGTGCCGGCCACTCCGGTGAACGACGACTCTTCGTGCTGCATTGTTGCGCCCTCTCTGCGACCGGTTCCGGTACGCGGATTCTCACATGCTATTCGCCGCGTGCGCAGGGCGCGGGTGTTCAGGGTGTGAGGTCGTCGAGGAAAATTCGACACTTGTTTGTTACGTCTGGTTACATTAACTTAGGGGCGTGACCGGACAAACCGTTGATCGTTCCGACCCTGTTCCCGCCACCCGCTCGCGCCGATTGTGGCGACCCGCGGTTCGGGCCTTGCTGGACGGCGCGCTACCGCTGATCGACAAGCGAATGGCGGAATCGGTACGCCCGTTCGATCGGCCCGACATGATGCGTCCGCACCTGGCTTCGCGGAAGTTCGCGTGGACGCACTACGGGATCTTCGTTCCCCGGCTGCCAGGGCCTCTCCGTTACCTCAACACCATGACGTTGATCGGTGCAACCGGGACGGTGGTGTTCGACAACGACTATCTCGCTGCACCAGACGCGCGAAACACCGCAACCGTGCTGAGTTCCACCGCAGCGCCGGGCCATCACTTCTACCGGGCGTACGACGCTGCCGATGAGTGTGCATTCGAAGAAGATGGTTCGCGAATCGCCTTCGGTGACAACCTGATCATCGAGAACAGCTATCCGAACTTCCGTGTCACCGGGCGATACGACTCATTCGACGTCGATCTCGAGATCGTGGCAACGGACCAAGCGTCGTGGTTCGTGCGTAATCCCGTCTACGACCACGTCAGTCTGCTGGCAGAGTGCTCCGGAACAATTGCGAGTCCGGATGGACCGATGAGTATTTCGGCTCCGTGCACCGTCGAGTACGCGCGGTGCATGACACCGCAATCGTTGACTCGCCGCGCGCTTCCCGAGTCGTGGAAGCTCCCGGCCGACTTTTTCACCTACCAGATCGTTCAACTGGACGACCGGCATCAGTTGTTGCTCAACGATGTTCGAGCGTCAGGGGTTACGGCGTGCAAGCTCGCCTACATTCGGACTGTCGACGGTAGTGCGAAGGTCTTCGACGACGTCGAGTTCGACGTGCTCGAGTACGCCGACGCATTGCACGTCGACCCACAGGGTCGCGAGATGCGTGTGCCGCGCGTACTGCGTTGGCAGGTACGCGATCACGGCAGGACGGTCGTGGAGTTCGAGGCCGAGATCGACTCGGAGTGGCGCTACGGTCACGGCAAGGGATACGTCGGCGCGTACACCTACCGGGGAAGCTTCGACGGTGCGTCGATCAACGGCACCGGTTACATCGAATGGGTGGACTGCGAAGTGTAAGGCCCCTAGGGTGTATCGGTGCCTTTCGTAGACCCCGCCGCGCTGACGATTCGTCCGCAGAAGATCCTTGTCGCGGGGACTTCCGGTGCCGGAAAGACGACTCTCGCCGGTCGAATCGGGCGGCTTCTCGAGATCGAACACACTGAGCTGGACTCGCTGTTCCACGGGCCCGACTGGATTCCGCTCGACAGTTTCGAAACCGAAGTACGACGCTTTTCCAGCGAGCCGGCCTGGGTGACCGAGTGGCAGTACGGTGCGGTGCGTGAGCTTCTGGCCGAGCGTGCGGACCTGATGCTGTGGTTGGATCTGCCTCGGCGGACGGTGATGCGCCAGGTGATCACACGAACCGTGCGTCGGCGATTGCATCGAGAGGTGTTGTGGAATCGCAACATGGAGCCGCCACTGCACACCATTCTGTTCGATCCGGATCATGTGGTGCGCTGGGCCTGGCGAAGCGACGGACGCAACGTCGGGCGTATGGCCACGGTCCTTGTCGATGTGCCGTCGTTGCCGATAGTTCGGCTTCGCAGTCGAGAAGAGATCGAGGCTGTGCTCGAAGTCCTCAGCCGTCTGCCCTCAGATCGTTTGAGCTAGGCGAAATCCCAGGTCGTCGATTGCAAACGTCGGATGGCTTCGCCTCCTTACGGTAGCGCCGCAACCGCGCTCGCTTTCGGCCCAACTGCCGCCGCGAAAGATCCGGTACGTGCCGTAGACCTCGGGGTCGTAGAGATCCCAGCACCATTCCCAGACATTGCCGATCATGTCGTACAGGCCCCAGTTGTTGGGTGCCTTCGTTCCGACGGGACGAGCCCTACCCTCTGAATTGTCGCTGTACCAAGCAATCTCGTCGATCTCGCCGTAGCGGTAGCCGGAGGTGCCGGCCTTGCATGCGTACTGCCACTCGGCCTCGGTGGCGAGCCGGTAGCCAGTTGCGCCCCGGTCCCACTGCGGAGAATCGGTGTCGACGTCTCGATATGCGGGTGTCAGACCGTCCGCGACCGAAAGTGCGTTGCAGGTTGCGATGGCGTCCTTCCATGAAAGGTTGACCGCTGGTTTGCTCGAATCGTCCGACGAATCTCCGTGAAGCAGCGCCCTGGTGGTGAGATGGCGTGCGAGGCGGAAGGATTCGACTTTCGAGGTCCACGCAGTACCTTTGCGGTCGTCCCGAAGGTGCACCTCGCCGGCAGGGATCTCGATCATCAACTCCGCTGCTCCGGTCATTCGTTCATCATCGCAGAGGTTGTCGCTCACCCGGGGAGACGCTCGAACGCTGCTTGTGGATCAAGGCCGGTGCGCATGCGCCATGCGGTCAGCGCAAGCCCGAGGCAGACCACCTGTGCTGGATCGTCGAGGGAAACACCCATCAGCTTCTCGATACGCGTGAGCCGTGCATAAAGCGACTGACGCCGAATGCCGAGGAAATCCGCGGTTCTCGCCTTGCCGCCCCGATGTGCGAGGTACGCGTCGAGCGTTCGGACGAGATCGGCGGAATGTGCTGTGTCGTATGCGATCAGCGAGCCGAGTTGCTCGGTTACGAACATGGACAGCGAAGCGGGAGTCGTTCCGGCGGCGAGCAGTCGCTGGACGCCGACGTCCCTCGCGAGGATCACTCCGGTCCGGGTGCCGAAGCGCCGCGCGATCTGGACGACTTCGCGAGCTTGCGCGACCGCCGCCCCGACGCCCGACAGGTCCGCGACCGGCGTCGCCACTCCGAGCGTGCGTACCGCGGAACCGCCCGGCCCGCGGCGTAGCAGTTCGTCGGCTTCGGTGAACTCAGTCCGCACTCGAGCGGGGGATGCGGACGCCCACCCGTGCGCAAGCACGACGACGTGATTGGCCGCAGTCCCGACGACACAGGAGCCGAATACGGCCCGCACGGCGTCGCGTACTTGGTCAGCGAGCTCTCGAACCGGCGTTTGCCGATCGACGTCGACAGCGGCGACGAGGACATGGTGCCCCTCCGACAACGGCGTCCACCCTGCCGCTGTCAGTCGCTCGGACAAGTCGCCGTGCGATGTGAGCACACCGCCCACCACGTCGGTGATCACCGATTGGGCGAGTGACTGTCTTGGGCCGAGATCGCCGTGACGGCCGAGTTCCAGAGCTACCGCGACGGCGGCGCAGTTTGCGACGGCGGTTCGGCGTGTGGTTGCCGGCCCGCACAGGACAAGTCGACCGAGTGAGTTCGTCGGGCCGCGTACGTCGTGGATAGTGCGTTCGGTCTCGGATCGCTCTGCGCCGGTTGTGCTGCGCTCGACGGTTCTGCCATCCGCGTCGAGCAGATCGACGCCGCACCCCGCGAGTCGTGACACTTTGTCGAGCAGCGCAGTCATGCCCTGGCCTGCAACCACGAGACTCAGAAGTTCTTGCCAGACAGGCTCGCCCGCTTGCGCCGAACCGAGAGTGCGGCGGAGCATGAGGTCGTGAAAGTCTTCGACCATCCGCTCGAAGGGCACTACTGCGTGCAGGGCCAAGAACGCGAGTCCCCGTCGGCGCGAAGCTTCGACGAGTTCGGGAGGGGCCGTGAGGAACGAGCGCCCGACTTCCATCGCGAGTGCGACGCATCCCGCGTCCGCCAATTGGTCGATGTAGGCGGTGAGCTGCTCGGGAGATCGCCCGTGCAGACCGAGGCCCGTGGTCAGAAGGACCTCACCTCCGGACAGCAGCCCACCCATCTCGTACACCTCGGACGAATGGACCCAGCGGACCACCGCGGTATCGACGTCGCCCGCGAGCACCTCGATTGCGGCGGCCTTGAACGAGGGCATCGCAAGAACTTGTCGCAGAGTCGGGAGCATTTCTATATCGTCCGCCGAGGGGGCACTTCGTCATAGAGCTAGTTCTGCCGAACTGACAGGTTGTCCCTTGTCGGGCTGTTACCACCGTGGTCGGATTGTGACACGAGCCACAATCGACGATTTTGGTCAGACTCCAGGAGCGCACATGAATCATCCGGCACACACCGATGAGTATTTTCTCGGACTTGCGATCGAACAGGCGAAGATCGGTTGGGAGGAGGGCGGCGTGCCGATCGGCGCGGCGCTGATTCACCGGGGCGAGGTTCTCGCAGTCGGACGTAACCGTCGGGTCCAGATGAACAGCGCCATCCGTCATGGAGAGACCGACTGCATCGAGCGCGCCGGACGACTGCCGGCCTCGGTGTATCGCGAGTGTGTCCTCTACACGACTTTGTCGCCGTGCTTCATGTGCGCCGGAACGGCTCGCCTGTACGAGATCCCTCGAATCGTGGTCGGCGAAAATCGTTCCTTCGAGGCATCGGAGGAATGGTTGCGCAGCAGCGGAATTCAGGTCGACGTCGTCGACGACGCGGAGTGTGTGGCACTGATGGACCGCATGCTGGCCGAGCGCCCGAGCCTGTGGCTCGAAGACATCGGCGAAGTTGTATGAGCAGCGCCGTCGAACCTGCCACGGTCGCAGGCGATTCGGAGAGCGCAGGCCCCCCGGTCGATCCAGACTATCCCGTCACTCCGGTACCGCTTCATGCACGAAAGCCGTTCTTCTCGCTCGCGGTGGTGTTGTTGGGGTTCACCATCTTCACGCCGACGATGTTGGCCGGAGCAGCGCTCGGTACCGCGTTCTCGTTCTGGAAACTGATGGTGGTGATCGCCGCCGGATCCGCCATCTTGGGGGTTTACGTCGCCATGATGGGGTTCGTCGGAGCTCGAACCGGACTGACCACAGTTGTGATGGCGCGTTACAGTTTCGGCACTCGCGGGTCCAAGCTCGCTTCGATCCTGCTGGGCGGTACTCAGATCGGCTGGTACGGCGTCATCATCGGCACGATCGGCGATCTCACCGCCCAGGCGCTGGGCTGGGATTCCTACCTCGCCAGGGCGTCGGTGATGATCGCGGCGAGCATCTTGATGTGCGTCACCGCCTGCTACGGCTACCGCGGAATGTATTGGGTCTCGCTCGTCTCGACGCCCTTGATCCTGGCGTTGGCCTGCTGGGTCGTGTTCAGGTCCCTCGAAGAGGTCGGTGGATTCTCCGGCCTGGTCTCGGTTCAACCGCAGACGACCATGACGATCGCGCTCGCAATCACCACTGTCGTCGGCACGTTCGTATCGGCGGGAACGCAAGCGCCCAACTGGACCAGGTTTGCCCGTTCCGGATCACAAGCGGTGTGGGCCTGCGTTATCGGGTTCCTCCTCGGAAACGGATTGATGATCCTGTTCGGCGCCATCGGAGCCATCACGTTCCACGAGGGTGACTTCGTGTTGATCCTCTACAACCTCGGGCTTGTCGGCTGGGGTCTGGTCTTGCTGTTCGGAAACCTCTGGAAGAGCAACGCAGACACCGCATACGCATTCGGAGTGGCCGGTGCCGAGCTGTTCAGAAAGCCCCGCAAGACCCCGTTCGTCATCGGTGGATGTGTGATCGGCACGGCGCTCGCTCTGACCGGTGTGCACAACCATCTGGTCGACTACCTGAGCCTGCTCGGAACTTTCATCCCGCCGTTGGGCGGCGTGATCATCGCTGACTTCCTGTGCCGGTGGCGGCGAGGCATACCCGAGGGGTACACCCCGCAGCCGGTCCACTGGCGAAACCTGGCCGTCTATGCCGTCGCAGCGTTCCTCGCTTGGCTTTCCGGTGAGTTCGAGGTGGGAATCCCGCCGCTGATCGGCATCGTCGTAGCAATTGCTCTGACGATGTTCCTGCACCGGGTGTTTGGCAACAGCTCGGCAGATCGGGAGGTCTCGACCTCCACCGTCTGAATCGTGCTTCAGGCACCAGCGAGCCCCCGGCGGTATCGACCGCGCCGGGGGCTCGCGTACTTGATGGAAAGGGCAGACGCTTCCGTCTCAACCGTCATCGCAGAACAGGCAGGTACGGTGCCTCGATTCCCTGCTCTTCGAACGCAGTCAGCGCCGAGCGCGCAAATGCGCGCTGGACTGCCCATTGGCGCCCAGGCTTGACCTGCGCCGTCACTCGAATGGTAATCGCCTCGGCAGTAACCGAATTGACTCCCAGCATCTCCGGCTTGTCGATCATGTCCGCCCTGATCGGTTCGGACTCCGCCGCCTCGAGGACAGCTCGCGTCGCCACCTCACACGCTTTGTGCACGTTCGCATTGTGGGCGATCGGGAGATCGAGAACTGCAGTGGCGTAACCCTGACTCATGTTGCCCACTCGCAGGATTTCGCCGTTGCGGCAGTACCACAAGGTGCCGTTGACATCTCGAATCGTGGTGACGCGCAGGCCCACTGTTTCGACGGTGCCGACCGCGTCGCCGAGATCAACGACGTCGCCGACACCGTACTGATCCTCGAGCAACATGAAGATGCCGGAGAGGAAGTCACGCACCAGGTTTTGTGCACCGAAACCGATGGCAAGGCCGATGACTCCTGCGGATGCGATGAACGGCGCGACGTTGATCCCGAGGATGCCGAGAATCTGCAGCACACACCAGACCAGGATGACGATGGACACCGTCGATTTGAGTACCGAACCGATGGTCCGGGCTCGCTGCGATCTGCGCTCGTTCACCTTGGCGTTCGGAGACTTGCGAGGCTTCGACATTCGATCGATCCCGCGGTGCAGTGCGAAGCGCAGAACGACTGCGAGTGCCACGTAGATCGCGATCTCGACGGGTCGGTGAATCAACCAGTCTCGGTTGGTATCGGTCAGTTCCCATGCTTGTATTTCGGAAATCATCTCCATGCAGTCTACGGATTCGGGCCGATCCGGGCATCGGTGCAGCGCAGACGGTCCAAAGCCGAACAGGCAGCTAGGCTTACGTCATGGCTGCGTTCACTGGCATACCCGTTGCTGCACTCGATTTCTACGAAGACCTGGAAGCCGACAACAGCAAGACCTGGTGGGCAGCGCACAAGGAGACGTACGACGAAGTGGTTCGTCGTCCGATGGCGTCGTTGACCGCGGCGTTGGAGGACGAATTCGGCACGGCCAAGCTCTTTCGGCCGTATCGTGACGTTCGATTCTCGAAGGACAAGATCCCGTACAAGACGCACCAGGGAGCGTTCGTCGGTCTCGCCGAGAGCTGTGGCTACTACGTGCAGATCGACGCGGCAGGGTTGATGGTGGCCGGTGGTTTCTACGCCAGCAGTTCGGAGACCATCGCGCGTTATCGTGCGGCTGTCGACGACGACGTTCGAGGGCCGGAGCTCGAGAAGATCCTGGCCTCCGTCGAGAAGGCCGGATTCACGATCGGCGGCGACAAGCTCAAGACGGCGCCTCGCGGATACACGGTCGATCACCCGCGGATCGAATTGCTGCGTCACAAGTCGCTGACTGCTGGTCGTAGTTACCCAAGCCCGTCGTGGCTGGACAGCGCCAGGACATTGAAGGAAGTTCGCACAGCGTGGCGCGCACTGACGCCTTTGGTCGAATGGTCCGGACAGGTGCTCGGACCGAACTGACCGTCCGACAGAAAAGTGTGACGTAGCCGTAGGAGAGTTCACCTCGAGTTCATCAAAACTCGAGACGCCTGGGGCTAGCGTGGTGTGTGTAACCGAAAGTTTCGGCCCCGCTTCGAGTCGCAGCGCCGCAGTTCGAAGCCATTTTCTCTCGATCGACATCGTGAACAACCCGTGTCAGTGGAGACCATCATGGCTATGTTTCTCGCTCTCGTCCTGATCATCTCGGTCCTCGGAATCGTCGGCACCTACCTCGCGTTCAGTGCGGTCTACTTCGTCGAGATGCGCAAACTCGACAAGTAAGGGGTGCGAATTGGCCTGATTCGACTATTTCTGGGCCGATCGCGACGACCCTCCCTGCGTACGCTGTTAGGGCATCCTTATCCGCTCGCAACAGTGGATGATTCATTTCTTTTGGAGGTTCGACACGCATGCCCGCTCAATCCACGCTCTTGCTTCCCGAGGGCTACTCCGACAACCGCCTCGTTTCGGACCTCACACGTCGGCAGTTCTGCTTCGGTGCCGGAATCGCCGGGCTGGGCGCGTTCCTGGCGGCCTGCGGTGACAGCGGGAGCAGTTCGGGTGAAACCGAAATGCGTTCTGTGACGACACCTCTCGGAACGTACGACATTCCTGTCAATCCGAAGAGGGTTGTCGCGATCGACTCGCGGCTCGATCTGGAACCTGCTGTAGCGCTGGAACTTCCGCTCGTCGGCTACGCGTACGCCCAGGCGACACCGTGGGTGCCTATCGATTCGTCGGTACCGTTCCTGTCGGAGATCCCCAACCGCGAGCAGATCTTGGCGCTCGAGCCCGACCTGATCGTGTGCCTGAACTACGAGAGCGAGTGGTGGCCGGTGGCCGAGATGTCCACCATCGCACCGGTTCTGACGACAGAGTTCACCGACGACTGGCGCACAAACCTCTCGCGGTTGTCGGGCTGGCTCGGTCGAACGGCCACACTCGATCGATTGACGCTCGACTACGACAATCTGATTTCCGACATCCGCAGTCGTCATGCCGAGAAGATTGCGTCCAAGACCGTCGCCAGTGTCTCGTTCATGCCGGACACGAACACGCTGTACGTCACGAGCATCCGTACCTCCGAGAAGGGCGACAAGCCCAGCGACATGACGCTCGGCGACATCGGTGGCAAAACCGCCACCTCGGAGGGGCTCGATCCCGAGGGCGGCGTCAGCCTCGAAGGCCTCGACGTGCTGGCCGGCGTCGACGGCTTCATGATCACCGAGAACGAGGACAGTGCCGCGTACCAGGCATTGGTGGCGAGCAAGCTGTGGCAGCGACTCCCGGCAGTGCAGGCGGGCAACGTCACCAGTCTGGGTGGCTCTACGTTCTACGGTTCGATCTACACGATTTCGTACGTGGCACAGGGTTGGGATGCCCTGTACAACAAGATCAGCTGAAGCCTCTGCCGACCGGACCGATGAGTTTCGGTAGCGCGGGCGGTCTAATCAGGTAGGCATTGACCAGACCTGAGGAGATCGACGTGCAAACAGAGCAATCCCCTGCGGTAGTGCAATCCCGCGACGGTACGACCATCGCATACGAACGCTCCGGTGCCGGACCAGCAGTGGTCCTGGTCGCCGGAGCGTTCTGCGACCGCGGATGGTTCGATTCCCTGGCTGCAGAGTTGGCGGCGGACTTCACGGTGTATTCGTACGACAGGCGCGGACGCGGGGACAGCGGTGACAGTCGCGCGTTCTCGATCGACGCCGAGGTGGAGGACTTGCGGGCGGTCGTCGCTGCCACCGGTGAAACACCGCTCGTTTACGGATTGTCGTCGGGTGCCGCGCTGGCTTTGGAGGCCGCTGCGCAGGCCGTTCCGATGCGTAAGCTCGCCGTCTACGAGGCGCCGTACATGGACGACGACCAGCGTGACGAGACTGCCCAAAGTGACCTGGAGCGATTGATTGCGGGCGGCGACAGGGAAGGTGCTGTGACGCGTTTTCTGGATCTGACCGGCGCGTCTCCGGAGATGGTCGACGAGATCAAGCGGAGTGCCGATTGGCCCGACATGTGCGCCATCGCGCACACCTTGCCTTACGACGTCGCGGTGTGTGATCACGGCTGCGAGTCGCTCGATTGGCTGGCCTCGATTACCGTCCCCACGTTGGTCATGTACGGCGGTGACAGTGGTCAATGGGCGCCTGCTTCGGCAATGCGAATTACCGCACAAGTCTCGGGGACAAAGACTTTGGAGATCCCCGGTCAGGGCCACGGCGTCGCCGACGACGCTATTGTCCCGGCTCTGCGTGAATTCTTTTCCGGCTGAGCACTGGGCGGCGAAAACGATCGTCAACCTAGGGTTGACGTTTTCGATTGCGTCAACCTATGGTTGACGCATGAGTAAACCAGTGGAAATGACCAACAAGGTTCGACTCGACGACCTCATCGACGCGATCAAGAAGGTGCACACCGACGCGCTCGACCAACTTTCCGACGCCGTGATTGCCGCTGATCATCTCGGTGAAGTTGCAGATCACCTGATCGGCCACTTCGTCGACCAGGCGCGTAGGTCGGGAGCGTCGTGGACGGAGATCGGCGCGAGCATGGGTGTCTCGAAGCAGGCTGCGCAGAAGCGTTTTGTTCCCAAGGCGCCGAGTGATCAGAAGCCGATGGATCCGAACGAAGGGTTCAACCGGTTCACTCCCCGGGCGAAGAACGTCGTCATGGCCTCGCAGAACGAAGCCCGCGCCGCCGGTAACGCAGAGATCCGGCCGGAGCACCTGCTCCTGGGGCTCGTCGAGGAGCCTGCCGGGTTGGCTGCGAAGGCGATAGTGGCGCAGGGGGTGGAGCTCGGATCCGTCCGAGCTGCAGTGGCCGGTGTACTACCGGCTCCGACTTCCGAACTACCAGAACTCATTCCGTACGACGCTCGTGCGCGCAAGGTCCTGGAACTGACGTTCCGTGAGGCTCTTCGCCTGGGCCACAACTACATCGGAACCGAGCACATCCTGCTCGCACTGCTCGAACTCGAAGACGGATCAGGTGTTCTGGCTGATCTCGGAATCTCGAAGTCGGTGGCGGAGTCGAACATCGTTGGAGCGTTGGCTGTCATTCAGGATCAGTGATTCAGAGGTGAATCCGATGCAGAAGAGGGCCGCACCCTTGCGGGTGCGGCCCTCTTCTTGTGTCACTGATCAGACAGCGCGCACATTGGTGGCCTGAGGACCCTTCTGGCCCTGGCCAACCTCGAACTCCACACGCTGGTTCTCGTCGAGCGACTTGTAGCCGTTGCCCGAGATTTCAGAGTAATGAACGAACACGTCCGGTGTTCCGTCGTCGGGAGCGATGAAACCAAAGCCCTTTTCGCCGTTGAACCACTTCACGATGCCCTGTGCCATACCGATACTCCCTACAAACTCGATCCGGGCCCTCACATCGAAGTCCCGATCTCGATATGTCTATCCTCCCACGCCGCGCAAGTCGAACGGTGGGCGACGTGCAGAAAGCGAGTTGTCAGGACTATCGGAGGTGGCTGCGCTACTGATCCTCGACGCTGGTTCTGACCAATTCACGGAAAGCGAGGACCAGTGGTTCGCGTGCCCGTCCGCGGCGATAGATCAGGGAGAACGGTGCCTGATATCCGAAGGAGGCGGGCAAGAGTGGGCGCAATCGTTGCTGGTCGACCCAGTATCCGGCGTAGTGCTCGGGCAAATATCCGATGTATCCGCCCGAGAGGATCAGAATGAGTTGCGCCTCCATGTTCTCGACGGTGGCCGATCTCTCGGTGAATCCTTGGCGAGCCAACTCGGCTTCGCTCCAATAACCCCTGGTGACCATTCGTTGACGGGTGATGACGTCCGGGTGCACCCGCTTGCTCGAGAAGAGCGGATGTTTGTCGCTGCAGTAGAGCCAGTGCTGCTCGCGGTGTAGAGCCTGCGCTGTCAGGCCGTTCATGGGCGAGGCGAACGCTCCGATCGCCACGTCGATGCGGTCGTCGAGAACGCCTACCTGAAGCTCGTGCGGAGTTTGGATTTTGAGGTCGAGATAGACACCGGGGTGTGTTCGGCTGAATTCACCGATGACGTCGGCGAGCGGGAGCGTCGAATCCGTGACAGTCGAATCCAGTACCCCGACGGTCATCGTTCCCCGAAGTTCGCCTTGGAGTGCGGTGGCATACCGCTCGAACCCCTCCAGCTCGCCGAGGATGCGGACGCATTCCTGGTGGTAGAGCTCGCCCTTGCTGGTCAGGCTGAACCCACTGCGACCGCGGTGGCACAGGACGATGCCGAGTTGGCGTTCGAGTTGGCTCATGTAGGTGCTGATCGCCGAGGCGGACAGTCCTAGATCCTGCTGTGCCGGCGCGAAGCCCTGATGGCGCACCACGGAGGTGAAGATCCGAAGCAGTTTCAGATCGGGAAGTGTGCTGCGCATCGGGTACCTCGGCAGAGTCGAGAACAGATACATCAGAAATTTCTGAAGTGATTATTTGTATCAAGTGATTTATTTCACGTCAATCGTCTTCTACGGTTTCCTCAGGCGGTCTGACGAGACCGGCGTCTGCTCTCGGACCTGCTGGTACTTCACGAAGGAATCGTCACCATGGACATAGCCATAATCCTGACCTACCTGGCCGCAATGCTGGCTTTCGGTTGGTGGGGCAAACGCCGCGCGAGCAACTCCAGTGAGTACCTCGTCGCCGGTCGAAGGCTCGGTGGAGTTCTCTACACGAGCACGATGGCCGCCGTCGTCATCGGCGGAGCGTCGACGGTCGGCGGTGTCGGCCTCGGCTACAAATACGGAATCTCCGGTATGTGGTTGGTTGTCTCCATCGCCGCTGGTGTGCTCCTGCTGAGTTTGTTGTTCGCCTCCCGGATTCAGCGTCTGAAGGTGTACACGGTTTCGGGAATGCTGAAGTTGCGCTACGGAATCGACGCAACCGGCGCGTCCGGCATCGTGATGATGGCCTACACGTTGATGCTCACCGTCACGTCCACCATCGCCTACGCCACTATCTTCAACGTGCTCTTCGGTTTCGACCGGACGCTCTCCGTAGTCCTCGGTGGATTGATCGTCGTCGCGTACTCCGCGATGGGGGGCATGTGGTCGATCACGCTGACCGACGTTGTTCAGTTCGTCATCAAGACGATCGGAATCTTCTTCCTCCTGCTCCCGTTCACCTGGTCGAAAGCGGGTGGGTACGACGGGATCAAGGAGCGTGTGGGCGACGCAGCGTTCTCACTCGGCACTATCGGCACCGGCACGATCATCACCTTCTTCGTCGTGTACACGCTCGGAATCCTTATCGGGCAGGACATCTGGCAGCGCGTGTTCACGGCCAAGTCGCCCGAAGTTGCGCGCTGGGGCGGCGTCGCTGCGGGCGTTTACTGCCTGCTTTACGGTGTGGCAGGTGCGCTGATCGGTCTGGCGGCTTCGGCTCTGATGCCCGACATCGGTTCGTCCGACGACGTCTACGCCGACGTCGCCGTTCACGTTCTCCCGATCGGTCTCAGCGGAATTGTGCTGGCAGCCGCCGTCGCAGCGATGATGTCGACCGCTTCCGGCGCACTGATCGCCACTGCCACAGTGGCTCGGCAAGACGTCTTGCCTCTCGTCTCGAAGATCTTCGGGCGTACACAGCCTGGCCTGGATACGTCCGATCCGGAAGCAGATGTGCGCGGAAACCGCCTGTACGTCATCGTGATCGGCCTCGTCAGTATCGTTCTCGCTGCTCTGATCAACGACATCGTCGCGGCGCTCACGATTGCGTACGACATCCTCGTGGGTGGCCTGCTCGTCCCCATCCTCGGTGGTCTGGTGTGGAAGAGGGCCACCGGAACCGCGGCAATGGCTTCGATGGCGGTGGGAACGGCGGCGACTCTGATCACGATGTTCGTCGTCGGCGACGTGCTGGCCAACGAACCGGTGTACGTCGGTCTGGTGAGTGCACTCGTTGTCTTCGTTGCGCTGAGTCTGACCACGGCGCCGACTCCGCCCGCGGTGATGAAGATCTGGAACGAGCGAGTTTCCGGAAAGGACACGGAGACGGCCGAACCGGAAGTTGCCCCGATAGCCTGAAGGTCGGTGCGTGCAGGAGTGCACGCCACAAGGAGGTAGATCGTGCCCAAGGTCGTTGATCACGACGAGCGACGGTTGGTGCTGGCCGACGCTGTTCTCAGCCTGATTGCCCGCGAGGGTATCTCGGCGGTGACCACCAGGGCGGTTGCCGAGGAGAGTGGATGGTCGACCGGAGTGTTGAACCACTACTTCAATTCTCGGCACGAACTTCTCCTTGCCGCACTGCGCCGGGCCGCGGACATCCAAGGTGATCAGTATCAGGTCATCCTGGATCAGGCAGACAACTCGGCGCTCGAAAAGTTGCGGGGAATCACCGCCAGTGTCTTGCCGCTCGACGATCGACGCCTGGCGATGACGCGCGTGTTCCTCTTCTTCTACGCCGAAGGCGCACAGGAAGAGAAGGCTCGCAGTGAGATCGCGGGCTTTCTCGCTCGGTGGCGCCGGATCGTTCGCGAGACGGTTCTGGAGGCGCAACAGGAGGGATCGGTGCCGGCAGATGTCGACCCCGACCTCGTGACGATCAGGTTGGTCGGACTCACCGACGGCCTTGCCATGCAGTCGATTCTTGATCCCTTCATGATGGACGCCATTCGGGCTCCCGGCGCGGTGGCCCGAGGCGTCGACGCAGTCTTGCAAGCGATATCCGCGGAGGCTCGGACGTGACGGATCGAATCGTGGTGCTCGACGATTTCATCGACCTCGGCACTCTGCGAGAAACTCTCGGCGCCGCCGGGATCGACGTCGGCGTCGAGTTCAGTTCCGAGATCCCGAGCGGCGCAGGCATAATCGCGCTACTGGTGGGGCCGGAGACTGTAGGGCTCGACGCACATCATCTCGACTCCTTGCCGGATCTGCGTCTCCTCGCGGCCACCTCGGCCGGGTTCGATCACCTGCCGGTGGGCGCGGCGAATGATCGGGGCGTCACCGTCACTCGCGCGGTCGACTACTGCACCGAGGAGGTGGCCGATCATGCGCTGGCGTCGATCCTGTCCTTGCTGCGCTCCATCGGTCCGCTTGATGCCGCAGTGCATCAAGGTCGTTGGAGTGTCGTGGAGTATCCGCCACGTCGGATTGCAGGAACAGTTCTGGGCCTCTATGGATTCGGACTGATCGCTCAGGCACTTGCCAGCCGTGCAGCAGCGCTGGGGATGACGGTCTTGGCAGCGGGGCGTTCGCTCTCGGCCGGAGCGCCCGGCGTCGAGGTCGTGGAGTGGGACGAGATTCTGCGCCGATCGGACGTGTTGAGCGTGCATGTTCCGTTGACTGCGGAGACCGCAGGCCTCGTGAACGCTCAGGCTTTGGCGTCGATGAAGCCGGGATCGTTCCTGGTCAACGTCTCGCGCGGAGGCCTCGTCGATCACGAAGCGCTCGGAAGTGCTTTGCGTAGCGGCAGATTGGCCGGCGCTGCGGTCGACGTGCTACCGGCAGAACCGCCGACTGCTGATGATCCGATACTGCAGATTCCGAACCTGACGATCACTCCTCATGCCGCCTGGTATTCGTCGGCGGTCTCGGGGACCCTGGCCAGGCAGTCCGCACTCAACGTCGTTGCGGTGCTGACGGGAAAGTCCCCGGTGGGCGTTGTAGCCGCACCGGGGTCCTGAGGGGCGCTCGCCTCAGTTCTTGTATTCCGGATCGATTCGATCGAGAAGGCGAAGTAGTGCAGCCCAGGCTAATTCGTAAGCCTGGTCGTCACTGAACTCGTCTTTCACCTCGCCCGCGAATTGTCTGGCGGTGTACTCCGCCAGTTCAGGGGAGGGTAGGCGCAGACTGCCGGAAGCCTGTGCGGCGATCTGGATGTCGCATGCTTTCTCCAGGTAGAACATTCGCAGAAATGCTTCCGACGCAGTCTCGCCGACAGTCAGCAGGCCGTGATTGCGGAGAATCAGCGCGGGGTGAGTGCCGAGATCCTTCACCAACCGCTCACGCTCGACGGTGTTGAGAGCGATGCCCTCGTAGTCGTGGTAGCCGACCCGATTGTAGAACTCCATCGAGATCTGGTTGAGCGGCAGCAGACCGTCTTCCTGTGCCGCTACGGCGCAGCCGGCCTTGGTGTGCGTATGAAGGACGCACTGTGCGTCTGACCGCGCGGAGTGCACTGCCCCATGGATTACGAATCCTGCTGGGTTGACCTGATATTCGGACGGCTCGACGAGGTTCCCGTCGAGATCGATCTTGACCAGGTTGGATGCTGTGATCTCTTCGAAGAGAAGGCCGTACGGATTGATGAGGAAGTGATGTTCGGGCCCCGGTACGCGCACCGAGACGTGCGTGAAGATGAGGTCCGTCATCTTGAAGTGGGCGAGCAACCGGTAGACGGCGGCGAGTTCGCGGCGAAGTTCCAGTTCGGACTTGGCAATTGTTGGCGGGGTGGTGGCCGGCGCGCTCATGCGGTCTCCGTTTCTATGAGCAGTAACTTTCGTTTAAATATATCAATCGATATATTTAAACGTCAATGGTTGCCGTACACCAAAACGTAGGAGCCCCACTCGTGCTCAGGGTGGGCTAATCTCGCATTCGCTGTGCCCTCGGCGCGCGCAGCAGTCGCCGAGAAGGGGAGTGCATACATGTACGGAACGATTCGCGAATCACCGACGACCGCTGAACTTGTGGACCAGCTCAGTCGCCGTGGGTTCTTCGGGGTCGGCGCAGTGGCAGCGGCCGCCATCCTTGCGGGGTGTTCGACTACATCAGATGCTTCTGATGCCGGCGAACAACGTGAGGTGATCAATGCGCTCGGAACCACCACGATCTCGGGAAAGCCGGAAAGGATCGTTGTTGCCAGCGACTTCACGGATCTGGAATTCCTGCTCTCGCTCGGCGTTCACCCAGTCGCCTACGGCAGCACAGGATCGTGGGACCGCGGTTCACTGCCTTGGCAGAGCACCGCGGGAATAGCCGACCTCGAAAGCTTCGGCACCACAGGCGAAATCAACCCGGAAATCATCGCGCGCTACTCGCCGGACCTCATCATCGGAATGAAGACTTATCTCGAACCTGCAGCCGAGAGGCTCAGTCAGATCGCTCCGGTCATCGCGCTGGACTGGACCACCTCGTGGCGTGACGGCGTCGCCACGGTCGGGCAGGCAGCTTTTGTCGACGAGGCTGCTGCTGCAGCGATCGCCCGGACCGACGCTCTGATCTCCGACACCGCAGCTTCCCTGAACGGCTTGGGTGGCAAGACGATCATGATCGGCTCGATGTACGGCGATCAGTTGTATGTGCAGGGGGATGCCAGTGCGCCCGGGGTTCTGCTGCGCGAACTCGGACTCGACTATCGCGGATACAACGCCGAGCAGATGACTGCGCTGTCGATGGAGCAGGCGGAGGTACTCGCACCCGCAGACATTTTGCTCAGCCTCGCTTCTGATCAGGAAGCGACGACGAGGTTGGAGAACTTCGCAGTTTTCCAGAACCTCCCCGCGGTGAAGGCGCGAGCCTATGCGCCGGTCGAACTTCTGCTCTCGAATGCCTTTGTCGACAATTTCGGTCCACTGAGCGCACCGTACGCCTTGCCGCAGCTCGCCGAGGTCTTGACCGGGCTTGCGGCGGGCCAGGGAAAACAGCTCCCCTGACCTCGCTTCCGAGCCTATTGACGCCGCGTCGGCCTAGCATCGAAACATGGTGGACATAGATCTGACGGGCCGCGCCGCAGTAGTCGGCGGATCACAACCGCTGCGAGCGATACTCGAAACCCCCACTACCCCCGGCCCGTGGCCGGGGGTAGTGATGATTCACGAGGCCTTCGGGCTCGAGGAGGTGATGCAGCGGCAAGCCAAGCGGCTGGCCGCTGCGGGGTTTTTGACGCTTGCTGTCGACCTCTACAGCGCGGGCGGGGCGAAGCGGTGCCTAGTGCCCACCATGACGTCGATGCTTCGAGGACACGGCAAGGCGTTCACCGACATCGAAGTCGCTCGCAGTTGGCTGGTGGAATCCCGGGACTGCACCGGAAAGATCGGTGTCATCGGATTCTGCATGGGCGGCGGCTTCGCGATGGTCAGCGCCGGAGATTTCGACGCTGCCTCGGTCAATTACGGTCAGCTTCCACGCAAACTCGATGAGGCCGTGGTGGATGCGTGCCCGATCGTCGGGAGTTTCGGAGGCAAGGACTTTTCGCTCCGGGGCGCGGCAGCGAAGCTGGAGACGGCGCTCAGCAATGCCGGTATCGAGAACGACGTCAAGGAGTACCCCACCGCCGGCCACGCGTTCCTCAACGACGCGGAGGCCGGACCCAAGGTGCTTCGTCCTTTGGAGCGCATCCTCGGAATCGGTCCCGATCCTGTTGCAGCGCAGGATGCCTGGAAGCGAATCGACTCGTTCTTCGAGCGCCACCTGGCGTGATCAGCGACTGGTTCTCTCACCGCCGTTGACTGCCAATACCTGACCGGTGATCTGCCGGGCACCCGGTGAGGCCAAGAAATGGACGGCTGATGCGATGTCGTCCGGGGTTCCGGCGCGCTTGGTGCTGGTGGATTCGATCAGCATCGCGCGACGCTCGTCCGTCAGAAAGTCCCGGAAGAACTCGGTGTCGGCGATGTAACCGGGGGAGACGATGTTCGCCGTGATGCCTTCTGGGCCCAGTTCGGCGGCCAGATCGACATTCCACGTCGCAACTGCTGCTTTGGCAGCGCCGTACGCTCCAGCTCCCTTGTCGGCGGCAATCGATCCGATGGTGATGACGGCACCGCCACTGGGGATTCGATCTCGAACTGCTGCTGTGGTCAACACTGCCGAGATCAGATTGGAGTCCAGATTGGCCCGCCACCCGGCGGCCAGGGATTCCAGATCTGACGGCGCTTCACGATCGAAGTCCGTGTTACCGCCGGCGCAGTGCGCCACGACGTCGATGGTTCCCGGAAGCGAATCCTGCAGCCGCTTCAGGTCTTTCGGGTCGGAGTTGTCACACGTCAAGGCGTGAACATTATCGCCCAACTCCTCCGCGGTCTTTTCGAGTGGTTCCGTGCGTCGGCCGGTGACAAAAACGGTGTCTCCGTCCCGGGCGAACGCCGCTGCAATTGCGCGCCCGATCCCTGTTCCGCCGCCGGTTACCAGAACTGTGCGTGTCATGCCTACCTCCGTGAGCTACGTTTAGACCTATACGAAGAACGTATCATTTAGAGCTAAACGAGGTGTGCAGTGGTGGGCGACTACAACCCGGACGACGCGGTGGACGCGGTTGCCTTGGCGTGGCTTCGCGAAAGGCCGGGCACGCCCGTAGAGGGTATCGGCATCGTCACCAGGCTGTGGATGTGCGCCAAGCTGCTCGGTGAGGATCGCCGACGGGTACTCGCCACGGCCGGTGCGGACACAGCGACGCTGGACCTGCTCAGTGTCCTGCGGCGATCCGGCGAGCCGTATCAGTTGACGACTCGCCAGATCACCGAGCAGACCGGAGTCACGGCCGGTGCGATCTCGCAGCGACTCGCGCGCGCGGAGAACGCGGGTCTGGTGGAGAGGTCCTCCGCCGCGCAAGGGTCACGAATAGTGCTCGTGACCCTCACTGCCGCCGGTCACGAACTGGTGGAGCAATTGGTGGACCGAGTTCTCGGCCGTGAAGCCGAACTGACGTCGATTCTCACCGAGCAGCAGCAGGCCGAACTCACCGAACTGCTGCGTGTCTTTCTCGACGGCCTACGCGGCGAACTCGGTGACTCCGGCGTCGCGCACGTCGGGGCTTGATCAGGACAGGCGCTCGAAGACCGCAGCCAGGCCCTGCCCGCCGCCGATGCACATCGTCTCGAGGCCGTAACGCGCTTCGCGACGGTCCATCTCGCGCAACAGGGTGGCCAGGATTCGTCCACCCGTGGCACCGACCGGATGTCCGAGGGAGATGCCGGAGCCGTTGGGGTTGATGCGTGGGTCGTCGGCCTCGAGATTCCAGCTCTGCAGGACTGCAAGTGCTTGTGCCGCAAAGGCTTCGTTGAGTTCGATGACGTCCATGTCCGCCAGGGTCAATCCGAGGCGGCCGAGTGCCTTCTCCGACGCCGGTACGGGGCCGATGCCCATGGTGCGCGGCGGAACGCCCGCAACGCTCCAACTCGCGAGGCGTGCGAGCGGTCGCAGTCCGAGGGTACGAGCTTTGTCGGCGGTGGTGACGATCGCCAGTGCTGCGCCGTCGTTCTGACCGCTGGCATTACCTGCAGTCACGGTGGAGTCGGGGTCGATCTTTGCGTGCATGGGACGAAGGCGCGCAAGCGATTCCATCGAGGTGTCGGCGCGTGGATGCTCGTCGGTGTCGACGAGCAGGGCCTCGCCCTTGCGCTGCGGAACGGATACCGGAACGATTTCCTCGGCGAAGACGCCGTTCTTCTGTGCGGCGACTGCACGCTGATGGGACTGAACCGCGAGTGCATCCTGATCCTCGCGGCTGATGGAGAACTCGGCGCGCAGGTTCTCTGCCGTTTCGATCATTCCGCCGGGAACCGGGAAGTCACGTCCGCCGGCTGTGACGCGGGCCCGCGCGAGACGATCGCTGAGCGCAACTCCTTCACCCTTAACGCCCCAACGCATTCCGGTTGCGTAGAACTCGGCCTGGCTCATCGACTCGGCACCGCCCGCGAGGACCAGGTCACTGCCACCGGACTGAACCTGCATGACGGCCTGGATGACTGCCTGTAATCCCGACCCGCACCGGCGATCCACCTGCATGCCGGGAACATCGATGCCCAGACCCGCGTTGAGCGCCGCGATGCGTCCGATCGCCGGAGCCTCACCGTTCGGCGAAGCCTGGCCGAGAATGACGTCGTCGATCTCCGCGCCGGAAATGCCGGTACGCGTGACGAGTTCGGTGATCAGCGTCGAGGCGAGATCTTCCGGGGCTACGTCACGGAAGACACCGCCGAAGCGGCCGACAGGGGTACGGAGCGGTTCACAGATGACAACGTCAGGCATTGGTTCTTCCTTGGGTCTGCTCGGTCAGCGGGTGGCAGCCGAGTGATTGTTGGACGACTGAGTACGTCCGAGATCGACGGAGATGGCGTCCGCGGTGGCGACTGCGGCCGGAACTAGTTCACCGCGAACAGCTTCGGCGCTGTAGCGGGCGGCTTGGGTGGAGATGTTGACGGCCGCGACCACGTCACCGGTCGCGTCCCGGATGGGTGCGGCGAGCGAGCGCAGACCCTCTTCGAGTTCCTGATCGACAATCGCGAACCCGTCGGCGCGAATCTTCTCGAGTTCGGCACGCAGACCGTCCGCGGTGGAGATGGTCTTGCCGGTCAGGCGGGCGAAGGACACTCGGGCGAGGTAGGCGTTTAATGCGTCGTCGGGTAGGCCCGCGAGCAGGACCCTGCCCATGGACGTCGCATAGGCGGGAAAGCGCGTGCCGATGGTGATGGACACCGTCATGATGCGGCTGACCGGAACACGAGCCACGTACACGACGTCGTCACCGTCGAGGATCGACACGGACGTGGATTCACGGACCTTGGCGGACAAGGCTTCCAGATGCGGCCCGGCGATCTCGGGAAGGGACAGACTGGAGAGGTAGCTGTAGCCGAGTTCGAGGACACGGGGCGTCAACCAGAACACCGAACCGTCAGTACGTACGTATTCGAGTTCGACGAGTGTGAGTAGGAAGCGGCGAGCGGTCGCACGCGTGAGATCGGTGTGCCGGGCAACCTCGCTGAGGGTGCGACGCGGGTGCTCACCGTCGAAAGCCTTGATGACGGAAAGCCCACGGGCCAGCGACTGCACGTAGTCCGGGGACGGTCCCGGCGCCTGCTCGCTGCTGTTCTCACTCATGTTGTCTCGTTCTCCTCAGGTTCGGCCGAGAGGTCCGCGAGTGCTTGCTTTCCCAGCGCAAAAGCCAAGTTGCTGTTCGGCACACCCGCGTAGACCGCGGTATGGAGAAATACTTCCACGAGTTCGTCGGGATCGATCCCGGCACGCAGCGCAGCGCGAATGTGCATGTCGAGTTCGTGTTCGTTGCCGACGGCGGTGAGGATCGCGAGAGTGAGGAGCCTGCGGGTGTGGTGATCGAGGCCGGGGCGCGACCAGATGTCACCCCACGCCGTGCGAGTGATGAAGTCCTGGAAAGGGGCGGTGAACTCGGTGGCACCGGCAATGGAACGGTCGACGTGGGCGTCGCCGAGCACCTGGCGTCGTACGGTCATGCCGGCCGACACCGCGGCGCTACGTTGGGCGAGCGCAGATGTGTGCGAGGCAATATGCGTTGCAAGTAGTTTGGTGACGCGCCCGGCTTGTTCGACGTTGGCCAGGTGTGCGCCCGGATCGACCACGTGCAGTACCGCATCGGCGATGCCGTCGGCGATCGCACCCAACGTCGACGGAGGCGTCGCCGGATCCTGCTCGCCCGCGACGAGGAGCGTCGGAGCGACGATGCGGGCCAGGTCGTTGCGGCCGTCCCACGTCGAAAGCGCCTCGCAGCAGGCGGCATAGCCCTCGTCGGGTGTGGCTTCGACCATCGCGACGTGGCGGGCGACAAGCTCCGGATCGTTTTCGGCCAGTCCCGGCGTGAACCAGCGTCCGACGACGGCGGCCGCGATGGACGCGATGCCGTCCGCACGGACAGCCTGCGCACGATCGATCCACGGTTGAGCCGGGGCGAACTGCGAGGACGTGCACATCAACGTCAACGTCTCGACGCGAGTGGGGTGGTGCGCGGCGATCCATTGGCTGACAGCGCCGCCGAGGGAGAGCCCGACGAGATGTACGGACTCGAGTTCGAGCGAATCGAGGAGAGCGATGACATCGCCGGCGAGATCGGCAATTGAGTAGGGGCCCGTAGCCACCGGTGACTTGCCGTGGCCGCGATGGTCGACGGCGATGACGCGGTAGCGATTCGACAGCGCGTGAATCTGCGGCTGCCACATGGACAGATCGGATCCGAGTGAACCCAGGAGAACCACTGCCGGGGCATCGAGATTGCCGGTCTGTTGAAAGTTGAGCGCGACGCTCATCGAGATCCTCCTGTGGGGCGTTCGGCGAGGGCGCGGTCGACCAGATCGGTGGCGTGGCCCAGATAGTGTGCGGGGTCGAGTAGTTCGGCGATCTCGGTTTCGCTCAGGTGCTCTGCGATGGCGGGATCACGATCCAATCTGGTTCCGGAAGTGGCTGCCGCGGTGACGATGTCGCGCGCTCGATCAGTGTGTGCGGACAGGGCCTTGGTGACACGCTCGGCGAGAATCAGGCCACCGGTGATGTCGAGATTGCGAGCCATCGACTCGGTGTGTACTTGCAGGCCGGTGAGGCTCACGGAAAGCTGGTGCGCCGCTCCGCCTGCCAGACGCAGGAGATCGGTGACTGTTTCCCACTCGGCGTGCCAGGGGCCTGCGGCGCGAGCGAATTCGTGATCCATGTTCGACAGGGCTGTGGCCACCAGCGCGGGAGCACGTCGCGCTGCCGCGCGGGCGGTGATCGCGGCAACCGGATTCTGCTTGTGCGGCATGGCCGAAGAGCCGCCCGGAGCGCTCTCGGCGACCTCGGACAGTTCGGTGGACGCCATGACGGAGATGTCGGTGGCGGGCTTGGAAACGGCGCCGGCGACGATACCGAGTGTGGTCGCGAGTTCTGCGATGGTCACGCGGTCGGTGTGCCACGGAGTGACCTGCCTGGCCAGACCGAGTTCGTCGGCCAGCGCGTCGGCGATCCTGAGCCCGTCGGGATACAACGCAGCGAGTGTTCCTGCGGCTCCGCCGAACTGAACCGGCAACGTGGACAGCACGATCTCGAGGCGAATCGCTGCGGCGTCGAGTGCCGTGAACCAACTCGATGCCAGAAGGCCGAAAGTGGTCGGAAGTGCTTGCTGGCCCAGAGTTCTCGCGACCATCGGAGTGGAGCGATGGAGGCGGGCGAGGTGGGCGGCGGAATCGGCGGCGCGCGTCAGGTCGGCCAGAACCACCGCGCCCGCGCGTCGCGTCAACAGCATCAGCGCACAGTCCATGATGTCCTGGCTGGTGGCTCCCGGATGCACCACGGAGGCAGGCACACCTTCCTGTCCCACCCTTTCGCGAAGCGTCTTCACCAGCGGAATGACGGGATTTCCACCGGCTGCCGACGCCCGGCCGAGCGCCACGATGTCCAGACCACCCGGTTGTGAGAGTTCGGCCGCAGCAGCAGCCACCGCGGCGCAATGTTCCCCGTCCGCCAATCCGACGGTGGCCATCGCACAACTCAGTGCGGCCTCCACGTCGAGCAACGCGGTGACCCACGCCTGGTCGGACAGGTGCTCCGATACGCGGGTGGCCCCGAACACCGGGTCGAACAGTGCGCCGCGAGTGGGCATGTGTACTCCTCTTACAGCTCGAAGAAGGGCGTCTCGACGCCGTTCGCGTCCTCGTCCTGAACATAGACCGTCCAGGAGTACCCACCGTCGACCTTGGTTGCAACCAGCTTCGCGCGTTCGGTTTCGCTCAGTGAGGACAGCACCGGATCTGTTGCGTGTGCGTCGGCGTCTTCGGGGAAGTACAAGCGGGTGACCAGGCGGTCGAGCATGCCGCGAGCGAAGACCGACACGTTCACGTGTGGGGCCTCGTCCGCATCCGTTTCAGTGGGCTGCGCACCGGGCTTGACAGTGTGGACCAATGCAGTGCCCGTGGGATCCGCTGCGCTGCGGGCGAATCCGCGAAAACCAGCCGGAGTGAGCTCCACTGCGCCACGGGGATCGTCCGGATGGTTGAAGCGTCCGAGCGTATCGGCCTGCCATGTTTCGATCATCGCGTCGGCGACGGGTGTACGGGCGCCGTCGATCACCGTGATGGCCAGCGTGATTCGTCCGGGGGCATCGGCGGGAGCGGCGTCGGGGCCGTCCGTCCAGGGGAGGCCGATGTGCCAGTACGGCCCGACGGTCTGAGAGGGCGTGACACCGAAGGGGGCGGTGGTGAAGTCGCCGGGGACGACCGGATAAGTGGGTGCGGGCTTCGCGGTGTGATCAGTCATCGTGGTCTTCCTCGTTCTCGAATACGGAGGCGTTACGGCCGCGCAGGACGATGTCGAAGCGGAACCCGAGAGCCCAGTTGGGGACTGTGGCGTCGTAGTCGAAGACGCTGACCATGCGGTGACGTGCTGCTTCGGGTACCGCGTTGTAGATCGGGTCCTGGAAGAACATCGGATCGTCGGGGAAGTACATCTGCGTCACGAGGCGCTGCGTGAATGCCGTGCCGAACAGCGAGAAATGGATGTGGGCCGGTCGCCAGGCGTTGTCGTGGTTCATCCACGGGTAGGCGCCCGGCTTGATCGTGGTGAAGCTGTAGTGGCCGTTCGCGTCGGTGACGCAGCGACCCAGGCCGTTGAAGAACGGATCCAGCGGCGCGGGCCAGTTGTCGCCGGTGTGGCGGTAGCGTCCACCTGCGTTGGCCTGCCATACCTCGAGCAGTGTGTGGGGGACGGGTTTTCCGTCGCCGTCGAGTACGCGGCCGTGAACGACGATGCGCTGTCCCTGTGCTTCGCCGCCGTTGGCAATGGTCAGGTCGTTTTCGCCGGCGCCGACGCGATCCTCGCCGAATACCGGCCCGGTGAGCTCCGTGAGCCGCTGGGGGAGCAGCTTCAGCGGCTGCTTCGGGTGGCGAAGGGAAGTCGTCTTGTAGTCCGCGAAATCGGCCGGGGCGTTGACGCCAGTCGGCCGCTGGTACCTCGGCGGTAGATGCAGCATAGGGAACCTCGTCGTTCGGTTACGTGAAGTTGTTCGCAATGTGTACATGTGTTGCGCTCTGCGAACAGAATAGTTCGTAGATGTGACCCAGGCAATGCCGGGGGCGAAAAATGTTCGTTATGCGGACGGGGGTTCACAATACGTACGGGTCGCGCTACTGTGATCGACATGATGGACAAAGTCATTCCCACTGCTGCCGAGGCCGTCGCCGACGTGCCGGACGGCGTCACGATCGCTGTTGGAGGTTTCGGGCTCGTCGGAGTGCCGGAAATCCTCATCGATGCGCTCCTCGAGCAGGGCGCGACATCACTCGAAACGGTGAGCAACAACTGCGGCACCGACGGGTTCGGGCTCGGAGTGCTTCTTGAGAAGGGGCGTATCCGTCGTACTGTCAGCTCGTACGTCGGCTCCAACAAGGAGTTCGCGCGTCAGTACCTTTCCGGTGAGCTGGAAGTCGAACTCACGCCGCAGGGCACGCTCGCCGAGCGCATGCGCGCCGGGGGAGCGGGCATCCCCGCGTTCTTCACCCCGGCCGGCGTCGGCACCCAGGTCGCCGACGGCGGCCTGCCACTGCGTTACGACGGTAACGGCGGCATCGCAGTTGCCAGTCCGCCCAAGGAAACTCGTGACTTCGACGGCGTCACCTACGTGATGGAGCGCGGCATCGTCGCCGACTATGCACTGGTCCATGCCTGGATAGGTGACCGGCACGGCAACCTCGTCTACCGCGCGAGTACCCAGAACTTCAATCCGGCTGCAGCAACGTCGGGGCGCATCACCATTGCGCAGGTCGAGCACCTCGTAGAGCCGGGTGAGCTCGACCCCGCCGAGATCCACACGCCGGGCATTCACGTTCAGCGTGTTGTCCACGTCGGCCCCGTGACGGTCGGCATCGAGAATCGGACGGTACGAGCATGACTTCTGTACTACCCACCAAACTCACCCGCGAAGAGATGGCGGCCCGCGTCGCGCGCGAACTCGAGGACGGGCAGTACGTGAACCTCGGCATCGGTATGCCGACGCTGGTTCCGAACTACCTCCCGACCGATATCACCGTTGTATTGCACTCGGAGAACGGCGTTCTGGGCGTGGGGCCGTACCCGACCGAGGACGAACTCGATCCCGAGCTGATCAATGCGGGCAAGGAGACCATCACCGTTCTCCCCGGTGCGTCGTTCTTCGACTCCTCAGCGTCGTTCGGCATGATCCGCGGCGGCCAGGTCGACGTTGCCGTGCTCGGTGCCATGCAGGTCAGTGCCACCGGAGACCTCGCGAACTGGATGATCCCCGGCCACATGGTCAAAGGCATGGGCGGCGCGATGGATCTGGTCCACGGCGCAAAGCGCGTCATCGTGATGATGGAGCACGTCTCGAAGAAGGGTGAGCACAAGATCGTCGAGGAGTGCTCGCTTCCGCTGACCGGTAAGGGCTGCGTCCAGCGAATCATCACCGACATGGCCGTGATCGACGTGACTGACGACGGTCTCCGCCTGGTGGAGACGGCGCCGGGCATCAGCGTCGAGGACGTGGTTGCTGCTACCGGAGCGAAACTGATTCTTTGACAGTCTGTTTCATCTGATGGCTCAGCCGCCGGGTCGTGACTTCCATCCGACCTGGCGGCTGTTTTACGCCCCGACGTCGTTCAGCTCGCTCTCGACCGGAATCCAGAGCTCGAACCGTGCGACGGTGAAATCGTCGTTGTATTCGGTACGCATGATCTCGGGACCAGGTACGGAGCGAAAAGGGTTGGCAGGGAACCATTCCGTGTAGATATCTCGCCACAAATACTGCACAGATTCGATTTCCGACCCGTCGGCGGTGAAGACGGCCCACGTGTGTGCGTCGACCGTCAGCACATCGAAACCCGTGGGTGAAGGTTTGCCGGTGACCACTCCCAGGTAGTAATCCAGTTCTGTGCCTTCGGTTCTGGGATGCGCCAAATTGTCGACGACACTGACGATTCCCGCCGGGTCCTGATCGGAGAGCTCGCGCAACCCTCGCAACGCAACCTTGTCCACGGAGCGGGTGAAATCTTCGATCGCAGAATTGGGACCTTCGTGAACCAATGGAACCCGGGTCTTGAACCCGACTACCGTCAGGGCAGGTTTGTCCACAAGCATGTAGTCCATCGGTGTGGCTCCTTCCAGTGTCACGTGAATGACAAGTTTCTGTTGGGATTTGAGAACGGCGGGAGCGCGTGTGACCGCGCCGGGGCTCACGCCGTGAAATGCGGTGAACGCTCGTGTGAAGGCCTCCGCGGACGAGTAGCCGTACTTCACGGCGGTCTCCAACACTCCTGATCTGCTGACGGACAACTCGGCACCAGCCAGGGTGAGTCGACGTCGACGGATGTATTCGGATACGGGAATGCCGGCCAGGGCCGAGAACATCCTCCGAAAGTGATACTCCGAGGTGGTTGCCAGCCTTGCCATCTCGGCTGTCTCGATCTCGCCGCTCAGATTGCTTTCGATGTAGTCGAGCGCGCGGTTCAGTCCGTCGATCATCGTGTCTTCCTGTTCACGGGTTTCACGCTACGCAGATCACTTGGGCCGTACCCGACTATCCGTGCCCGAAAAAGTAGGGCAGGAAATGCATCTGGACAACTCAGTTAATCATCATTATCTTGAATCGAACATCGATGGTTGACCAGGAGGCACAGTGAGCACCCGTTTTCCGCAGGCTGAATTGACCGAGGTGCCCGAGGACATCGCCGCCAAGATTCTCGAGATCCAGGAGAAGTCGGGGTTCGTGCCCAACGTCTTCCTGATGTTCGCTCGGCGCCCAGCCGAGTTCCGGGCATTCTTCGCATACCACGACGCGATCATGCTCAAGGAAGATTCCGCACTCACCAAGGGTGATCGAGAAATGATCGTCACCACGATCTCTGCGGCCAACAAATGTACGTACTGCGTTGTCGCGCACGGCGCAATTCTGCGTATCTACGAGAAGAAGCCGTTGGTTGCCGACCAGGTTGCG
The DNA here is from genome assembly GCF_027583855.1 of Rhodococcus sp. BH5. Classification (NCBI taxonomy): domain Bacteria; kingdom Bacillati; phylum Actinomycetota; class Actinomycetes; order Mycobacteriales; family Nocardiaceae; genus Rhodococcus; species Rhodococcus sp. BH5. Next base: position 152,260 of record NZ_JAJHVW010000006.1, read on the forward strand.
GTCAACTATCGCACCGCAGAGATCTCCGATCGTCAGCGCGCGATGCTCGACTTCGCCACCAAGGTGAACTCCGCCTCACACGAAATCGCCGACGCCGACTTCGACGCCCTCCGTGTGCACGGCTTCGGCGACGAGGACGCGTGGGACATCGCCGCGATCACTGCATTCTTCGGGCTCAGCAATCGCATGGCGAGTTTCTCCGGCATGCTGCCCAATCCGGAGTTCTACCTGATGGGGCGCGTTCCGCGGTCCTGATTCCTGCGGGTAGAGCAGCAGCTCTCAATTTTTCGGACCGACCGGTCGTAACGTCTGGAAGTCAGCCGACGAAGTAAAGGCTGTCCACGCCGGAATTGCCGTCTTCGTAAAGAAGGCCGAAAGGTTGAGCGCTATGTCGGAGAAGTCCATCGCCCATTCTCGGAGGGTCCGCTCTGCGGCCGCCGGTGCCGTACTAGCTCTCGGATTGGCGGTGGGCGGCACGGGAATTGCATCGGCAGAGCCGGAAACCGTGTGTACCCCGAGCGCTGATCCGCTGGTGACCTGCGCCGAGGAAGAGGCAGCTGCCACCACCGACGCCGACGCGGCGACGAGCACCGAGACCACGCCGGAGAAGGTTGAAGCCGGGGTCGCGGGCACGGGCAGTGCCGAAACCGCTGGTACGGACGCTGCAGCACTGGCGGAAGCCGAAGCAAAAGCCAAGGCAGCTGCCGACGCGGCAGCGAAGGCCGCCGAAGCAGCCGCGACGGCAGGGGTCGACTCGTCCGCAGCGACAGACACTTCGGTGAAGGCGACCGAGGCAATGACCCAGGCGAGCGTCGAGGCAACCAAGGCGGCGGTCGAATCGACCAAGGCCAAGGCGGAGGCCGGGGCCGCGGAACAGTCTGCCAAGGAAGCCGAAGAGGCGGCCAAGGTTGCGGAGTCCGCGGCGGCCGATGCCAAGGAGGTAGCAAAAACAGCTCAGGCAGAAGCCGACACGGCCGCAGCCAAGGCTGCGGAACTCGAGGAGGCTGCGAAGGCCGCCGGTTCGGGGCCCAAGACCGAAGAGGCAGCAAAGGCGCGCGCCGAGGCTAATGCTCTGCAGGCCAAGGCCGATGAGGCGAAGGCTGCCGCGGATGCAAACGCCAAGCTGGTCGCGGACAAGAACAAGGAAGCCGAGGAAGCCTTCAAGAACTGGGATTTCGCGAAGGCAGCCGTCGCTAAGGCTCAGGCGCTGGCCGCGGCTTGGAACGCCAAGCAGCTCGCGATCACCGTCAAGGAAACTCAGAAGGTGGCCACCGCCGCTGAAACCACGGCCAAGGCAGCCGAGTCCGCAGCTGCCACCGAGGTAGAAGCTGCTACCGCCGCCCGTAAGGCCGCAGATCAAGCGGCGGCTACTGCGGCTTCCGCGCAGAAGGATGCCGACGCTGCGCAGAAGGCCGCGGAGACGGCCCAGGCCGAAGCCGATGCTGCGGGCGAGGCTGCCACCGACAAGCGAGCCATCGCCGACGAAAAGGCTGCCGAAGCCGCCAAGAAGGCCGAAGCTGCCGAAGCGGCGAGCAAGAAGGCGCAGGATCTCTACCTGGCCGCCGAAGACGCGAAGGCCGCAGCCGACGCCGCGGCAGCAAAGGCCAAGGAAGCTCAGGCCGCTGCAGCCGCCGCAAAGGCCGAAGCGGATGCAGCGCAGAAGATCGTCGACGAGCTCAAGGCAAAGGGCGAGAAGGAGATCGACAACGGAACAGGCGTCGGCGGTGAAGTGATCATCGGTGAGCACACTGACGACGGCTCCGGGGTCACGAAGGTCGACGAGACCACCGCTGTAGTGAACAAGACCGGCGTCAAGCTGGTCGGCTACTACAACAACAAGGGAGCCTTCGACGTCGTCGACTACTACGTCACCGATGCCGACGGCGATCCGGCGCTCGCCGGAAGCCTGCCCCCGGTCGACCTTGCTCTCGGTGACACCGCAAGCAGCAGCACCAGCGGTAGCAGCAACTCCAACCTGCCGGCTGTATTGATCGGCGTCGGAGTCGTGGGCGCTGCCGCCGCAGCAGCTACGACGGTGGTTGTTCGTCGCAAGCGTCATGACGGCCCGGGCAACACGTCTGCGTAGCGCCGGTCTCTCGGCGGTAGCGATCCTCGCCCTCCTCGTATCCGGATGTTCGGGCGAGAACGCGGGATCGCTACCTGACCGCTCGCCGGTGCAGTCGCATATCGCGGCTGCACCGGCTTCGGTGACCGTCGATCCGGCAGAACCCGAGAGGATCGAGTTGAGGTCTGCGTCCGGGGTCACGTACCTGAGCAGTCCGTTGCACTCGGAGAAACTGATGCGCGGCGGCGAGAGTGGGCAGCAACTGAATCCCGTCGACGAACTGCCGGTGTGGTGGGGTGAAAGCGGAATGCCGGGAACGTCGACCACACAAACAGTTGTCGTGGTCGGCCACAACTACACCACTCGCGAAGCACCGTTCCGGGCGCTCCGGGTAGTGGAGCCGGGCGATCGAATTCTCCTGGGTACACCGAACGGCACGCTTGAGTACGACGTCGAAACAGTCGGACCGCTGCACAAAGGTTCGCTGCTGGGCGCTCACGAGTTGCGCGAATCGGTTCCGGGACGGCTGATCCTCGCCAATTGTGATGTCGTCGAAGGAGAGTCGACCGACGACAATTACGTTGTCATCGCCCAGCTGGCAGCGCACTGAATCCGTGGCAGTGCAAGAATAGGTACATGGATTCCCTCGGACTTCTCTCGGAACTGGTAGCTCTCGACACGGTCTCGGGGGAGGCCGCTCCTCAACGGCGGGCGATGGATTCGATTGTCTCGTTGGTTCTCTCACGTGCGCCACAGGCGAAGGTGGAGTCAGACCTGACCGGCAATCATCCCTGGGCCTTGATCACCAACGAAGCTGCACCCTCGGCCGCGAGACTACTGTTCGCCTGCCACGTGGACACGGTGCCAGTGGGCACTGTCTCCGACTGGGAGTTCGACCCGTACGCCGCACAGGTCGACGGCGAATTGTTCCTCGGCAGAGGGACATCGGATATGAAGGCCGGCCTTGTTGCCGCTACTGCCGCGGTTGTCGACGCTTTCGAACGTGGAGTCCCGGTCGCGCTGTTGCTGACGAGCGACGAGGAAATCGGATCGCTCGGGGCTGTTCGTTCGGCCGACGCCGTTGCGAATCTCGAGGTCGGGGCCGTCATCGTTCCCGAGGCGACCGGCAATCGCATCAACCTGGGGCACCGCGGCGCACTGTGGCTCGAAGTGTCCGTCAAAGGAAAAGCCGCGCACGGGAGTACGCCGCAGCGAGGAACCAACGCCGTCCTCAAACTGCTTGACGTCGTCGACCGAGCCCGGCGTGAGCTTCCGCTGTCGTCCGACGCGTTTCTGGGTGCCGAAACCTGGAACCTCGGCTTGGTCGGCGGGGGTTCGGCTCCGAACATCGTGCCGGACAGTGCACGTGCGGTGATCGATCACCGCACGGTGGGAGACGGCGCCGACCTGCTCGCGTGGTGGCGAGCCCAACCAGAAGTCGACTCGGTGGAGACGTCGATTCATCTGGGAGGTGTGCGTACCGACGCGTCGGATCCGTGGTTGGCTACCTTGCCTATCCCTGTTGCAACCGAACCGGTTTCGTACTTCACCGACGCTTCGGTACTGGCCGCCGCCGCCCCTGGTGCTCCCGTCGTGATCTGGGGCCCTGGCACTCCCTCGCTGATGCATGCGGCCAACGAAAGCGTCAAGGTTTCCGAACTGGACGATGCGATCGCTGCTTACGGTGCGGTTGCCGCCGCTTGGCCGACGGTGGACTGACGGACAATCAGTTCAGGAGCAAGCGCGATGTGGGCTGTCGACTCGGAAGAGTTGTTCATCGCCTGATCCAGAAGTCGCACAGCTTCTTCCGCGATTCTTTCCTGCGGCTGCCCGACGGTGGTCAACGGCGGGTTGCACAATTCGGAGAATGGGATGTTGTCGAAACCGGTGACCAGAACGTCGCCGGGAACGTCGATGCCCAATGTGTGACACGTCTGCAACACGCCAAGTGCGATCAAGTCGTCGGCGCAGACCAGGGCGTCGGGGCGAGTTTTGCCGGTCAGGATGATGTTGGATGCCGTGCGCCCCCACTCGATCGAGTACTCGCCGAGTTGTGTCCACTCGTCACGAGTTTCGATGCCCATTCGATCCGCGTGGCGGAAGAAGCCGGCCCGGCGAAGTTCTGTTGACGAATTGGTCAGCTCGGAACTGATGAAGGCGGCTGATTGCGCGCCACGCTCGGACAGATGCTCCATCACCAGGGATTGAGCGGCGTCGTCGTCGACGCCGACCCAGTCCGTCTGGGTATCCATTGCAAACCGGTCCAGTTGAACGACCGGAAGCGTTGCCGCGCTGGCTCGGACGGCTTCGGCACTCAGTTCGCCGTGGCACGGGCTGATGATGATTCCGTCCACTTGCCGGGAGACGAGCGACTTGAGTCGCTGCGCTTCCACGTCGGGATCGGAACGAGAATCGCACAGGAACAGTTGTAGTCCGCGCCGAGCGAGGACGTGTTCGACGTTGACCACCAGCGAAGTGAAGAAGGGGTTCGCGATACTCGGAACCACCATTCCGACAGTGTCCGTCCGATTGCGACGCAGTGAGCTGGCGATGATGTTTCCCGAGTATCCGAGAGAATCCGCGGCTCGTTTGATCGTCGCTGCAAGCTCGTCCGAGACAGGGCGGGAGCCGGACAGTGCCCGCGACACGGTGGCCGTCGACACCCCGGCCAGTTCCGCGACATCGCGAATGGTCGCCTTGCGCATGCGTCCCCCGTTTTCTGCTCGATTCGGGTCCGAGGTTATCGAACCGCACGGTCCAGTGTCCCGCATGTAACGCGATTGAGGCAATCGTTTACAAATTCGAATTGTGAAATCCTTGACACAACCCGGTGTTGATCGCATAACCTGCTAATTCATCAAGGCAATCGATTACATCGTGTGCAGATCTTGTGCATGGACATACAGCGCAAATCTTGCGCATGGAATGGGGTAGCTGAAGTGACCGCATCACCGCTCGGAGTCTTTCCGCCCAAGCCCTCGGCGCTGGCAGAGATGTTCACCGGCACGCCATCTCTCATCGGGGCCATTCACCTCCCGGCCCTGCCGGGCAGCCCGCACTACACCGGGCAGCCGGTTTCGGAAATTGCTCGCTTCGCCGTCGAGGAAGCACACGCGTATGTCGACAACGGTTTCGACGGGGTGATCGTCGAAAATCACTGGGACATACCGTTCCTCAAGCCCGGCGAACACGGATACGAAACCGCCGCGAGCATGGGAGTCATCACGGCAGCGGTGGTCGGCGAGTTCGGCAAGGCCGTCGGCGTCAGCATCCTGTCCAACGCCGGCGAGTGCGGAGTGGCCGCAGCGTGGGCGGCAGGCGCGAGTTTTGTGCGCGTCAATCAGTGGGCCAATGCCTACATTGCCAATGAGGGCTTCATCGAGGGCCAGGCCGCCAAGACGACGCGCTTCCGCCATCGCATCGGCGCCGACCCGGTCCGGATCTTCGCTGACGTGCACGTCAAGCACGGTGCGCATGCCATTGTCGCGGACCGCACTGTCGCGGAACAGACCGAAGACGCCGAGTTCTTCGACGCAGATGTTCTGATCGCGACGGGTTCGCGCACCGGTGACGCCGCTTCGGTCGACGAGGTTTCCGTGATCCGAGACAACACCGTTCTTCCCGTGATCATCGGATCCGGCATCACGGCTGCCAATGTCGCAGCGCTGATGAAGGAATGCGACGGCGCCATAGTTGCATCCTCGGTGAAGGACAATGGACGCTGGTGGGGACGGGTCGCAGGCGAGAAGGTCCGCGAACTGTCCCGGGCCGCAGGAAAGTAACCATGATTGTCTTTTGTGGATACGCCAACAACGATGTGACGGTACATGTCCCACACGTACCGGTACTCGGTGAGCGCGTTCAGGCAACGGCCATCAGTCAGATCGACGGTGGAATGAATGCAAATGCTGCGGTATCCGCGGCCAGAATGGGCGCGCAAGTGATCTTTGCCGGTGCCGTGGGCCCGGACGCGCGGTCCACCGAGTTTCTCGAATCCCTCGAGGCAGACGGCGTCGACACCAGTTGGTCGCCGCGAGATGCGTTCCTGTCGACGGCAGTTGTTCTCATCGCGCAGGACGGCGATCGCTCAATCATCAGCCAGGACGACCCGAACGATGCCGAACGAATCGGGGTTGTCATCACCCGATTGGCTGCTGCCGGTGGTGGACGGCTGTTCCTCGACGGATACCGTGCGGGCTTCCTGCCAGAGGGATTGCCGGGAAGCGTAAGTCTGGTAATCGATCTGGACGGTTGTGAAAACAAAGCCGCGGCACTGCGCGCGTTCGCTCTGGCCGACCACGTCGTCGTAGGGCGTGCCCTGTGGGAAGGCGAGTTCGGGATCGGTTTCGACCAGTGGCAGACTCTGGCCGCCGAGCACCACACCCACCTGCTGGTGACCGACGGCTCGCGAGGTTGGACACTGGCCACACCGGACGGCGAGGTGACGAGCGAACCGGCAGTAGTGGTCGACGTCGTCGATGCCGTCGGGGCCGGTGATTGCTTCGGCGGTACGTACATCGCTTTTGTCGACGCCGGGCGCTCACCGGTGGACGCCGCACGACTCGCCGGGGCATCGGCTGCATTGGCTTGCGCCACCGCAGGCCCCCGCGGATGCCCCACCCGAGATGAATTGGACAGCTTCACAGCAACATTGACCCCTCACACCCTTTTGGAGACTCGATGATGAAACGTGCATTGCCTCTGGCGCTGGGAGCTGCAGTCGCGCTCACGCTCACCGCTTGTGACTCGGCTTCGTCGAGTGACTCGAAGGACGCATCGGGGGGCTCGTCCATCCCGCAGCCGACCCGGGTCGCCGAAAGCTGTGACGGGACGAACGGCAAGCTCAAGGTCGGTCTGGTGACCATCAACCTCCAGGCGCTGTACTTCAACCAGATCAACAATGCCGCGAAGAACGTCGCGGACAAGGCAGGCGTCGACCTGCAGATCATCAGCGGCAACGACGATTCCGTCGCGCAGGCCAACGCCTTCGACAATCTGATCGCCGCCGGAGTCGACGCGATCATCGTCGATGCAATCGACACGGACGGAATCAAGCCGTCGGTGGTCAAGGCCAAGAACGCGGGCATCCCCGTCGTCGCGGTGGACGCGACCATCGACGATCCGGCACTGTCGACTCAGGTCGGTACGGCCAACGCCGAGGGTGGTGCCAAGATCGGAAACACCTTGGCCGACGTCGCGAACAACACCGGAACGGTCGGTATCGTCGGCGCGCTCAACAGCACTGTTCAGTTGGAGCGGCAGAAGGGCTTCACGGAGACCGTGACCGGCCGCGGAATGACCGTCGGCACCGTCGTGGACGGACGTAACATTCAGGAGAACGCACAGACCGCGGCGGAGAACCTGCTGACCGGCGGTGGCGACATGAAGTACGTCTACGCAACCGGTGAGCCGGCACTGATCGGTCTCGTCGCGGCGGTCAACAGTCAGAAGGCGCAGGATCGCATCGAAGCAGTCGGTTGGGATATTTCGGATCAGGCGGTAGGCGGACTCAAAGCCGGTTGGCTTAAAGGCGTGGTCCAGCAGAACACCTTCGAATTCGGCCATGAGGCAATGAATTCGGCAATCGACCTGGCTTGCGGACGCGGCGCTCCGACAAACATCCCGGTTCCCACCCAGATCGTGACCCCGGAGAACGTGGCCGACTACATGTACTACTTGGAGAAGTAATCATGGCACCTCCACTGATCGAACTCTCGGGCATCACCAAGTCGTACGGACCGGTGAAGTCCCTTCAAGGAGTGGACCTTCGGCTGGCGAAGGGTGAAGTACTCGGAGTGGTCGGCGACAACGGCGCCGGTAAGTCCACTCTGATGAAGATTCTCGCCGGTGCGGTTCAGCACGACGGCGGCGAAATGCGCGTCAACGGTGAACCAGTGCGCTTTTCGACGCCTCTCGACGCCCAGCAGAAAAAGATCGGAATCGTCTACCAGGATCTGGCTCTGTGCGACACGCTGGACGTCGCCAGCAACCTGTTCCTCGGCAGAGAACCGCGAAAAGGCCCCTTCCTCGACCGGCATGCCATGCACGAGAAGGCGGCTCACATTCTTGCCGACCTGCATGTCAAGGTGAAGTCGACCTACCAGGAGATCGGGCAACTGTCCGGCGGACAGCGGCAAACCGTCGCGATCGCCCGCGCAGTCTCCTTCCGCCCAGACGTACTGATCCTCGACGAGCCCACCGCAGCGCTTGCCGTCGCCGAGGTCGAGTCGGTGCTCAAGCTGATCACGGACGTCGCAGCGGCCGGCGTGGGCGTCATTCTCGTGACACACCGCCTGCAGGACCTGTTCCGCGTGTGTGACCGAATCACGGTCATGTACGAGGGGCAGAGTGTCGACGACGTTCCGATCGGCGACCTCAACATCGAGTCCCTCGTCGGACTCATCACTCGAACTCCGGTGCCGCAACGGACATCGGCAGCAACACAGGGAGCCACGGCATGACCACTCTCGAGAAGACCCAGGCGCCGATCGAGCGCAAGCTCGCCGCGAAACCCTCCTTGTGGGACAGCGTCAACAAGCCCACCCTCGCGATGCTGGCGGTGACAGTTGCTGTCGCAGCCGTCTTCTCGGCGACCACGTCGTCGTTCCTGACATTCACGAACCTGTCGAACCTGGCAACCCAGATCGCTCCGGTTCTGATCATCGCGGTGGCGATGACTTTCGTGATCACGGCAGGTCAGATCGACCTGTCCGTCGGTGCGATCGTCGCGTTCGTCGCGGCGATGAGTGCCGAGCTTATCCAGGCCGGCGTCGATTCGTCCCTGGTCTTCGTCGCCGCCCCGGTGATGGGTGCGGCCTGGGGCCTGGTCAACGGATGGCTCGCTGCCTATCAGGGTATTCCGCCGTTCATCGTGACCCTGGCGACGATGTCCGTCATTCGCGGTATCGCGCTGTATCGGACCGAAGGATTCTCCGTTCCGGTTCCGGCCGACACCTACTTCGCGAAGCTCGGAACTTCGGAATTCCTCGGGTTCTCCGCCAGCGCCTGGATTGCTCTCGTCGTCGTGGTCATCGGAGCAATTGCGCTCAACCGCATGCGCTTCGGGCGCTACGTCACCGGTATCGGTTCCAACGTCGAATCCGTACGACGGTCCGGTGTCAACACGCGTCGTGTGCTCATGATGACGCTCGTCTTCACCGGCCTGGCTGCCGGCATCGCGGGACTGCTGATCGCGGCTCGACTGGGCTCGGGTTCGGCCAACTCCGCAACGGGATTCGAGCTCACCGTGATCACCGCGGTGGTTCTCGGTGGCACCAATCTCTTCGGCGGTCGCGGCACCGTGATCGGTACCGTCATCGGCGCCGTCCTGACCGGAATCATCGCCAACGGATTGACCCTGCTCGGCGTGAGCCCGTTCCTGACGCCGATCATCACCGGTGTCGTTCTGCTACTGGCCATCTGGATCAACATGCGCGGACACACGCTGAGCGCGCTGTGGCGACACCTGCAGTCCGCACCGTCGGGGCCCGCACGCTCATGAGCAAGGTTCGTACTGTCACGGGAACTGTGGACAGCTCGGAACTCGGACTGGTTCTCCCACACGAACATCTGCACAACGACGTCACCGGTGCGTACACCGAGGCCCCGGATCCGGTTGTGGCACAGCGGTTGGCCGGTCCGGTACGCGCCGAGGATGCCTGGCTTCTTCACGACAATCCGTACTACAGTCTCGACAATTGTCGAGTCGACGACGGATCGGCCGTGGTGGAAGACCTTGCGGACTTCGCCCGCCTCGGTGGTCGGACGATCGTCGATCTGACACCGCCGGGACTGGGCCGGGCACCGGAGAAGCTGGCGGAGTTCTCGCGAAAGTCAGACGTGCGAGTGATCATGGGTTCAGGGTGGTACCTCGAGACGACCCATCCGGTCGAGGTCCACGAACTCGGTGTCGACGATCTGGCAGGTTCGCTCGTCGAGGAGTTCGATCCGGCAAAGGAATTGGCTCCTGGCGTGATCGGGGAGATCGGAGTCTCCCCGCTCTTCACTCAGAACGAGGCGAAAGCGTTGCGGGCGGCATGCATCGCCCAGTGCGAGGTGGACGTGCCCCTGTTCGTCCACCTTCCGGGCTGGCAGCGCGTGGGACATCACGTCGTCGACATCGTGGTCGACGAGATGGGCGTCGATCCGCAAGCAGTGGTGCTGTGCCACATGGACCCGTCCGGACACGACGCCGACTACCAACGATCGCTCGCCGACCGCGGTGTCTTTCTCGAGTTCGACATGATCGGGATGCCGTTCGATTTCCCCGGCGAGGGTCTTTCGCCGCATCCGGCGGAAACAGCCACTGCGGTAGCCGGATTGGTCACCTCCGGTCACGCATCACAGCTCCTGCTCAGTCACGACCTCTTCCTCAAATCAATGCTCAGAAAGCACGGCGGAAACGGATTCTCCTACGTACCACTCGCCTTCGCCGCCCGATTGGTGCGCGCAGGCGTAGATCCCCAGCAAGTGTCCGCGTTGATGCGAGACAACCCGAGGTCGCTCTTCGAGCAGGCCGCGAAAGGAAACAGAAGCAGTCATGGGTAAACGAGTACTGATCGCCGGCGAGAGCTGGATGACGACGTCGACGCACGTCAAGGGCGTCGACGAGTTCAGTGTCCATTCCTACGTCGAGGGAGTCGGTCCGCTTCGGGATGCGCTCACCTCACGTGGCCACGACGTGACACACATGCCCGCACACCTGGTGCCGACGCAGTTCCCCGGTACCGCAGAAGCACTGTCGCAGTTCGACGTCGTCGTTCTCTCCGACATCGGAGCGAACTCGCTGCAGCTGGCTCCCGGCGTGTTCGACCAGTTCCGCGCCGGCGAGGATCGTCTTGTCGCGCTACGTGACTGGGTGAACGCCGGCGGCTCACTGATGATGATCGGTGGCTACCTCTCGTTCTCCGGATTCCAGGCGCGAGCAGCTTTCCGCCAGACCGCGATCGCCGAGGTACTGCCCGTGACGATGCTGGCCGAAGACGATCGCGTCGAGACACCGGCTGGGATCGTTCCCACCGTCGTCGATGCTGCTCACCCGGCTCTCGGTGGTGCCGGCGATTCCTGGCCGGCGCTCCTGGGATACAACCGCGTCGTCGCGAAGGACGGTGCCGTGGTTCCCGCCACCATCAACGGCGATCCGCTTGTCGCTGCCGGTGAATACGGCGCCGGACGGTCGATCGTCTTCACCTCGGACTGCTCGCCGCACTGGGCTCCGCCGGAGTTCTGTGAGCAGTGGCCCGGATACACCGACCTGTTCGACGGCTTGATCAGTTGGGTCGCCGGCGAATGAGTCGCTCCTCAGACCTGCTCGCGCGGCAGCAGAGTAATCTCGCTGCCGCGCGGGCGGTTCCATTCATCGAGGACACCATCGGCGGGACGTTGAGTGATGAGGGATTCCGCCGGTACCTCGTGATCGAAGAGGCATTTGTACTGACGGCCGTCAAGGTGTTGGGGTTGGTGGTCGCCGAATCCCCGACGCTCGACGACGCGCTCGACCACGTGACGTCGATGTCGAACCTGGTGGGCGAGCAGCGCGAGTATTTCGCGCAGTTGCGTTCCCGCTTCCCGTACGAGGGTGACGCAGCGGCGCTGGTCGAGGAGTCGGCCGTGCTGTCGACGCACGCCTTGACTCTCGCTCGCGAAGAGGGCAGGGCGGCGGCGCTGGTGGGCATGTACGCCGCGGAAACCCTGTATCTGTCGTGGTGCCGGGAGGCGGCGGCAGTGAAGGTAGATCGCGAACCAGCGTTGCAGGACTGGGTGGACATGCATGTCGCTCCGCCGTTAGTGTCTCAGGTGGCAGTGCTGGCGTGCGAAGTGGACGCCATGCCCGAGTCCGTCACCGACGAGGACCTGGATCGGTGGTTCTCGGGCATGCTGGCCGCGGAGATCGATTTTCACAACGTGGTGGTGTGAACCACTGCTGTGCGCCTTTATTAACCCCCGGCGGTTAATAAAGGCGCACAGCAAAAGGCCCGTAGGTCGCTTTCGCAACCTACGGGCCTCTTCTTTGTAGCGGGGACAGGATTTGAACCTGCGACCTCTGGGTTATGAGCCCAGCGAGCTACCGAGCTGCTCCACCCCGCGTCGGTGTGAAACCAACAGTACACGACTTCTGGAGGCGCAATTACCACCCCCTGTCACCGGCTGGAGTGCGCGCTTTCCGAGTAGTAACCGCGGATGTGTCCGACTATGCGCTGACGTGCGAGTTCGCCGTCACCCGCGTTGACCGCATCCACCAATCCTCGGTGTTCGTCACGCAGTCGCATGCAGGTGCTCGGCCAGCTGTCGATCTGGACGCCCGCGAGAACGTAGGCCTCGATGGACTCGCGCAGGCCGGTCATCATGGCTGCGATCACCTGATTGCCCGCCGCGTCGGCGAGCGCCACGTGGAACTGTGCGTCGAGTAGCAAGAATTCCTCGGCCGAGAGAGCTGCGTCCTCCATCGAGTCGAGCAGTTCGACGGCCGCGCGGAGGTCGGGCGTCGGAGTCCGCGATGCCAGGGATTGCATCACCTCGGATTCGAGAACGAGTCGTGTCTTCACCACATCCGAGACCGGAAAGCCTTGTGCTGCAACCTGCATCCGCATCAGCATGGTCATACCGCCGGTCGGTTTGGCTACGATCATCGCGCCGGACGTCGGGCCGGAGCCAGTCTGCGCCTTGAGGAGGCCGAGTGCTTCCATGACCCGCAACGCTTCTCGGACCGATGACCGTCCGACGCCCAACTCTGCTGCCAGAATTCTCTCTCCCGGCAGGCGCTGGCCAGGAGACACCTCGCCTGAAACGAGCCGACGTTCGAGGTGGCTCAGTACTTGTTCCCACGCTCGCGGGCTCGGCTCGGTCGGCATGAGGCAAGAGCATAACCGGGTGGACGCCGTTTATGGGGTGGCCTGTACGGGGATGTATTACTGTGGTCAGACCACACCGACAGATTGCGGGGAACCACATGCGAGTAGCGCTGTTCGCCACCTGCATCGGGGACGCGATGTTTCCCGACGCCGTCAAGGCCACCGCCCTCCTGCTCACCCGTCTCGGGCACGACGTCGTGTTTCCGTCCGGGCAGACCTGCTGCGGGCAGATGCACGTCAATACCGGCTATCAGCCGGGCGCACTACCGCTGGTCGCGAACTACGCCGATACTTTCGGTGATGCGTCGATCGACGCCGTTGTCGCACCATCGGGGTCGTGCGTCGGCTCGGTCCGTCATCAACACGAGATGGTCGCCGAGCGCTACGGCACCGCGTCGCTGTGTGGACAGGTGCAGACCGTGAAGGCAAAGACGTACGAGCTTTCCGAATTCCTCGTGGACGTTCTCGGGGTCACCGATGTGGGCGCGTACTTCCCGCACCGAGTCACCTATCACCCGACCTGTCACTCACTGCGCATGTTGAGGGTGGGGGACAAGCCACTTCAGTTGCTGCGCAACGTCCGCGACATCGATCTGGTCGAACTCCCCGAAGCAGATTCCTGCTGTGGATTCGGCGGCACCTTCGCCATCAAGAATGCGGAGACTTCGACGGCCATGCTGGCGGACAAGATTCGCCACGTTGCGGACACCGGCGCCGAATTCTGCAGCGCCGGAGACTCGTCCTGCCTCATGCACATCGGCGGCGGTATGTCACGACTGCAGATGGGCGCCAAGACCATTCACCTCGCGGCGATTCTGGCGTCGGTGGAAAGCCGGGTGCACGCATGAGCGCTGTGACGCTGGGTCTGCCCAGCTTCCCGCCGAGGTCGCCCGAGGGTGCAGGGTTCCTGCGAGGTACTGAGAAATTCCCCGTCGCAGCACATCACGAGCTGGCCAACGCGCAACTGCGACGCAATATCGGCAAGGCGACGCACACCATCCGTGCCAAGCGCATCAACGTGACTGGAGAGCTGCCCGATTGGGAAGAGCTGCGTGACGCGGGTTCGGCGATCAAGGCCGACGTCATGGCGCGGTTGCCGGAACTGCTCGAACAGTTCGAGGCTGCAGTCATCGCGCGCGGTGGGCATGTGCATTGGGCGGCGGATGCCAACGAGGCCAACGCCATTGTGACCGAACTTGTCAAAGCCACCGGCTCCGACGAGGTCATCAAGGTCAAGTCGATGGCCACGCAGGAGATCGGTCTCAACGAGCATCTCGAAGCCCACGGAATCACCGCCTACGAGACCGATCTCGCGGAATTGATCGTCCAACTCGGCCACGACAAACCGTCGCACATCCTGGTTCCCGCGATCCATCGCAACAGGTCCGAGATTCGGGAGATATTCCTTCGTGAGATGCCAGATGTCGACCCCAACCTCGGGGAGAACCCGGCCGAACTTGCCGCTGCTGCACGAAAGTTTCTGCGCCACAAGTTCATGACGACGCCGGTCGCCGTCTCCGGCGCCAATTTCGGCATCGCGGACACGGGCACTCTGACCGTCGTGGAGTCGGAGGGCAACGGGCGAATGTGCCTGACCCTGCCGAAAACACTGATCACCGTGATGGGCATCGAGAAGATTCTGCCGACGTATCAGGATCTGGAGGTCTTCCTGCAACTGCTGCCGCGGTCCTCGACGGGGGAGCGGATGAACCCGTACACCTCCATGTGGACCGGCGTCACGCCCGACGACGGTCCACAGGAGTTCCACCTGGTCCTCCTCGACAACGGTCGGACTGCCGCGCTTGCCGACAAGATCGGGAGGGAAGCCCTGAGCTGCATACGGTGCTCGGCGTGTCTGAACGTGTGCCCGGTCTACGAGCGCACCGGCGGTCACGCCTACGGATCGACCTATCCGGGACCGATCGGCGCGGTGCTGACTCCGCAGCTCGCGGGCATGCATGGCAAAGACGATCCCAACTCGACGCTTCCCTTTGCCTCGAGTCTGTGCGGTGCGTGCTTCGACGCCTGCCCGGTCAAGATCGACATACCCTCGCTGCTCGTCGAATTGCGGCACCAGAAGGTCGCGCAATCCGGTGTCACGGCAGAGTCTTTGGCGATGAAAGCCGCCTCTCTGGCGATGTCGACCGAGGGCCGGTGGACGTTGGCTCAGAAAGCTGCCGGGCTCGGACGCGTCGTGGCCGGCAGGAAAGGGAAGATCTCTACGTTGCCACCTCCATTGAACGGTTGGACAGCTGCCAGAGACATTCCCGCACCGCCCAAGCAGACCTTCCGATCCTGGTGGGACTCCGACGAAGGCCGCGCGGCATTGGACGAGGCTCGTCGTGACGGGAAGGCGGACAGATGAATTCACGTGACGTGGTGCTCGGACGCATTCGTGATGCCATCACCTTGGCGCCCGCCCGCGAAGGCGAGATACCGCGAAACTACCGGACTGGCAGAACCATGTCCGACGAGGAACTCATCGATTTGTTCGTCGACCGTCTGGTGGACTACAAGGCGCACGTTCACCATTGCGCTGCAACAGAAATCGCCGAGGCCGTCGCCGGAATACTGAGAGAGCACGGACTACACACTCTGGGGATCCCCGCCGGCCTCGACCGATCATGGGTAGCCGGATTCGACGGAACGCTGGTGGTGGACAGCCCGGACGTACCGGCTCCTGAACTCGAGAACCTCGACGCCGTTGTCACCGGCTCGAAGGTATCGTGTGCCGAAACCGGCACCATCTTCCTCGACGCCGGTCCATCACAGGGACGCCGTGCGTTGACACTGGTACCGGACACACACATCTGCGTCGTGTATCGCAGCAGTGTGGAAGTGGGAGTGCCGGAGGCGATTGCGAAGCTGAAACCGGAGCGCCCCACCACCATGATCAGCGGCCCGTCGGCGACCTCCGACATCGAACTCGAGCGCGTCGAAGGTGTCCATGGTCCGAGGAATCTTCACGTCGTCATCGTCGACGGTTGATTCCCGTCGAGCGGGAACTCGGAGGCAGCGGGCCACATCAGCGTCTAACGTCCCGGCCATGACACAACTGTTGGCAGGCAAGGTCGTTTTCATCACCGGTGCAGCGCGGGGTCAGGGACGCAATCACGCGATTCGACTCGCGCAGGAAGGTGCAGACGTCATCGCTGTCGACGTGTGCGCGTCGGTGTCCGAAGACGTGGGTTACGCGGCCGCGACTGAAGCCGACCTCGAAGAAACGGCTCGTCTCGTGCGAGCGGAGGGGCGCGAGATCGTCACCGCTGTAGCGGACGTCCGTGACCTCGAGGCACTGCGTGCGGCGGTGGCGTCGGGCGTCGACAAGTTCGGTCGCCTCGACGTCGTGATTGCCAATGCGGGCATCGCTACGTGGAACCGTTTCTGGGAGATGCCGGAAGAGCAGTGGTCGACGCTGGTGGACATCAATCTCAATGGTGTCTGGCGCACGATGACAGCTGCGGTTCCTGCAATGATCGAAGCCGGCAACGGTGGTTCCATCGTGATTGTGAGCAGTGCTGCCGGCGTCGCCGAAGCGCCCGGCTGCGCGCACTACTCGGCGGCCAAGCACGGCCTCGTGGGTTTGGCTCGCACTGCTGCAACGGAATTGGGAAGCTTCGACATTCGAGTCAACACCATCCACCCTGGCGCGGTGGAGACCGAGATGGGCAACGATCCCAACGTCGGTAAGGTACTCACTACTCATCCGGAGTACATGAACTCGTACAAGTGGCCGCTCACGTCCGTCCCGCGCACCACCGTCGAGGACATCTCCAACGCCGTCGTCTACCTCGCGACGGACCTCTCCCGCGCGGTCACCGGGACGAAGATCGTCATCGACATGGGTCAGACGATGGCGTAGTTGCGCTCAGAGGAGATTGAACTGCGCGACCTCGATGGTGTTCTCGACTGCCTCCGAGAGTGCGCGAATACGTTCGTCGGCGCCTGGCGCGGTCAAAATCGCCAGGCGATCGGCGTCACCCATCGGAATGCTCCTGGCGAGGGCATACAGCCGAGAACCCAGCGGATCCAAGGGATCCGGTGGGACGGGCATTCGCGGAGTCTGTTCGCCGGCCCGAAGTGCGAGCTTTCCCAACATTCCGTACATGAACTCGATGCGCTCGAGGAGCGAGTCGTATTCGTAAGCAGTGACTGGTGTTCCGTTGTTCTCGTCAGGCCACAATTCGACCTCGGCAAGTGGGTAGGGATCGTCCGGCAGCCATCGATTGACCCGGATGCGGTCTTCGGTCCGGCAATACAACTGATACCGCCCGGCACCCATGGCGACATGAGACTCGATCCGAGCCAGAGTGCCGACGTCGTGACGTGATTCGCCGCCACCGACCTCGTGGCCACGAGCGATGAGCACTACTCCGAACAGTGGGCCGTCGGCAGCTTCGAGAACGTTCTCGACCAGTGCGCGATACCGAGGTTCGAAGATGTTCAGGGGCAACACCTCACCCGGTAGCAAAGCGGAGCCGAGCGGAAACATGGGGAAGATGGGCATCAGGGGATTCTCAACCTCGGAATCGGAGGGGCGGGGAAATCGCCGGGGCGATCGATTTCGGCGAGCAGGTGCTCGGACCACGTCAGTAGACCGGGGATATCGAGGCCGTGCGGACTCTCGACCTCGTAGTGCCTGATGCGGTCGTGACCCTGGCCGAGGAGTGAGACGGCGCCGGTGTTGTTGCCCCGAAGCAGATGGGTGAGCCCGACGGCCAACTGAGCCAGTCCCTGCCACAGGTCACGTTCCTCGGGCGGCGCGCTTTTCCACGTTCCTTCGAGAATCTCGTGTGCGTGGAAAGGCATGCCGTGGTCGAGGAGGCGCTGCGCCTCGGTGATCGACTCGTCTGGTGGCAGGCGTACATCGTCCGGAATGCGCGGGACACCGCCCGCTGCGTCGCGTGGCAGTGGACGTCCGAGTCCGTCACGGGGCCGCGAATTGAGGGGTTTCCCAGCGGCGTCCCGGTCGCGTTCGGTCATACACTCAGCCTAACGGCAGCGCCTCGGCCGAACTCGCCAAAAGTTTTTTCGAGTCGCCTGTCGATTCCGGGGAGAACCGTTCGTCGTCATGTTGTAAGGCAGGAAAGCCGCAAGAAAAACAACAGACCAAGGAGTCAGTCATGAAGTACATGTTGCTCATCTACACCGCACCCGGCGGAGACACCGAACCCCAGTGCACGTTCGAGGACTGGCAGCAATACGACAAGGAAATGAAGGATGCCGGGATCTGGGTGTCCGGCGATGCCCTCGCCGACCTGACGACTACGACGACGGTTCGGGTCTCGCAGTCCGGAGAAAAGACCGTCACCGACGGACCCTTCGCAGAAACCCGTGAAATCCTCGGCGGCTACGACGTCATCGACGTTCCCGATCTGGATGCGGCGCTTTCATGGGCCGCGCGGTGCCCCGGCGCGCGCGACGGCGGCAGCGTCGAGGTGCGTCCACTGGCCGGGTTCGGGGACTGATTCACCGTGGACGAGCAGGCCGAGAACTCCATCGAGTCAGTGTTCCGGGAGGAACGCGGACGACTCTTGGCCTCGCTCGTCCGCCGCTTCGGTGATCTGGATCTGGCCGAGGAAGTCACCTCCGAAGCCGTCGAGGCCGCGTTGGTGCACTGGCCCGTGGACGGAGTGCCGGCTAAACCCGGCGCCTGGCTGCTGACCACGGCGCGTCGTAAAGCCGTCGACAGGCTTCGTCGTGATCAGGCCTATGCGGCGCGATTGGCGGTGATGCAGGTGGACGCCGATCGTGCCGACCCGGCGCCGCCCACGGTCGACGGAGAACTTCCCGACGAGCGGTTGCAGCTGTTCTTCACCTGCTCGCACCCAGCGCTGGCCGAGGACGACCGAATCGCACTCACCTTGCGTTGCCTCGGCGGGTTGACGACGCCCGAAGTCGCTCGGGCCTTTCTCGTTCCTTCGGCGACGATGGCGCAGCGGATCGTGCGCGCGAAGAAGAAAATCCGTCAGGCTCGGATTCCCTTCCGCACTCCCAGCGCCGAAGAACTCCCGGAACGTTTGCCCGGTGTTCTGCAGGTGATCTACTCGGTGTTCACCGAGGGGTACGCAGCGAGTTCGGGTCCGGATCTGCAACGCGTCGACCTGGCGGTGGAGGCGATCAGGCTGGCGAGGATCTTGCGCGCATTGCTTCCCGATGAGCGCGAGATCGCCGGGTTGCTTGCATTGATGCTTCTCGTCCACGCGCGTCGGGATGCCCGTACCGACGCCGCCGGCGGGATCGTGCTCCTCGAAGACCAGGATCGCGGGTTTTGGGACCAGCCGATGATCGAGGAAGGCAGCGACCTCGTCGTAGTCGCGTTGACCGGGGGAGCGCCGGGGCCGTACGGGGTGCAGGCCGCCATCGCCGCATTGCACGACGAGTCCGCAGATGTGGAGAGCACCGACTGGCCACAGATCTGCGCGCTCTACGGAGTGCTTCTCACGTTGACGCCTTCGCCCGTCGTCGCAGTCAACAGGGCAGTGGCGCTGGCGATGCGCGACGGCGAGGAGGTTGGGCTGGCAGCTTTGGAAGAACTGGCAGCGGAGCCCAAACTTACCGACTACCACCCGTATCACCTTGCACGCGCCGAACTACTTGCTCGGTTGGGGCGCACCGACGCAGCGGCATCCGCGTACCGACAAGCTCTGAAACTCGTTGGTACGGAACCGGAGCGGGCCTACCTGGAGCGTCGGTTGGGTGAGATCTCGGACTGATCGGCTCCTATCGAGGGACGTCGAGATCGAAGTACAGGGTCTCGGACCAGTAACCGAGGCCGAGCTCGCGTAGCGGTTCCTCGACGCTCTCCTGAGTCGGCGTGAACAGTCGCTCCCAGAAGCTTGGCTTGACGGGTGCGAGCGTGGCCAGCGCCGCCTCCATCTCGGCGTCGATGTCCGCCAGACCGGTCATCAGGGCCGTGCCCTGTTCGGCGAACGGTTCGTCGTCCATGTCGAAGATCTCGCCGCACTCGAGGACGAAGTAGTGGTCGGGTTCGGTGTGGCTGCGCAGGAAACGCAGCGCATCGCCGGCCATCGTGCCGAGTGCGGGGTGATCGATGCGGCCGAGGAAGTCTTCGAGCCGGGCGATACCAGGACCACAGGGCGCGGTGACCGCGATCAGGTCGGGGGTGTCGTCCCAGATGATCGACTGTTGGGCGAAGGGATTCACGGACACAAGGATCCTCGGGACCAGCGGTATCGCGTACGACCACTCGGAGATACCGGTGAGACCTCGGGCGCGAGCGGCAGCCGGATTCTCATGCGGAGCAACAGGGGTCGAGTAGAGATAGGTGCGGTTGGCCACTGGCCGAGTCCTTTCTGCGGTCGGCGTCACCTGATTCGGGCGGCGCCCACCATCCTCAATGCCAGGTCTCCGTATAGTTTTCCGATGTCTTCCGGATTCGTGTAGTTGCCGGCCGGGAACCAGCGGCACACGTCGACGCACAGGGACATCAAGGCGAGGGTGACGCCTTCGGCATCGGGGATCGTGAAATCGCCCGACTGCACGCCGGCATCGACAACCTCCCGGACCACCCGCGTCGTGCTGCGGCGAAGCGCGACGACGGTTCGGTAGTGCTCTGGTGTGAGGGCAGTGAGTTCGTACTGGACAACGCGAGCGAGTGAGTGGTGCCCCGCCTGCCAACTGGCGAACGTGCTGATCAGTTCCTGCAAGCGAACGGACGGTTCTTCACCCGGTCGGTCGGCGCCCTCGACCACCTTCAACGCTTCGGTGTGGCCTTCGTAGCTGATCGCGAAAAGCAACTCTTCTTTCGAGCGGTAGTGCGGGTACATGGCGGCGGGACTCATGTCGAGTCGCGCGGCGATGTCACGGGTGGTGGTGCCGCCGTAGCCGGCAGAGGCAAAAGCGTCCACGGCTGCCGCGCGGATACGGGCCGCAGCTTTGGAGGGGCTGATCACCACGTCAGGTGAATCGCTCACGGTTTCCTCCAGGTGTGACGGATTTCGATGTTGACAATATCCCGCTCTCGATTCACTATAAGCAGGTGCTTAGATTCTAAGCGAATGCTTAGGAACATCGTTACGTGTGGCTTTGCCACGCCGAAAGGAAGCAACTCGTCATGCGTCGCACTCTGTACGGACCCGATCACGAGGCATTTCGCGAATCTGCTCGCGAATTCGTCAACCGGAACATCCTTCCGGTCGCAGAGAAGCTGATCGACCAGCGCTTCATCGATCGTGAAATCTGGCTCGAAGCGGGACGCAACGGCTTCCTCGGACTCGAGGTTCCGGAGGCGTACGGCGGAAGCGAAGCCGGCGACTACCGCTTCAACGCGGTTCTGGCCGAAGAGCTCTCGCGCGCCAGTGCAGCTGTTGCCTCGAGCTTCGGCATTCACGCCGACGTCGTTGCTCCCTACCTCGTTCAGCTCACCACCGAAGAGCAGAAGCAGCGTTGGCTGCCCAAGTTCTGCACCGGTGAGATGCTGACGGCCATCGGCATGACCGAGCCTTCCGGTGGATCCGACCTCGCCTCGCTCAAGACCACTGCGGTCAAGGACGGCGACGACTGGATCATCAACGGCTCCAAGACCTTCATCACCAACGGCTACAACGCCGACCTCGTGATCGTGGCGGCTCGGACCAGTCCCGAGAAGAAGTCCAAGGGCATCACCCTCTTTGCCGTCGAGACCGGCATGGAAGGCTTCGAGCGCGGACGCAAGCTCGACAAGGTCGGCCAGCACGAGTCCGATACCGCCGAACTGTTCTTCGAGAACGTTCGCGTGCCGTCCACCAACATCATCGGTGAGATCGACCGCGGCTTCATCCACATGATGGAAATGCTGCCGCAGGAGCGCGTCGGCGCTGCGGTGTCCAACATCGCGCACGCCGCTCCGATCCTCGAAGAGACGCTGCAATATGCCAAGGACCGCAAGGCTTTCGGTCAGCCGATCGGCTCGCTGCAGTGGAACAAATTCCTTCTCGCGGATCTCGTCACCCGCATCGAGGTCACCCAGGCCTACGTCGACAACTGCGTCGCGGCACACGCTGCCGGCGAGCTGACCGCCATCGACGCCGCGAAGGCTAAGTGGTGGACCGCGCAGGTGCAGAACGAGGTCCTCGATCACTGCGTTCAGTTGCACGGTGGCTACGGCTTCATGACCGAGTACCGCGCCGCTCGCGCGTGGATGGACGCCCGCGTCACCAAGATCTGGGCCGGATCCAACGAGATCATGAAGGAACTCATCGGCCGCGATCTCGGCCTGTAATTTCGCAACTGCAGTCGATACGTCACTGCAACCGCCACTTCCCGAACCCGACGACACAGGAGCATCACCGCGCATGTCTGTTCTCGACAAGTTCTCTCTGACCGATCGAGTGGTCATCGTGACCGGTGCGTCGTCGGGCCTCGGGGTGGCGTTTGCGAAAGCCGCAGCAGAGGCCGGCGCGGACGTCGTCCTCGCTGCTCGCCGCGTCGACAAGCTCGAAGACACGGCCAAGCTCGTGCGTGACGCAGGCCGCGAAGCATTGTGCGTGGCCACCGACATCGTCGATCCGGCTCAGGCTCAGAACATGGTCGACGCCGCGATGGAGAAGTTCGGCCGCGTGGACGTGCTGGTCAACAATGCCGGCGTCGGAACTGCCGTTCCGGCGACCCGCGAGACCCCGGACCAGTTCCGCGCCGTCATCGACATCAACCTCAACGGGTCCTACTGGGCAGCGCAGGCCTGCGGCCGCGTCATGCTCCCGGGCAGCTCCATCGTCAACATCTCGAGCATTCTCGGATTGACGACCGCCGGACTCCCGCAGGCCGCCTATGCGGCGAGCAAGGCAGGCGTCGTCGGATTGACCCGCGACCTCGCACAGCAGTGGGGAACGCGCAAGGGCATTCGCGTCAACGCGATCGCGCCCGGCTTCTTCAAGTCGGAAATGACGGACCAATACAACGACGGTTACTTGGACGCGATGGCTCCGCGCCTGATCCTCGGCCGCATGGGCGATCCGGAAGAGCTCGCGGCCACCATGGTGTGGCTCGCGTCCGAGGCCGGCGGATACGTCACCGGTCAGACCATCGCCGTCGACGGAGGAATCACCATCACCTGACGCCGATGCCGAGATGTCGCCGGCTTTGCCGTATAAGTAGCTGGTGACCTCTCGCGCCGAACCTCAGGAGAACTGGGAAGACCGTCCGCCACCATCCATGGCTGCGACGGAGCTTCTGCGTGACCTGCCGGTGACTGCCCGCGGCGTCCGGACCAGGGCTTCTCTGGTCGCAGCGGCTCGAACGGTGTTCGAGCGCGCAGGGTATCTCGACGCCCGTCTCACGGACATCACCAAGGAAGCGAACTGCTCCACCGGCACGTTCTACACCTACTTCGACAACAAAGAGCAGATCTTCGCCGCAGTTCTCGACGTCGCGCAGGAAGACATGCTGCACCCAGGCATGGGACGGGTCCGCGACGTCGACAATCCGTATGCGGTCCTCGAATCGAGCAACCGTGCCTACCTGACGGCTTTTCGCCGCAACGCCAAACTCATGGGCCTACTCGAGCAGGTATCGCACATCGACCCGGCCTTCGCGAAACTGCGTCGGGACCGAGCCGAGACCTTCATTTCTCGCAATGCCCGAGCCATCGAACGCTTGCAAGCGGCTGGCAAGGCAGATGCCTCGTTGGACCCGCTGTTGGCTTCCCGAGCACTGTCGGCGATGGTGAGCCGTCTTGCCTACAGTTCATTCGTCTCCGAGGAACCTGGCGCCGACGGCAACCCCGTCCCGTTCGAGGACGTCGTCAAGACGGCTACTCAGGTGTGGGCCAACGCGCTGGGACTCGAAGGCGACCGCGGGTAGTTTCAGCCTTCGCCGCGGGCCGCGAACTGCTCCTCGAGGCTGTGGCGCAGTGTTTCCTCGCTGTTCTTGACAGCGTTTTCGACGAACGGCCCGATCAATCGGCCGAGTGCCTTGCCGGCAATGCCGCCGGGCAGTTTGTAGGCGAAGTCGACGGAAAGCTCGGTCTTGGAATCGTCGATCGCGGCGAACTCCCACGTGGACGAGTTGGATACACCGCCGAGCGAAGACAGCTTGATGATTCGATTCTTCTCCCACTCGGTGACCTCGAGTTTGGAGCGCAACGTGCTCGGCCCGATCTGCATGGCCGCGTCGAACGTGGCGCCGAGTCCCTGATCGAACTCTCCGAACGGGGTGAACTCGGAAACACCGAACATCCACGTCGGGACATTGCGGTAGTTGTCGATGTAGTCGAAGGCGACATCAACCGGCACGGCAGCAACCGCGGTGTGGCGAACATGGATCATGACTGGTCCCTGTCTTTCGGTGAACACCGACTCTAACCAATGGCTCCGACGTGTTCGGCGGCGGCGCAAGAGCGATCTACGGTATCGGTATGACGAACGAGCTTCCGGTACGCGGGTCCTGGCGCGATTACGAAGACCTGGGACTACCGAAACCGCTCGCTGCGGCGCTGGAGGCGTTCGTCGAGCAGGGCTATCACGGGACTTCGATCCGTGACGTCGCGTCGCGGTCCGGGCTGTCGGTGCCGGGGCTCTACCACCACTACCCGTCCAAGCAGGCTCTGCTGATCGGTCTGGCGACCGTTGTGATGACGGAGTTGTTGGAGCGAAGCCGCGCCGCCGAACTCGATGCCGGGGACGATCCCTCCGATCGCTTCGACGCGGTGATCGAATCTCTGTTGCGGTTCCACATGTTTCGACGCGAGCAGTCGTTCGTCGCCTCCTCCGAGATCCGCAGCATGGAGCCCGACAGCCGGGCTGGTTACATCGCCCAGCGCGACGAACAGCAGAAGCAGGTGGACCGGATCGTCCTCGACGGCGTCGCCTCGGGCGTGTTCGAAGCCGACCATCCCGAGGACGCCAGCAGAGCCGTGGTGACGATGTGCGTCGCCGTCGCGGTCTGGTACCGACCGGACGGTGAGTTGTCTCCGGACGAGTTGGTGGAGAGGTATTTGGAGATAGCGAGGCGCATGGTGGGGGCGAAGCGGGTGGGGGAGTGACTGTGGGGGCGAAGCGGGTGGGGGAGTGACTGTGGGGGCGAAGCGGGTGGGGGAGTGACTGTGGGGGCAACTGCGCGAATCAGTCTGAATTTTTGAGCAATTCGAGCGCCGCGTCCCGGCCGGCGCCGAAGGGGTCGGTGCCGATACCGATCCCGTCTGCGACGAGGGCACCTTCGTGAAGCAGCATGATTGCCTCGACGAGACGTTCGTCGGCTAGTCCGTCCGTCGCCAGAATGCGCCGGAAAAGGTCTGACATCTCCCGCTTTTGTTCGGCGATGACAGCGAACACCGGATGTGAGTGATCGCTGAACTCGGCGTGCGCGTTGATCATGCTGCACCCTTTGCCTCCGCTCGCCTTGGACCAGGAGGCGGAAGCGTCGAATACCGCACTCAACTGTTCGGCGCGGCTAGCTCCGGCTGATGCGAGCTTCTCGTCGCGAAAGATTCGCCACCGCCGATCTCGAGCCCTCAGGTATTCAACGACGAGACCGTCTTTCGAGCCGAACCGTTCGTACAAAGTCTTCTTCGTGACCCCGGCGTCCAGTGCGACGGTATCCACGCCTACGGCATGAATCCCCTTTTCGTAGAACAGCTTCGACGCAGACTCCAGAATGCGACGCGCTTTCGGAGTCAATTCGGGTGTGGATTCCTCTGCCATGGACAAAAGTATACCGATCTGTATAGTCGGGCTCATGAGTAAACAGATCGGTATACCTCGGATCGTGACCTCGAGATCTGCCGTGACGGCTACCTTGTCGGTCCTGTTCGTCGCGTGCTGGAGTTCGGGATTCATCGGAGCCAAACTAGGCGCCGGCAGTGCCGGGGTCCCCACGCTGCTGATGTGGCGTTTTCTCCCGCTCGCGGTGGTACTGCTCCCGATTGTCTGGTTCTCCGCCCGGCGCCAGAACACGATGCCGACACCACGGGCTCTCGGCAGGCAGGTGGTGATCGGGATGCTCTCCCAGAGTGGCTACCTGTTGTCGGTGTACTGGGCAGTCGATCTCGGCGTGAACACCGGAACAACTGCGCTGATCGACGGTATTCAGCCGCTGGTGGCTGCCGCGCTGCTCGGTCCGGTCCTCGGTGTCGCAGTCCCGCGTATGCAGTGGATCGGGTTGGCGATCGGAATGGGCGGCGTCGCGATGGTCACGGCAGCCGATGCCGGGGCCGGTACATCGGCGCCGTGGTGGGCGTACGCGATTCCGTTCCTGGGGATGCTCAGCCTGGTTGCATCCACCTTCGTCCAACAACGCGCTCACACGTCCACGCCACCTCTGCAGGCTCTGGCCATCCACTGCTCTACCAGCGCAATAGTTTTCACGACACTGGCGGTGGCCTCAGGTGTCGCCGTACCACCAAGCGTCAACACATTCTGGATCGCATTGCTCTGGTTAGTCGTGCTGTCCACGTTCGGTGGTTACGGGCTGTACTGGTTACTGCTCCGTCGCATCGGCATCACGTCCGTCAACACCTTGATGTTCTTGATCGCCCCCGTCACCGCGGTCTGGGGCGCGTTGATGTTCGGAGAATCGTTCACTGCGTTCACCGCGCTCGGCTTGGCGGTGGGGATCCTCGCCGTCGTCGTGGTCACCCGGGCGGACAATCACCAGAAAAAGCGGGGAGAGGGCGAAAATGCCTGTTCGGTAAGGGCTCCGATCACTTCGCGCTGATGACTCCCGACCTGGATGTGAACCGCTCGCGGAGCGCGGTGAGTTGCTCTGCGGTGAGCTTCAGTCCGTTGATTGCGTAGTCCTCGACGGTGCCGAAGTGCGTGCGCATTTCGTCGAGAGCTGCGTCGAAATAGCTGTCACGGACTCCGAGGAGGGGTCGTAGCACTTCTGCGTCAACGCCTTTGCTCGCGGCGAAGTCGAGGATCGGTTCTGTCATGGGAGCCAGATCGGTGTTCGTCTCCAGGTAGTCGGCGCGTACATCGGCTTCGTCGGCCCCGAGGAGGAGTAGGAAAGAGGTCGCGGCCCACCCGGTTCGATCCTTGCCGGTGGTGCAGTGGAAAAGTGCTGCCCCGGTGCGTTTTTCGTCGATGAGGTCGAGGTAGAACGTGCGATAGGCGTCGAGAGCGGACGGCAGGCTGACGAAGTTGCGGTTGGCTTCCTCCATCTGTGCGATCCCACGTCCGTCGCTGATGGTCTCGGCGTATGCGACCGGGTCCGTCATGAGTAGTCCAGTGGCCGCGGCGTTTTGGGCATTGTCGGCAAGTACGTCGAGCCAGACTGTGCGCGTCGAGTCAGGGAGATTGTCGAGTGCGCCGTCGCGCTCGGCGGCGGTCCTCAGGTCGTATACCGTCCGGACGTCCAAGTCGGCGACCGCGGCAAGGTCGTCGCCGTCGAGTTTCGCCAGAGTCGCTGAACGGTAGAGCGCGCCCGCGCGGACGGTGCCGTCTGCAACAGGAATGCCACCGAGGTCCCGGAAGTTCGGAGCGGTCTTCAGGAGAACGCGGCGATCGAGCGGGTGAGTTGGCATGGCTGACTCCTTGTGGGTTCCGTTTCTGAACTGATCATTCATGCCTTCTGCACACTGCGCACGAGCTTTTCGGCATTGCGTCTCTTGATCCACTTGTCGATGACGAGAGCCATGAAGATCCACCCTCCCAATGCCGTGATCACCCACACGATGATCGGGGCGAGGATCCAGGACCCGACGCCGCTGATCTCGATACCGTCGGGGACCAGGGTCGCAACCCAGAGCGCGAGCAGTGTGGCGACCAAGCCGACACCACCCGCGAGCGGAGCCGCGTAGTGCAGTGCCACGCTGAGCACGAATGGGCCGAGGATCATGTGTGCGAGGGTGAATACACCGATAGCGGCCAAGAAGCCGTTCACGCTCAGGCTGACCCCGGGAAGAGCAAAATGCACGACGATCAGCGCGATCGCGCCGAGAACACATTGCGAAATGAGCTGAAATAACAGACGCATGGCTTGTACCTCCGTGATCAGGTCGAGTCACCCGAGAGTGGTGTGTGCGTGGGGAACGCTTTGCTGCAGGGCTTCGGGACGAGGCGCCGTCCAGGTGCCGTCGAGCACGGAGGGACGGGGGCGGTACAGGCGCAGTACGTAGTTCCAACCGGGCATGATGGGCAGTGCGTTCGCGACGCCGTCGAGATGGACCCCGAAGCGGATGGTGGTGCTGCCGTCGGAGTCTGGGGTGGCCGTGAGGCTGTTGATGCTGTTGACGCCCAGGGCGTTCTCTTCGAAGTATCCGGCCGCGTTGTACAGCGAGACCGACCAGAACGCATCCACGGGAACATCGTTCAGGCGGAGACGGTATTCCCCGACCGGGAGACGTTCGTCGAAGTTGACGTAGGTGGCCTCGTACTCGGGAAGGCCACCCCAGCCGGATGCGGTACCGAGCAGGTGCCTGATCGGGTCGACTTCCGCAGCGGTACCGAATGAATGGTCGTACGTGGTGATGCCACGCGCGAGTGCGAGGAGTGCGTCGCGGGTCTCGGTCTGCGATTGCTCGTCGTAGTCGGGCAACGGGAACTCTCCCGTTCCGCCGCCGTCGATGTTGAGGGCGTCTTGCAACCGGTTCACCTCGGCGACGTCTTCGGGGCTGTTCGGATCGACGAGGATGCGCACGATCAGTGCGGCGTAGTCGGTCCCGACCAATTCACGCGTGAGCAGGTGCTCTCCCGAGTCGCGCAGGATGACGGGACCGAAGTGATCTTGACTGACCACCCACACGGAGATGTAGCGCTCGCCGGTATCGGGCACCGTGATCGTGACGTTCTCGCGCACGTCGATGATCGCGCTGCTGTACAGAGTGTCGCGGTTCTGGCGGATGATCGGCTGGTTGTCGAGTGACCCGAGATCACGAGTGTGGTTCCACGTGCCCAGGCCGACGCCCGCGGCCAGGCGAGCGAACATGAGATCGGATTCTGCCCGATTGAAGTTCAGGACGTTGACGGCGATCGTGGACATAGCGGATTCCATTCGGTGTCGGGTATGGAAGCGAGAGCGGGAATCCCTCGCCTCTGTCGGGGTGAATCAGCCGAGCAGTCGCGCTTTGGCGGCTTGGAACTCGGCCTCACTCAGCAGGCCTTGTGATTTGAGGTCGCCGAGTTTCTGCAACTCGGTGACGAGATCGACCGGGGCCGCGGGTGCGGGTGTGGGCATCGGGAGTGCGGCATGCTGCTGGGCGAATTCGTACTGCGCCTGCTCGTAGTCGGCCTGAGCTCTCCTTTGCCGGCGGGTGGCCATACCGTCGCTGACGGCGGTCGCGGTACCGGTGACGACCGCGGTGCGGGCGGCGAGGCCCAGTAGTCCGGGGCGGCCTCGTCTCGGGATGTACGGCATGTCAGACCTCCAATTCCGGGATGATCGTGTCCATGAGGGCATTGACGACGGGTGCGGGTATCCGCTCATAACCCAGTAGCACCGCGCCTGACGCAGCGGTGCGGGCGGCGAGCTCACGCTGATAGACCAGCTCGAGCGCGACCAGCAGCGCTGCAGCGCCGGTGGGAATGGCTGCCGCGAGTTCGGTGATGTCCTCATGCCCGAGCAGACCGGACGCGCCGAGCATCTCGACGTTGATCTCGAAGCCGTTCGGCAACTCCTCGACTTCGATGAGGGTGAGTTCACCGTCCTCGGACTTGGAGATGACGATCAGATCGAGCAGCCGCACCAGGCCGGTATCCGTAAGGTCGGTCAAGGCGGAGAGCGCGGCCGGGTCGAGGCTCTGCCCAGGCAGGCCGAGAAGGTAGAAGTCGACGGGGCCGAAACGCGCGGCACTCACGAGAGGACCTTCAGCTTGAGTGCGGCGAACTCGTCCTCGCTGATCGCTCCGGCTTCGAGCAGTGCTGCGGCTGCGGCGATCTCCTCGCTGGGGCTCTTCCCCGCGACCTCGCGGATATACGATTCGGCGGCCTTCTCGGCGTCGCGTGCGGCCTTGTTGCTGCGTTCCGTCATCCCTTCGCCGCGGGCGACGAGATAGACGAGGGCGGTCAGGATCGGTAGGAAGAGCAGGAAGAACACCCAAACGGCCTTCAACCAGCCGTTCAGCTTGTGGTCGCGGAACAGGTCGGCGATGATCGCGAACAGCGCGAAGAGATATCCGATGAAGACGGTTGCCCACAGCATCCAGCCGAGGCTTTCCCAGAAGCTCATGTGTCTTATCCGTTTCGTGTCAGGCCTGCGCACCGGGATTCCGCCGACTAGCGCATTTCGGTTGATTCCGGCAATTCTCACTGGTTTCCGCAGGCTTCGATCGCGGTCTCATCCGAAGCGGATGAGACCGGATTTCCACGGACATCGAACGTCTCGAGTATCTTCGACACATGATCGAAGCCGTGCGTGACGCACTCGCCTCTGGTGAGGCGGAGCAGGCTCGACGAGTCCTGCGGAAAAACTGGCTTCGTTTGATTCTCGAATCTCACACCAGGGAACTCGAGCAGCTCTGCCTTGCTCATCCCGATCCCCACGATCCGCACATCCTGCTGATACGGGCGTGCTGCCGCGATCTCAGCGGTGATCCGTACGGCGCTGAGTTTCTCCGCGGGCAGGGTCTGCGGGTGGCGTCCGACGATTTTGTCGTCTGCTTCACCGACCTGCTGCTCGCTCCGGACACCTCGACCAAGGCCGTCATCGCCGATCGCGCGCGTCACGCGCTCGCCCAGTGCGAGCCCGAGGACGATTACCCGTCCGCGCTTTTCCTCCTCGGATGGACCGAGGTCAGGCTTCGTCGTGACCTTCCTCGTGCCATCGCGCTACTTCGCTCCGCCAGCGACGAGGCGCAGTTGCAGTCGCGCACGGAGACATTGCGTCTTGCACAGTCCAACTTGGCCTTTGCGCTGACCCACGCGGGAGCATTCACCGAAGCCGAACAGATCCTCGACGGCCTTCCTGCGCGAGATGTGGCGTCCGATTGGGAACGCTTCGAAGGTGGACTCCCACAGTCGAATCGAGGGTGCATCGCTTACTGGCGTGGCGACTTCGAGGAAGCGATCGCTCAGTTCGACTCGATCATCGTGGAGGGCAGTCCCGGAACCAACTTCGAGGCGCTCGCCCGTCTGTACCTGGTGATGAGCCTGATCGCTCTGAACCGGGAAGACCGGTACCACAACGCCGCTCGTCTGCTGCGAGGCGTGAGCACTGCGGACAAGCACGGCATTCCTTGGGATACGCTGCGGCGCGTCACCACGGCCTGGCTCGCCCACGCTCAAGGACAGGACGAGCAAGCTCGCCGCATCGCAATGCCCACGCTGACCAGAACAGGTGCTGCGGTCGCTCACGCGCTTCTCGCGGAGCTCTACCGAGTCATGGGGGATCCGGAACCGTCGGCTCAAGCGCTTCGCTTGGCAACCTCGGCCGCGCTGCCGCGATACGCGCTGGTGAGCACCCTTGTCACGTCTGCCGCCCTGAGCTCCGTCGCAGGGTGTGGACCGCAGGCACACGAGCAGTTGGATCGTGCGCTGGCCGAGGCAATCCCCGAGCGCATTCTCGCCCCATTTCTGAGCGGCGATCCGGTAGTTGTCGACCTCCTGACAGCGCACGCGGTCCGGGGGTCGAGACACCACGAGCTCCTACGCACGATTCTGGAAAAACGGGGCCAGCTCTCTGCCAAACTCGCCGGAGTCCTGACGGAACGTGAGAAAGAGATCCTCACTTTTCTGCGAACTACGATGACTGCAGACGAGATCGCTGCGCACCTCGGCATCGCCTATCCCACTGTGAAGACTCACATTCGCTCGATCTACCGCAAACTAGGCGTGACCAAACGGCGTGCCGCAGTCCAAGCAGCCGACAACCTAGACCGCGGGATCGGGGGCGATTCCGCGGCGGAGGCTGCGAACCGTCAGGTCCAAGGCTTGTAGGCGCGTCCCGGAACCACGGTTCACGTAGTCCATCGACGTGTAGAGCAGTGACCACAGCAGGTTCTGCACCCAGTCCGAACCCATGTCGGGGTCGATGGAACCGTCGGAGTGTCCGCGCTCGATGGCATCGGTGACTGAGTCGTCGTTCGACGCGGACTCGGCAAACGAATCTTCCTGATACACACCGGGAGTGAAGAACAGGACCGTCAAGAGGTCGGCCAGTTCGAAGTATTCATGGCACAGGCGAACCAGCGCTTCGGCTCCCGTACCCTCGCCGAGTCGAGCTGCTGCTGCTGCCTCTCCGACGGCGCGGGTGGCCTCGGCCGCGACTGCGTCGACCAGGTCTGACCGTTCGGGAAAGTAGCGGTGCAAAGTGGTCCGGCCGACCTTTGCGGCCGAAGCGATCTCGCTGAGGGTCGCAGCAGGCTTGGATGCGAACACCGAAACGGCAGCATCGAGGATGGCCTTCCGTGTGCGCTCGCGGGTCGCGCTTTGTTCTGGCGCGCTGTGGATCGTTGTCACGAATCCGAAGCGTAGCCGTGTCCGGTTTCGGTATCCAGTGTTTCCGAATCGGAATTTCTCTTGCCCTTTATGGAACATTCGTGTTCCATAAATTCATGCTTGAATCCGACGCTTCTCAGCCCGCACCGAAATGGAGCAATCTCCGCGTCCTCTCGGAGTTCGCTCGACCGCATCTGCCGTCGCTCCTCCTCGGATTGGTACTGGCGCTGTGCGGCTCCGCGGCGACGCTGGCAACGCCCATGGTCACCAAGTGGGTTCTCGACACCCTCGATACCGGTGCGTCGCTGAAAGGACCTATCCTCACGCTCGTCGTCCTTCTGATCGTCGGTGCCGTGCTCGGTTGTGCTCAGTGGATCGTTCTCGGAACCGCCGCCGAGAAGGTTGTCTTCGACGCCAGGTCGTCGCTGGTGAAGCGATTCCTGGCGGCGACCGTACCTTCGCTGCAATCGCGATCCGTGGGTGAATTGGTCACCCGGGTCACGTCTGACACCTTGCTGCTGCGGGAGGCTGCGTCGTCGGCCGCGGTGAATATTCTGAACGCAGCCGCGTTGACCATCGGAACGATTGTTCTGATGGGCGTACTGGATCTGCCGTTGTTGGGCGTCACCATGGTGGCAATCGTGTTCGCCTCCATACTCTTTGCCGTTCTGATGCCTCGGATTTCCGCAGCCGAAGCGCGAACCCAGGAATCGCTCGGTCAGCTCGGCGGCGTACTCGAGGGTGGCTTGCGTGCGATCCGGACGGTCAAAGTTTCCCTCGCCGAGGATCGCGTCGGCGCTCTGGTGACGAACAATGCGTCCGAGGCGAAAAAGCATGCGATCACGGCAGTTCGAGTGTCGGCAACCGCGTGGACTGTCGCGTGGACCGCCATTCAAGGATCGATCATTGCCATCCTCGGCTTTGGTGCCTGGCGAGTCGCCGACGGCGAAATGGCAGTCTCGACGCTCATCGCGTTTCTGCTCTACGCCTTCACCCTGATGGGGCCGGTGTCGGAGCTTGCGCAGAACGTGACCTCCGTTCAGTCGGGAATCGCGGCAGCTATCCGGATTCGCGAGATGCAGTCGTTGCCCACCGAGCAGTACGACGAGGTCGTGGACGTGGTCGCGAAAACCAACGCTGCCGCGCCGCTGATCGAGTTGCGCGACGTCACCGTGAGCTACCACGGATCGAACCAGCCGGCGTTGCGCGATGTCTCGCTGGTCATTCCGACGCGTGGGCACATGGCCATCGTCGGCCCGTCGGGTGCAGGAAAGACGACCTTGCTCTCGACCGTGCTGCGATTTGTCGAACCGCGATCGGGTGAGGTTCTCCTGCATGGAGTCGGTTACGACGCGCTCGATCACCGCGCTGTGCGCGAGAGTCTCGCATACGTGGAGCAGGAGACACCGGTGGTGCCCGGAACGATTCGGGAGAACGTCGTCTTCAGCCATCCCGATGCGACGGACGAAGAAGTCCAGGCCGTTCTGCGCTTGCTCCGGCTCGACGACGCGATCGAGGCCCTGCCCAACGGACTCGACACCGCTCTGACGGCCACTTCGCTGTCGGGCGGCCAACGTCAGCGGATCGCGATGGCGCGCGCAGTTCTGCGGCCGAGTGCTTTGCTTCTGCTCGACGAAGCCACTGCCCAGGTCGACACGCTCACCGAAGCCGCGATTGTCGACGCGATCAACGAACGTGCGCGCACCGGGGCCGTGGTGACTATCGCTCACCGGCTCTCGACGGTGCGTGACGCCGACTGGATCGTGGTCATGGAAGACGGTCGGATCCGCAACATCGGCAACCATGACGAGCTCATGGACAAGGACGATCTGTACCGCGACATGGTGGTTGCCGGCCGGCTCGATCAGGGCGAGGCAATGCTCGAGGATTGTTGACCCGACGCGTCGGCGTGTGCGAGAGTGCTGATACCGAGCGATCGCTCGGTCGGGATGTTCTTTCGGAGGTGGCTGGTGGCAATCGATCTGACGTACGCGCCCGAGGTGGTGGCGCTGATCGAGAAGACGCGCGACTTCACGCGCAACGTAGTGCTCCCCATCGAAGACGAACACGCCGGTGACATCGCTGTAGCGGGTGGCGATGCAATCCGCATCGAGATGCAGTCGGCAGCAAAAGAAGCCGGTGTCTTCGCCCCGCATGCGCCGATCGAGTACGGCGGACACGGACTCAACATGAGTGATCGCGCGCCGGTCTTCGAGGAAGCCGGCTACTCGCTATTCGGGCCGACGGCGCTCAACATCGCGGCGCCGGACGAGGGCAACGTTCACATGCTGGCCCACGTGGCGAACGAAGCACAGAAGCAGCAGTTCCTCGCGCCGCTCGCAAGCGGGGACATGCGGTCGGCATTCGCCATGACCGAACCCGCGCCGGGAGCGGGATCCGATCCTTCGGCTTTGAACACCCGCGCCGAGAAAGTCCCCGGTGGCTGGAAGATCAACGGTAAGAAATGGTTCATCACCGGCGCCGACGGCGCCGGGTTCTTCATCATCATGGCGCGCACGTCCGGTGAGCCCGGGCAGCGCGGCGGAGCGACCATGTTCCTGGCGCCGACGGACACTCCCGGCCTGGTAGTGGGTCGACACATCGACACCCTCGACAAGGCCATGATCGGCGGGCACTGCGAGGTCACGTTCGAGGATCTCTTCGTACCCGACGAGGCCGTTCTCGGTGAGGTCGATCAAGGTTTCGCCTACGCGCAGGTTCGCCTCGGTCCCGCCCGCATGACGCACGTGATGCGCTGGCTCGGTGCAGCGCGCCGCGGCCACGACGTCGCCGTGGCCAGGGTTGCCGAACGAGAAGGCTTCGGCTCGAAACTCGGTGATCTCGGAATGATCCAGAAGATGGTCGCCGACAACGAGATCGACATCGCAGCCAGCCGCGCACTTCTGGTGCAGGCCTGCTTCGAACTCGATCAGGGCGGGCACGCGAGCAACGCGACGTCCATCGCCAAGACCTACGCTGCCGAGGCGATCTTCCGGATCGTGGACCGCTCCATTCAGATGTGTGGCGGAATGGGCGTGTCCGGCGATCTGCCGCTGGCACGCTTGTCCCGCGAAGTGCGTCCCTTCCGCGTCTACGACGGCCCGTCCGAGGTTCATCGCTGGGCAATTGCGAAACGTGTTGTCGGAGCTGCGAAGCGCGCTGCTCGGGAGGAGTCGAAGTGACGGACTTTCCAGGACTCGATCTCGCGGCGCTCCACAAGTATCTGCAAGCCGCTGGCGTCGAGGTGAGCGGAGAGTTGCGAGCCGAACTGATTTCAGGCGGCAAATCCAATCTCACCTACGGAATCTTCGACGACAACTCGAAGTGGATTCTCCGTCGTCCACCCACGGCCGGCCTCACGCCGTCGGCGCACGATGTTGCGCGCGAGTTCCGAATCACCTCGGCGTTGCAGAACACCGCCGTGCCGGTCGCGCCGACCGTCGTGCTGTGCGAGGACGCCTCGGTGATGGGTGCGTCGTTCACGGTGGTCGAGTTCGTTACCGGTCAAGTGATCCGAACCAAAACCGAGTTGGAAGCTGTTCCGGCAGCGCAGGTCACGCAGTGCACCGACGAGTTGGTGCGTGTTCTCGCTACACTGCACGGCGTCGACTACACCGCAGTGGGTCTCGGCGAACTCGGCAGACCCGACGGTTACGTAGCCCGCCAGGTGAAGTTGTGGGCCGGTCAATGGTCACGCGTCAAGACCGAGGACTCGGCCGACGTGGACAGGTTGGCGTCGAGCCTCGCGGAATTGATTCCGGCGGAATCAGCCTCGTCGATCGTTCACGGCGACTACCGGATCGACAACACGATTCTCGCGGCGAACGACGTCACCAAGGTTGCCGCAGTGGTGGACTGGGAACTGTCGACGCTGGGAGATCCGCTGGCGGACATCGCGATGATGTGCGTCTACCGGCACCCCGCGCTGGATCTGGTTCTGGGTGAGCCTGCTGCGTGGACGAGCCCGTCGCTACCGTCCGTTGTCGATCTGGCGCAACGGTATTCGTCTGTTTCGGGTCGTGAACTGGCGCATTGGAACTTCTACATGGCGCTCGGGTTCTTCAAACTCGCCGTCGTGGCGCAGGGCATCGATCACCGATTCCGAGCAGGAGCCACCGTCGGCGGGGGATTCGACAAGGCTGGATCTTCTGTGCCGGAACTGATCTCGGCCGGACTCAACGCACTGCAAGGGAAATTCGAATGACTCGATCAGCACTGGTCACCGGCGCCTCCAAGGGAATCGGGCTCGGCATCGCAACACGCTTGGCTTCGCAAGGGTACGGGCTGACCATCACGGCGCGTGATACCGAGCGGCTCGCCGTTGTCGCCGAAGAACTTACGCGCGCCGGATCGCCGGACGTCGTCGTCTCGGCCGGCGACATGGCGGACGAGAACTTCGCCGCAGCACTCGCCGCCACACACAATGAGCGATTCGGCTCCATGAGGGCTCTCGTCCTCAACGCCGGAGTGGGAACCAGTGGGCGAGTGGCGGATTACCCGATGCGACGTTTCGACAAGACCGTTGCCGTCAATCTCCGGACACCGTTTGCACTATTGCAAGCGTCGCTGCCGCTCCTGCGTACAGCGGCGGACGCGGACCTTGCCGGCGGAGCGAAGGTGATAGCTCTCGCCTCGATGGCCGGTGTGTATGCCGAGAGCGGCCTGGCCGTCTACGGAGCCACCAAAGCTGCGCTGATTTCGATGGTCGAGGCACTCAACGCCGAGGAATCCGGAAACGGCGTCAGTGCGACGGCCATCGCTCCCGGTTACGTCGACACCGACATGTCGGCATGGACACAGGATCGGATCACACCGGACACCATGATCAAGGTCGACGACATCGTGGAGTTGGTGGACGGTCTGCTCAAGCTCTCGTCTCGAGCGGTCGTTCCGAAGGTCGTCATGGCGCGGGCCGGGACCAACGGCTACTCCGCCTGAAATTTCAATCCAGCTTGGCTTCGCCCCGCTTGCGAAAGAAGTGAAAGCCAGGCACCCCGACGATCGCCTGCCGCAGGTCCTTGACCACTCCGAGGAGTTCGTGGATCTCGGGCGAGACGGAGTCCAAGGTTCCGAGGATGGGCAACACCGCGGCCACCCGGTCGGTGAGCTCCGGTAGTTGGTCGATCAGCTTGATCGCGGCGCTGACCTCTGCCTCGGAAAGGTCGTCGGCGAACCTGGCGGCCAGCGGTGCGAGCTGTAGGGCGATGGGTTCGTAGATCTCGAGGAGTTGTCCCGCGATGTCCGACGTCTGCTCGACGGCCTCGACCAGTGTCTCAGCGCGAACGGTCACGGCGGCGGCTCCGATGACGACGCGGTCGGCGTTGTCGGCGATCTGGTTGATGCGCGCCACCAACCTCTCGACCGAGAAGAGGAGCGCCTCGAGTCGAGTGGGCAGGGTGACCGCAAATGCGACCGTGGACAGGGACCAGTGCACCACGTCGCCGACGGAGCGGACGACGGTGGAGCTGCCGGGCAAAACTAGAGCCATCCCTCGATACTGCCTGATGTGACGTCAAAGTACAGGTAAATCTCACATTCACGAGGCCCGCGGCGTCTTCGAGGTGTCGGTGCCGGCGCGGACAATCACTTCACCCGCTGCCTGCCGCACCGCGCAACCTGGAAGGATCGAGACATGACGGCTATCCGTACGCACACTGTGATCGACTCGCCGATCGGAGCGTTGACGCTGGTAGCAGCAGGTGACGACCTCTGCGGTCTGTACATGGCGGAGCATCGCCACAAGCCGGACGAGTCCACGTTCGGTGATCGTTCCTCGGCGGTCTTCGGTGAAGTCGAATCGCAGCTCACCGAGTACTTCGAGGGTGATCGCACGGAGTTCTCCGTGCCGCTGGCGCCCGTGGGTACCGAGTTCCAGAAGCGGGTGTGGGACACCTTGCGAACGATCCCGTACGGCGAAACCTGGACCTACATGGAGCTCGCGCAAACTTTGGGTAACCCGCTTGCGATCCGTGCTGCCGCCGCGGCAAACGGCAAGAATCCGATCAGCATCATCGTTCCCTGTCATCGCGTGGTCGGTAGCGACGGAAGTCTGACCGGTTTCGCCGGCGGCCTCGAACGTAAGCGGTTCCTACTCGACCGCGAGCACGGCGGCGAATCGGATGTCCTCTTCTGATGCGCTCGGCTCACAATTCGGTGATCGGGAACGTCTACCGGTCGTGACACTCAAACCGTTCGAAGACGTCGTGACCGAATACGGTGCAGTGGTCCTCCGTGTCTGCCGCGCGGTGGTCGGGCCAGTCGACGCCGAGGACGCGTGGTCCGAGACGTTCATCGCGGCGATGCGGGCATACCCGGATCTGAACCCGGACGCGAACATCGAAGCCTGGCTGGTCACCATCGCGCACCGCAAGGCAATCGACATCACCCGAGTGCGTGCCCGCGTGGCCGTGCCGACAGACGACGTTCCGGAGTTGCCGACGCGAATCGGCGTGCCGGGCACGTGGGATCACGAACTCTGGGACGCACTCGAACAACTACCACTCAAACAACGTGCGGCGGTCGCCTATCACTTTCTGGGTGGGCTGCCGTACGCAGAGATCGCGGACATCCTCGGCAACACGCCGGCAGCCGCCAGACGCGCGGGTGCCGACGGTATCGCCACCCTACGGAGAACCTACTTGTCCGCTACCGCTGCGGAAGGGAGTCACTCATGAGTAACGATGTGTTCGAGGCACTTCCAGCCGTTGACGCCGACGCCATGATCCGCCTACGGGCGCGCCTGGCTGCGCAGGCGTCCGAAGCCGAATTGATCGACGTGGCATATCGAACCGTCGATTCGCCGGTCGGAAAGCTGCTGCTGGCGGCAACTGATGTCGGCCTGGTGCGGGTTGCCTTTGCCGTCGAAGGGCACGACCTCGTTCTGGAACGATTGGCGGACACCGTCAGCCCTCGTGTGCTTCATTACCCGCGCAGGCTGGACACTGTCGCTCGCGAGTTGGACGAGTACTTTGCCGGTGCGCGTCGAGAATTCGATCTGCGCTTGGATTTCCAACTCGCGAAAGGGTTTCGACGCGAAGTGTTGCGTCATCTTCCCGAGATCGAATACGGCCACACTGCAAGCTATTCGGTGGTCGCGGCAGCGTCGGGAAGCCCACGTGCCGTGCGTGCCGTGGGGACCGCATGCGCAAAGAATCCGCTGCCGTTGGTGGTCCCGTGTCACCGGGTGGTGCGCAGCGACGGCAGCCTCGGGCAGTACGCCGGCGGCCCCGAACTGAAAGCGATTCTGCTGGATCTGGAAGCCTGCCGGTGAGCGCAGTGACGCTGCGCTTTCAGGCACCCTACGCAGTCGAACCGCTCACCGGTGCCCTGCGGGCTCACTGCGTCGCAGGCCTCGAGCGTCACGACGACGGTGTTCACACCAGAGTCATACCGTTGCCTTCCGGCCCGGTTGTCGTGTCGGTGTCGTGGACAGACGGCGGCGTCGTCGTGGATTCCGATGTGCCGGCGGGGGATTCTGCAGTGCTGGAGGTGATCGTGCGTCGTTGGCTCGACCTCGACGCCGATCACACTGCTGTCGAAGCGGCGTTCGGTAGTGATGAGTTGTTGGCCCCACTTGTTGCCGCCCGTCCAGGATTGCGTGTGCTCGGTTCGGTGGACGGGTTCGAGACCGCAGTGCTCACCGTTCTGGGACAACAGGTTTCGCTCGGCGCGGCGAGGACGTTCGGTGGTCGTTTTGTCAGCGCATTCGGAGCGCCGGTGCAAGGGGATTTTCTTGCCTTCCCTGATCCGGACGTGGTTGCAGCGCAATCAACCGAGGGCATACAGAAAGCCGTCGGATTGACCACAGCGCGCGCAAGAACAGTGCACACGCTGGCAACTGCGGCAGCGAACGGCCTCGACCTCTCCTGGAATGCGGATCCTGTCCAATTTCGGCGAGAGCTGTTGGCGCTAAAGGGGATCGGACCGTGGACCGCTGACTATCTCACTGTCCGGATTCTCGGTGATCGCGACGCATTCGTACCCGATGATCTGGTGTTGAAACGTGCGCTGGGGGTCTCGACGGCCAAAGAAGCCTCAGCGTTGTCCGAGCGCTGGCGACCCTGGCGAGCGTACGCACTCTTTCATCTGTGGACAAAGGAAGCGTTTCTGTAGTCGGTCAGTCTTTCGCGCGGGCCAGTTCGGACGGCCACCAAATACGTTTCCCGATGTCGTGAGAGAGCGCAGGCACCAGGACACTGCGCACGATGATCGTATCGAGCAGCACGCCGAAGGCCACGGCAAATCCGATCTCGGCGAGGAAGACCAGTGGCAGGATGCCCAGTACGGCAAATGTTGCGGCCAAGACGATTCCGGCTGACGTGATCACACCGCCCGTCACCGCAAGACCGCGCAGTACACCTGCACGGGTGCCGAATTCTCCGGTCTCCTCCCGGACTCTGGTCATCAGGAAGATGTTGTAGTCGATACCCAGTGCGACGAGGAAGACGAAGGCGAACAGCGGGAACGATTGATCCGCCCCGGCGAACCCGAATACGTGTGTGAAGAAGAATCCGCTCACACCGAGGGTCGCCGCGAAGGAAAGCACCACGGTGACAATGAGAATCACCGGGATCAGCAGAGCGCGGAGCAAAGCGGCCAGAACCAGGAAGATCACCACCAAGACGATCGGGATGATCAGGTTTCTGTCGCGGACCGAGGCGGCCTGGACATCAAGGGTGGTGGCCGTGCTGCCCCCGACGAGCGCGTCGGCGCCGGGCACGTCGTGGACGGCAGTCCGCAGTCGCTTGACAGTTTCGAGTGCCTGCGGCGAATCGTAGGAGTCGGCGAGGGTTGCATTGATCATGGTTCGGCCGTCGATCGGTGCAACGGTGAAAGCCGCAGGGGCGCAACCCGCAGCGGCGGCTTGTGCGACGGCAGCGGGGTTGGTCTTGATCAAATCGCTGACCTTTGCGACGTCCACCTGGGTGCAGACGGCGCCGGGATCCTGCGAGATACCTTCGACGCCGCTGGCTGCTTTGATGACGGCGTCGGCCTGGTCGGCGTTTGCGGTGATCACGGCCGGTGCGCCGGCTCCGGGATCGAACTTCGAGTCGTAGAGTTCTTGTCCGACAACTGCGTCGGGACGATTGGTGAAGCTTTCGGTGGATGTCAGGCCATCGGTTTTGAGACTGCCGATCCCGGCCGCGAACAGGATGATCAACAACACTGTGGCGCCGATCCACAGTGGGCGGTCCTTGCTACCGACGGCCTCGGCGATCTTGCCCCACATCCCGTGCGTCGTAAGGTCTGCGGCGTGATCGACCTTGGGCTTGCGCGGCCAGAAGACCCACCGTCCGGTGGCGGCCAGAGCGACCGGCATGAACGTCATCATCACCAGATAGGTGCAGGCGATCCCGATGGCGGCGACGGGTCCGAGGCTCTTGTTGGAGTTGAGTTGAGAGAACGTCAGGCAAAGCAGACCGAGAATCACGGTGACAGCCGAAGCGGTGATGGCCGGCGCAGACTCGCGCCAGGCCTTGATCATCGCGTCGAAGCGGTTGGGATACGTGTGCAATTCTTCGCGATAGCGAGAGATCAAGAGTAGGGCGTAGTCGGTACCGG
Source organism: Rhodococcus sp. BH5 (assembly GCF_027583855.1). Classification (NCBI taxonomy): domain Bacteria; kingdom Bacillati; phylum Actinomycetota; class Actinomycetes; order Mycobacteriales; family Nocardiaceae; genus Rhodococcus; species Rhodococcus sp. BH5. Next base: position 194,046 of record NZ_JAJHVW010000006.1, read on the forward strand.
CACCGATCACCAACACGAAAAGGATGCCTTGAGATTGCCCGGTCAGCGTCAGTAGTTCGGCTTTCGCGAGGAAGTAGATCACCATCGACGACAAGCCGATGGCGAGGAGCGCGGAGAACAGCGGGAAGAACCACAACACCGGCGATCGGTACACGACAAGCAGGATGAGGATCACGACCAGGAGTGCCGCGCCAAGGAGCGCTCCGTCCAGACCGGCAAAGGCGTCGATGAACGCAACGAGTAGCCCACCTGGCCCGGCTGGGAGTACCTCGACATCACCGGCTGCTTGTTTTGCGGCGTCGATGACGTTCTGCTCGGTGGTCGCCAGGACATCGCCTGCCACGGCGGTGTCACCGTCTTTGGCCACGAGTGGCACGAAGATCGACGCAGTTGTGCCGTCGGCGGAGTACTGAGTGGGCTGCATACCGTCGGCGTCTACTCCGGAGATGCCGGCAATGGCGCCGTAGGCCGAGTTGATTGCAGATTTGTCCGCCTCGGTGAGGGCCGAATCTCGATGGAACAGAACAAATCCAGGGATCGTCTCGACTGCGAGGAAGTTCGCGGATTGGTTGCTGACGATTGTCGATTCGGCGGAACTCGGGAGGTACGAGGCGTTGTCGTTCTTTTGAACCTCGGCGAGTTTGCCCTGGAAAGAACCGCCGAATCCGCCTGCGAAGAAGGCGAAGATCGCAAGGGCGATCACGGTGAAGATCGGCACGCGAAGGCGCTTCACGGCTCCGCGCTCGTTCCGTTCTGCGTCAGTTGTGTCCAGCTTGGTCATGGTTCTCCTCGAACGCAGTCGACCAGCACCAACAAAGCAACATTTTCCAGTAGAACACGCAATACGGGCGCGGTGGAACCACTTGGCGTGGAATTGACGACGCTACGAAGTGCCTTTGCCGTATGTCTCGCGGGCTGCGACGTCCATGGGAAAACGGACGACTGTGTCGCCGAACAACAATCGAGTTGCCGAAGCCGCGGCGGCCAGCACGTGGGCGGTACCTGACTCGGGATTTCGGGTATGCACGACTACCTCGTCGTGCTGGAAGAAGACCAACTCGCCGTCCGGGTCTTCGGCGAGGCGGCGCCTGAGGTCGGCCAGGAGGCACAGCGCCCACTCGGACGCAGTGGCCTGCACGACGAAGTTGCGCGTGAAACGACCGCGGGCGTGAGCGTCGCCGTGGGAGTAGAAGTCGGGAGACGGTGGGGGACAGGCCCGGCCGAGCAGTGACTTCACCACCTCGCCGCGCTCACCTGCCTTGGCAGCTTGCTCGACGTACTCGACGGCGACCGGGAATCGCTTCCGCAACAAGACGAGCAGTGCTTTGGCTTCACCCGCCGTCGCCCCGTACAGGACTCCGAGGATTGCGACCTTGGCTTTGGCGCGATCACCGCCGAAGGCTTCGGCACCGACAAGTGCGTACAGGTCGTCGTCCCCGGCGGCGGCCATCATGCGGCGGTCGCCGGACATGGCGGCCAGAATTCGGGGCTCGAGCTGACCGGCGTCGGCGACGACGAACACGTGGCCCGGATCGGCGACGACGCTCGAGCGCATTGTCTTCGGAATCTGGAGGGCCCCGCCGCCTCGACTCGCCCACCTGCCGGACACGACACCACCGGGAACGTAGATCGGACGGAATCGATCTACCCGCACCCAACTGTCCATCCACTGCCAACCGTTGGTGCTGTACAGCTTGGCGAGTTCGCGATGACGAAGGAGTAGCGGCACAGCCGGATGATCGATCTCCTGCAGAAACCACTTGCGCGTCGACGGAAGTTCGATGCCCTGACGACCGAACGCCTCGGTGATCTCCACCGAAGACGAAGGATTGACGGTGCGCCCGAAGACCTCACTGATCTGTGCGGCAAGTTCCTGCATACGAGCGGGGAGGTCGTATCCCGTCGGCCGCGGCCCCAGCCGTTCTTCGAGGAGTTCGCGATGCTTCTGCGTCGAGAACGGAAGGCCCGTGTGCGTCATCTCGGCGGCGCTGAGAGCGCCGGCCGATTCTGCTGCGATCAACAAGTCCAGTCGAGCGTCCGCGCCGATGGTTGCGCGCTGCTCGGCGAATTCGGTGACGACGGCGAGGGGATCGAGAACGGGTGCAGTGTCGAAGAGTCCGAGTCGATCGTCGTCGAACTCCTCGGCGGGCGGTGACGGTTTGCCGGCGCGCATTCCGAGTATCGCGCGGGTCAGGGAGATGTCGTGGCACCGCTGAACCCGTACGCCTGCCCGCAGTAGAGGTGGGTACACGGTCGCCGTACTCGGCCACACCCACCGCGGGTGCTCGGCTTCCTCGATGGTGCGTACCGCTGCGATCAGGTCGGGGTATTCGACGGGATCGGCGAGCGGCGTTCCAGCGGGATCGGTCCGTAGGACAGTCGCCGTCACAGCTCCCGTGGACGTCGTACTACCGGGGACCAGGACAACTCGCACGACATCAGTGTGACGGCTGGGTCCGACACGCCATCGCTCGGCGTGCTCAGGCCCCGACGAACTGGATGTGCTGACCCGGGCGGGCTTGGCCGAGTCGGTCGACATCTGCGTCCTCGACCACTCCCACCACCGGATAGCCGCCGGTGATGGGGTGATCGGCGAGGAACACGACAGGTTGGCCGCTGGGTGGGACCTGGATCGATCCGAGTGCCACGCCTTCGGTGGGCAGTTCGGTGTCGTCTGTTCTTCGAAGTAGTTCGTCGGCGCCGACGCGATCGACGCGTGCGCCGATTCGGTCCGAGTCGGTCGAGATCGCCCATCGGCCCTGGAGGAGTGTTTCGGGGTTGGTGAATCGATCTGCGCGAGGACCGAACACCACTCGAATGGCGAGAGTCTCGTTTGCCATCGGCGGCACCGGTGCGAGGTCGACGGCTGAGAACGTGGTCGGCGATGGCCCGATCGGGAGAAAAACACCAGGCTCGAGAGGCGCCGGACCGATCCCGGACATCGTGTCGGTGCTGCGCGATCCCAGGATCTCGGGAACCACAATGCCGCCTCGGACGGTCAGATACGTCCGCAGTCCACTCGGTGCGTAGTCCAGGCGGACGGTCTGCCCAGCCCGCAGATCGATCACGCTCGAATGCCCGACCGGAATGCCGTCGCGGTAGGCCTGTGCAGGCGCACCGGTGAACGCGATCGTTGTCGGTTGCTGCGCCCGAAGACTCAGCCCACCCAGGAGGACCTCGACACCGGCTGCGCCCTCGTTGTTGCCGACGAGCCGATTGCCAAGCCTGAGAGATCGCCTGTCTGCCGCACCGGAAACCCCGACACCCGAGCGAAGATGACCTATCCGTCCGAGGTCCTGGATCAGGCTCAGCGGCCCGGTGTCGAGTATCTCCAGACCGTTCATCGTTGTTCCTCGTTCACGAAGCGCACGCGTCTGCCGGGCTGAACGGTGGCCGGTGGTGTGGCGTTCAGATCCCACATCACGGCATCGGTGCTCCCGATGATCTGCCAGCCACCCGGTGATGCACGCGGGTAGACCGCGCTGTATCCAGCGGCCAGGGCGACGGAACCGGCAGGCACAGCGGTTCGTGATTGCGTTCGACGCGGAACGTCGAGCCGAGTGTCGCCTGAAGTCAGGTAGGCGAAGCCGGGTGCGAATCCGATGAAGGCGCAACGCCACATTGCCCCGGTGTGGGCCGCAACCACCTCGGATCGGCTCATACCAAGTGACTGTGCGACGTCGTCGAGGTCGGGCCCGTCGTACCTGACGGCGATGGTGAGTGCATTCGTCTCGAAATGTTCGTCTGTGGTCGCGGCAGAATCGGTCTGCTCGAGATCGTTCAAGCACTTCCGGACGTACGTGAGATCTGCCGCCGGGGTGCACGTGACCAGGACAGTGCGAGCTGCGGGGAGGAAGTCTTCGACCCCGACCGGGGTGTTACGCGTCAGTGCTTCGGTGAACGCGAGAACGCCAGCTTCGGAATCGAAGTCCACGAGCAATGCGCGTTCTCCCGCGGGAAGTATGCGAGTCACCGGGAGGGCTCCCTATCGACTCGAGTCCGCTCCACGTCCGCTCGCATCGCGGCGATGAAACTCGCGATGGTGGCTCGCTCTGTGGCGGTAAAATTGCCGAGGGTGCTCACCGCCCGTGAAATGAGTGGGCCGAAGTAACTCTCGCCCAGAGTGACCGCCGATGGTGTGACCTGCAAGAGCACCCGCCTGCGGTCTGCTGAGTCTCGCTCCCGAGCTACGTGGCCCGCTTTGACCATCCGGTCGACGAGCGCGGTCACCGACGCCGAGTTGATACCCAGCTGTGCGCCGAGCCAGCCTGGTGTCGCCGGTGTGTCCGAGCGCTCGGCATCGAGAAGGCAGATCAACGCGCGCACGTCGGTGGAGTGCATTTTGTACTTGTTCGCAAAGCCGGAAACCGCCACGTTCAAGTCGACGGTAAGTGCGCGAAGCGAGTGGACGATCGCCATCGCTTCGTCTTCTGCATCGCCGACGCTCAAGGATGCCTCCAGCCCTGGTGTGTTGTCTCTTGATTGTCTACTATCTCGATAATCGAGAGAAATGGGGGTGGGGGATGGACTTCAATCGCGCATACGACGCTGTACTGACCAAATGGCCGCAGAAACCGCTGGGTGTGGATCTCGCGGGGCGGTTCGGTAACACGCATGTGAACGTCTGTGGGCATGCAGACTCGCGGCCGTTGATCCTTCTGTCCGGGGGAGGTGCCACTTCGACGGTGTGGTTCGACAACGTTGGGGCGCTGTCGAAATCCCGGCGTGTTTTTGCCGTCGGCACGCTGGGTGATGCCGGACTCAGCGTTCCGAATGGCGATCGGATGAAGTCCGTCGACGATCTGATCGAGTGGATGGACTCGATAGTCGATTGCACCGGGGCCGACACCGTCGATGTGATCGGACATTCCTACGGCGCGATGATTGCGTTGGCCTTTGCGCTGCATCGACCGGATCGTCTCGGCAAACTTGTTCTGCTCGACCCTAATTCGAGTTTCTCCGGCATGAAGGCGGGCTACCTTCTGCGTGCGCTTCCGCTGTTGCTCTCCCCGTCGCGAGCACGCCGACGCCGACTGTTGGAATGGGAGACAGGCGAGTTGAGTATCGACTCCGACTGGCTGTCTCTTGTGGAAGTGGGCACTTCGGATCTACCGCGACCCGATCTCGTAGTGCCTCGACGTCCTTCGAAGGAGGCCTTGAGCGCACTGGATGTCGAGTTGCTGGTGGTCCTCGCACAAGACGGGCGGGTGCATGATGCGGAAACCGTGTCGAAGTCAGTGCGGGAGAGGTTTCCCGCAGCGCGTGTCGAGGTTCTGAAAGCTTCTTCGCATCACAGCATTCCGATGGTTCCCGCCGATGAAATCAACCGGGTGCTCGTCGACTTCTTGGAGGGCTAGCGGATCAGGGTGCGACGACGCACCCCGGACCGATCGGTGTCGCCGGATTGACATCGACCGTTGTGACCGGCCCGCCCGCGGACGTCTGGTAGGCCATCAGAGAGTGTTCGCCCGGTGCAGTCGGAGTCCACAGCGTGACGGCGTGGCCGAGTACAACCGGCAAGGTGAAGTAGGGATTGACGGTGTCCCAGATCAGTTCCTGCGGGAACATGGTCGACGCCCGGTTCATGTCGACAATCGAGACGTTCGGCTCGTTCAACGCTGCTGTCCTGGCAACCACCAGATACGTGCAGCCCGCTCCGTACGGCGTCGTCGGCCCGCCGCTGAGACCCGGAAGGATCGTGACGTCGACTACGTCCGCGGACGCTGAAGTCGCGGAACAGATGGCTGCACTCGCGCAGAGGGCAGCGGCGATTACGGTAGTTCGAGCGATTCGTGAGAGTGTCATACCAGCAGGTCGGTTTTATCTGGGTGGGCGTTACAGGCAGACTGACCGGATGCGCGCACTTCACGTTCTGCTGGCCGGCTTCGGCTTCCTGCTGGGGTTCCTGATTATTGTTGTCTCCGGCCTGATCGAGTGGGTGTCCTTCGCCTCCCGAACCGATTTCGCCTTCGTCGGTGACTCCGCCGTGTCGGTTGGTGTTTCCAACGAGGCGATCTACACCGCGATCGCTGCTCCACTGGTGGGTGCGCTGTTGGGCTGGCTGTCAGCTGTCATCGCGACGAGGTTCGGGTGGAGCCTCACTCGTGGGAGTGTCACTCCGGCAAGCGAGTGACCAGGGCACTGCTCTTGCTGGTTCGTGGGATATGAGGAAAGGCCCCGACCTCAACAGAGATCAGGGCCTTCCTTTGTATCGCGCTACTTTTGCTCCGAGCTACTTCTTGGAGACGCGGAGCAGCTTCTTGTTGACGAACTCGTCCATTCCCCACGGACCCAGCTCGCGGCCGACTCCGGAGCGCTTGACTCCGCCGAAGGGCAGACCGGGCAACGTCGTTCCGTGCTCGTTGACGAACGCCATTCCCACGTCGAGATCTGCAGCGACCGACCGGGCGGAATCGAGATCGCTGCTCCAGACGGATCCGCTCAGACCGTAGACCGACGAATTGGCAAGTTCCACAGCCTCGCTGGCCGACTTGACCTTGTAGACGACTCCGGCAGGTCCGAACAGTTCTTCGCTGTAGGCCCGCATGTCCGGTGTCACGTCTGCGAGCAATGTCGGTTGAACGTAGGCGCCCGGGCCGTCGATCTTCTTTCCACCGGTCAGCAGCGTGGCACCCTTGGACACAGCGTCGTCGATCTGCTCGATCAGAGTATCTGCCGCGCTCTGCGAAGAGAGCGGACCCAAGACTGTGGATTCGTCCAACGGGTCACCGGCAGTGACGGATTCGAAGGACGTCGCCAACTTGTTGGTGAAGTCGTCGTAGAAATCTTCGGTGACGATGAAACGCTTGGCCGCGTTGCAGGCCTGGCCGGCATTGGACAGACGTGCCTTGGTTGCGGACTTGACGGTGGCATCCATGTCGTCGGAATCGAGGACGATGAACACGTCTGATCCGCCGAGTTCGAGGACGACCTTCTTGAGATTGCGTCCGGCAGTTTCGGCGACGCTGGTTCCGGCGCGTTCGCTGCCGGTCAGTGACACACCTTGAACTCGGGGATCGGCGATCATGTCCGCGATCTGCTCGTTGGTCGCGAAGACGTTGACGTAGGCGTCGTCCGGCAATCCGGCTTGTCGCAGAATCTCTTCCATCAGCAGCGCCGACTGCGGACAGTTCGATGCGTGCTTGAGAATGATCGTGTTACCGAGCATCAGATTCGGTGCCGCGAAGCGGGCGACTTGGTAGTACGGGAAGTTCCACGGCATGACGCCGATGAGAGCGCCGATCGGTCGCCGGTACACAACCGACTCCTCGGCCCCGGGAACGTCGAGTCGTTCTGCCTCGAGCAGTGCCGGACCGTGGTCTGCATACCACTGATAGATCGCGGCCGAGAGTTGTACTTCGCCCTTGGCCTCGCGGACCGGCTTACCCATCTCCAAGGAGATCATTCGGGCCAGTTCGTCTGCGCGCTCTGTGTACAGTTCGGCGGTCTTGCTCAGGACTGCCGCACGCTGCTGTGGCGCACTGTTGCGCCAGGTCAAGTAGCCGCGATGCGTGTTCGCAAGTGCGGCTTCAACTCCGGCGTCATCCAAAGTATCGAATTCCCTGACGGTTTCACCTGTCGCGGGATTGACTGTTTTGTAATTAGCCATAGTTGTACAACGTGCGGAAGGGGCTCGAAGATTCCCGAAACGCGCAATCACATTGAATCGGCTCAACAGGTTTCGATCAAATCCCGGCTGGGTACCATGTCACGCCACCTTGGGACGATGGGTGCGCTCGTAGCCCTTGCGGTCGTAGAAACGGGTGGTCACGATGCCGAGTACGACGCCGATCAATAGCCCCACCAACGTCATCCAGACGGCATGCAGCAGGCCTGCCTCACCGCGTGCGCCGAAGAACAGGATCGATCGCGTGCCCATGTAGATCTGGTGCATCGGCTCGAATTGCGCCAGCCAGGCATACAACCTGGGGCTGGCTTCGAGGGGGATGGTGCCACCGGACGAGGGCAGCGCGAGAATGACGAACACGAACAGGTTGATCAACATGCCCAACGAGCCGAACGCGGCCATCACCGACATCGCCGTGATGCCCACCGCTGTGATGACCAGAGCGCCGTACTCCCACAATGCAAGCCCGTGAGTGACCGGCATTCCGAGGGCGCGACTGATCCACTGGAACAACGCGGAGACTATGCCGGACAACACGATCATGAATGCCCATTTGACGAGCAGCGTTCGAAACCTGTTGATACCCACAACGTCGTTCTGAACGAAGAGTGGACCGAATTCGGTAGGCGCGTATCCGAGCATGCCGTCCACCAAGGAATTGACCACGGTTGCTCCGGTGAATCCCGCAAGGACCAACAGCAGCGCGAAATAGAATGCCACCAAACCGAATCCGGTTCCGTCGGGAAGCGGATCGTGGGCAACCGTGAGTACGTTCACCGGGTTTTCGAGCAGCAGGCGGCTCGCTCCGGAGATCTGGGTTCCGGTGCCTCCCGCTTCCAACTGCGCGGTGACAAGGGCGGTGAGTTGCTCGCCCATGTTCTTGTTGACCGAGGCGAGGGCTGTGGTTCCGATCGACTGGACCAGCGATGCCGAGACGGAACCGGCGCGAGGATTGGTGTAGATCGTGATGATCGGTTGCTCTACGTCACCGGCGACGACGCTGGCCTCCGCCAGGATGATCGTCCTCTTCGTGAAATCACTGGGAATCACGATCGCGCCGTACAGCGTGCCGGAGTTCAACCGCGATTGGGCTTCGGCGATACCGATCTGCTGCAGGTCGATCTTCTGGTGGTCGATTCCGCTTTCGAGGCCGGCGACGATGTCGTTTCCGAAGTTCTTGCGGTCGGCGGGGTCGCCACCGGGGAGGGTGTCGCCCTCGTCCTGGTTGACCAGGGCGATCGGGAACTGGTCCAGGTGTTTCTTGGGGTCGAGTATTCCGCCCATGTACAACGCTGCCAGCGCAGACATCAAGAGGGTGACCACTATCAATGGTGTCAACCAGAATCGTGGTGTGTGCATGACGGTGCGGGCAGACGGCTCCGTGTTCTTGCTCATCGTCAGTCGACCGGCTTTCGTTCGCGCGGAGTTCCTCGGGCTGAGCGTAAACGCAAAGGTGCGCCGGGGCAGTCTTTCGATCTGCCCGCGGCGCCGGAGACCTGTCCGGTCGGCGACAGGCCGGATTGCCGGCAGTCTCATCCGAAAAGGCTGAGAACGGATCGGTAGGGTATGGCCCGCGGCAACCCTGCCGAGATGATTTCGGAGAAACCGTTGACCAACGTGCTGATAGTTGTCCTGATACTCGTAGTGATCGCTGCCGTCGTGTTTGTGGTCCTGCGTGGACGCCAGGGCAAGCCGAATGCTCGCGTCGACCCGCTCGCCGACTATCCCGAGGTGTACGACCCCCACAAGATCGGGGTCGGCGACATCATCACGTACGCGGGTATCGACCATGTTGTTCGAGGGACCATCACGCTCGACGAAGAGGGGTACATCTGGCGTGAGCACCTTCTCGACGGTTCGACCGGTCGTCGTTGGCTGACGGTCGAGGACGACGAGGGCGAATTGGAGATGACTCTCTGGATGCGTCGAGAAGGAACCAACCTGGTCCCGAACGGCGACGTCATTCTCGACGACAAGGTTCACCGCAAGATCGAAAGTGGAACGGCGAAGTTCACGGCCGAGGGTACGACGGGTACGGCCCCTTCCGGCTCGATGGAATACGCGGACTATGCGACCGCAGACAAGACCGGCCTGATTGCATTCGAGAAGTGGGCGCGCGGACAGTCGTGGGAGGTTTCCACGGGACGGGCGGTCACTCGCAGCGAACTCACTGTCATCCACTCGGGCCCCCCGGAATGAGCCTGTATCTACTCGACGTGGAGCCGACCGACGTGGATGCCTCGGCACTGGGGTTGGTACTGGGAGCTCCTGCGCCACCGACCCTCGCCGAGTTGGTGATCGGAACTTCCGACGCGACGCTGACCCTCGGAGTGCTGGGGGCTTCGCACGTGGTGACGGCCTGGGCGTCGGGAAAGGAACTGACCGAACAGGTTTCGTGCGATGCTCTTGCAGTCGGCGGTGAACCACTGCCCGCAGTGGAGTCCACGCAAAACTACCGGTTCGAGTCTTCCTCACTGGTGATGGATCGGGTCGAATTCGACTCGGAAGCTGCGTCGTTGAAAGAGTCCGCCGGCCACGACGGTTGGATCTGCGGATCCTTTCCCGGTGACGACACGGCTTTGACCGCTTTGTATGGCGTGCGAGACCGCCAGGGGTGGAGTTGGCAGAGTTGGCATTTGTACCCGGGGGAGGGGACAGGAGTGATCGTGAAGACACGCAGCAGGTGGCAGCCGTGAGGGGGCGGACGTGGTTGGCTCCGGTGATGCTGGCGGCCGCAATTGTCTTGTCGGCGTGCGGTGGTGGAGCCAAAGACTTCATCGCGGACAACTATTCCAAGACGTCCCAGGATGGCGACGTCGTGTTGTACTCGTCGAAAGATCCAGTGGGCACGACCGTCTCACGGATTGTCGACGCGGACGAACCAGCGGCGCGAAGTGCTGACGGCGGCAACGAATACCTGCGCTACGACGACGACATCGTCACTGTCAGTTCGGCTTCGGGCGGTGGCAGCACCATCAAGGTAGAGGACATCGACGGCACGTATCGCAGCGGCGGATACGCGTACCTGGGACCGGGCTTCAACCCGGGATCCCCGGCGGGTGGAAGCAGTGGCAGCGGCGGCTCGGGTAGTGCCAAATGACGGTAATGCTCAATGAGGAGGAGAACGGCGTGACGAACATCTTTGCATCCACTTCCGTCGAGATCGGGACGGTGGATCCGGCATTGCTCGTCGGGGGCGTTCTCGGCACCCTCGCCTACTTCGTCGTCGGTGCAGCGGTTCTGGCGACGGGATTCCTGGTCCTCGACCTCATGACACCCGGAAATCTCCGCCACCAGGTTTACGTCGACAAGAACCCGAACGCTGCGATTCTGTTGGCCTCCAATCATCTTGCGCTGGCGATCATCGTGGTGACGGCAATCCTGACCAGTTCGGACGGCTTTGCTCAGGGACTCGCCGACTCCGCGGTGTACGGACTGTTCGCGATCGTGTTGCAAGCGATCGCGCTGCGATTGATGAACGCATTCCTTCCCGGCAAGTTGGTTGCGCTGGTGCAGGATCCGAAGATGTGTGGCGCCGCGTGGGCTGTGGGTGTGAGCTTGCTGTCCATCGGTTTGGTGAACGCCGCAGCGCTCACCTGATGGTTGCCGCTGATCCCGATGTGACAGTTGACGAGCGTTCGACGATGCTCGGCCCGCGCGCACGCGTCCTTCTCCTTGCGGCTGTTGCGGCGTGCGCTGCGTGTGGCCTGATCTACGAGCTGGCCCTGTTGACACTCAGCGTGAGTCTGACCGGCGGCGGCATCACCCAGACGTCGTTGATCGTCGCGGGATTTGTTGCGGCTCTGGGTATCGGAGCGCTGGCCGCCAAACCTCTGCTGGGACACGCTGCCGTTTCGTTCGTGACGGTCGAGATACTGCTCGGGCTGATCGGCGGATTCAGTGCCGTCACGCTGTACGTGACCTTCACGTTCTTCGGTTCCAGCGCAGCAGTTCTGGTGGCGGCGACCGCGCTGATCGGCATCCTCGTCGGTGCCGAAGTGCCTCTGCTGATGACGCTCTTGCAGTCCGGTCGCAGCGACAACGACGCACAGAGCACCGGAAAGGTACTGGCCAACCTCAATGCCGCCGACTACCTCGGCGCATTGATCGGTGGTCTGCTGTGGCCGTTCGTACTGTTGCCGTGGGCGGGAATGATTCGCGGTGCCGCACTCACCGGCATGATCAATCTCGTGGCTGCGGCAGTGGTCGCGCTGATACTCCTTCGGTGGCAGCTCAGCCTGCGCGCACGATCGATCGCCGTCGTCGCAATGCTGTTGGCAGCAAGTTTGATCGGATGGTTGCTGATCGCAGCGTCGGACATCGAGACCACGTCGAGGCAGCGGCTCTACACCGATCCCGTGGTGGCCGCCGAGCGATCGGTGTACCAGGAAATCGTCGTCACCGAGCGGGGGAACGACGTGCGCCTGTTCCTCGACGGAGACCTGCAGTTCTCCAGTGTCGACGAGCATCGGTACACGGAGTCGCTGGTGTATCCGGCCCTGGTGAACGACCCCCGGCGCGTGCTGATTCTGGGCGGCGGTGACGGCCTCGCTGCACGGGAAGTGCTGCGAATGAACAGCGTCGAGCAGATCGTTCAAGTGGAACTCGATCCGGCAGTCATCGAGTTGGCCAACACGCGTCTTCGTGATCTGAACGAGGGAGCGCTCGAGGATCCACGGGTGGACGTCGTACTCGACGACGCGTTTCGGTGGCTGCGAGAGCGTCCGGAACCGGGTTTCGATGCGGTGATCGTCGACCTCCCGGATCCTGACACCCCCGCACTTGGCCGCTTGTATTCGATGGAGTTCTACGGACTTGCCGCTGCCGCGATGAATCCGGGCGGGCTGATGGTCGTCCAGTCCGGCAGCCCGTACTCGACACCGGATGCGTACTGGAGAACGGTGTCGACGGTATCGGCTGTCGGACTGAGCGTCTCGCCCTATCACGTTTTCGTGCCGAGCTTCGGTGACTGGGGATATGTGCTCGCGCAAAGAGGTTCCACGCCGCCCGAGCTTCGTCTGCCCGCTGATGTGCCGAACCTGCGGTTCCTCGACGAGCCGACGCTGGCGTCGGCCTCGGTGTTTCCTCGCGATCGCCCGAGGCGGGAGTTGGAACCCTCGACGCTCGACCGGCCACGCATCGTCGACGATATGCGCAAGGGCTACGAACGCTGAACTCCCGACCGAGTAGCTTGAATCGAGACTCTCGGCCACGACGGAGGTACGGATGACTGTTCGGATCGAGGAGCACGCACCGGGAGTTCGGTTGCTCACGATGAAGCGCAGGAAGCATTCGCAGCTTTTCATGAAGAAGAGGTGATCGAAATGAACGGTGCACAGTCGCTCATCCAAAGCCTGGTCGACTCGGGCGTCGAGGTGTGCTTCGGCAATCCAGGAACGTCCGAGATGCATTTTGTCGCCGCACTCGATTCCGTTCCGCAGATGCGGGCGGTACTCGGCTTGTTCGAGGGCGCCGTGACCGGTGCCGCGGACGGCTACGCACGGATCGCCGGAAAGCCTGCCGCGACGCTGCTCCATCTGGGCCCCGGTATGGCGAACGGACTGGCGAACCTTCACAACGCGCGCCGCGCCCACACACCGATCGTGAACATCGTCGGGGACCACGCGACCTACCACCACGGTTTCGACGCTCCTCTCGAATCGAACATCGATGCGCTGACCGAATGGTTGGAGGGGTGGAGTCGACGTTCCGAATCCACCGCGACCGTCGGTAGCGACGCGGCCGACGCCGTTGCCGCCTCGTTGAATCCGCCCGGACGCATTGCCACACTTGTCCTCCCTGCCGACGTCTCGTGGGGCGAAGGTGGAGTTCTTGCGGGTCCTCGGGACATACCGGGGCGGGCGGAAGTTTCTGCAACACAGATCGACTCGGTGGTGGGCGCGCTCAATGCCGAGGGTCGCGCCACGCTACTGCTGGGCGGCGCAGCCTGTTCCGAAGCTGGGCTGCGCGCCGCTTCCCGAATTGCGGTCGCGACCGGTGCCCAGATTCTGATCGAGACTTTTCCAGCCAGGCTTCAACGAGGTGCGGGGCTACCGTCATTCGAGCGCTTGGGATACTTCGCCGAGCACGCCACCGAACAACTTCGCGGAACAACTCAGCTGGTTCTGGCCGGAGCGGTTTCGCCGGTCTCGTTCTTTGCGTATCCCGGAAAACCGAGCGATCTGGCACCGGAGGGTGCTGCGGTGACAACGCTGGCAAGCGTCGGCGACGATGTTGCCGGTGCACTGGAGGCAGTGGCCGAACTCGTGGCACCGGGAGTCGAACCTGTTTTGCAGGAAGCGAATCGGCCGGCGCTGCCGAGCGGGCCTCTGGACGTTCGAAATTGGGCCGACGTGATCGGCGCCCTGCTGCCAGGCGACGCCATCATCTCCGACGAGGCGGCGACTTCCGGTTGGGCGATCCCGATTGCCCTTGCCGGAGCGCCGCGCCACGACGTGCTCACGCTCACCGGAGGTGCCATCGGCCAGGGCATCCCGGTGGCGACGGGCGCCGCTGTGGCAGCGCCGGAGCGACCGGTGATCAATCTCGAAGCCGACGGAAGCGCGATGTACACCATCACGGCGTTGTGGACGCAGGCGCGAGAGATGTTGAACGTCACGACGATTCTGCTCAACAATCGCGCATACGCCATCCTGCGTGGCGAACTGCAACGAGTCGGCGCAGAAGGTGGCGGCGTCGTCGCACAGTCGATGCTGGATCTGTCATCTCCGAACATGGACTACGTCAAGATCTCCGAGGGGTTGGGAGTGCCCGCGTCGCGGGCGAACACAGCGGAGGAGTTGGCCCAACAGTTTGCCGCAGCGCTGGCGGAACCCGGCCCGCATCTCATCGAGGTCATGCTGCCTCCGACGTCGTGATTTCGACCTCGAATCGATCGTCGATCGTGCATTCAACTGGAGGTTTTCGGTGCTAGCTGCGATCGGTCTGTCTCTTCCGATTGCCCTCGGCCTGCTTTTCGTCTCGATGCCCATGGCGGTGATCGTGCTCGTCATGATCACCGCTGGAGCACATCGAGGGGCGGCATCTTTTCTACTCGGGTGGGTCCTCGGAATCTCGGCAGTCGTCGCGGTGACCATCGTGATCGCGGACTATTCGTTTGCGGAGTCGGAGTCGTCGCGGACTTCCGTGTGGTCGAGCGTCGTACGAATCGTGTTGGGTCTGGTCCTGTTCGGCTTGGCATACAAGCAGTGGCGCGCGCGTCCGCGAAACGGGAGTGAGCCGACAGTTCCGAAGTGGATGAAGAGCGTCGACGGGTTGACTCCGCGGAAGGCGTTCGGGTTGGCGTTCTTGTCCGCGGCGGTCAATCCCAAGAATGCAGCGCTGGCGGTATCCGGTGCGGCCACTATCGCGGTCGCCACGAATGTCGTTGCCCAACAGATTGTTGCCGCGGTGATCTTCACGGTCATCGCGAGCGTCGGCATCGCGTCGCCGATCCTGGTGAAGGTGTTCTCCGGCAAGCGTGCCGACGAGATCCTCGCGTCCGCGAAGGCATGGATGACCGCCAACAACGCGGTGATGATGACGGTCATCCTGACGATCCTCGGTGCGACCGTGCTGGGCGAGGGGCTCAGTGGGCTGCAATAGGTCGCCTACCATTGGCGGGTGACTGATTTCGACGACGACGCTGCCGGTTCCATTGCCTCCGCTGCTTTGGCTGTTCTGCGCGAGCAAGGCCCGCTGAGTCTCGAAGAGTGGGCGACCCATCTCGAGGAGTACGGAACTGCGACCGAGTTGGCCGATGTACTCGAGTACCTGTCCGAACCGATGCTCGGGTACCTGCCCAACGGAAAGTACGTCGCTCTCGACACGGTCCTCGAAGGGCTCGTGTTCACTCACCGGCTCAGCGAAGTCGAAATTGCGTCGGACATCCTTGACGCGAGCCCCGACCTGGAACCGATCTTGGCATTCGGCGACGACGACGGGGCGATCCGGGTGGCCCTGGCGGAAGAAGCAGCCTCCGAACGCGGAGCTGCTCCCTTCCGGAGTCGACGAGTTGTGGTACTTCCGGCCGGAACCCTCGGCGAGTGCGCCGACGGTGATCTCGTCGGCTTGGCTGTCGAAGACGGAACACTTGCGTTTCGTCTGGTCGAGATCGAGGACGAACCCGATCTTGCTCCGGCGCTCGGCGAACTCTTCGAGGAGGACGGAGTCGAGGCCCTGGATTCTGTGTGCTGGCAACTCCTGATCGAGGATCCGTCACTCTTCACGGTTCCTGTTGCGCCGCTGGGTGAGATCTTCGAGGTGGCAGGTTACGAGCACGAGCGTGAGCTACTGGCTCGGCGGGGATTCGACTTCGACGCCTACGACCTGCAGATTCGGACAGCCTTGGTGGCCAGTACCTACGACCTGACCCACGACGAGGCAGTCTCTGCCGTTGCGTTTGTCGATCTGGCGGACCGCGGATACACCGACGCGGTCATCGCCGACTTCGATATCGCGGACTGGGCCCACCGTCATGTGAGCGCTGCTCCGGACTCTTTTGTCTCACTGGCAGATCCGGGTGCTGCAGTGGCCGTGTTCGATCTCGGATTTCGGAATCAGGACCCGGTGACCGACGCAATCCTCGAAGCGCTTGCCTCCGAACTGGCCGAGCGAGGGCCACGGTCGGTGCGGGCGGCGGCTCATTGGCTCGCCGGTAAGGCCGTCGATCGGCTGGGGCGCGTCCTCGAAGCGGAGGCGCACTACGAGAAAGCGCTCCTTGCCGAATCCGGTTGGGGTCCGGCCTTGTTCGAGCTGGCTCAGTTTGCGTCGGACCGCGGCGACGCGACCCGGGCGCTGTCACTGCTCGGGCGGATCGACGGCGGAACCGAAGAGAATCTCTACGCCGTACTGCAGGACTTCGTCCCAGCCGATCACCCGGAACTCGGGCGAAACGACAAGTGTTGGTGCGGTTCCGGCCGCAAGTACAAGGTCTGCCACCTCGGAAAGGCCGATGAATCCGTCAAGGCGGACGGTCGGTGGCTGTACAAGAAGGCATGCCTGTTTGCGTTTGCCTCCGAATTCGTCGACATCGTGACCGGGCTCGACGATCTCGAAAACGAAAATCTCTCCGAGGACGAACTGATCGCGGCCACGATCTTCGACGGATCGGCACTGGACGTCGCTCTGTTCGAGGGTGGAATCTTTGCCGAATTCTTGGCCAGACGCAGCGAACTACTTCCGGAGGCGGAAGTTGTGACAGCCGCACAGTGGCTCGGAATCCGGAGGTCGGTGTACGAGGTGATCGAAACGTCCGACACCGGCGTCGTGCTGCTCGATCGTGGATCCAAGGAGACCGTCACGGTTGCTCACTCGGTCGAAGGCAAGCCAGGTGATGTGATCAGTGCTCGGGTCCTGACGGCCCCAACTGGAGCGTTTGCGGTGGGTGTTGTGGTCATGGCAATGGAATCGCAGGCTGCGAGGGTGCTCGAGGTTCTCGCTTCCGAAGATCTCGAGGCCGAAGAACTGGTGCGCGAGTTGCGTGGAGGCGCCGATCACTCGACCGATGACCGGTGACGATGTATCGAGTCGACCCCGTTAAAGTTGGATAGGTGAACGAACCGATGGATGCCAATGACTTGATCGCCGAAGCCGCGATGGAGTTGTTGCGTGAGCACGGCCCGCAGACAGCGGCGGACTGGGGCACCCTGTTGGCTGACGCCGGGCACGGTACAGCCGAGGACATGACCGAATTCGTCGAGTACGTCGAGGACCCGTTGCTCGGATACTTGAGTGAGGAGCGGTACGCCGCACTCGACACGTTGTTCGAGCATCGAGTGTTGACCCATCGCCTCACCGAAGCGGAGATCAAGTCCGGCGTTCTCGACGCGAACCCCGATCTGATGATGCTGCGGGTTTTCCTCGATCGTGACGACGACGTAATCCACGGCATCAGCGTCGTGCACCGCGGGACCGACGACGATCTTTTGGCTGATCGTGGGATCGAAGATCCGGAGTTCCCACACGACGAAGGCTTTCTGCTCGACACCGACACCCTTGCCGAGTGCTCGGTAGGTGACTTGATCGGATTGTTCGTCGCTGACCGTGAGCTGACACTCTGCACCATCCCCGAGGTACTGGATCCCGCACCCGGATTCGGCGAGAGTCTGGGGACGGTCCTCGCAGACACCGGTGCTGACACCCTCGATGCCATTGTCTGGCAATTGATGCTCGACGAGCCGTCGCTGTTCCGTCAGCCGACCGCACCGCTGGGCGAAATGCTCGAGGCGGCAGGTTACGTCCGCGACGGTGATTACGTTGCGGTCGACGGATTCGATTTCGAGGCGTACCACCTGGCGAACCGGGCTCGCATGCTCGAGGTCCGCGAGAATCTGCACCCCGAAGAAGCCGCGTCGGTGATCGCCTTCGTCGATGTGGTCATGGCCGCGAAAGCCGAAGGCGTCGACGATGTCTCGGACTGGGCGCGCAAGAAGATCAAGGAGGATCCGCAGGCCTTCGCAGGCCTCGCCGAGCCGCCCGCGGCTGCGGCAGCGTTGGAGCTGTTGTCCGAACTCGACGATCATGATTCCGTATTGCATTCTGTTGCAACTGCTCTCGCCGAAAAAGGGTCGCGTCGTGTCAAGCCGGCAGCGCACTGGCTGGCGGGCAAGGCTTCGGATCGTCTCGGCAAGATCCTGGCCGCTGAGGCGTCGTACGAATCAGCGCACGATCTCGATCCCGACTGGACTCCCGCGATCTTCGATCTGGCGCTACTGGCCGCCGATCGAAGCGATGTGACGCGCGCGCTGGCTTTGCTGGGCCGAATCGAGGGTGGCGAGTCCGAGGTTCTGCACGAGGTTCTTCAGCGCTACGCCCCGGCCGAGCACCCCGAACTCGGACGAAATGACAAGTGCTGGTGCGGTTCCGGTCGAAAGTTCAAGGTTTGCCATCTCGGTAAGTCCGAGGTGACGTTCGACGACCGGGCCAGCTGGCTCTACGTCAAGGCTCAGTTGTTCTCGCGCACGCCGGAGTACTTCGACGCCGTGTTCGATCTTGCGCTCATCCGTGCCGAGCAGTTCAACAGCGAAGAAGCACTGACGCTGGCCGTCGAAGGTGGTTTGGCCGTCGACGCTGCCTTGTTCGATGCGGGTATTTTCGCAGCTTTTGTCGAGCGCCGCGGAGAACTGCTGCCTGCCGACGAACGCGAACTGGCCGATCAGTGGTTGTCGATTCCGCGCTCGGTGTACAAGGTCGCCTCGACGGAGCCGGGACAGTTGGTGACCCTCAGCGACGTCCGCAACGGGCATCTGGTGAAGGTCACGGACGAGTGGGGCTCGCTGAACCTCGAGCCAGGCACGCTCGTGTGTGCTCGTGTTCTTCCGGCCGGGTCCACGATGCGCACGTTCGGTGGCATCGAACCGCTTGCGGTAGAAGACAAGAAGGAGTTGATCCAACTGATCGAGTCCGAGGACACCGAGCCGGGTCAGCTGGTGGAGTTCCTCAGCCGCGGCCTTGCCGGTGCGCCTTTCCGGTAGCGCGAACTAGCAAAAAGGCGCACGGGGCCGGAGGCCCTAGGGCGTTACCTGAGCCAACATCATCTGCTCGAAACCCTCACCGTACGGCGGGAGCATTCCCCATTCACCGCGTGGGTCATGCTGCGCTGCTTCGAATACCGTTCGCGCGTGACTGAACTCGAGGAAACCCTCACGGCCGTGGTAGTGCCCGAAGCTCCGACGCCGCCGAAGGGTGCGTCGCTCAGCCCGGGGTGAGACATCGCGTCGTTGATGGTGACGCCGCCCGAGACGGTCCGTTCGAGTACGGATTCCTTCTCGTCCAGATCGGTTCCGAAGTAGTACAGCGCCAACGGTTTCGGTCGTGAATTGATGTCGGCGACGACGTTGTCGAGTTGGTCGTACGGCAAGACGACGACGGCCGGCCCGAAGATCTCCTCCTTCATGATCTGCGCGTCGGTCGGAGGGTCGACCACGATTCGCAGTGGGCGACGACGAGTGTCTGCGGAGAGTTCTTCGTCGGGAACGGTGATGATTCGTGCCCCACGTTCTTCGGCGTCCGCGATGTACCCCTCGATGCGTGCGAGGTGACGATCGCTGACTATCGAGACCATGTCTTTGTTGTCGGCAATCGTGGGAAACAGTCCCGTGAACTGGTCGGTGAACGCGTCGATGAATGCTTCCGTGTTCTCGCGCGGAACGTAGATCAGATCGGGAGAGACACAGAGTTGACCGGCGTTGGTGGACTTCGCGATAGCCAAACGCGAAGCAGCAGAGCTGATATCGGCACTGCGGCTCAAGACGCTCGGTGACTTGCCGCCGAGTTCGAGGGTGACCGGCACCAGGTTCTTCGCAGCATTGGCCATGACCAGCTTTCCGACGGTCGTGCTGCCGGTGAAGACGAGGTGGTCGAAAGGCAGGGACGTCAGCCGATCAGCGACTTCCGGGCCGCCGGTCACCACCGCGACCTCCACGGGGTCGAGAGTTCGACGCGCCGCCTCGGCCAGGACGGCCGCAGTATTGGGCACGATCTCCGACGGTTTGAGAACGGCGCGATTTCCTGCTCCGAGGGCGCAGGCGAGCGGGCTCAGGAGAGTGAACAGGGGAGCATTCCAGGTTCCGATGATGCCGATCGAACCCTTCGGCTGGTACGACACGTACGCCGTGGCACCCAACTGGTCCTGCATCGCTCCGGTTGCTCTCGGTGAGCGAATCATCCACTCTTCGAGCGAATCACGAACGTGCTTGAGTGAAACCATCGACCCGAGAACGTCATTCATCACCGAGTAGGCCGGGATTCGGCCGCCGAAGTCTTCGTTGATCGCCTCGGTCAGATCCTTGTGGTTTGCCACCAGGAGATCGACGACGCGTTGAATGCGCTCGCGTCGTGTCTGCGCGGACGGAAGACCAGCGGCTCGAGTTGCTTCCTGCTGAGCGCGCAGAATCTCTTCGAGATCAGTGGTGACGGCGGCATCGGTGCTCATGGGCACTCCTCGTAGTGGCGAAGTATTGACCGGACCGTATCGACGCGGTGCGAGTGGATGTCCTTTTCGTCTCGTTGACCGGGACGGATTCGATTGGTAGAGAGAACACATGTCGCAGACACAGGTAGAAGACACTGCAGTGAAGATTTCCGTCGAGGAATCGGTGGGACTCGGTTTCCTGACGCTCGATCGGCCGGCGCGGCGCAATCCGCTCTCGGCGGAGACCATGCGTGAGGTGACGGCTGCCCTTGTCGAATTGTCTGTAGACGAGCGCGTGCGGGTCGTGATCGTGCGCGCCGAAGGCCCGGTGTTCTCCGCCGGACACGATCTGACGGAGATGATCGGGAGAACCCTCGAGGACGAGCGGGCGATCTTCGACGGCTGTACCGAGATGATGGAGACCGTACAGCGGATTCCGCAGCCGGTGATTGCCGCAGTACAGGGCCCGGCTATCGCGGCGGGCTGCCAACTGGCCGCGTCGTGTGATCTGGTTGTTGCTGCGTCGAATGCTGTCTTCGGCACGCCGGGCGTCAAGATCGGACTGTTCTGCTCGACGCCCATGGTGGCGCTGAGCAGGGCAGTAGGGCGCAAGCGCTCGATGCAGATGTTGCTCACCGGGCAGACGATCGACGCCGACACCGCTGCGGACTGGGGTCTGGTGAACTTCGTCGTCGCGCCCGAAGACCTGGACCGAGAGGTGCGCGAACTGGCCGCCAAGATCACGACGGCCAGCCCCTTGACGGTGAAGATCGGTAAGCAGGCGTTCTATCGCCAGATCGATCTGCCGCAAGCGCAGGCGTACGAGGCGATGGCGGAAACTATGGCAACCAACGCCGTGACCTGCGACGCTCAGGAAGGTATGCAGGCCTTTGTGGACAAGCGAAAGCCCGAATGGCGCAATAAGTAACGATCGCTCTTCCGGTTTAGTTGGACGTCCTATAACCTGAGGCGCATGAGCCTGGATCCACGCACCAACACTGTCGACGGAGTGCTTCGGCGCTCGGCAGCCAAGTACCCCGACCGTGTAGCCGTCGTATTCGAAGATCGCACTCGCACCTACCGCGAACTCGACGACGCGGTGACGCGGGTCGCCGCCTACTTGCTCGGTCTGGGGCTCGAACACGGCGACCGCGTCGCGGCATACGGAACCAACTCCGACGCCTATGCAATCGGATTTCTTGCCTGTGCACGAGCAGGTTTGGTGCATGTTCCGGTCAATTACGCACTGAAGGGGGAGGAACTCCGGTACCTCGTGGCGCAGTCAGGCGCCCGCGCGGTGTTGGTGGATCCGGCATTGGCGCCGACGCTCGACTCGGTACGCTCCGACCTCGATCTCGATCACGTGATCGCACTGCGGGACGCGGAACTGTCCGTCGTCACGATCGGTGAGGCAGGCGAGGTGCCGGTCTTCGAACCGCGTGCGACGTCGACCGATCTGGCGCAACTCCTGTACACCTCGGGCACCACCTCGAAGCCCAAGGGCGCCATGATGTCTCACGGTGCACTGGTTCACGAGTACGTGTCCTCGGTGATCGCGCTCGGCCTCGACAAGAACGACAACCCGCTGATCTGCATGCCGATGTACCACTCCGCGGGCATGCACGTCTTCATGCTGCCGTACCTGTCCGTCGGCGCGACGGTCAGTCTGATGCAGGCGCCGGACATCCCGGAAATCCTGCGCCGTGTCGAAGCCGAAAAGATCGGATCGCTGTTCTTGGCGCCGACCGTGTGGGTACCGCTGGCCAACCATCCGGACCTCGAGACCCGCGATCTGTCGTCGCTGAAGAAGGCGCAGTACGGCGCCTCGATCATGCCGGTCACCGTGCTCAATCGTCTGCGCGAGCGCTACCCGGACATCGGTTTCTACAACTGCTTCGGCCAGTCCGAAATCGGCCCACTGGCAACAGTTCTCCAGCCCAGCGAGCATGCTGATCGCCCGTCTTCCTGTGGTCGCGCGGTGTTCTTCGTCGAAACCCGCGTCGTCGACGCCGACGGAAACGATGTCGCCGACGGTGAGTCCGGCGAGGTTCTCTACCGCTCACCGCAGCTGTGCAACGGCTACTGGGAGAATCCGGAAGCCACCGCCGAGGCCTTCCGTGACGGCTGGTTCCATTCGGGCGATCTGGTCGTGCGGGACGAAGAAGGTTTCATCACGGTCGTCGACCGGATCAAGGACGTCATCAACACCGGCGGCATCCTGGTGGCGTCACGCGAGGTCGAAGATGCGGTCTACACGCACCCAGCTGTGGCAGAAGTTGCCGTGATCGGTACGCCCGACGACAAGTGGATCGAGGCCGTCACCGCGATCGTCGTGCTCAAGGACGGCAACGACGAGTTGACGCCCGAGGCGTTGATTGCCCACGTCAAGGAGCGAATCGCTCCGTTCAAGGTGCCCAAGCATGTCCGTTTCGTGGCCGAGCTTCCGCGCAACCAGAGCGGCAAGCTACTGAAGCGGGAACTGCGCACCGTCTGAAGCTTGCTATAGGTTCTGCCTTACCTTCGGTTCGTTTTCAGGTCTTTGACTCCGATTGCCTCACGGTATTGACTTCGGGGGACGGCATGGACTTCGGAAACAGCAAGGTGAGTGGTGGGAATGCAGGTCGATGCAGATGACTTCGCAGATATCTTGGCGACTGCGCGGGAGTTCATCCGTAAGGAAGTAGTTCCGCGTGAGCAGGAGATAGCCGACACCGACGCCATTCCTGAGGACATACGCAAGAAGGCCGCAGCTATCGGGCTCTTCGGTTACGCGATCCCTCAGGAATGGGGTGGGCTCGGACTCGACCTCACCCAAGACGTCGAACTGGCAATGGAATTCGGCTACACGTCTCTGGCGCTGCGTTCGATGTTCGGTACCAACAACGGAATTGCCGGGCAGGTGCTGGTCGGCTTCGGTACCGACGAGCAGAAGGCTCAGTGGCTCGAGCGCATCGCCTCCGGTGATGTCGTGGCTTCCTTTGCTCTCACCGAACCCGGCGCGGGCTCCAACCCGGCCGGCCTTCGGACCAAGGCAGTGCTGGACGGATCCGACTGGGTGATCGACGGCAACAAGCGGTTCATCACCAATGCTCCACTGGCACAGCTGTTCGTGGTGTTCGCGCGCACTCGCCCGGCGGATTCCGATGGTCCGGGAATTGCAGTGTTCCTGGTTCCGGCTGACACGCCCGGTGTCACGGTCGGTCCCAAGGACAAGAAGATGGGTCAAGAAGGTGCTTGGACCTCCGAGGTCACCTTCGACAACGTCCGAGTTCCCGAGTCGGCCCTCGTCGGTGGCGACCAGGACACCGGATACCGCGCAGCGATGACGTCTCTCGCGCGCGGACGAGTCCATATCGCGGCGCTCTCGGTGGGAGCAGCACAGCGAGCGCTCGACGAATCTGTCGCGTTCTCCGTGGTCACGGAACAGGGCGGCACCGCGATCGGCGACTTCCAGCTGGTTCAAGCGATGTTGGCAGACCAGCAAGCCGGTGTGATGGCAGGGCGCGCGATGGTGCGCGAGGTGGCCGCGCGGTACGTCAGCGGTGAGGATCGCCGTCTCGGGCCTTCGGCGGCAAAGCTTTTCTGCACCGAGATGGTGGGCAAGGTCGCAGATCTCGCCGTGCAGATCCACGGGGGCAACGGGTACATGCGTGGTGTTCCGGTCGAACGCATCTACCGTGAAGTTCGCCTGTTGCGCCTGTACGAGGGAACCAGCGAGATCCAGCGTCTGATTCTCGGTGGTGGGCTCGTGGCGCAAGCGAAAAAGCAAAACCAGCGCTGACACATTTTCCAGACGAGCTTTAACCTCACGAACGGAGTGGACATGGGATTGTTGGACGGCAAGGTTGCGGTAGTGACCGGAGGAGCCCAGGGCATCGGGCTCGAAATTGCGCGCACCTTCATCAAGGAAGGCGCGACCGTCGTTCTCGGCGACATCAACGAAACCGTGGGAACGGCTGCGGTCGCCGAACTCGGTGGAGAGTCGGTCGCCCGTTTCGCTTCCTGCGACGTGCGTGACTCCGGACAGGTCGAGGCCATGCTCGATCTGGCCGAAAGCGCTTTCGGTCCAGTCGATGTCATGGTCAACAACGCCGGCATGACGCGCGACGCCACGATGCGGAAGATGACCGAGCAGGACTTCGACGACGTGATCGCCGTTCACCTCAAGGGCGCCTGGAACGGAACACGCGCTGCCGCCGCCCGCATGCGCGAGCGTGAGACGGGCGCGATCGTGAACATCTCGTCGATCTCCGGCAAGGTGGGCATGCTCGGGCAGACCAACTACTCGGCCGCGAAGGCCGGGATCGTCGGTCTGACGAAGGCCGCGGCAAAAGAGGTCGCGTTCAAGAACGTTCGCGTCAACGCCGTTCAGCCCGGACTGGTCCGCACGGCGATGACCGAGGCGATGCCCGAACGGATCTGGAACGAGAAGCTTGCCGAGATTCCGATGGGGCGCGCAGCCGAGCCTTCGGAAGTTGCTTCGGTTGTGCTGTTCCTCGCGAGCGACCTCTCGAGCTACATGACCGGCACGGTTCTCGAGATCACCGGCGGCCGCCACATCTGATCCGTCCTGTTCGAGTGCAAGAATTCAGAGTGTGAGAATTCTGGGTGTAAGACTTCTGGGGTGACTACTGACATGGGACAGCCGAACTCGGATCTTCCGCTCGACGGAATCACCGTAGTTGCACTCGAACAGGCGGTGGCGGCACCGCTCGCCACCAGACATCTCGCGGACATGGGTGCGCGGGTGATCAAGATAGAACGCGTCGGCGAGGGTGACTTCGCGCGTCACTACGACCAGGCGGTTCACGGTCAGGCATCACACTTCGTGTGGCTCAACCGTTCCAAGGAATCGATCGCCGTCGACGTGAAGTCGGACGCCGGCCGGCAGATCCTTCTCGATCTGGTCGCGCGAGCCGATGTGTTCCTGCAGAACCTGGCTCCCGACGCAGCCGCGAGACTGGGGTTCGGCGCGGAGGAACTGCGCGATAAATACCCACGGCTCATCGTGATCGACATGTCCGGCTACGGCAGTGCCGGCCCGCGGCGCGAGCGCAAGGCCTACGACATGTTGGTCCAAGCCGAGACCGGAATGATCTCCGTGACAGGCACACCGGAGACGGCCACCAAGACCGGCATCCCGGTCTCCGACATCGCGGCAGGAATGTACGCGCTGACTTCGATTCTGAGCGCCCTGTTCCGTAGAGAGCGAACGGGCAAGGGAGCGCTCGTCGAGGTCTCGATGTTCGATTCCACCGTCGAGTGGCTGGGTCATCCGATGTACATGAAAATGTATGCAGACAAGCAGATTCCACGTGTCGGTCTCGGCCATGCCGCGATCGTTCCCTACGATTCGTATCCCACGGCCGACGGCGAAATCCTGATCGGCGTCCAGAACGACCGTGGATGGCGAGCGCTGATGGTGGACGTGTTCGAGCGAGAGGATCTGGTCGATCATCCGCGTTACCGCACCAACATCGTGCGCGTCGAAAACCGTGGCGAGGTAGACGAATTGGTGGGCTCTCTGACGCGTCTGTACTCGACGACAGATCTGGATCAGCGTCTGGCCGCCGCTGGTGTTCCGGCCGCGGCACTCAACGACATGGCCGGTCTGCTGGAACATCCGCAGCTGGAGAAGCGTGCCAGATGGCGGTCCGTGGGCACCGAGAACGGTCCGATCGATGCCGTGCTGCCTCCGATGACGTATTCGGATGTCGAAATGCGCATGGGTGACGTTCCGGCACTCGGCCAGCAGACGGATTCTCTGCTGGCCGAGTTGGGACTTACGGGCGACCGGATCGCGGAACTTCGCCGCGACGGATCGATCGGTTAACGCTTCTAGCGTCGCAGGTTCTCGAACACCGCGGCAATCCCTTGTCCGCCACCGATACACATGGTCTCGATCCCGTACCGTGCCTGGCGCCGGTCGAGTTCGCGCAGCAGATTGGCGAGGATCCGCCCACCGGTAGCGCCGACAGGATGTCCGAGCGAGATTCCGGAACCGTTGACGTTGAAGCGTTCTTCGATGTCCTGCGCGCTCAATCCCCAGGCTTTGGCGCACGCGAGAACCTGGGCGGCGAAGGCCTCGTTGACTTCGATGAGGTCGATGTCGTCCAGCGACAGATCGACACGGGAGAGAGCCTTCGCCACGGCAGGCACCGGTCCGATGCCCATCCGGTTCGGCTCCACACCGGCCACACCCCAGCTGACCAGTTTCGCGAACGGCCGCAGGCCCAGCCGTTCGGCGTTGGCCGCAGTGGTGACGATGGCCGCGGCTCCGGCGTCGTTCTGGCCGCAGGCGTTTCCGGCGGTGACTGTTGCTTCGGGGTCGACGCGACCTCGAATGGGGCGCAGTGCAGCAAGATCGGACAGTTGTATCCCTCGGCGCGGATGCTCGTCTTGGGTGACGACTGTCTGCTCACCACGGCGTCCGGGGACCGAAACGGGAATGGTCTCGTCGTCGAAATACCCGCTGTCCTGGGCGTGAACGGCCCGTTCGTGCGATCGCACCGCGTATCGGTCCTGCTCGTCGCGGGTGATCGAGTACTCCCGGCGCAAGTTCTCGGCGGTCTCGATCATGCCGCCTTCCACCGGAAAGTTGACTCCGCCGGAGTTCGTGCGCGGTTTGGCCAATCGGTCGTGGAACTCGACGGAAGGGCGCTTCGTGCCCCAACGCATGTCGGTGGAGTAGAACTCGGTTCCGCTCATGCTCTCGGCGCCGCCGGCGATGACCAGATCACTCATCCCAGTCTGTACCTGCATCGCGGCGTAGATGATCGCCTGCAATCCCGAACCGCAACGGCGATCGAGTTGTATTCCGGGAACGGACACGTCGAGACCGGCGTCGAGTGCCGCGATTCGTCCGATGGCCGCGGCCTCTCCGTTGGCGTACCCCTGACCGAAGATGACGTCGTCGACATCGGTGGACGCAATGCCGGTTCGTTCGACGAGGCCACGCACAACAGTGCCGGCGAGTGTGGTGACGGGAACGTCCTTGAAGACTCCGCCGAATCCGCCCACCGGGGTGCGAACGGGTTCACAGATGACTGCGTCGTGCATGGAATGCGCCTGTCTCGAGGAGAGTGGGGAATGCGTCGCGTGAACGGGCCGATCGAAGGGCCCACCGCGACCTGGCCTCTCGAATATCCAGCACACGTGGCGCGGTTGTCAACAGCAGGAACGACCTGTTCGGACATAGTTTCCGCCATACGGTTCGTATGCGAAATCGACTTTGACACATATACCCTTCGGGGATTGAATGGATACAGCGTCTCTGCCGCACACACGTCGCGGCGGGATGAAAGTTCCTGGAGTCGAATCAATTTCGTCGACCGGGAGGGCGCGAAGTACCGACTGACAGGTGGAACAGTGACTCGTTTGGCGCAGACGGCGGGATTGACCGAAACTCAGACCGATATCGTCGGGGCGGTACGCGAGTTCGTCGATCGTGTGGTCATCCCCGCGGCGCAGGAACTCGAACACTCGGATACGTACCCGACCGACATCGTCAAGCAGATGAAGGACATGGGTCTGTTCGGACTGACCATCGACCCCGAGTACGGGGGTATCGGCGAATCATTGCTCACCTACGCGCTGTGCGTCGAAGAATTGGCCCGTGGATGGATGAGCGTGTCCGGTGTCATCAACACGCATTTCATCGTGGCTCACATGATTTCGGCGCACGGGACGCCGGAACAGAAGGCGAAGTACCTGCCGCGTTTGGCTTCCGGGGAACTCACCGGTGCATTTTCCATGTCGGAGCCTGCCCTCGGTTCCGATGTTGCTGCCATATCGACCAGGGCGAAGCGGACGGACTCCGGCGATTACGTGATCACCGGCCAGAAGATGTGGCTGACCAACGGGGGTTCCTCGACCTTGGTGGCAGTCCTGGTCAAGACGGACGAGGGCGCGGAGAAGCCGCACAACAATCTGACGACGATATTGATCGAGAAACCCGCAGGTTTCGGCGAGGTACTCCCGGGCCTGACCATTCCGGGC
This sequence comes from Rhodococcus sp. BH5, assembly GCF_027583855.1. Classification (NCBI taxonomy): domain Bacteria; kingdom Bacillati; phylum Actinomycetota; class Actinomycetes; order Mycobacteriales; family Nocardiaceae; genus Rhodococcus; species Rhodococcus sp. BH5. Next base: position 222,584 of record NZ_JAJHVW010000006.1, read on the forward strand.
AAGCTCGAGAAGATGGGGTACAAGGGAATCGACACCACGGAGATGATCTTCGACGGTTTCGAGATCGGAGCCGAGGAGGTTCTCGGTGGCACCCCTGGCTCGGGATTCCGGCACATGATGGACGGCGTCGAGGTCGGCCGGGTCAACGTCGCCGCGCGTGCCTGCGGAATTGCCCAGCGCGCTTTCGAACTGGCTGTCACCTACGCCAAGCAACGCGAGACTTTCGGCAAGCCGATCGCCGAGCATCAGGCCATCGCGTTCCGGATCGCCGAGATGGGCACCAAAGTCGAAGCGGCACATCTGATGATGGTCAACGCTGCCAGGCTCAAGGACTCGGGTGAGCGCAACGATGTCGCCGCGGGTATGGCGAAGTATCTGGCGAGTGAATTCTGCTCGGAGGTCACCCAGGACAGCTTCCGTATCCACGGCGGATACGGCTATTCCAAGGAATACGAGATCGAGCGGTTGATGCGTGAGGCGCCGTTCCTTCTGATCGGTGAAGGCACCAGCGACATCCAGAAGCAGATCATCAGCAAGGGCCTGCTTCGCACGTACAACTGAGCCGAGAAGCGGCACCGCGAATATGCGCGGTGCCGCTTTGTCGTGTCGGGTCAGCGGGTGAAGGCCAGGGTTGTCACCGGTGACCGGTTGCCGTATGCGTCAACGGCTTCGACGCGGGCTTCGTATGCGGTGCCCGCTGCGGCGTCGGGAATCGGAATGTCGAGGCTGTTCGGCCGCGGCATGAAGTAGAAGTCCGAGAGCACCTTCGACGAGACCACCTTCGCTCCGGTGGCTGTGTCCGTGACCTCGACGGCGTAGTGGTGCACCATCTGATCGTCCTTGGCCTGCGCGATCCTCAGTGCGGTCGCACCGTTTTCGCCGGTCGTCGCCGAGAGCGGAGTGCTCGAGGTGAACTCCGGCGCGTGCGTGTTCCGTGCGCCCGAGGTGTAGCGGAAGTTGTCCTTGATCTGCTGGTTGGTCGACCCGTCGAGTTCGACCGTCCACCCCGAACCGCTCAGCGTGCCCGCGCTCGAGTACGGCGGCTGCCAGTTGGCTGACCACGCGCCACCGGCGTAGATGTCGTGCTTGTCTGCCGCCATGTTGATTCGGTTGATTTCCGTGCGGTCCTGGTAGACCTCGACGAAGAGCGCTTGGGCAGTGGGTGATTCGAAACGGTTCGCGAGACCGGACTCGGTCACCATCTGGTAGCCGTGATCGATTTCGATGTACGACATCGAGCCGTCGTTGACCGACGTGAAGTCACGCTGATGGATCGACCGGTCGTCGTTGTTGTTCAGATGTGAGTGCCCGGAGAAGAAGATTGCCTGAGGGAAGGCACTCAGGTCTTCGGTCAATCGAGGGTTCGACGCCTGCTGCCCGTCCATGGCTGTGTTGCTTGCCGGCCGGTGTCCCTGGACCAGGATCGGCTTGGTCAGGTTCCCGGACTCCGCGGTGATTTCGGTCAGGCGGGACTTCAGCCAATTGCGTTGCGCTGAATCATTGTTGTAGGTTTCGGTGTTGACCGTGAAGAGATGGACACCATTGACGTCGGATTCGTAGTATCCGCCACCGGAATCCGGGAACCACTCCGCCGGGTACCCGGCTCTGATCGCCGCGAGACTTGCATCGTGATTGCCGTTGGAGATCAGGAGTTGTGTGTCGTTCATGCCCTTCCGGGCGAGGTTTGCCTGGAAGATTTCTGCGACGATCTTGTGGTCGGGCCCCTTGCCGTCTCCGTTGTCGTTGATCATGTCCCCGTTGGAGAGGATAGCGTCGGGTTTCGGGAAGATGGAACCGATTGTGTCGAAGAAGCTTTCGTACTTCTTGTCGTTGTTCGCGTGATCGCCGACGTGGACGTCGGACATCACGACGACCTGAGCCAGCGGCTTTTCCGACGTCTTGATCAGGTAGCCGAACGAGACGGCCGCGCTCGCGTGATCGCCTCGGAAAGCTGCGACAGTGACGTTGGTGTCCTGCGCGATGTGCAGCGGACGTCCCGGCGTGGCAGCTTGGCTGTCGGTGGTGGGTGTCGTTCCGTCCACGGTGTAGCGGACGGTGGCGCCGCGCTCGGCGGTGAAGGTCAGGTCGACGGGGTGCTCGTACCGTCCGCCGGGGACGCTGACGCCGGGCGCTGCGGGCGGCGTGTTGTTCTCGCCCGAAGAGCTGCCCCATTCGAAGGACGAACTGCCCCAGCCGGGTTCGGCGTGGGATTCGGCGGGGGCGATGCCGGGAACGGCGAGAGCCGCTGTCACGGCTGCTATCGCGATGGTCGTACGTCTCACGAGGATTCCTTGTCTTCGACGCGGTGGTTCAGACCTATCCGTAATTGGTCTGGACCAATTACGGTAGGTGGCGCCGGGTAGAAGAAGGTGTGTCCTGAATGTCCGATTAATGAAGCGTGTGTGAACACCCTGCAGTGCTTGGTACCGGTATACCCGGCTGCGTTTATGGCAAAGTCGATGGAGTGGACCTACGTCAGATCGAGTACTTCCTTGCCGTTGCCGGTGGTGAGTCCTTGTCGACGGCTGCGCAGAATCTGTCGGTCACCAAGCCGTCGCTGTCGCAGGGTATTCGTGGCCTCGAGCGTGAACTCGGAGTCGAACTGTTTCACCGCGTCGGTCGCGGTTTGGTGCTGACGGCAGCAGGTCGGGCGTTGGTAGGGCCGGCGAGGCAGATGACTCGCAGCAGCGCGGCCGCGTTCGACGTCGCGATCGGTACGGCCGACGAGCCTCGTGGCCGGCTCGACATCTGCTCCGCGGCACATGGTCTCGAAGGTCCGATCGCACGCATCGTGGCAGACTTTCGTGAGCGGTGGCCTGCTGTGACCGTTCGGGTCGGTGAGTTGCCGCAGGGTGCAACGTCTGAGCAGGTGTTGGCAGACGGCGCGTGCGAGGTGGTCTTCAGTTACTGGCCACCCGACATGTCGGCGCTGTCCACGAAAGTGTTGGGGGTGAACGAGTACTGGCTGGCAGTGCCGTCGGGGGTTCATCCTGACGTCTGGCCGAATGGTGTGAAACCCGCTGCGGGAGAGCCGGTGTCATTGACGGCATTGCCCGATCTCCCCGTGGTGGGTGTGCTCAAACACTCGCGGGCTCGCCTTGCCATCGAGTCGTCTCTGCAGGCCGCCGGGGCCCGGACTCGGATGTCGACGGAGTTGGCGCAGCGGGAGACCGTCGGCGCGTTCGTCTTTGCTGGTTTGGGCATGGCATTCATGGAGCGTTCGTTGGCCGAGAGGTCGGTCGCGTCCGGCGCGGAGATATTTCCGGTGGAGCCGGCGATCTCACTGAATTACGGCGTCGAGTTCGATCCGGAGACGCTCTCGCCGTTGGGCAGGCTGTTCGTGGAGGGCTTGTGACGTGGGGAGATGTTCTCGATGTACGCAGACCCGGCCGGTGAGAGCGGGCCGTCGCGGTAGACCAAGATCGTCTGCCGGGTGATCGGTGGGAAAAGCGAGCGAACCTCAGATGCCGGGGAGTCTTGTTCGGCGATCGATCTGGGCAGCAGCGCGGCGCCTACACCTTGCCCGACCATTTCCCGGACAGCAAGGCGATCTGGCACTTCCACGACGACGTCGGTGAGTTCCAGATCGTCGTCGATCGAGTGCCCGCGCCGAACTGCGGATGCCTCGACCACCATCGGCAGGCGCGCGACCGCGGTGCGCGGAACCGGATCGGGGAGGTCTGTGGCCAGGCGAATGGGGATCGACAAGACCGTTTCCTGGGTGCTCACGGCAATTTCTCGAAGCCCGTCGGAGACTTCGGCACCCGGGTGGGTCTCGAGAAACCCGAGTTCACACGTACCTGCTCTGACGAGCGCGCGCACGTCCTGTGCGTTGGCGGAGGCGTTCGTGGAGAACCGAATTCCGGGTGCCGTCAGATGGAGGCGTCCGGCGACCTCTGCAACAGGGTCGATGGCGAGATCGGACTGAACTGCTATGGCGAGTTCCCCGGCGCGCAAAGCGGTTACCGCAGCCACCGCGGCCTCGGCCCGAGCAACGTCGGCGAGCAACGTACGGGCAGAATCGGCAACTGCCAGTCCGACCGTGGTGGGAGCCAGACCGCGAGTGGTGCGCTCGAAGAGTGTGGCTCCGAGAGCTCGTTCGAGGTTGCGCACGGCCTGCGAGAGGGACGGTTGCGAGATACGCAGGACGTCCGCGGCGGCAGTGACGCTGCCGTGATCGACGACCGCGACGAGATACTGCGCGCTGCGTATGTCCATGCCGGGTGCCTGCATCTGACGAATTCTCCCAGATGACGGAGCCTTGGCGGCGGTGACTTGCTGCGACCTGCGGACATAGGTCTGAGCTATGGCTCTGTGCGCCTTCTCGTCTTTGTGGCGCAGGCCATAGCGATGGTCGACTGTTCCAGTACCACCGACCGCGGTTCGTGCTCGGTGAGTACCTGGAACACAGGAGCGTGATGTGAGCGAGCTTCACCTACCCAACCGGATACGCCACTCGGCGTCGACACGGCCGTCCGATCCGGCAATCACGTGCGGCGACCGAACGTTGACTTGGGCTGAGCTGGATGGCGAGACCAGCACCTTGGCGAGTGCGCTGGCAGAAGTGACCACAACGGGTGCTCGTGTCGGTGCGCTACTGCGTATGGGGCTCGAAGGTGCGGAAACCTTCATCGCATGTGCGAAGGCAGGCGCTGTGTTCATACCGTTGAACTGGCGGCTCAACCCACTCGAACTCGTCGACATCGCCGAGGACGCGGAGCTCGACGTCTTGATCGTCGATGACGAGTTCGCCGCGGGGGCGGCGGCGATGTCCGCAGCGTTGCCGGACATCGAGGTCATAACCGTGGGAGCTGCAGGGGGCCTGCCGGATTCGCGAACCTGGGCGGAGTTCGTGGCATCAGGGACCGGTGTCGACCCCGGACACGGGCACGATCCGGACGCAGCAGTTCTGCAGCTGTACACGTCCGGGACAACCGGCCGGCCCAAGGGCGTCGTGGCCACGCACCGGAATCTGTACAACGAGCCCGAGGGGTTCGATGTCTACGAATTCGGTTCGAATGCAGTCGCACTCGATGCACTTCCCCTCTTTCACATCGCCGGTGCCGGCTGGATGAGTACATGCTTGTCGGCCGGAGTGCCTTTGGTGCTGCTCGGAGACATGGCGCCTGCTCGGGTCGCTGATGCCATCGCGACCCACCGCGTCACCCACGCATTTCTGGTGCCTGCAGTCATTCAGACGCTGGTAGATCTGCCGACTCTCGACAGTTTCGATCTGACCAGCCTGGAGGTGGTCGCCTATGGGGCGTCACCGATCACTCCGGCGCTCCTCGCCCACGCGATGACTGTCTTGAACTGCAAATTCGTTCAGCGATACGGGATGACCGAGACGACGGGTTCGGTATCCGTCCTTCGTGCTTACGACCGTCATGTGAGCGGGCCGCGTTCGGAGTTGCTTCGCTCTGCGGGCAAGCCGATGATCGGCGTCGAGATCTCGATTCGAGACGTCACCACTGGTGAGGAATTGCCGCCCAATAATTCCGGTGAGATCGTCGCGCGCAGTAGAAACAACACTCGCGGATACTGGCGACGTGACCGTGAGACCGCCGAATTGTTCACCCACGACGGTTTCCTCCGAACGGGGGACGCCGGCCATCTGGACGACGAGGGGTATCTGTTCGTCACCGATCGACTCAAGGACATGATCATCACCGGCGGAGAGAACGTCTATCCGATCGAGGTGGAATCCATTCTGGCCGAGCACCCCTCGGTAGCCGAGGTCGCGGTGGTCGGGGTTCCCGACAAGCGCTGGGGTGAATCCGTGACCGCAGTGGTCAAACTGGTCGACGGTGCCGACGTGCCGAGCATCGACGAGTTGATCGCGTTCAGCACAGCGAAGTTGGCGTCGTACAAGAAACCTCGCCAGATCCATTTCGTGGACTCCCTACCTCGCAACGCGAGCGGAAAACTGCTCAAGTCGAGCCTGCGGACCATGCTGAACGCGAGCGGAGAAGCATCATGATCGTGACCGAAGACGTCGGTGTCGCACAACGTGAGGCGTGGGCGAACAAAGTTCTTCCACCGGTCGAACAGGTGCGGGACGGATTGTGGTCGATCCCTGTTCCCATGCCGGACAACCCTTTGCGCTACGTACTCGTCTACGCACTCGCGCTCGACGACGGACTTGCCCTCATCGACGTCGGTTGGGATCACGAACAGTCCTGGCAGGCTCTCGTCGACGGCATAGCATCGATCGGATACCACGTTTCCGAAGTGCGCTATGCGGCAATCACGCACCTGCATCCCGATCACTTCGGTCTGGCGCCGCGTCTTCGGCAGGTCAGCGGCGCGACACTTGCGATGCACGTGGCCGACGCGACGCTCCTCGGGTACCACGGGCCCGAACAGACCCGCGACGACATCAGTGGCTGGAACCTGCAGTTGTCCGAACTCGGCGCACCGGCCGAAGTGCTCGACGCGTCTCGGGTCGACCTGGTGCGGTTCGCTGAGCACGAAACCATCGACATTGTTCTGGGAGAAGGGGATTCACTCGACCTACCCGGTTGGAATCTCCGCGCCCAATGGACACCGGGGCACACTCCCGGACATCTCTGTTTCGTGGAAGAGGACAGAGGCTTGTTGTTCAGCGGCGATCACATGCTGCCGAGGATCAGCCCGAACATCTCCACGATTCCCGGTGAACTCGAGAACCCACTTCATCGTTATCTTCTCTCGCTCGAGGCGACGACAACACTGGGCGAGTGCGAAGTGCTTCCGGCACATGAATATCGATTCCGTGGGATCGCCGATCGTGCACGTCAATTGATGGGGCATCACGAGGAGCGATTGGCGGAGATCGTGGCTGCGGTGCAGGATGAGCCTGAATCCACGGCCTGGGAACTCTCACGCACGATCTCCTGGTCTCGCCCGTTCGAACAGATGTCGCCGCGACTACTTCGCTTGGCAGTCCGCGAAACCCATGCTCATCTTGTTGTTTTGGCCAAGCGGGAGATCGTGACACCGTCCGGCGGCACACCCGTGCGCTGGAGCATTCGCGCGCAGTGACCTTTCAAGAATCTCATCACGGAAGTAGGAACCGAACATGAGCGTCGTGCTCACCGACTTCGCCGACGGCGTTGCCGTCATCACCCTCAATCGTCCCGAGGCCAAGAACGCGGTCAACCTGGAACTCGCACAGGCACTCGCCGCCGCGATCGACGAGTTCGAGGAACGCCCCGATCTCACCATCGGCATTCTGACCGGATCTGGTGGAACCTTCTGCGCCGGTATGGATCTGAAGGGATTTGCGCGCGGAGAGCGGCCATCGCTACCGGGTCGTGGTTTTGCCGGTCTGACCGAGGCACCGCCGTCGAAGCCGCTGATCGCAGCCGTCGAAGGTTGGGCACTCGCCGGCGGTTGCGAACTGGCCTTGGCGGCCGACTTGATCGTGGCGTCCACGGACGCGAAATTCGGCCTGCCCGAAGTGAAGCGGGGACTTGCCGCGGCCGCCGGCGGACTCCTACGTCTGCCGAAAATTCTTCCGTATCAGTTGGCCATGGAAATCGCGATCACGGGGGATCCACTCAGTGCCACCGTGGCGCATCATCACGGCTTGGTCAATCGGCTCGCCGAACCGGGACAGGCGCTGACCGTCGCACGCGAGCTTGCGGCCCGAGTAGCGGCTAACGGTCCACTGGCTGTTCGCGCGACCAAGCAGGTACTGGCAATGTCCGCCAAGTACACCGATCCGGATGCCTTTGTCGCGCAACGCGAATTCATCGATCCGGTCTTCACCTCTCGTGATGCCAAGGAGGGTGCCACGGCATTTGCCGAGAAGCGCTCTCCCGTGTGGAGTGGTTCATGAGTGCCGAGACGATCGAGCGTGCGGCCGTAAGCATCGAACGAGACGGTGCTGTCGCGACGATTGTTCTCTGTCGGCCGCACCGCCGCAACGCTCTCGATCTCGACGCCTGGATCGCTCTACGTGAAGCAGTCCTCGAACTTCAAGAGGACGCGCAGATTCGCTCGGTGATCCTGACCGGCGCGGATGGGACCTTCTGCGCGGGCTCCGATCTGGACAAGCGTGGCTCGTCGCACCCGCTCGATCGCATGCGTGTCATCAACGCAACGGCAATCGCACTGAGTGAGTTTCCCAAACCTCTGGTGGCGAAGGTCGACGGGTTTGCCGTCGGAGCCGGATGGAACATGGCGTTGCTCTGCGACTTCGTCGTGGCGGCCAAGGGTGCGAAGTTCAGCCAGATCTTTGCCAAACGGGGGTTGTCTGTCGACTTCGGTGGTTCGTGGATCCTGCCGAGACTGGTCGGCCTCCAACAAGCCAAGCGACTGGTGATGCTTTCCGAGACGATCGACGCACAGGAAGCCTACGAGCTCGGGTTGGTGACTTATCTGGTCGAACCGGCCGAGCTGGACGAACACACGTCAACACTGGCGCAGCGGCTCGCCGCCGGCCCGCCGGCCGCACTGAGTCAGTCTGCCGCCATGCTCGAACATCACACCTCCCTCTCGTTGCGGGAGGCGTTGGACAACGAGGCGAGGGCGCAAGCGGTCAATTTTGCGACGGATGCCACCGACGCGGTTCGTGCCTTCGTGGAAAAGCGGGAGCCGATCTTCACCGGAGAGTGGGCCGTACCAGGGGCAACTCGGGTGGAGTGAGCGACGGATCGCTGGTCGTATGATGGATGAGTGGATCTGCACTTCGTCACCTACTTCGTCGCTGTTGTCGACCACGGTGGGATAACGAAGGCCGCTCAGGCTCTCTACATTTCGCAGCCCTCGCTGTCACAGGCAATTCGTACGCTCGAGCGTCGACTCGGCGCCACGCTGTTCGACCGGACGGGCAGGCGGTTGGTTCTTACCGACGCGGGCCGCACGTTCGATCTCGCGGCCAGGAGAATCCTTGCCGACGTCGAGCGCGCGAAGGCGAAAGTGACCGCCGTTCGCGAACTCGAGTTCGGTCGTGTCGACGTCGTCTCGTACTCGGCGTTCTCGATCGATCCGATGGTCGAGTTGGTCCGGCGATTCCGGGCCAACTTCCCGAAGATCGTCGTGCGTGTTCTCGACACGTACGGCCCGGCCGGGGTCGACAATGCGTTGCGGCGAGGGTCGGCCGAGGTCGGCGTCACCGATCTGAGTATCGGGTACGAAGGTTTGGTCACGGCTCCGATTGCCACTCAGGAGTTGGTGCTCGCCACCCATGCGTCGTTGTCCGGCCGACTTGCAACGCCGTTGGCGGATCCGGTTCCGCGAGCGCTCTTGCACAGTTTGCCGCTTGTGGTCGATCTCGGTGATCAATCGAATCAGTTCCGGGGCTTGCTCAGCGAAGGCGCCGAGAACGTAGTCGTGGACTGTGTCCACCCTGTGACCACGTGGGAACTCGTGCGTCGAGGAATCGGCGCCACTGTAGTGCCGAGAAGGGTTGCACAACAGCAGATGACAGACGTCTGCGCCTTCTCCTTCGATCCGCCGCTGACACGCGACGTCGGTATCGTCTATCGCTCGGGCGAGCAATCCCCGGCGGCCGCTGCATTCATCGCGACGGCTGCGGAAATGGCCACCTCCGCCGTTCCGTCCACGGAAGAGGAGTGAACTGTGGAGTTCCGGCAGATGGAGTACTTCCTCGCAGTGGTCGAGAACAAGGGGATCAACGGCGCCGCAGCGGCTCTCGGCGTTGCTCAGCCGACCGTGTCACAAGCGTTGCGCGGGCTCGAACGTGAACTGGGAGTGAGGCTGTTCCACCGCATCGGGCGCGGCATGGTGCTCAGTGCTGCCGGTCGCAGTCTGGTCGGCCCGAGTCGACAGGTTTTGCGAGACGTAGCTGCGGCGGCTGAACAGTTGACGGCATCCGATGGCGCCATCGTCGGTCGCCTCGACATCATGGCTTTCCCTGCACTGACCTCGGGGACGATCGTCGATCTGATTGCGGAGTTCTGTCGACGGTATCCGCAAGCGCGAGTCAGATTCTCGGAACTCGAGCGTGAGGACAATCTGGAAAGTCTCATCCGGGACGGCCACTGCGAATTCGCGGTGGCTCATCTGCCGCTCGAGGCGGGCGAAGGGCTCGAAATCGTCGAATTGGGGGAGCAGGAATACCGCCTGGTCTACCCGGCGGGAACGGAACTACCCGAGGGGCCGGTACGCCTTTCGGAAATGCCGGACATTCCCATGGTATTCGTTCCTCGCGGGGCAGCGATGGGTGACGCGATCGAAGATTCGATCCGAAAGGCCGGTACCAGAACGGAACTCGCGGTGGTGACCGAGCAACGGGAGTCGCGGCTCCCGATGGTCATCGCCGGACTCGGCGGCTCGTTGGTCGAGCGCTCGGTGGCGAAATCGATGCCTGGTCAGGTGGTGGAACGGGCCTGCGAGCCGAGATTCCTGCGTGCGTACGGTCTCGCCTTCGACCCCTCGACGTTGTCGCCGGTGGGACAGGTATTCGTGAACCTGATCCACGAGTACCTGTCCGACGAACGCCGGTCACAGCACTAGAGTCGGCAGATACGTTCTCGCGCGGCAGAGTACTCGGCGGCGAGACGCTCTACTACTGCATGCGTCGGAAGGACTGCATCGATCGCTCCGATGCCCTGTCCGGCACCCCAGATGTCACGCCAGGCCTTGGTATCGGTGTCGTTGGTCGCGAAACTCATTGCGGATGGATCGGATTCGGCCAGGTTGTCGGGGTCCAAGCCGGCGGCAACGATGCTGCCCCGCAGGTAGTTTCCGTGTACTCCGGTGAACAGGTTGGAATAGACGATGTCGGAGGCCCCTGAATCCACGATCATCTCCTTGTACGCAGGATCCGCGTTAGCCTCTTCGGTTGCGATGAAAGCTGATCCGACGTATGCCAAATCGGCCCCGGCCGCGAGCGCAGCGAGAATCGAATCACCATGAGCGATGGCACCTGACAACAGCAGTGGACCGGCGAACCACTCACGAATCTCCCGAATCAGGGCAAACGGCGACTGCCTACCGGCATGGCCACCGGCCCCGGCAGCTACCGCGATCAGTCCGTCGGCGCCCTTCTCGATCGCCTTGCGTGCAAAGCGATTGTCGATGACGTCATGGAGAACGATTCCGCCGTATGCGTGGACTGCGTCGTTGATGTCGGTGCGAGCGCCGAGGGACGTGATGACGATCGGAACCTCGAACTCGGCGATGGTCGCCAGATCCTCTTCCAGGCGGTTGTTGGACCGGTGGACGATGAGGTTGACGGCAAATGGCGCCGATGGATTCTCCGGGTGCTCACGATCATGTTCCTCACGAGCCACGGTGATCAGTTTGAGCCAATCCCGAAGTGCCGACTGCGGACGAGCATTCAGTGCCGGGAAGGACCCGATGATGCCAGAGGTGCACTGCGCGATGACGAGGTCAGGGGTCGAGATGATGAACATCGGTGAAGCGAGAACCGGGACACGCAGTTGCGACGTCAGGTCTGCGAAGGTCGTCACCTGGAACCGCCTTTCTGATCGACGGATTCGAGAAGTCTCGAGCGGAGGTCGGTCTTGAGGACCTTACCGGCAGCCGATGTCGGAAGGAGTTCTACCTCGACGACTTCGCGAATCTTCTTGTACGGCAGCACCTGCTCGGCGACGAACGCCTTGATCTGCTCGGCGTCGAACTCGGTGCCCGGAATCATCACGACGAAGGCTACGGGCTCCTGGCCGTTGTTCCCCACTTCGCGGCCGACGACCGCGGCAGTCGAGATCGCCGGGTGCGAGACCAGAATCTCTTCCAGTTCCCGCGGATAGACGTTGTATCCCTTGTAGATGAGCATGTCCTTGGCCCGGTCACAGATGAAGAGGTATCCGTCCGAGTCCAGGTACGCGATGTCTCCCGTGTCCAACCAGCCGTCGACGAACTGTTCTGCGGTGGTTTCCGGGTGTCCGAGATAGCCGTCGGTGACCTGAGGCCCACGCACCCACAGTTCGCCGCGTTCGTTCTCGCCCAGAACGGTCTTCCGGTCGAGCTGATCGCGAATCTGGATTTCGGTGTCGAAGATCGGGAGGCCGACGCTGCTCTGCCGATATTCCGAGCCGTTGATCAGCGGAGCGGCCGTGACCACACAGGTGGCCTCGGTCAGCCCGTAGCCTTCGACGACGAGCGCTTTGGGAAATGCCCGGCGGAGTGCGGCGAGCGTGACACTGTCGATCGGGGCAGCACCCGAAGAGACGACGCACACGCTGTCGGTGTTGCGCACCGTGGCGTCGGGATGAACCGACAGTGCGTGCCACATGGCGGGAGACCCGGTGAGATAGGTGGCCTCGTGCTTTTCGATCAGCTCGAGCATCCGGCCGGGTTCGAACCGACCGGCAAACACCTGGGTGAGACCGGAAATCAACAGGAACGACGTGTTGAGCAACGAATGTGCGTGGAAGAGAGGGGAGACCACGATGGTCGCCCCGGTCCCGGGCGTCGGACCGAGCACGTCGAGGCCATCGATGCGTCGAGGAGTGACGAGACCTTCAGGACCTGCATCCAACTCGTGACCGGTTCTCCACCCACACATCTGTGTGATGTTGCCGACGACGTTGCGGTGAAGAACACGAACACCTTTGGAGACTCCGGTGGTTCCGCCGGTGAACGCGATGTGTGCGATGTCGTCGCTACGAACCGAGGCAGGGGTGAATTCGGTGGGTAGATCGGCGATGAAGGAGTCGAATGCGACGACCGACTCCGGTGTGTCGAGCGCGCCCTCGGTGTCCTGGACCATCACGATCGTACGCACGGAGGTTCCTGAAGCGGCCGCGAGCAGTACGTGCAGCTGCGAACTCTGAGTGACTGCAGCAACGGCGGACGTCTCCTCGATCTGCTTGCGCAGGCCGAGCTCTGGCTGCAGTGGGTTGACCAATGTGACTGTCGCCCCGGCCTGTAGGCATCCGTAGTAAGCCTGGAGGAACTCGACGCAGTTCCCGAGGTGCATCAACACCACGTCGCCGACGCCCACCCCGGCTTGCCGCAGTGCGCCGGCGAATTGCGCACTGCGCTGGCCGAGTTCGCGGAAGGTGCACGTACGCTCGCCGTCCACGACGGCGAGGCGGTCACCGTAGAGCGCCGCCATGCTGGGCGCCCAGTACGCCATGGTGGTATCCGGGTATTGCATGTTGTGCCGCAGTTGTGGATTGGCGATCACGCTGGTGCCCGTCACCGGGGAGCCATTCGGATAGCGCCGTCGAGTCTGATGGTCTCGCCGTTGAGGTAGCCGTTCTCGAGCATCGAGACGGCGAGCTGGCCGAACTCGTCCGGACGACCCAGTCGTGAGGGATTGGGAACAGAGGCTTCGAGGGCCGTGCGCACGTCTTCGCGTAGGCGCGCCAGGAGGGGAGTGTCCATGATGCCGGGAGCAATGGTGTTGACGCGAATTCCGCGGCTGGCGAGATCGCGGGCAGCGGTGACCGTCATACCGACGATGCCGGCTTTGGACGCTGTGTAGTTGATCTGACCGATCTGACCTTCGAATGCTGCGACCGACGCCGTCATGACGATGGCACCTCGCTCACCGTCCACGGCGTCGAGTTCCGCCATCCGCTCGGCGCCGAGACGGAGTGCGTTGAACGAACCGACAAGATTCAGCTTGACGACGAACTCGAAATCTTCGACCGATCCGGCTTTTCCGTCCTTGTCGAGAATGCGCATACGACGCCCGGCACCCGCGCAGTGGACGACGCCGCGGAGGCCGCCGCGCTCGTGCGCCGCGTCGAGTGCTTCGGCGAATTGTTCGCTGTCGGTGACGTCGGCCGGGGCGAATTGTGCGGCAGCACCGAGATCGGCCGCCACCTGCTTACCGTCGGACGAAGGCAGATCGATCAACGTGACCTGCGCTCCGGCGTCGAGCAGCCGTCGAGCGGTTGCCAGGCCGAGGCCTGAAGCGCCGCCGGTGATCGCGGTGGAAAGTCCCTCGAGTTTCATGGATCAATTCTTCTTTCCTGCTGGATGACGTGTCGGCCCGAAAGCGTTGTCGGGTCAGATCAATTCGAGAATGGTCGCATTGGCCATGCCGCCGGCCTCGCACATCGACTGGAGACCGTAGCGAATTCCGTTGTCGCGCATGTGATGTGCCAGGCGAGTCATCAAGATCGCACCTGATCCGCCGAGTGGGTGGCCGACCGCGATAGCGCCGCCGAGCGGATTCACACGATCGATGGCTGCGCCGGTTTCAGCCTGCCAGGCAAGCGGGACGGGGGCGAATGCCTCGTTGATCTCGAAGGCGCCGATGTCGTCGATGGACAATCCGGAGCGATCCAATGCCTTTGCGGTGGCGGCAATCGGACCGGTGAGCATGATGACCGGGTCGTCGGCTGCGAGCACTGCGGTGTGAATACGAACGAGCGGCTTCCACCCGCGTGCCCGGGCGTACTCGCTGGTCGTGACGAGTGTGGCGCCCGCCCCGTCGGAGATCTGAGAAGAGTTGCCGGCGTGGATGGCACCGTCGGCGTCGAAGGCCGGGGGCAACTTCGCGAGCGACTCCACACTTCCGCCTCGCCGAATGCCTTCGTCCTGGGACAAGCCCGCGATCGGAGTGATCTGCCCGGTGAATGCCCCTTCATCGGTGGCACGGGCCGCGAGTTCGTGTGAGCGGAGGGAGTATTCGTCCAGAGCTGTTCGTGTGAGTGCCCATTTGCGGGCCATCATCTCGGCGCCGGTCCCCTGGCTGAAACCGTCCACCCCGTAGCGTTCGAGTACCGAAGCCGGAAAATGCTCACCGTTCTTGCTGGCGGTCCCCATCGGTACTCGCGACATCGATTCGACGCCTCCGGCTACGACCACGTCGTTCTGACCGGAGATGACGGTGGCCGCAGCAAAGGAAACTGCCTGCTGGCTCGATCCGCAGGCCCGGGTCAGTGTGACGCCGGGAACGCTGTCGGGCCAGCCGGCGGCGAGTGCCGCTGTGCGGGCGATGCTTCCGGCCTGTTCGCCGACCTGACTGACGCATCCCCAGATCACGTCGTCGACCGTGGCCGCGTCGAGTCCGGTCCGTTCAGCGAGCGCACGCAGTACATGTGCGGACAGTTCGGCCGGATGGATCTCCGAGAGGGCGCGGCCGCGACGGCCGATCGGTGTACGTACTGCGTCGACGATGACGGCATCTCGCATGTATCTCTCCTGCTGTTCGTGCCCGGTGTTGCGATTGTGCGGTCGGGGCGTGTCTCGAGTCGATCACGAGCGGGTCGACCCGGCAATGTCTTTCGGTGAATGGCTTTGTTAGCGAATGGCTATACGTGGAGCATTCAGCCGCGGATGAGCTTGCGATCGCGCTCGGGATTGGCGAAGACGAGGACCAGAACCGCGGCGATCACTCCGATGACGCCGATTGCCTGGAAGGACTGGGCGTAACCGTCGGCCGGGGTTGCTGCGTTGTCCACGATGACTCCCGTTGCGTAGGGAGCAATCAGGCCGCCGATCGACATGATGGCGAGGAAGAATCCCATGGTTCCGGCAGTTTGCTGCGGCGGGCACAGTTCCGAGATCGCAGCGTTGATGAGCGGGAAGGTGATTGCCGAGAATCCGTAGCCGATCGAGACCATGGCGACAGCGACGATGGGAGTGGAGATCTGTGGCAGGAACAGGAGAATCGATCCGCAGATCAGAACGCCGACGCAGGGAACGATGACGCGAACCGTGCGAGAGGTGAAGCCGCGGCCGATCAACTTGTCCGTGACGGAACCGGAGGTGATCATGAGGACGAGGCCGACGATCGAGGGCAGCGCGAACATCGAACCGGCTTGCATCGCACTGTATCCGAGGCCGACCTCGAAGTACGACGGCAGCCAGGTGAGAACGACGGTGGTCAGTGCGTAGATGGTGGCGATGAGGAAGCAGCAGCTGACGAAGGTGCGGGAGAGCAGGATCTTGCGCCACGGAACGTTGGGCTCGGTGACCGCCTTAGTTGCTGTCCCGGCTGCCTCGGTTGCTTCTGTACCTGCAGTCTTGGTCGCCTTGACGGCCTTGCTCGTGTACGGGCCCTCGGACCAACCGGCCAGCCAGCAACCCATCCACACGAGACCGAGAACGGAGAGCGAGAGAACCGCTGCGCGCCAGCCGTAATGAACGGCGATGAAGGTCAGTACCGGCGCGAGGGCGATCTTTGCTACGGAGGCGGATCCGGCGAGCATTGCGCCGGGAAGGCCGCGCTTGGCCGGCGGGTGCCACGAGTACGCCGCGGTGTGCATCAGCGCCGAGCTGGGGCCTTCGGCAAATCCGAGGAGCATGCGCGAGACGATCAACATCGCGAGGCTGGCGCCGAGAACGAGGGGGAGCATGACCACGGACCAGATTGCGGCCAGGATCAACAGCGCCCAACGCAGGGTCAGGTACTTGTTGAGCGGTCCGGCGAGGAATCCACCGATGCAGAACATCAGGAAGAAGAGCGAGCCGACCATGCCGATTTGCGAAGACTTCAGTCCGAGCTCACGAGCGAGGGGCTGAGCGATGATTCCGAGGACTGCCTTGTCCGCGTAGTTGACGATGTAGAGGAAAACGACGAGCCCGGTCATCGTCCACGCACGCTTGCGGGTACCGAAGACGGGAACTGCTGACGAATCTGGCGTTGCTGTTGCTTCGGGCTGGACGTCGTTACGCTGTGGCGCGATGGGGGTCACGTGGCGTCCCTTCGAGACTGGTGGGCGGATGCGATCGTGCTCGAAGCGCGGCCTCGAAGCGATCGATGGTGGTGTGTTTGCCGGCTGACCCATTCAACGTGTTCTGGATCACTTTGAGCAATGTCGCGTCGATGATCGGAACGATAGCGGTTGCCTATGTATCGCAGGTCAGGCCATATTGGTACGCCCTATCGGAGGTATAGCCGATGAGTGTTGGATCGAATGCGGAACATTGAGGCAAGGTGAGATCAGGATCACCCTGTTCCCTTGACCGACTGGAGTTCATACATGCAGCGCACCGTGTTCAACGAGGATCACGAGGCATTCCGGGCTACCGTTCGCGATTTCATCGCGAAGGAAGTAACCCCGGTCCACGAGAAGTGGGAAGAGGACGGTCACCCGCCCCGTGACTTCTACCGGCGGCTGGGAGAGCTGGGCGTACTCGGAATTCAGGTGCCGGAGGAGTACGGCGGAGGCGGCGAGAGCTCGCTCAAGTTCAACGTCGTCGTCGCCGAGGAAGTTGCTGCCGCCGGGGCGTCTTTCGGCTCGCAGTCGGTGCATACGAACTTGATCCTGCCCTACCTGCTCGAGTACGCGAACGAAGAACAGAAGAGCCGCTGGTTGCCGGGCTTCGCTTCCGGAGATCTGATGTTCGCGATTGCGATGACGGAACCGGGAACAGGGTCGGATCTGGCGAACATCTCGACGACGGCCAAGCTGTCCGAGGACGGTACGCACTACGTGGTCAATGGTTCCAAGACGTTCATCACCGGCGGGGTACTTGCCGATCGCGTCCTGGTGGTGTGCCGTACCGCGCCCAGCACAGCGGAAAACCGACGCACGGGGTTGTCGATTCTGGTGATCGATACGTCGTCGACCGGATACTCGGTGGGGCGCAAGATCAACAAGATCGGTCTCAAGACCTCAGATACTGCGGAGCTTTCGTTTGTCGACGTCCAGGTGCCGGTCGAGGACCGCCTCGGAGAAGAGGGCGACGGATTCAGCTATCTGACCCACAACCTGGCTCAGGAGCGGTTGACCATCGCGTTCGGAGCAGCGGCAACCGCGAGCGCCGCGCTTCGGTTTGCCATCGACTACGTCAAGGACCGCAAGGTGTTCGGCAAGCCGGTCGCGGCATTCCAGAACACCAAATTCGTTCTGGCCGAATGCGCTACCGAGGTCGATGCCATCCAGTTGGTGTCCGACAACGCGCTCGAATGTCATGACCGTGGCACGCTGACGATTCCCGATGCAGCGAAGGCGAAACTGTTCTGCACCGAGGCGGCAGGTCGAGTGATCGACAAGTGCCTCCAGTTGCACGGCGGATACGGCTACATCACCGAGTACCCCATCGCTCGTCTTTATGCAGACACACGCGTCACGCGAATCTACGGTGGCACAAGTGAAGTCATGAAGACCATCATCGCGAAGGATCTTGGTCTCTGACGCACTCTCGACATGTTTTCGGCCTCGGAACACTTGTTCCGAGGCCGAAAACATGTTCCGGGTAAATCAGTTCGCCGGAACCCCGACGACGCCGTCCGCGATCAGCGTCGAGGCATGATCGGCGTTGGTTCCGAGGATGTCGGCGAGCACCGCGATCGAATCGCCGCCGACCTCGGAGGCGGGTCCGGTACCCAGGTGTGCGCCGTCGAACGAGGCAGGATTGGCGGCAGCCAGGTAGCTTCCGATTCGAGGTTGATCGAGTGCGGAGAACATCGGGTTGTTCTCCAGTTCACCAGATTTCACCACTTCCTCGAAACTGCGGTACCTCTCGAACAGAACCGACGATGTGTCCAGCGCTGCGGTGATCTCGGCGGCGCTGTGTTCCCGGAACCAATGTGAGAACAGAGCAGTGAGCACCTCTCGATGGCGGTAGCGGTCTGCCTCGGTGGAGAAGTCGGCTCCGAGGGCACCTTCGACGGCGTCGACAGCCGCCGCGGTGCCGGTGACCGACGCAAGGTCACGGAAATGGCGAGTAGTGAGTGCAACGATCATGAACCGTTCGTTGTCGCCGGAAACGAAGTCGATTCCGTACGTGCCGTAGACGGCGTTCCCGTCGGACTCGCGGCTGCGGCCGTTCACCTGAACTTCGGTGAGGTAACCGAGAGTTCCCGCGGTGGCCAGCGCGACGTCTTCGAGTGGGAGCGTGATCCGAGATCCATGACCGGTCGAGTCACGTTGGCGCACTGCGGCAGTGATCGACAGGGCGGCGTAGAGCCCGCATGCGACGTCCCAGGCAGGCAAGGCGTGATTGACAACTCCGGCGTAGTCCGCGGGGCCGGTGATCTGTGGAAATCCCAACGCGGCGTTGACCGTGTAGTCGACCCCGGCGCTGCCGTCGCGGCGTCCGAGAACCTCGAGGGTGATGACGTCGCTACGCAACTGGGCCAGGGAGTCGTGGCTCATCCAGGTGCGACCGCCGGCATTGGTGACCAGGATTCCGCCGCCAGGTCCCGGAGCCGTGACCAGTTGGCGTATCAGTTCTTGGCCGCGCTCGGCGCGCATGTCCACTGACAGTGACCGTTTGCCTTTGTTGAGTCCGGTCCAGTAGATGCTCTCGCCCTTGTCGGTGACGGGCCAGCGCTTGTAATCGGAGGCACCTCCGATCGGGTCGATCCGGATCACCTCGGCGCCGAGCTGGGAGAGAGTCAGTCCGCACAGGGGCGCGGCGACAAAGCTCGAGACCTCGACGATGCGAAGCCCGGACAGCGGGCCTGCGCTCTGAGTCATGTGTGGTCCTCCGTGATAGAAGAGTGTGCGATCATGCCATCAACACGGTGAAACGCCAGTCGAGAACCGGAGTTTGTGTTGCAGAAGCATTGTGGGAGAACACGAGCGAACGCAAGTGCACTGCCGTTCCGTGTTCGAGGGGCGACGAGTTTTCGACGTGTAGTTCACTGGTGAGGGTATCGCCCTCGTGAACGGGTCCGGTGTGATCGCACGAGTGCCACCCGAGAACCGTCACCACGTTGGGCAGAGCGCGAGTCGCCTGGGCGAGTGCGATCCCGATGGTGTGGCCGCCGTAGACGAGGCGACCGTGGGCGCCGACGCGATCGTCGTGGTGCGTCGCTGCGATGTTCAAACTCAGCCGGGCAAGTTCGGGTGCGCTGGAGACGACGTCGCCGCTGCTACGGAATACCGAGCCCACCAAATCCGACTGGAAGTGCCTGCCGGGTACCCGCTCTCGATACGTGTCGAGATCCCAACCGTCAGGTGATACGTACGGAGCCGGTTCGGACGGACCGATCGCCCCGAGGTCGTCGGCGTGGCGAGTTCTCGTCTCGATCGGGTCGGGGCGCAGGGGGAGCATGGCGCAGCGGTAGAAGTCGAGGACCGTGTTGCCGTTCTGATCAGCAGACGTCATCCGTAGCGCGGCAAGTCCGGTGGCGCCGCGTCCCGGCTTGGCCGAGTTCTCGCGTAGACCGACAACCTCGGTGCGCGTGTACAGAGTGTCGCCGAGTACCGGGAAACGGTGGAAACGCAGTCCACGGTAGAAGAGGTTCGCCTTGACGTGGTGTGTGACCACGGTTGACTGGCCGATGGCGATGTCAGTGACCAGTCCTGGATTTGCCACTGGTGCAACGGAACCCGTGACGCTCGACGACAAGTGTGCATCGAGAGGCAAGCGCATGCGGTCACCGAGGATCGCCTGATGGGAGGCGGCGAGTCCACTGGTCAACGTCACCGCGGGGGCTTCGTCGAAGATCTGTCCATGGGTGAGCTCGTCGAAGTACGGGCCTCCCACGTAGTGCTCGCTCATACGGTGACTCCTTCGGCTCGGGCAAGCGTACGACGCGCTGCCACGGCCACAGCTTCGTCGAGCATCTGGCCGTCGAGTTGGGCGGCACCCGAACCCAGGGTTTCGGCTTCTTCGAGGGCGGTCAGTACCCGTCGGGCGTCATTGACGGCGTCGTCCGAAGGAGTGAATGCGGCAGTGGCCGAGTCGATCTGTGCCGGGTGGATGACCCATTTGCCGTCGAACCCGAGAGCACTGGTCCAGTGCACGGCATGGCGGAAAGCGTCGTCGTCGGTGATGCCGAGAAAGGGCCCGTCGATGGCTGCGACGCCGGCTGCGCGGCAGGCGATCAGGATTCTGTCCTGAACAGCAAGCCAGTGTTCGGGCAGTGCCGAGCGTGAACGGCCCAGCGCTGCACCGAGATCGGCGTATCCGATGATCGCGGCCAGCAGACGAGGAGTCGCGCGGGCGATGGAGTCGGCATTCT
This sequence comes from Rhodococcus sp. BH5, assembly GCF_027583855.1. Classification (NCBI taxonomy): domain Bacteria; kingdom Bacillati; phylum Actinomycetota; class Actinomycetes; order Mycobacteriales; family Nocardiaceae; genus Rhodococcus; species Rhodococcus sp. BH5. The sequence goes on from NZ_JAJHVW010000006.1 coordinate 243,381, forward strand.
GGACGCCGAGCGGAGTTTCGATCAGGGCTTGCAGGGTGGTGTGGTGCCCACCGGCAGTGAAGAGGATGTGCTCGGCCTCGAGTAGTTCGTCGGCGGACTCGACCTTCGGGACGATCACGCTCGTCAGCGATTCTCCGAGGGCGCCGCAGGCGATCAGGTCGTCGCGGGCCCATGGTGTGGTCAGGCCGTTGATTCGGACCGAGATGGTGCGCGCCCTACCGAACTCGTGCACCAAGGTGCTCACGAGGGTTCGCGCCAGGTCCTTGTTCGCCGAAGTGACGGCATCTTCGAGGTCGAGAATCACCTCGTCTGCGTTCGAAGAGAGTGCTTTGCGTGCCTTGCGCTCGTCTGAACCCGGCGCGACCAGGGACGCGCGGCGTCTGGTCGCGCGGTAGTGGTTCTCGTCCATAGTGTGTCGATTACCTCGATCTGGTGATCAAATGTACGGCCAGTTACGAAATAGATGTGCTGCCGTGAACGGCGTTGATGTGCACCGAACTGCCTCGATGCTGGCAGTTGCTGCGTATCGATGTCAAGGCGCGGTATTGACATTGCGCGAACAATATCGAAATATGGCCGTACAAACTTATTTCAAGTCGAGGCGGATTCATGCTCAAGCTCAACGACGAAGAGACATTCCTGATCGAAACCGTGCGCCGGTTCGTCGACCGAGAGGTCAAGCCCACGGTCCAGGAGGTGGAGCACGCGAACGAGTATCCCGAGAAGTGGATCGATCAGATGAAGCAGATCGGGATCTACGGCCTCGCGATTCCCGAGGAGTACGGCGGATCGCCGGTGTCCATGCCCTGTTATGCGCAGGTGACGCAGGAACTGTCGCGCGGATGGATGTCCCTGGCGGGCGCGATGGGCGGTCACACGGTGGTCGCCAAGCTCATCTCGCTGTTCGGTACCGAAGAACAGAAGGTGAAGTACCTGCCGCGAATGGCAACCGGCGAGATCCGGGCAACGATGGCCCTCACCGAGCCCGGCGGTGGCTCCGATCTGCAGGCCATGACAACCAACGCCAAGAGTGACGGCACTGATCTGGTCGTCAACGGTGCCAAGACTTGGATCACCAATGCCCGGCGGTCCGGCGTGATCGCCTTGCTGTGCAAGACCGATCCCAGTGCAAGCCCTCGTCATGCTGGCATCTCGATCGTTCTCGTCGAGCACGGCGAAGGGCTGACCGTCTCCCGCGACCTCCCGAAGCTCGGATACAAGGGCGTCGAGAGTTGTGAACTGTCCTTCGACAACTACCGCATCTCCGAGTCGGCCATTCTGGGTGGCACTCCCGGAAAGGGCTTCGGTCAGATGATGAAGGGGCTCGAGACCGGCCGTATCCAGGTGGCTTGCCGCGCACTGGGCGTCGCCACGGCCGCACTCGAGGATTCACTTGCGTACGCGCAGCAGCGCGAGAGCTTTGGCCAGCCGATCTGGAAGCACCAGTCGATCGGCAATTACCTCGCCGACATGGCAACGAAGCTGACGGCCGCGCGGCAGCTGACCTGGCACGCGGCGCAGATGTACGACAGTGGGGAGCGGTGCGACATGGAGGCAGGCATGGCGAAGCTGTACGCCTCCGAGGTGGCGATGGAAATCGCGTTGTCCGGCGTCCGCATCCACGGCGGTTACGGCTACTCGACGGAGTACGACGTCGAGCGGTATTTCCGTGATGCACCACTGATGATCGTCGGGGAGGGAACCAACGAAATTCAGCGCAACGTGATCGTTTCGCAGCTGGTTGCCCGCGGCGGTCTGTGACGGACCGGTGAGCAAGTAGGATCATGTCGCTATGAGCGGTAAGGAAAGAGAGACGGAGCCGGCGTACCAACGCCTCTCTCGTGAGCTTCGTCAGCAGATCTCTGCCGGTACCTACCGCGACGGCATTCAACTGCCCACTGAATCCGAACTGGCGCAGCATCACGGCGTGAGTCGGCAGACGGTCCGCCGAGCCTTTCACGACCTTGTTGCCGAGGGCATCGTGTACCGAGTACCTGGGCGCGGAACGTTCGTGACCGAGAACAGTGGCCGCTACCTCCGTCATCTCGGGTCCATCGAAGATCTCATGAACCTTTCGCGGGACACGACGATGGAAGTTGTGTCACCGCTGCAACGGCGAGTGGACATCGAGGCGGCCAGTCGGCTTCGGCTCGACACCGACGTCGTGTACACCGTGGTCTTCCGACGGATACACGAGGGAGTTCCGTTCGTGCAGACGACGGCGCATCTGCCGGAGGCGATCGCGCGGCAAATCATCGACCTGCCCGCCATGGCAGCCGGTGCGGTGAGCGCCAATACGGTGATCGGCCTGCTGGAACCGCTGATCGACAGTCCGATTGTCGAAGCAGCACAATCGATCACGGTGTCCCCGGCAACGGCAGACGTTGCCAGGGACGTCGATTGCGAAATCGGCCACGCGATGTTACGGGTGGACCGTTTGTACTCCAACGCGCAGGGCGTTGCCAACGAGTTGTCGGTGAGTTACTTCTTGCCGGAGCAGTACACCTATCGGGTGACGCTGCGCCGCGGCGCACATTAACACTGCGCCGCGGCGCACATTAGCGCTGCGCCATTTTCTTTGCTGTTCAACACCTTTCAGGAGAGAACTATGCGAATTTTCAACGGAATCGACGAAGTTGAGACGGCTGTCGGTGAGCACTTGGGCTACAGCGCGTGGTTCCCGGTCACACAGGATCGGATCGACAAGTTCGCCGACGCCACCGAGGATCACCAGTGGATTCACGTGGATCCCGAGCGCGCAGCGCGGGGCCCGTACGGCGGCACCATCGCCCACGGCTATCTGACTCTTTCGTTGTTGCCGGTGCTCGGCGCTCAGGTGATGCGTGTCGACGGAATCTCCATGACCGTGAACTACGGAAGCAACAAGGTGCGATTCCCCGAACCGGTCAAGGTCGGTTCTTCGGTGCGGGCAGGTGCGGAGATTCTTTCCTTCGAGCGCACCGCGAAGGGCGCGACGATTGTCGTGCGGTACACGATCGAAATCGAAGGAGCAGGTAAACCTGCGCTGGTGGCGGATACCGTGCGCCTGTTGGTCTCCTGAATCCTTTTCCATTCTTCCAGAACGAGATTCGAGGTCAGTTGTGAAACGAGCAGCATTGGTCGCGCCGGTCAGAACCGCGGTGGGCCGTTTCGGAGGGGCACTTCGTGACGTGCCTGCGGAAAGTCTGGCTGCCACTGTCGTCAAGGAGACCGTGCGTCGTAGCGGAATCGATCCGTCCCGCATCGACGACGTCGCGATGGGGCAGTCGTATGCCAATTCGGAGGCACCGTGCATCGGAAGGTGGGCGGCGCTCGAGGCAGGGTTGCCGATTTCGGTAGCCGGCTTCCAGACGGATCGCCGATGTGGAACGGGTCTGCAGGCCATCGTTACCGCGGCCATGATGGTCCAGACGGGTGCGGCCGACGTGGTTCTCGCGGGCGGCGTCGAATCGATGAGCGGGATCGAGCACTACACCACCGGAGCGCGGTGGGGCACCAAATCCGGTGGGCTGCAACTGTTCGACCGCCTCGATCGTGGTCGAGAGCGCTCGCAACCCGAGTGGCGTTTCGGCCGGATCAGCGGAATGATCGAAACGGCCGAGAACGTCGCGACACGCTGCGGGATCAGTAGGGAAGAGTCGGACGCCTTTGCGGTCGACAGTCACCGAAAAGCGACACTGGCAAGAGAATCCGGCCGCTTCGATGCCGAAATCGTCGCCGTCGAACTGACCGATCGAAAAGGGAACGTCACACAGTTTCGTGCTGACGAGGGGATCCGTCCGGATACCTCACTCGAAACCTTGGCACGGCTGCGTGCGTTGACCGAGGGAGGCGTCGTGACCGCAGGTAACGCCAGCCAACAGAATGACGCTGCGGCAGCGATGTTGGTGGTCGCCGAGGATCGTCTGGACGAGCTGGGGCTGGAACCCATCGGGTTCCTCGACAGCTGGGCCGCGGCCGGTTGTGAACCGGCGCTGATGGGCCTCGGGCCGGTTGCGGCCGTCTCGAAACTGTTTGCTCGCACCGGGGCAAGCTTTGCCGATTTCGATCTGGTCGAGCTGAACGAGGCGTTTGCGTGCCAGGTTCTCGGCGTCGTGAAGGAATGGGGATTCGAGGACCTCGATCGCCTGAACGTCAACGGTTCCGGCATCTCGCTCGGGCACCCCGTGGGAGCGACGGGTGCGCGTATGGCAACAACTGCGCTTCACGAACTCGGCCGACGCGGCGGCGGAAAAGCGCTGTTGACCATGTGTATCGGCGGTGGCCAGGGTATGGCGGCCGTGGTGGAGTCTGCCTGACGAGGTTTGCTTCTGGGTACACTTGCGGCGGGGGATCGGAAGTTCTACGGAGGCAGTCGGTTGACGAATGCGGGCGCAGCAGACACCAGTGGCGCGCTGAGCGTCGAGGATGTTCGTCGCGCCAGGGCTGCACTCGAGGGTTTGGATGTCACCAGTTGGTCCGGGCGCTTCGAGCTTCTCTCCGACGCCAACCGTCTGCGTCTGCTGCTCTGCCTGCACCACGCACCTGGTATCTGCGTCACGGATTTGTCCGTGGCGCTGGGGATGAGCGGCACAGCCGTCTCACATGCGCTGCGGCTACTGCGTAGCCAGGGGTGGGTGAGCGCAACGCGCGACGGCCGATCGATGCGATACCAACTGGCAGACGACACCGTTCACCAGCTGCTGCATTCGATCGGCGCCACACATTTTCACGACGAGACACCCACCCCCGGGCACACGCACAGCTGAGCGCTACTCAAGGAGTCGCGAAGAACTTCTCGACGGCCGGTGCAGCGTTCGGGTTTCCGTTGGTGATTCCTGCGCCGACTCCGGCAACCGTGCCGATGACTCCACCGACGATGCAGCCGGCGATGAAGTTCGGGAAGATCGACAGGCAGCCGATTCCGACGCCGAGGTTGGCTCCGATCAGGGTCGACTGCAGACCACCGTTGTTCCAGCCGATATTGACCTCGTTGGCCATCGTGTCGAACGCGGCCTGCTTCGGATCGTTACCGGGGAAGAGCATCAACGCCGCCTGGCTGTTCGACTCTGCGGTCGGTGTCAGTAGGGGTTGGGACGGATCGAAGCCCGCATTCGGGGGCGCTGCGACCGCGGTGCCGGCTCCGGCGCCGACTGCGGCGACAACGAGTACGGACATGGTGAGAGTTCGGGACAGTTTCATGGGGACGGCCAATCTGTCTGTGTGGAACCAGTCGTGAATGGTGGCGGTGCAGTTCGTTAACCAGAACTCCACCGTCTGGATCGATCGTGCGGACCTCCTCGGGCACAACGGGACCCGTCGTCTCCGCGCGACGGGCCGTGTTTGGTGGCTACCCGACTCCGTGTGCCCTGAAACCGCCCAGTCTCATTCGTTTTTCGACAAGCGAGCGCGCAGTTCTTCGACCTCGGCAGTAAGCCGATCGACCTCGGCTTGCAGGGGTTGGCGTGCCAGAGCGAGGGATTCGTCCATGCGCTCCTTGTCGAAGCGAGGTGTGATGTTTCGACTGCAGTTCCAGTCGAACGCTTCGACGTCGATGACGATGGAACGCTGGGCTTTTGCCGTCATGGTGCCGCCGGGAACTTGCAAGAGTTGTTGCAGTAGTGCAGGGTCCTCGTCCGCTTCGATCACCTGCGCCCGCCCGTAGATCTTCAATCTCGTCCGCGTCGGGTAGTCGATGACGAACAGCGAGATGCGATCGTTCGCTTCCAGATTGCCGAGTGTCACGAATTGCTGATTGCCGGGAAGATCGGCGAATCCGATTCGGTTCGGGCCCAACACATGCAGGAATCCGCGCGGGCCGCCACGATGTTGGACGTACGGCCAACCGTCGGGCGTCACCGTGGACATGAAGAAGGAATCCACGGATTTCACGAATCCCTGCGCGCGGAAATCGAATTCCATCGGGCCTTCGTCGGGCTGATCGAGTTTCGAACCGTAGACGGTAAAACTCCCGGTCGACCGCTGACGCTCCACCGCAGCGGGGGAGAAGGCGATGTGTGCGTATCGGGTCGACATTGTTATCTCCTGCTTCTCGGTGCAATCCCTCAGTGCCAGCGGTGGTCGGCGACGGCAGTTCGCGGACCGAACTTGGGTTTGACGGCTTGGCCGCTGACCTGCAGAAGCCTCACGGCGCGGTATCGATGCGGTTGAAGGGGAGCGAGGTACTGCACCATCTCGGCGTCGTCGATCGGTTCACCCAGCAGTGACCACCCGACGACGGCAGCGAGGTGGTAGTCGCCGACCGAGAGTGCATCGGAATCGCCGAAGGCACGCTGAGCCACTTCGGCGGCAGTCCAGATCCCGACGCCGGGCACCGCTCGCAACCGTTTGGTCGCCTCGGCCCTGGGGAACGTGGATGCTTGCTCGAGACGGTCGGCGACGCGAGCACACTGAACGATCGTCTTGGACCTCGCGGGATCGACGTTCGCGCGATGGAACTCCCATGACGGCATTCGACGCCATTGGTCCGCGGTGAGTGGAACTCGCATTCCGTCGGGCGCGGGGCCGGGTGGGCGCTCACCGAACTTGGTCAGCAGGCGGCGCCACGCGGCAAACGCGTCGATGCCGTGGACTCGTTGCTCGAGGATCGCGGGAACGAGGGCTTCCATGACGCGGCCGGTGCGGCCGATGCGTAGATGAGGGAAGCGTCGATGAGCTTCGGCGAGCTTGGGATGTTCGGGAGCAAAATCTTCGGCTTCGTCATCGAGGCCGAGCAGCGCTTCGGCGCCGGTCAGGAATTCCGTGGCGCCGGGACCCCAGGCCTGTACCCGGACCGTATGGCGATCCGACTGGGTGATGCGGTAGGTCACAGGACCCGACAGTTGGCGGGAAACTCGCCAGATCGCTCCGTCGGCGGACCGTCGATGTGCGGGGTCGCCGGGTCCGCGCTGATGCGGGCTGAGCGTCAGCGCGGCATCGAGTGGTCGCTGAGAAGTCACCGTGACTTCGTCGGCGGGAGATGGCGGCGTCATCGAGGTCAGCGTATCGCCACCGTCCATCCTCCGTTAAGGCGTGTGTCGGTGGCGCAACGTATTGTCCGAGCCATGATCATCGTGAGCACCGACGGATCCTGTCTGCGAAACCCCGGCGGGGCTATCGGCTGGGCGTGGGTCAATCACGAGGGTCCGAGCCTGTCCGGCGGAGAAGCGTCCGGCACCAACCAGATTGCCGAGTTGCGTGCTCTGTTCGAGGCCGTCGTCGCCCATCCCGGTGCTGATCCTCTGCTCATCGAATCCGACTCGCAGTACGCCATCAAGTGCGCTTCCGAATGGTTGCCCAGTTGGAAGCGCAAGGGCTGGAAGACCGCGAGCGGCGGGGCGGTCAAGAACCTCGAACTGGTGCAGAGTATCGATCGAGCCATCACCGATCGTGTCGGACCGGTGCGCTTTCGCTGGGTCCGCGGGCACGTCGGCAACCACTACAACGAAATGGCAGACAAGCTGGCCGGCGAAGCCGCACGCGCCATCGTCTCGGGGGACATCGCATCGGTGCCGCTTGCTGCCCCGGTGAAGAAGGAACCGATCGCCGTGAACTCCCCCTACAAGGAGAAGTCCACGACGGCCGAAGAACCGGCAGATTTGTTCACACTTTTCTGAGCGGTTCAGAACCCGTCGGCAACCTGAACCAGCGCCCGGCCGGTGTACTTGCCTTCGCGGACCTGATCGATCACCGATACGACGTCGCGGACGGCAACGAGGTTCGTGATCTCCTTCAGATGACGTGGCGCCAAGTCGGAGCCCAACCGGGTCCACAGCGCGCGACGGGGCTCGATCGGCATCAATACCGAGTCCATGCCCAGCAGTGAGACTCCGCGGAGAATGAACGGCAGCACGGTCGTGTGAAGCGCGGCGCCACCGGTCAATCCGCTGGCGGCCACAACACCGCCGTAATTGATCGTGCTCAGAACGTGAGCGAGGGTCTTTCCACCGACGCAGTCGACGGCCGCCGCCCACTGAGATTTTCCGAGCGGGCGAGGCTTGGCGTCGGGATCCTCGGGGAGCCGGCCGATCACCGAAGACGCACCGAGTGACGTCAGAAGGTCTGCCGCGCCTGGCTTACCGCTGGAGGCGACCACGTCGAAGCCCGCGCTTGCCAGAAGGTCGACGCTGACGGTGCCGACTCCGCCGCTCGCGCCCGTCACCAGGACGGGACCGTCGGTGGGCTTCACTCCGCTGGACAGAATGGCTTGGACACTCATGGCCGCGGTGAATCCCGCCGTGCCGATCGCGGCAGCGTCGGCGGTGGAAATGCCGTCGAGCTTCACGACCCACTCGGCAGGCAAACGGGCGATCTCGGCGTAGCCGCCGTTGCGGGCGGTCCCGATCTCGTAGCCATGTGCGACGACCTTGTCGCCCGGGGCGAATGCGTCGGACTCGGAGGCAATGACCTCGCCGGCGACGTCGATGCCGGGGACGATCGGGTAATCGCGAACCACCCCGCCTTTCGGCGTGACCGCGAGCGCGTCCTTGTAGTTGACGCTCGAATACTCGACGCGAATGGTGACCTCACCTGCCGGGAGGAACGATTCGTCGACGGTTTCGGGGGCGAAGTCGATGGTGCCGTCGCTGTCGCGGGCGACCCAGGCGTTGAAAGTAGTCATGGGTCGAACATAAAGGCCTTCGGCCCTGTGCGCCTTTTTGGTAGTGCGAACTACCGGAAAGGCGCACAGGGGCGGAGCCCCTAGATCAAGCTGCCCTCATGCACCGCTCGATCGAACGCCGGTAGCGGGCCACCGGCGCGCAGGGTAGTTGCCAATGCAGGATCGGCGAGATGGAGACGGCCGATCGCGATCAGATCGAACTCTCCGCTGCCGATGCGCTCCTCGAGCTGTGGGATGTTGTCGACTACAGGTGCGACGCCTTCGATGCGGCTGTCCCGCAGCGACTTTCCGATACCGACGCTGCCGACGGCCATCGTGACGGCGCCGGTCAGCTTCTTCGCCCAACCCGCCAACGAGAGATCGCTGCCTTCGAAGGCCGGCACGTCGAAACGCCTGATGCTGGCGTCGAGAACGTCGACTCCGGCGTCGACCAGCGCGCCCAGGATGACGCCCAACTCTTCGGGGGTTTCGGCGATCTTCGCGGTGAAATCTTGCTGCTTGTGCTGTGAGAAACGGTAGATGATCGGCAGATCCGGTCCGATGGCCGCGCGGATCGCGGCGACGACGGCGGCCGGGAACCTGGTACGACGCTCCAGGTCGCCTCCCCACGCGTCGTCGCGCTGGTTGGTGCCCTCCCAGAAGAAGGAATCGAGGAGGTAGCCGTGACCGCCGTGGATCGCGATGCCGTCGAAGCCGAGTTCGACGGCGTGCTTCGCGCTACGGACGTACGCGTCGATGACGTCCTGGATGTCCTGCTCGGTCATCGCTTCGGTGCTGGCCTGTGCGCGTTCGACGTAGGCAGCGGAGTACGAGGTGACGCCGAGCGGGCCCCATTCGCCAGAGGGGCGCATCGGCTTGAGTGAGGGGTCCATCTGCGTCATCGCGCCCCACAAAGGTCCGACGTGCCAGAGCTGAGGCACGATCTTGCCGCCCGCAGCGTGCACGTCGTCGACTACCTTCCGCCATCCGGCCTGAGCAGCGGGAGTGTGGAGGTTGGGGACGTTGGCGTGGTCGACAGCAGTCTCGTGATCGATCGCGACGCCTTCGGTGACGATCAGTCCGGTGCCGCCCTCAGCTCGTCGGCGGTAGTAGTCGGCAACGTCGCGGCCGGGCACACCTTCGATGGAGTACGTGCGCGTCATCGGCGACATGACTATGCGGTTGGACAGTTCGAGCGAACGGATGCGGAGCGGTTGGAACAGCGGGTTGGTCACTTCGTCACAGCGCTTTCATGAATCGGAAGAATCCGGGGTCCTGGTCGACACGGAGCCGGGTGAGGGTTCGGTAGCTGATCAGCCACTTGCCGTCTTCTTTGCGGTATTTCTCGTGGTAGTGGCCGTAGCCGTGTAGGTGCAGTTCTTTCTCGCCGTCGTTCCACCACAGCATGTCCTCCATCGCCCAGATGCCGGTTGCGGTGGTGGGCGAGGTCAGCACGATTTCGGGAGTGTGTGCGTGGTGCGCCGTGGTGAGGAGGATGTCGCCGTCGAGCATGTTCCGAATTGCCGCGGTGAGTTTGTCGATGCCCACTACCTGGTTCGAGGTGTCGCCGGTCTTGGGTTGCTTGTCTGTCGGGAGTCCGCCCCACGTCTCGCTGACGACGTCTGCGGTGTGCAGGGTTGGGTAGACGTGCCACTGCTTGGTGTCCATGCAGCGTAGGCGCGCGGCGAACACACGCTTGATTTCCTCGATTGCGAGCAGTTCCTCGACGGCACTGATCGACCCCACTTCGGACTCGGCCTGAGACATTCAACCTCCAACGGTGATCGGCAAGATGGGTTCACATTCGGGTGCTCCGGGCGGGCCGTCAACGACCTGTCCCGGTGAGCGCGACGGCACTCGGTATGGTCGAGCGAACGAAAGGGGTGTCAGACGTGTGTACCGAAGAGGTCCCATCGACCGGACCGGAGGAGATCGCCGAGGTTCGGGCTTTTTGGCGCGAGTTGGGTGTTCCTGGCGTGATCGACGTCCACACCCATTTCATGCCGAAGAGCGTCATGGACAAGGTGTGGGGCTACTTCGATTCGGCGGGACCGATGATCGGTCGTCCTTGGCCCATCGCCTACCGACTTGCCGAGGAGGAGCGGGTACACCGTCTCCGCGAGTTCGGTGTCCGGGCTTTCACGTCGATGATCTACCCGCACAAGCACGCGATGGCCGAGTGGCTCAATCAGTGGGCCGTCGAATTTGCCGCGCAAACGCCCGATTGCCTGCACACGGCCACGTTCTATCCCGAGGAGTCGGCGGCGTCGTACGTCGGCAAGGCATTGGAGTCGGGCGCGCGAATCTTCAAGTCCCACATCCAGGTCGGAAACTACGATCCGAACGACCCTCTGCTCGACAAGGTCTGGGGGCAACTCGAGGACTCCGAGACGCCCATCGTGATTCACTGTGGATCGGGACCGGCGCCGGGGGAGTACACGGGACCTGATCGCATTTCTTCGCTGCTCGCACGGTACCCGCGCCTGTCGTTGATCGTCGCCCACATGGGGATGCCCGAGTACAGCGAATTCCTCGATCTGGCAGAGGCTTACGGCAATGTCCGCCTGGATACGACCATGGCGTTCACCGACTTCACGGAAGAGCAGTGTGCCTTCCCGAAGGCGGACGTATCACGGCTCGTCGACATGCAGGACCGGATTCTGTTCGGTAGCGACTTCCCGAACATTCCGTACCCGTATCTCACAGCCTTGCAAGCGGTTACGCGCTTCGATCTTGGAGACGAATGGCTGCGAGCCGTCGTGCACGACAACGCTGCGAAACTCTTCTCGGTGAGCTGAGCCCACCGAGAAGTATTTCGACTCAGCGCAATTTGATGCTGCCGCCGTCGGCCATCAACGTCTGTCCGGTCATGTACTTGGAATCGTCGCTCGCCAGGAATACCACGACGGGAGCGATGTCGGTTTCGGGATCACCGATGCGTCCGAGAGGCACCTTGGCAACCGATGCGGCTGCGCGCTCAGGGAAGGCTTCCTGCCACTTGACGACGCCTTCGGTGGCGGCGAACGGGCAGACCACGTTGACCCGAATGCCTTCCGGCGCCCACTCGTTGGCGACGACGCGCGTCAGGCCTCGCACAGCTTCCTTGGCCGCAGCGTAGGACGTCTGGGTCGGCATTCCGTCCAAACCTGAACCCGACGCGAAGTTGACGACCGAACCCTTGGTCTTCGCGAGTTCGTCGTGGCACGCCTGCATGAGGTGGACAACGGGGTAGAAACCGGTGTTGAAGGACAGGTCGAACATGTCCTGCGTGGTTTCGAGCAACGGAGCCTGACGGGACGCGTGAGCGTTGTTCACCAGGATGTCGAGCTTGCCGAAAGCCTCGAGCGCGGCGTCACGGATCTGCTCGGCCGAACCGGCGGCAGCAAGGTCGACGTTCAGGAACTTGCCGGAGCCGGCCAGTTCTTGTTCGAGGGCCTGGCCCTGCTCGTCGTTGATGTCGACGAACAGGACCTTCGCGCCTTCACGGGCGAAGACTCGGGTGATGGCACGACCGATTCCACCGGCGCCGCCGGTGACGATCGCTACCTTGCCGTTCAACCTCATGAAACGCTCCTCTTCGTAAGTGCTGCTCAAACTGTTGCGGTCTCGTCGACTGCAAGTGCAATCTTTTCGAGGCCGGCGATGCTGTAGGCGGCGTAGGTCTCGTACGGCCCACGGCCGGAGAAGTAAGACGAGAGCTGGCCACCGAGTTCTTCGACGGTGAACGCGGATCCGGCTGCGTCGAAACGGTTCTCGACCTTGGGTGCTTCCATCAACGCCACCATCTTGCCGTAGACGACGAAGACCTGTCCGTTGATCTCGTCGGAATCGGGGGATGCGAGGTAGCTGACCAGGGTCGCGACGCGCTCGGGTGCAAGCGGATCGAGGCCGACGACGCCGGTGTTGTTCTCGCCGAAGGCTTCTGCCGTCATGGCGGTGCGGGCACGGGGGCAGATCGCGTTGGTGCGGACGCCGTAGCGGGAGAGACCTGCTGCGCTCGAGAGCGTCAGAGCGGTGATGCCGGCCTTGGCTGCCGAGTAGTTGGGCTGTCCGGCGCTGCCGAAGAGGAAGGCCTCGGAAGAGGTGTTGATGATGCGGCCGTAGACCGGTGCGTCGGCTGCCTTGCTGGCTGCGCGCCAGTGGACTGCGGCTGCGTGCGAGGTGGCGGCGTGGCCCTTGAGGTGCACACGGATGACGTCGTCCCAATCGGATTCGGTCAGGTTGAAGATCATCTTGTCGCGCAGGATGCCTGCATTGTTGACGAGGATGTCGAAGGATCCGAAGTTCTTGACAGCCTCTTCGATGATGCGCCCGCCGAGCGACCAGTCGGAGACGTCGCCGGTGATGGCGAGTGCCTGTCCACCTGCGGCCTTGATCTCGTCGACCACGTCGTTGGCCGCTGCACCCATGTCGTTGACGATGACGGCTGCACCGGCAGCCGCGAGTCCGAGTGCTTCGGCGCGACCCAGGCCGGCGCCGGCGCCGGTGACGGCGGCAACTTTGCCTTCCAAGCTCAGTGATTGCGTCATGTCGTGCTCCTTCGATCCGGGCGGTCGGGTACGTCTTGCAGAATTAGTATTCATTCTAATTTGAAGTCGAGAGTTCGGTAGTCGGTTCCGAAAAAATCATTCGAGCGAAATCAGAATTAGTTCTAGTTTTGAACAGAAGTTTGGCCGACTGAGGAGGAGTCTCACTCAGCGGGAGCGGTGATCTGGGTCACGAGCGCTGCATGCCACCTTGGGGCGACGCGGCGATCCCACCGCGTACGCGTTTGCGTCACCACCGATCCGCTCAGTTCTCGGCCGCATTCGTCGGCTCCAGGGTCGGATAGTTCCCACCGAAAACGCAGTACGGTCGGCCCCGAATTCACCGGGCCGGACATCAAGGAAGGCACCAGCAGTGTCACTGAATTTGGCAGATCTGTACGAGGGCATCTCGGATCTGATTCCGGACCGCACGGCGCTCGTGTGCGATGGTCGTCGTCGCACCTACGTCGAGCTGGACGAGGGCTCGAATCGCATCGCCCGCCACCTGGCGAGCGTCGGTGTCGGGCCCGGCGATCACGTTGCTCTGCACATGCGCAACAGCATCGAGTTCGTCGAGAGTTTGCTCGGCTGCCTCAAGATTCGTGCGGTCCCGATCAACGTCAACTATCGCTACGTCGACGCCGAACTGACCTATCTGTACAACGATTCGCAGTCGGTGGCACTGATTGTGGACGAGGAGTTCGTTTCCGTCGTGGAGACGGTTCTCCCGGCCGCGCCCGGCATCAAGCACGTCGTTGTCGTCGGCAAGTCCGTGGTCCGCGATATCGAAGGTGTCGACGTCGTTGGATACGCCGACGCTGCCGCGGAGCAGCCCGCTACTCGTGACTTCGCGCCCCGCAGCAACGACGACCTCTTTGTCATCTACACCGGCGGCACGACGGGGATGCCCAAGGGCGTCATGTGGCGTCATGAAGACTTCTACTTCGCGGCGCTCACCGGCGGAAATCCGTTCGGTCCGCCGCACACGACCGCTGAGGCTCTGTTCGCCGCGGTGCCGAACGTTCCCGCGATGAACATGCTCAGTACCGCACCCCTGATGCACGGTGCGGCGTCGTACTCGCTGTTCACCGGATTCTTCATGGGCGCCAACGCAATTCTCATGGCGCGGTTCGACGCGAAGACGACGCTGCAGCTCGCCGGAAGTGAGAAGGCCGTCTCCATCACCGTCGTCGGAGACGCGATGGCACGTCCGCTCGCAGACGAATTGGCAGCAAACGCAGCAGATTACGACCTCAGCACGGTCGGAATGGTCTCGTCGGGTGGAGCCTTGTTCTCGCTCTCACTGCGGGAGCAGCTCAAGTCGATGCTTCCGAACCTGGTGATCCGCGACGGATTCGGCTCCTCGGAGTCGGGCGTCGACGGCAATCTGGAGATCGGCGAAGACGGCCTGATGCGCATCGCCGCTCGCGACGAGACCCGCGTCGTGGACGAAAGGATGCGGCCGCTGGAGCCGGGATCGCCCGAGACCGGCTACATCGCTCGCAGCGGTCACGTGCCGGTCGGCTACTTCAATGATCCGGTCAAGACCGCGGCTACGTTCCCGGTGATCGACGGGGTGCGGATGTCGGTGCTCGGCGACGTCGGGCGCGTGGAAGCCGACGGCTCGATCGTCCTGCTGGGGCGTGGTTCTCAGTGCATCAACACCGGCGGGGAGAAGGTGTATCCGGAAGAGGTCGAGCAGGCGCTCAAGAGTCACCCGGCGGTGCTCGACGCTCTGGTCGCGGGAATTCCGGATGCGAAGTTCGGTGAGCGCGTCGCTGCGGTCATCACGACCCGCGAAGGCTTCGACGTCCCGGACGCTGCCGAGATCGGTGAGCATTGCGCGTCGCAGGTCGCTCGGTACAAAGTGCCGCGCACCGTCATGAACGTTCCGTCGATCAGGCGTTCTCCCAGCGGAAAGGCCGACTATCGCTGGGCCAAGGCCACTCTCGCCGAGCAAGTCTCCTAGTCCGGCCGGAGCCGTCCAGCGCGTTTGTGAGGGACGCGTTGGGTGGCTCCGGTGCTCTAGCCTGTCACCGTCAGAACCAGCAGAGCGACGTTGAGTGCAACGATCAAGCCCGCCGCAATCCACGCCGCGACGGTCGTGAGCGGGGCATTGCGCGCGTCGCCCATGAGTTCGGGGTCCGAGGTCATTCGCACCAGCGGGATGATCGCGAAGGGGATGCACAGGCTCAAGACCACTTGGCTGAACACGAGCGCCAGCGTCGGGTCGACGCCGAGTCCGAGCACGATCAGTGCCGGGATGAGCGTGACGATCCGGCGTGTGATCACCGGAATCCGAATGGCCAGAAGACCATGCATGATCTCGGCGCCGGCCGCGCATCCCACGGAGGTCGACGCGAGTCCGGAGGCGAGGAGGCCGATCGCGAACACCACGGCTACGCCCGGGCCGAGCGAATTCTCGATCGCGGCATGCGCACCGTCGATGGTGTCGGTGCCGGGTACTCCGCGCAGCGCCGAAGCGGCCAGCAGCAGCATGCCGATGTTCACGCCACCGGCGATGATCAACGCGACGACGACATCCCAACGGGTGACTTTGAGTAATCGCTGCAACCGTGGGCCGGGTTTGATGTGGCCGTGGCGATCACGTGCCAATGCGGAGTGAAGGTAGATCGCGTGCGGCATGACCGTTGCTCCGAGCATGCTGGCGGCGAGCAGTACGGTCTCGGTTCCTTCGAAGCGGGGGACCAGTCCGGCGACGGCCTCGCTGCCGGAGACGTCGGTGAAGGCGAGCCCGGTCAGGAAGCCGATGGTGATGATGGCCAGCAATCCCATGACCACGAACTCGAAAGTGCGCTGTCCGCGCCGACTTTGGATCGTCAGGATGACCATCGACACGCATCCGGTGATCAGTCCGCCGAGGAAGAGCGGGATGTTGAAGAGCAGGTTGAGTGCGATGGCGCCGCCGATGACTTCGGCGACGTCGGTCGCGATCGCCATCATCTCGGCCTGGAGCCAGAAGGCGCGGCGGTTGTTCTTACGCAGGCGCTGACCCAGCATTTCGGGCAGGGATCTGCCGGAGACGAGACCGAGTTTCGCGGACAGATACTGCACGAGGACGGCCATCGCGTTGGCGAGTACGAGTACCCAGATGAGGAGGTAGCCGTACTTGGCGCCGGCGGTGAGGTTGGCGGCGACGTTGCCCGGATCGACGTACGCGATTGCCGCGACGAACGCCGGACCGAGCAGGGCGATGGATCTCCCCGTGGGTCGTCGGCGCGGAGTCGTCGGCTCTTGCGTACTGGTGCTCATCGGTCTCCTGGTCACACGTACTCGGACCTGTTGGTTCGAATAAGTGAACTATAGAGTTCGGGGAGCCGAACTTTCAACAGCTGTGCGCGGTTAGCGACCGCAGAGGGTCCCTAACCGCCCACAGGCCGGTTAGGCCGTCACGCCGGCAGCCAGGAGAGCGCGAGCCTCGGGTCGGCCGTCGAGGAGGGCGTTGGTACGCAGTTCGACCTTCCACTCGCCGTCCGTCTTGATCAGTTCCCAACGGTTTGCGGTGATGCGGAGGACCTTGAATCCCGTCGGGTTCTCGGGATCTTTGATGACCAACTGCGAATGGCAGGTCGCGACGGCCTTGTTGCCGTCGATGCGGATGTGGGCGGGTGTCATCATGTGGGCCGCGCCGTTCATGATCCAGTTCTGGTGTGAGGCGCTGTGAACCATCGCGCGCAGTTCGCCGCGGCCGTGCATCGCACCGGTATCGACGTCGTAGACGCCGTCCTCGAGCCACAGGTTCGCGACCTCGTCGGCTGATCCGCTGTCGACGGCAGGGCTGTATGTGGTCAGCAGTTCGGTGATCGCGAGCTTGTCCTCGAGCAATTCCACTCGGGCGAGCAGGGATTCGATCAGGGCGGTCGAGTCGGTCATCGGTACGTCCTTTGCATTGAATTGTCGGGGAATCAGGAAGTGGTGAAAGAAAAGCCCTCGGCGAGGGCGATTCGGTGAAGTTCTTCGAGTTGTTCGCAGTAGTGCTCGACGCTTCGAGCGCCGACCGAGCAGCTGGCGATGGTCGCCCCGGCGTCACGGACGCGAGTCAAGGCGCGAAGGGTGGATTCGCGATTGCCGAGAGGATCGAGCGGCGCACCGGCGGGAAGCACCACGTCGAATCCGTCGGGGAGCGTCGTGGCATCGAGCATTTCCTTCAGTTCGGAGAATCGCAGCCCGAACGGCACCCACCCGTCGCCGTGTGTGGTGGCCCGGCGCAGCGATCTCTTGGTCCGGCCGCCGATCCACAGCGGCACCCGTTTCTGGACGGCGTGGGGTTCGACGACAAATCCGGAGTAGTCGTAGAACTCGCCGTGATACTCCGGAGTCGGCGTCGACAGTGATGCCCGAAGTGCGGCCAAGGCATCGTCAGCGCGCGCTCCTCGGTCGGCAAATGGAGCATTTATGAGATCGAATTCTTGTTTCAGAGTCCCCACCCCGAGGCCGAGTATCAGGCGTCCATTGCTGACGCGATCAAGCGTTCCGTAACGCTTGGCGATCTCGAGGGGGTGGTGGTAGCCCAACACCAGCACCTGGGTCGCCAGCAGGATTCGTGATGTACGCGCGGCGAGAAAACCAAGGGTGGCGAGCGGATCCCAGTAGGTTCCGCCGCGCTCGGCGGCAATCTCCTCGGGGACCGCCACGTGTTCACTGCAGGTCAGATGATGGAAACCGAGTCGATCCGCCGTGGCGGCCACTGTGGCGATCTCGCCGATGTCAGCACTTGCCTCCCACTCCGAGCGCGTGCTCGGGTGCTGAATCAGGACCGGTGTGACGATTCCCAGGTGCATCGGGCGTTTATAGCGTCCCCACTCGCCCGGTGGCAGGTGAATTACCGCTGATCGGGATCGAAAAGATCGATTCACTTTCCAGAAACTGTGACCTGGGTTATAGTCGGTAGAATCAATTCCAGTTTTCGGGAGGCGTCCATGACCATTGTTGACATGAACGACACACTGTCCACCGTCCAGACTGCCGGTGGGCAACCCAAGAAGGATCTGCCGCCGTCGATGGTCGAGCGGATGACATTGATTCTCGACGCCTTCGACGGCCGCGCCGCGCGGCTGACGCTGGAAGAGGTCGCGTGCCGTACTCAGTTGCCGCGCTCCACGGTCCACCGCATTCTCGATCAGCTGGTCAAGCTGGACTGGGTCGATCACGCATCGTTCGGCTACTGCCTCGGGCGTCGCGCGCTCGGCCTCGGTGGTGGCGACGGCGGCCACAGCCAGATCCGCGAAGCCGCTGCACCGCTTCTGCACGAACTGCACCTGCAGACCGGCATGGTCGTTCACCTGTCGGTGCTCGACGGACGCGAGAGCGTCTATCTCGACAAGGTCGGCGGACGATTCGCCGCGGCGCTCCCGTCCCGCGTCGGCGGCAGAGTGCTCGCTCATTCGACGGCTGGTGGCAAGGCGATGCTGGCGTGGATCGACCCCGAGCGCGTCGACGCTCTGTTCGGGTCTTCTCTTCCCCGCTGTACCGAGAACACGATCACCGACGTCGCTGTGCTCCACCAGGAACTGAACCGCATCCGTCAGCGTCGGGGACTGGCCTTCGAACGCGGGGAGTCGGCGCGTGGAGTCGCTTGTGTGGCTTCGGCAATTCGCGGACACGAGGGTCCCGTCGGCAGCATCGCGTTGTGTGGTGACATGCGGACCGCTCAGCTCGAGCGAGTTGCTCCGCTGGTCGTCGACGCGGCTCGCGAGGTCTCACGGACGCTGTACCCCGAACTGGGTGCTCCTCGCCGCGGCCGCAAAACGCCTCCCGTTCCGACCAATACGTTCTCGGCGGAGACGATGGATCGCCTGCTGGCAGCGTCGTCCGACCACTGGATCTGACGTATTTTGATCGACTTGTCTCGCTGATCGGGACGAGTCATAGCAGCTCAGCGGTACTGATGGCACCGTTCGGACCATGACGACTGAACTGAGCTACGAGGGAACTCTGAAGGAACTGCAGACCGATCTCGGTGTGCTCCGGTACCACGAAGCCGGCGACGGCCCGCCGCTCCTGCTGCTGCACGGATCGGGCCCCGGCGTCACCGGTTGGCGTAACTACCGCGGCGTTCTCGCGGACTTCGCGGAGCACTTCCACTGCTACGTTCTCGAGTTTCCCGGATTCGGCGTCAGCGATCCCGGCCCCGACCATCCGATGATGATGGCGCAGGCGTCGGTCGGGATGTTCCTCGACGGCCTCGGCCTCGGCCCGGTCCACATGATCGGTAACTCCATGGGCGGCATCGTCGCCACCAAGGTCGCGATCGACGAGCCGCACCGGGTGAGCAAGCTCGTCACCATCGGCGGCATGGGAAAGAACACCTTCTCGCCGGGGCCCGGTGAAGGCATCAAACTCCTCATGGAGTTCACCGACAACCCCACCCGCGAAGCTCTGGTCCGCTGGTTGCATTCGATGGTCTTCGACCGTGCCGTCGTCACCGAGCAGCTCATCGAAGAGCGTTGGGCCCTGGCCACCGAGCCGACGACGCTCGAGATCGCCCGTCGTATGTACAGCAGCAAGGCCATGGCCGCCATGGGCGCGGCTGCCGCTGCGTCGACCGCCGTGCCGTACTGGGCGCAGCTGAACAAGATCAAGGCGCCGACGCTGTTGACCTGGGGACGCGACGACCGCGTCAGCCCCGTGGACATGGCGATTCTGCCGATGCGCGACATCCCCAACGGCGAAGTTCACATCTTCCCCAACTGCGGACACTGGACGATGATCGAAGCTCGCGACGCCTGGGTCGCGTCCGTTCTGGCATTTCTGACGCGTCCAGAAGGCAAGTAAGGCCCGTGCGCCTTTTTGGTAGCCCCCACTACCAAAAAGGCGCACAGGGGTGCTCCCACTCACCGGGAAGCGTTTCTGCACTTCGGTGGGCTACCTGCCACCGTTTCACCAACAGATTTTCATTCTGCCCAGGCACTCGCCGGGTAGCGAAACCAGAAAGCCGGAAAAATCATGGGTCAGGTTCTGGACAACATCTCACAGTTCGCCGACGAGATCCGCGCCGACGGGGTCGAGGGCGACAAGCTGATGCGCTTGACGGACGGCAGCGCGAAGCGCTTGCGCGACTCCGGCGTCATCCGGATGTTCCAGCCGAAGGAGTTCGGAGGCCTCGAGGCGCATCCGCGTGAATTCGCCGAGACGGCAATGGCTATCGGCGCGATGGACGGTGCCACGGGCTGGGTCAGCGGCATCGTCGGTGTTCATCCGTGGGAGCTTGCGTTCTTCGACCGCAAGGCTCAGGAAGAGGTGTGGGGAACCGATCCCGATACGTGGATGGCGTCACCGTATGCGCCGATGGGCGTGGCGAGGCCGGTCGAGGGTGGGTACATCCTCAACGGTCGTTGGTCGTTCTCGTCCGGCACCGATCACTGTGACTGGATCATGATCGGCGCGATGGTCGGTGACGAGTCCGGCAAGCCGTTGATGCCGCCGAAGCACCTGCACGTACTGCTGCCGCGCTCCGATTACGACATCGACCAGGACAGCTGGAATGTCGTGGGCCTACGCGGAACCGGGTCGAAGGACCTGATCGTCAAGGACGCGTTCCTGCCCACCTACCGCACGATCGACGCCGGAAAGGTGTACGACGGGACGGCGTGGAAGGAAGCGGGCCGTACGGAGACGTTGTACAAGTTCCCGTTCTCGTGCATTTTCCCGTTGGGGATCACCTCGTCGTTGATCGGTATCGCCGAAGGTGCGTTGGCGTGCAACATGGCGGCGCAGCGTGAGCGTGTGACGGTCAGTGGTGTTCCGATCAAGGAAGATCCGTACGTGCTGTTCGCGATCGGTGAGGCGGCGGCCGAGATCGCTGCTTCTCGGGCTGCGATCTTGGAGACGGTGGATCGTTTCTGGGACATGACGGAGAAGGGGCAGGAAGTTTCGTTCGAGCTTCGTGCGATCGGTCGCCGTACGCAGACTGCTGCTGCGTGGCGGGCGGTGCGTGCGGTGGACGAGATCTTTGCTCGTTCCGGTGGTGGGGCTTTGCAGTTGAACACGCCGATGCAGCGGTTCTGGCGTGATGCTCATGCCGGTCTCGCGCACGCGATCCACGTACCTGGCTCCATTTTCCATGCGTCGACGCTCTCGCAGCTCGGTGGCGAACCGCAGGGTATCCACCGCTCGATGATCTAGTCCCACAAATACTTTCGAAGCAAGGACGGTTAGGCATGACTGAAATTCGGGGCCTGGGGTATCTCAGGATCCAAACGCAGGACGTGGCTCGCTGGCGCGAGCTCGTGGTCGACGGACTCGGCCTCGCGGTCGGTAGTGGCCCGGAAGCCGACGGCCTCTACTTGCGCCTGGACGAGCGTCGTGCGCGACTGATCGTCCTGCCCGGTGAGACGGACAAGGCTCTCGCAGTGGGCTGGGAAGTGCGAGATCAGTTCGCGCTCCAGCGTGTTCGTGAAGCAGTGGAGAAGGCCGGAGTCGAGGTCGAGGTTCTTTCCGAGGTCGACGCCAGCTACCGCGATGCCGAGCAGGTCATCGCATTCGACGATCCCAACGGCAACCGAGTCGAGGTCTTCTTCGGACCGGTACTCGACCACAGCCCGTTGGTCACCCCGCACGGCGGCCGTTTCGTCACCGGCGATCAGGGCCTCGGCCATGTGGTGCTTCCGGTTACGCGTTTCGACGAGGCATACACCTTCTACACCGAGGTGCTCGGATTCCTCCCGCGCGGTTCCATCCGTCTCGGCGGTATCGATGCGCCGCCGCCGGCTCGCCGCGTTCGCTTCATGGGTGTCAACCAGCGCCACCACAGCCTGGCGTTGTGCCCGGCGCCGCCGGTTGACGAGCCCGGTCTCGTGCACCTGATGATGGAAGCCGAGACTCTCGACGCCGTCGGTCAGGCTCTCGATCGTGTTGCCAAGCTCGGCTTCTCGATCTCCTCGACGTTGGGTCGCCACACGAACGACAAGATGGTGTCGTTCTACGTGCGCGCACCGGGTGGATGGGATCTGGAGTTCGGCTGCGAAGGCATGCTTGTCGACGAAGCCTTCTACACCGCTGAGGAAATCACGGCCGACAGCTACTGGGGCCATGACTGGTCCGAGAGTGAACCGCTGGCCGCGTTCACTCCCAAGAGCTAGCTCTTACGCAACGAAAAAGCTCGGTCCCAATGCATATCGGGGCCGAGCTTTTTCGTGCGATAGATCAGGAAGCTGCTGCGGCCAAACCGGTTTCGAGGTCGGCGAGAATGTCGTCGATCCCTTCGATGCCGACCGCGAGGCGGACGAGCCCCGGCGTGACGCCCGAAGCGAGCTGCTCCTCGGGGGTGAGCTGCGAGTGCGTCGTCGACGCGGGGTGGATGACGAGTGAGCGAACGTCACCGATGTTGGCGACGTGGCTGTGCAGCGTCAGGGCGTTGACGAACTTCTTGCCTGCGTCGACTCCACCGGCGAGCTCGAACGCGACGATGGCGCCGGTTCCCTTGGGAGCCAGCTGCTTTCCGCGCTCGTGCCAGGGCGAGGATTCCAGTCCGGCGTACGCGACCGACGTGACCTCGGCGCGGCCCTCGAGGAATTCCGCGACCTTTTGGGCGTTGGACACGTGGCGCTCGATGCGCAGGCTCAGTGTCTCGATACCCTGCGAGATGAGGAAGGCGTTGAACGGTGCGATGGCCGAGCCGAGGTCGCGCAGAAGCTGAACGCGTGCCTTGAGGGCGTAGGCGGGTGCACCGAGATCGGCAAAGGTGACGCCGTGGTAGCTGGGGTCGGGGGTCGTGAAGTTGGTGTGGCGTCCCTGGGTCCAGTCGAAGGTGCCACCGTCGACGATGACGCCGGCGATCGCGGTGCCGTGTCCGCCAAGGTATTTGGTGGCGGAGTGGACGACGATGTCGGCGCCGTGCTTCAGCGGCTGAATGAGGTACGGAGTTGCGACCGTGTTGTCCACGATCAGCGGGATGCCGTGCTCATGGGCGACTGCGCTGATGCCGGGGATGTCGAACACGTCGTTCTTGGGGTTGGAGATGGTTTCGCCGTAGAACGCCTTGGTGTTCGGACGGATTGCCTCACGCCAGTGATCGAGGTTGTCCGGGTCCTCGACGAAGTCGACGGTGATACCGAGCTTGGGCAGCGTGTAGTGGAAGAGGTTGTACGTGCCGCCGTACAGGCGAGGGCTTGAGACGATGTGGTCCCCGGCCTCGGCGAGGTTGAGGATCGCGAAGGATTCGGCGGCCTGACCGGACGCAACCAGCAGAGCCGCGACTCCGCCTTCGAGGGCGGCGATGCGCTGCTCGACGGCGTCCTGCGTCGGGTTCATGATGCGGGTGTAGATGTTGCCCGGCTCGGCGAGGCCGAAGAGCGCCGCCGCATGGTCGGTGTTGTCGAAGACGTAGCTGGTGGTCTGGTAGATCGGAAGCGCCCGAGCGTTGGTAGCGCTGTCCGGGCCCTGTCCGGCGTGGACCTGCTTGGTTTCGAACGACCAATCGGCGGTCGGATCGGTATCGACGGGGGTGTTCTCGCTCATGAATTCATACTCCGTGGTGAAGGTGGGTTGGTGCGGGTCAGGCGGTTTCGACGACTGTATGCACTGGGACGGGATTGCGGGTGAGATCGAGTACGGGGCAGTGGGCGTCGACCGTTTCCTGCAGTTCCAGGTAGCGCTCGCGGGTTTCGGGGCCGGTCAGGGTGACGACCACGCGGACCTCGGAGAATCCCGGACGGACGGCGTCGTCGAAGCCGAAGAATCCACGAACGTCGAGGTCACCTTCGGCTCTGGCCGAGATGTCGTCGAGAGCGATACCGAGTTTGTCCGCCCAGACGCGGTAGGTGACCACCTGGCAGGAGAGCAGGGAAGCAAGGTAGTACTCGACAGGATTGGCTGCGGTGTTCTCGCCGCCGAGGGCCGGCGGCTCGTCGACCTCGACGCTGTACTTACCGAGAGAAATGGTGCTGGCAACGGCGTCGTGCGCCTGGGCGGAAGCCTTGAATACGACGTGCGCTTTGCTGGCGTCTTTGTCGATGGCGTCGGCGTTGGCTGCTACGACGGAACTCAGGTGTGAGATGGAGGCGGTGGTCATGACAGAAATGTCCCCTGATCTGGGTGTACATACGAGTATCGACGTGAGCGGCGCTCACGTCGTAGGTCCGATCAGTAGATCGGACACCCGGATGTACAGACATGCGCAAAGTCGACATGGCGCCGCCGCGTCAGCAGCGTGCCCGTCTCGTATGCGCCGATTCCCGTCACAGGAGAGACTGTAACCGGTTCATACCCTTTCCGACCAGACGTATAGGAAATCTGTCTCGGATTGTGGTCTGTCATGCGGGCGGCAGTCCGCTCCATCGGGGTGTCCGACGAGTGGCGAAAGCGTCGAGTCCTTCGGCGATGTCCGGAGAGCGCAACACTGCGTCCTTGGCGTCGTCGGTGACCTTCCATCCGTCGGCGTCGGCGTCGGCGTAGAGAGCCTCGATGGCCTTCAGACTCAGACTCACGGAGGTGGGGGAGGACTCGCAGATCTCCGCTGCCATCACCAGTGCCTCGTCGAGTGCCTTACCAGGGGCAGTGACTGCATTGACGACGCCGAGGTCCTTTGCCCTTTCGGGATCGAGTGTGCGGCCGGTGATCAAGAGTTCACGGGCGACGTTGATCGGAAGCGCGCGAGGAGCCCGAAAGAGTGCGCCGGACGTCGCAACCAGACCGCGTTTGGTTTCGGGAAGGCCGAATTGCGCTGTGGCAGAGGCGACGATCAGATCGCAGGCCAGTGCGATTTCGAAACCGCCACCAAGCGCGTAGCCCTCGACTGCAGCGATCAGGGGCTTGTTCCGCCGGCGCCGAATGACGCCGTACTCACCGCCGCGAGGCATGCGAAGGTCGGCCCGCTCTCGGATATCGGTTCCGGCGCAAAAGATGTTGGGGGTTCCGGTGATGATGCCGACCCACAGATCAGGGTCGTCGTCGAGAAGATTCAGCGCGGCTTCGATTCCCTCGGCAGTCTCACGGTTGATCGCGTTACGGCGTTCTTCGCGTTCGATCCTGACGATGAGAACGCGGTCATGGCGTTCGGTGGAAACAGTCGACATAATTGGACTGTAGTCCACCTATCGGAGGCGGAGGTGCGTCACCTGACGGGACGGACATTGGACACATTCCGGACTGTGGCGAAGACTGTGTTCTGAGGCGGAGAAGGGCAGGTCGACGTGATTTCCAAACGAGAACAGAACAAGCGCGACACCAACGACAGGTTGCTCTCGGCTGCTCGAATTCTGTTCTCGGCGCAGGGTTTCGCCAGCACGACCGTCGACGACATCGCCGAGCGAGCCGAGGTGTCGCGAGCCACCTTCTTCAATTACTTCCAGGGCAAGGACTCGGTTCTCGAGGCGTTGCACAGTGATCATCTCGATCAGCTTGCGGCACTGGTGGATCAGCTCATGGAATCGCCGATGCCGACTTCTGATCGGATCTCCCGGATTTTTCAGGACTTTGCGCAGCAAGCGATCATGCACCCGCGCTATCTGCGCATGGTGACTGCAGAACTCGAGCGCGACTTCGCCTCCTCCGGAGCGGGGGCGGCCCACGATCATCGGTTCCACGTGGAACTTCTGCGGATCGTCACTGCCGGTATCGAAGCCGGCGAAGTGAGATCGGACTACCCGCCGCTCTTTCTCGCACAGATGATCGGTGGTACGTACGGAGCGTTGGTCCGCTTCTGGCGGCAAGACGCCGATTACGACGTGGTCGGAGAATTCGATCGCGGAGCCAGGTACGTCGCGGAAGGCATCGCTGCTCGCTGATCAGGGAGTGGGCACTACCAGAGGCAGCATCTGCTGGACGCTCACCGAAAGATAGTTTGCGGCAGTCTGATCGCCGGACAGATGGCGCAGCAGGCTCTGCTGGAACAGGCCGTCGAAGATTGCGTACATCGCCGCCGAGGTGACCGATGCCTCTACGTCGAGAAGCTCGGCGTAGCGAGAAACAATGCGCCAGATCATGTTTTCGAGACTCTCGTCGATCGCGGCGACGTCGGCTCGGAACGACTCCTCGAACATCGACTGCGCGCGCAGGTCGTACCAGAGGCGGTGCATCGTGGGTTCTTCGATCATGGTCTCGGCGAGCAGTGTGCCGAAACCGGTTTTCAGTTCCTCCGGTGTCTTCGCGGTGGCGACGATGCCGTCGTAGCGGGTTACGCAGCGTGCCTTGTAGTGGCGCACGCAGTGGGTGATGAGATCGACCTTGTCGCTGAAGTAGTAGTGCAGGACGCCGTGGGAGAACTCCGAATTCTGGGCGATTTCGCGCAGGCTCGTGCGTGCGTAGCCCAATTCGGCCAGGGTTTGCAGTGCGGCCTCGGCGAGTTGATCACGTCGCTCGGAGAATTTGTCGACCTGGCGACGCGACACCTTGTCTGCGTTGGACCGCTTCTCCGAAGAGACAGGAACCGCCTTTTTCCCTGCCTCACTAGGCTTCTCGACTGTCGTGGTCACGATGGCACGTCCTGTTCCCTGCGGTTTCCACAGCGGCACGATCACCGCGTCCGAATCAGTGTAACCCCTGGTCTTTGACGAACGTGTAACAAAATCTTGACAGTCGTCAAGATTTCTCTTGACACTCGTCCAAAGTTGAATACTCTGTGACTCACACCACTTGGCAGCGTCGCTGTGAACGGTGGCATCGCGAGAGTCGTTTCAGTCATGGAGGCAGTCGAAAATGAGCGTGTTTGATCTCGAGGGACGAAAAGCACTGGTCACAGGTGGTGCCAAGGGGCTCGGAGCCGGAATGGCTGAGGCGTTGGCGAAGGCGGGGGCGTCAGTGATGATCGGCGACGTTCTCGAAGACGAGGGTCGTGCCACCGCAGAGGCTGTTGGTTCGGGCGGAGTCAAAACCGGCTTCGTAAAGCTGGACGTCACCGACGATGCCAACTGGGAAGAGGCAGTCGCCGCCACCGCGGAGACTCTCGGCGGCTTCGACATCCTCGTCAACAACGCAGGCATCGAGATTTCCTCGCTGGTGGTCGACCTCGATCCGAACGACATCCGCCGTATGTGTGAGGTCAACATCCTCGGAACAGCGCTCGGAACCAAACACGGACTGCGCAGCATGCGTCCGGGTGGCGTAGCCGGAACCGGCGGTTCCGTCATCAACATCTCTTCAGTGGCCGCAACCATTCCGTTTCCCGGGATCAGTGGATACTCCGCGACCAAGTCCGCGGTCGATCGCTTCACCAGAGTTGCCGCCGCCGAGTCGGGCAAGCTCGGCTACGGAGTCCGCGTCAACTGCATCTACCCGGGTCTTGTCGCCACGGAGATGGGTCTCGGACTCGCGGCGGACATGGAGAAGCTCGGTCTCTGGCCCAGCGCCGAAGCAGCAGTCGGAGACGTCATCGGCCTCACCCCGCTCGGCCGCCTCGGTGAAGTGAACGACATGGCTGACGCCGTTGTGTTCTTGTCCTCCGACGCCGCGCGATTCATCACCGGAATCGGCCTACCGGTCGACGGTGGCATGGGCATGTAACTCGCCCTTCATTCGTACGTACACCCTTCTCACGTCTTCGAAAGGTTCCACGAACATGTCCGAAAAGAAGCCCGTCATCGTTTACGGCGTCTCCGGGTACACCGGCCGTCTGGTGTGTGAATACCTGCGCGAGTTCAACATCCCGTTCATCGCAGCCGGCCGCGACGCCGCTCGCATCCAAGAGGTCCTCGACAAGATCCCTGGTTTGGACACCGTCGATCACGAGGTCGTCGAGGTCGAGCACACGGTCGAGGCTCTCACCGAATTGTTCACCGGTGCAAAGGTTGTCAGCAACATGGTCGGGCCGTTCATCAAGCTCGGCGGGACCGTCGTCGAAGCTGCGTTGAATGCCGGTTGCCACTACATGGATACCACCGGTGAGCAGGACTGGGTACTCGACGTCCAGGAGAAGTTCAGCGACAAGTATCAGGAGAAGGGCCTGCTTCTCTCGCCCGGTATCGCGCAGATGTACACCACCGGTGAGATCGCGGCCAATATCGCACTGGAAACGCCGGGCCTCGATACGCTCGACATCCTCGTGCTGTGGAAGGGATTTCCCACCTACGCGTCCACTCAGACGATCTTCACCATCCTCAAGGCAAACTGGTACTACCTCGAGCAGAACAAGTACGTGCAGTGGGCGCCCGGCCAGACTTTCGACGTCGTCGTTCCGGGCCAGCACGAAACTGCGCTTGCATTGCCGTGGGGCGGAACATGCCACCCGGTGTGGTTCAAGAACGATCCGCGAGTTTCCAACGTCAAGGCTGCGGGCGGAGTGTTCGACCGCACCGTGATGGAAGGCGTTGTCGCGACGCAGAAGATCGTGGAGGAGCAGATCAAGACCCTGCCCGCCGACGAGCAGGAAGCCGCCTTGGCCGAGATCGCCGGATCGGTTCAGGCCGGTATGCCCCCTCGTGAGAATCCGCGCATCAACACCTCACTCGACTCCGTCTACGCGTCGGGCCCGCTGGGTCGCTCGCACGTCGTGATCCACGGAAACTGTAACTACAAGCAGACGGGCCTCCTGCACGCCTATGCAGCGCATTCTCTGCTCCAGCAGGCGCCGAAGCGGACCGGGCTTGCCTCGGCTTGCCAGGCGTTCGGCCATCGCGAACTGCTCGGCGCGCTACGTAGTTTCGGGCTGGCTCTGGAGCCGGAAGTAACCATCAACGCCTAACTCGTCGCCCTCGTCATCATGTTCACGGCTCCCGGCGTGTAGCGCGCCGGGAGCCCCGCCCTGGAGGCTCCCCATGCGTTTGACCGACTATCTCGACAAGGGAGCCTCTCTTGGTTCCACCGCACCGTGTTTGACGATGGGGGAGCGCACTCTCTCCTACGGCGAGGTGCAACAGTTCAGCCGACGCTTCGCAGCTTCGCTCGCGGCTTCGGGCATCGCGCCGGGCGAAAAGGTCGCGATTCTGTCCGGCAATGATCCGATCTCGTTCTCGTGCGTATTCGGAATAAGCCGGGCCGGCGGCGTCTGGTGCCCGATCAACCCTCGCAACGAAGCTGCGGAAAACCGAGACCTGTTGGATTTGTTCGATTGTCGCGCTCTGTTCTTCCAGAAGTCCTATGCGCCGCTAGTCGACCAGATCAAGGATGCGCTTCCCCAGTTGGTGACGCTCGTCTGCATCGACGGCGAATGGGACTCGGCACAGTCCCTCGAAAGCTGGCTCGGGGAAGAAGAACTCGACGCCGCGGCGCCCGACGACGTCACCATGCTGGTCGGCACCGGTGGTACAACTGGACGGCCAAAGGGAGTGATGTTGACCGGGCACAACATCGAGACGATGACCGCAATCACTTTGATGAGTTATCCGTTCGAGGGGCGCCCGGTGTATCTGGCGCTGGCACCGTTGACTCACGCCGCCGGTGTTCTGTGCTTCCCGATCATGGCCCTCGGCGGCGAAGTAGTGATCATGCCGAAGCCCGACCTCGGGTACTTCCTCGCGAACATTCAGAAGCACAAGGTGACTCACACATTCCTGCCGCCGACGCTCATCTACATGCTGCTCGAGCACGAGGCCCTGTCGGCCACGGATCTCAGCTCGCTGCAATGCTTCTGGTACGGAGCGGCGCCGATCTCCCCGACCAGACTCGCGGAGGCGATCGACAAGATCGGCCCGGT
Organism: Rhodococcus sp. BH5; assembly: GCF_027583855.1. Lineage (NCBI taxonomy): Bacteria > Bacillati > Actinomycetota > Actinomycetes > Mycobacteriales > Nocardiaceae > Rhodococcus > Rhodococcus sp. BH5. The sequence continues at coordinate 273,073 of NZ_JAJHVW010000006.1, forward strand.
CATGGCTCAGCTGTTCGGGCAGAGTGAAGCCCCCATGATGATCTCGACGATGTCACCGAAGGAGCACTTCGGCTCGGACGGCACTGTCGCAACGTCACGACTTTCGTCGGCGGGTCGACCGTCGCCGCTGGTGACCGTGGGGATCATGGACGACAAAGGCGCGCTGCTCGGACGTGGCGAGCGTGGTGAGGTGGTGATTCGCAGTTCGTTGGTGATGGCGGGTTATTACAAGAACCCCGACGCAACCGCGGAAGCGTCAGCCCACGGCTGGCATCACACCGGCGATATCGGGTACCTGGACGAGGACAATTTCCTGTTCATCGTCGACCGTGCGAAGGACATGATCATCACCGGCGGTTTCAACGTCTATTCGGTCGAGGTGGAGCAGGCACTCATGGCGTATCCGGGGATTCAGGACTGCGGAGTGATCGGGTTGCCGGACGACAAGTGGGGCGAACGCGTTGTGGCAGTGGTGCAACCGCACCTCGGCGCCGACATCGACGGCGCCGAGGTGATGGCTTTCGTGAAGGCTCGCATCGGAAGTGTGAAGACTCCGAAGCAAGTCATCGTCTGGGACGATCTACCTCGCTCCAAGGTCGGCAAAGTTCTCAAGAACGAGATCAAGAGCGAGCTGACTGGCTGAATACCCTCGGGACGCCTATGTTTCACCGCACGGAGTGCCTGTCGAAACCGACAGGCACTCCGCTTTCTTGTCACCCCGGCTGGTCGATTGCTCACGAATCGAGTACCGATCATCGGGAATCGTGTCTGTGAAGTTCGAATCGCGACCCGCATCGTCTCTGTGTCAGCCATCACAATGATGTGTTCGAATGAGTACGAGGTGAATCATGCGTCACGAAAGAACAGTCACCGAGCAACTTCCCCTTCCGGCCAGGACCGTCCGGAAGGTCATGCTCCGCTTCATGCCGGTCATCGGATTGGCATACATCGTCCTGTATCTCGACCGATTGAACATCGGCGTTGCAGCATTGACGATGAACAAAGAACTCGGAATATCGGCCTCGATGTTCGGGTTTGCGGCCGGAATCTATTTCTGGAGTTACACGATCTGCGAACCCCCGAGCAACTACATCCTCACAAAGGTCGGTGCGCGGCGCTGGATCACACGAATCATGATCACGTGGGGCGTGGTCACCATCGGAACCGCGTTCGTTCAGGGTGCCAGCGGATTGGTGGCAGCACGATTCCTGTTGGGTATTGCCGAAGCCGGCTTTTCGCCCGGCATGCTGTTCTTCGTCTCGAAGTGGTTCCCGAATCGGGATCGAGGCAAAGCAATGGCGTGGATCGTGACCTTCATCTGTATCTCCGGCCTGGGTACTCCGATCACCACACACCTGATGGCTATCGACGGCTTTCTCGGGCTTTCCGGATGGCGATGGGTTTTCATTCTCACCGGCGTCCCCGCTGTGGTCATGGCGTTTGTGATCTACAAGGTTCTGCGGGACAAGCCTTCGGAGGCGGAGTTCCTCTCCGAGGAAGAACGCGGTTGGCTCACCGATACGCTCGAGTCCGAGGCGCAAGAGCGCGAAGCGGTCGTCGGTAAGCACAGCTTCCTCCAGGGACTCGTGCACCCACGAGTACTGGTGTTGATCTCCGTGTTCATTTGTTTCACCTTCAGCCTCAACGGTTTCCAGATTTGGATGCCGCAGATTTACGCGCAATTCGGGATGAGCACCAATCAGATCGGATGGGTTGCCGCACTACCTGCACTGATTGCGATCGGACCGATGATCTGGTGGACGCGCCATTCGGACCGCGCCGGAGAGCGCCCCGTGCACTTCGCCATCGCCGCATCGGTCGCAGCACTCGGATTTGCTATTGCTGCGCTGTTCTTCACCACACCGGTTGTCGCTATCTTCGGATTCTGCATCGCCGGGATCGGTCTCTACAGTTCGATGAGCATCTTCATCACCATGCCTTCGAGCTTCCTTACCGGCGCTGCCTTGGCGGCAGGTTTCGGTGTCATCAACGGAATGGGTAACCTCGGAGGCTATTTCGGTCCACAGGTCACCGGCTGGATCAAGGACGCGACCAACAGTTTCACACCGGCAATCGGGGTGTACTCCGCGGTGCTGGCGACGGCAGCATTGATCGTGCTGCTGCTCAAGGTGATCACCAGAAAGGCCGACAAGGCCAACGACCAACTGACACTGGATTACCGGGCGGAGCGCGACGCCGGAACCTTAGTTGCACCTGAACAGGCTTGAGCCGAGTCTCGGCCCCGGAAGATTCCCGATCAACGGGAATTCTTCATTCTTCAGGCGAGCATGCGCAGGACATCATCACTTATCAGGATCACAGTCGTCGACCGTGGTTTCGTCGGCAACGAACAAACGAGGACTTCGTGAGTAGATACTTCGGGCCTTTGCGCCAATTGGGTTTTGTGGTCAACGACATCGACAGCGCGCTGAAGCATTGGATCGACGTTGTCGGCGTTGGCCCCTTCTTCTTCGTGGAGGACCAACCGTTGAACGACTTCGTCTTCCGTGGCAAGTCGAGTGCGCCTCGATTCAGTGTGGCGCTCGCGCACAGCGGAAGCGCGCAGATCGAGCTGATTCAACAACACAACGATGAGCCGTCGGCATTTCGCGAGTTCGCCGATCGAGGGCTCGAAGGACTTCAACATGTTGCCTACTGGACAACGGATTTCGATCGATATGTGGAGGAATCCAAGAACCGAGGGCTCGTCGAATTGCAGAGTGGTAGATCCGGTAGTGGCGCACCGGATGAGCGATTCGTTTACTACGAGGACGGCCCGTATCCGGGAACAGTCATCGAAGTCTCGGAGGTCAGCGGAAGGAAGGGCGATCTGTTTCGCGCAGTCGAGGCTGCATCGAAGGAGTGGGACGGGTCGAATCCCATTCGCGACATGAGGAAGGTGCTGTAGTCGTGAGTAGGAAGGTAGCGATCGTCACTGGTGGCGCATCCGGGATCGGCCTGGCAACGTGCAAACGATTCGCCGACTTGGGTTGGCATGTCATCTCTGCCGACCTGTCGCATACATCCGGAGACACTGCGCCAGAACCAGATACACGGACGGTCGGCGTTCGAGTGGATGTCACCGATGAGGGAGACATCCGACGGCTTCGCGACGTCGCCGAAGAGCTGTTCGGTCGTGTCGACACGGTTGTGACCTCGGCGGGAACCGCGGACAACGCGCCGATCCGGCACACCACACCCGATCGATTCAGGCGAACCCTCGAGCTGAACCTCGTTTCCACGTTTGCGGTGGTCAGGGAGTTCGTGGATCTGCTCGCCGCAGATGGCGGCGGATCCGTGGTGACAATTGCCTCGGTTTCCGGCCTACGCGGCAGCGTAGACCGTGCTGCGTATTCCGCATCGAAAGGTGGCGTGGTCGCGTTGACCACACAACTCGCGATCGAGCTCGCCGGCGAGGGGATCCGAGTCAATTGTGTTGCACCGGGTTCGACGCGGACACCGCTTGCAAGTCGGGCCCAGAGCCCTGAAATGCAGAGCGCCATCTTGCAATCGATCCCGTTGAGCCGTTACGCGGAGCCGGCTGAGATTGCCGAAGTCGTGACCTTTGTCGCTGGTCCCGGCGCCGGTTTCGTGACGGGTCAGACGTGGACAGTCGACGGAGGTCAGTCGATGACAGCCGGTTGGAATCTTCCGAAGGAGCGACATGACTCTTGAGGCAACGTCCAGTACAACGGAGAAACCGGTAATCATCGGAGTGCACGTCAACGAGAACACCATGCGCGCACCCAATCCCCACATTCCGTGGACGCCCAGCGAAATAGCCGACACTGCCCTCGCTTGTGAGGGTGCGGGGGCGTCGTTGATGCATTTTCACGGTCGAGCCGTGGACGGCGGCGTGGATCACTCGGCGGCGACCTACGGAGAGATCGTCGAGCGGGTTCGGGCGGTATCGAATCTGCTGCTTGCGCCGTCGATGGCCAATGTTCCCGGCTACACGATAGACGAGCGGCTGTCGAATCTTGCCCCGAACCAAAGTGATCCGAAACGACGTTCGGACTTCTTGGTCGTCGACATGGGCTGTGCGGCGATGGACTTGATCGATGCGACGACAGGCTTGTTCGCAACCGATTCCAGGGTCTTCGTCAACGACACTCGAACACAGATCGAATTACTCTCGCGCGCTAGTGAATTGGGTCTGGTGCCGTATCAGACGTCATTCAACGTGAGTTGGACGCGCGCGATCTTCGCCCACGCAAGGGTGCGGAATCCGTCGTCACCATTGGTGATCGCTTTCATTCTCGGTGGTGACGAGTTTCCGGCTGCACATCCGGCGACAGCAGCAGGGCTACGTGCGCAACTGGACCTCCTGCCGGCTGATCTTTCAGTGGAGTGGATCGTCTCGGCCTACCGAGGCAATGTTCTTGCAGCAGCGGAGGAGTCGATCAAGCGCGGGGGCCATGTAGCAATCGGTGCCGGTGACTACCACTACGAAGAACTGGGATACCCCTCCACACCTGATCTGGTCGCCGAAGTTGTTTCGATCGCTCGGCGGTACGGGCGTGAACCCGCAACTCCTGATCAGGCACGTCGAATTCTAGGGGTGGATGTCCATGCGAGTAGTTGAAACCGAAGGTGCCGAACCTACTTTGGTTCATTCCTCTAACGGAACGAGAGTGTGGATCATGGATTCGATTGCGTTTGCTTCCTCGGCTCAGGCCGGTGATGTGATCGTGACCGGATCACACGGAGGGACGAGTGCTGGAGAGTACGCCGTCGGGTTCGGGGTTCGTGTTGTGGTGTGCAATGACGCCGGCATAGGGAAGAACAAGGCCGGAATCGCAGGTTTGGCTGCGATCGACGCCCAGAAGATCGTCGGCATTGCAGTCGGACACGAGAGTTCGCGTATTGGAGATGGCAACGACGTGTGGGAGTGCGGCATCGTGACGTATGCCAATCCGACTGCAGTCGCAGCGGGTGTGCGTGTGGGCAGCCGCGTTTCCGAAGAAGTGCTGGCACTGATAGAGAGGAGCGTCGACTGATGTTTCGGAACATTGTCGGTGTGGAGAACGGTAGACAGATTGTCGTCATGGACAGTATGTCGCAGATCGAACGGTCGGACCGCGACCGCATCGTCGTTGCGGCATCCAACGGCGGTCAAGAGTCAGGGCGGATGGCGATTGCGACGGGCTGTGCGTTGGCGGTGCTGAACGATGCCGGAATCGGCAAGGACAACGCGGGGATCATCGGAATCGTCCGCATGGGAGATTCGGGACTTGCCGGCGTAGCGGTCAGTCACGACTCTGCCGAGATCAGCAATGGAATGGATATGTGGCACAACGGAACTGTTTCGTATGTCAACGAGCCTGCAGCGGAGGCTGGGATACGGGTCGGTGACAACGTTCGCACGTGTGTGAGTGCGTTTGCGGTTCGCTTCCCTGTCGGCCCAATGTCGGCGTCCGAGAGTTCGTCATGATCGGCCATGTGGTCAACCGGCCCGAGGATGTAGTCCGCGAAGCGCTCGAAGGACTTCAGATCCTGCACCCGGAAATGCTCTCCTACCACCGAGATCCGTTGTTTGTGACTCGCGCGGGTGTCGCCCGAGACAAAGTTGTGTTGGTCTCAGGTGGCGGGGCCGGGCATGAGCCGTTACACGCGGAGTTCGTCGGATCCGGCATGTTGGACGCCGCAGTTCCTGGGTCGGTCTTCGCCAGTCCCACAGCCTTTCAGATCCGCGCTGCGGTCAATGCTGTCGAGACCGGACGGGGTGCACTTCTCATCGTGAAGAACTACACCGGAGACAAACTGAATTTCTCGATCGCGGCCGAGTTACTCGGAACTGAGCGGCAAGTGGAGATCGTGATGGTCGACGACGACCTCGCGACGACGACTGCAGACGAGGGTGGACCTGGACGTCGTGGTACCGCTGCGGTAATTGCCGTGGAGAAGATTTGTGGGGCGGCCGCGGAACGGCACTGGGCGCTTTCCGAGATCGCTGACCTGGGGCGCCGGGTGGTGGCGGCGTCGGCGACGTTGGGTGCAGCTTTCCGCTCGTGCACGGCTCCCGGACAGGATCGTCCGTCCTTCGAACTGGCGCCGGGGGAGATGGAGTTCGGCATCGGAATCCATGGCGAGCGTGGACGTGAGACGCGTCCGACGGTTCCTGCCGCCGAACTCGTGGCGCAGTTGTCGGAGCCGATCCTCGATGCTGTCGGGGTTGAGCGCGGGGACGGTGTGATAGCGATAGTGAATGGGCTAGGGGCAACCCATGGACTCGAATTATCCATTGCCACTGCAGAATTAAAGTCTTTCCTCGAGGATGCCGGTATCGGTTTGGATCGTGTGATTGCAGGTTCTTTCGTCACTGCATTGGATATGCACGGGCTCTCTATCACCCTTCTCCGTTCGACCGAGGAGTTTCTGGATCTCTGGGATGCAACGGTACGCACTCCCGCACTCGCTTGGTAACTCGAATATGCACTACTGAAAAGAGTTTCATGATGACAATGTTGAGCGTCGGGGACACTCGGGCGTGGATCGATCGATTTGCCGATGCCGCCGAAGATCAATTCGATTCCCTCACAGATTTGGACCGGCTTGTCGGAGACGGCGATTTCGGAATGAATCTGCGGACGGGCCTGCGAAGTGCGGTGCAACGACTTCGTTCCGACCCGCCGACCAGTCCTGGTGAAGTGTTCGCCCGTACGTCGGATGCGTTTCTCGACATCGGTGGGACAAGCGGACCACTTCTCGGTCTGTGGTTCGGCCGGATCGGAGCAGTCTCTGGAGTTGAAGTGACCGCAACAGACTTGGCTTCTGCCCTGGGTACGGCGACAGCTGCGGTGCAGCGTCTCGGCAATGCCCAGGTGGGTCACAAGACCATGGTCGACGCCATGGTCCCCGCAACCAGCGCATTGACCGAGGCGGCAGTCAGCGGGGCAACCTTGTCCGCTGCCTTGAACTCTGCGGCCACGGCTGCGAGGCTCGGCGCCGAATCGACTCGCGCGATGCTCGCCCGCCGCGGACGCGCGACCTACGTGGGAGAACACGCCAGGGGCGTCGAGGACCCGGGGGCATCGGCGATTGCCATGTTCTTCGCCGCATCCAGCTACAGGAGCGTTCCGGCATGAGCGATCTGCGAGACAAGGTCATCGTCACAGTTGCCCCGACGGGTGGCTTCCTCACTGTTGCCGACAATCCGTTCATTCCGACTCAGCCTGAGCAGATTGCGGCGGATGTGGCACGCTGCCACAGCGCTGGAGCCAGCGTGGCAGCACTTCATGCTCGACGACCGGACGATCAAGCGACCTGTGATGCCGCAATCTATCGGCAGATGAATACGCTTGTCCGCCAAAGCTGCGACATCGTGATCAACAACTCGACCGGCGGCGGAGTCAACGGTGACATGGTGAGTGTTCGCAGTGACGGTGCGCGCATCGTGGACTGGGACGCGAGGCTCCAGGGCCTGCATGGCGGCGCAGACACATGCACGCTCGATGCCATCACGGCCTATGTGACCTCACCGGTCGGTGAGGTACTGATGGACACGCCGCCCAGTCGTGCCGCCGAACTGGCAGCGTCAATGCGCAAACTAGGAATCAAACCTGAGTGGGAGGCCTTCAGCCCGTCACATCTGCTCCAGGAGATACGTACGTTGACCGAAGGGCAGCCTGGCCCGCACCTCGTCAACCTTGTACTGGGACTTGATCGAACTTTTCAGAATGCGATGCCGTACTCCCCGCAGATCTTGCAGCAGATGGTGGAACACCTACCGGAGGAATCGGTCTTCTCCGTGAGCATCAGCGGGCCAGATCAACTGCGTGGTCTGACTCATGCACTCCTGCTCGGAGGGCACGTGCGTGTGGGAATCGAAGACTATCCGTTTCTCGCGAATGGAGAGCCGGCCGAGAACGTTCGTTTGGTGGAGAACATCATCGACATCGTCCAGCGACTCGGAATGCAGCCTGCAACACCTGGGGAGGCAAGGGCAATCCTTGGTTTGGAGGGTTCGGATGAGTAGAACACCGACGAGTAGAACACTTCGCTCGCAGGATTGGTTCGGAGGCAATGATCTCAATGCATTCATCCACCGCTCGTGGATGAAGAACCAGGGTATCCCTGATCGGATGTTCGACGGCCGACCGGTTATCGGTATCTGTAACACGTATTCCGAGCTCGCGCCGTGCAACGCTCACTTCAGAGATCTGGCCGAGCAGGTGCGACTGGGAGTCATCGAAGCAGGCGGATTTCCAGTTGAGTTTCCGGTGATGTCATTGGGTGAGACGATCATCCGCCCCACCACGATGCTCTATCGGAACCTCGTCAGCATGGATGTGGAGGAGTCGATTCGAGCCAATCCGATCGACGGCGTCGTACTGCTCTGCGGCTGCGACAAAACCACCCCGGCGCTGGTGATGGGCGCAGCCAGTTGTGACCTTCCCACCATTGTCGTATCCGGTGGGCCCATGTTGAACGGCCGCCATCAAGGTAAGACTGTCGGATCTGGAACCTCGGTGTTCGAGATGAGTGAAGCAGTGCGAGCCGGATGCATGAGTGAATGTGAGTTCAGAGCAGCGGAATCGGCTATGTCTCGATCGCCCGGTCACTGCAACACTATGGGCACCGCGTCGACGATGGCGTCGCTTGTCGAGACTTTGGGCCTCACGCTCCCCGGTAACGCTGCGATCCCGGCAGTGGATTCACGGCGACGTGTACTTGCACGCGACAGCGGCGTGAGAATCGTGGAGATGGTGGCCGAGAACCTGACGATGTCTTCGGTCGTCGACCGAAATTCATTCGAGAATGCGATCAAGGTGAACACGGCTATCGGTGGGTCCACCAACGCTGTGGTGCACTTGCTTGCCATCGCCGGGAGGCTGGAAATTCCCCTCGAGCTCAGCGATTTCGGGGAGCAGAGTCGTGACGTTCCCCTGCTGGTCAACCTCATGCCTTCGGGTACCTATTTGATGGAGGATTTCTTCTACGCAGGCGGACTGCCTGCGGTGATCGCCGAGCTCGGAGACATCCTCCATCTGGATGCCGCCACGGTTACCGGAAAGACTCTCGGTGAGAACAACTCCGGCGAAACAATTTGGGACGACGACGTAATTCGTAGCACGGCGGCACCGTTGCTGGAGCAAGCCGGCATAGCGGTATTGACCGGCAATCTCGCGCCGAACGGTGCAGTGATCAAGCCATCTGCGGCGTCGCCGGAGTTGCTCAGCCACGTGGGCCGTGCGGTCGTGTTTCACGGAATGGACGACTTCACGGCGCGCGTCGACTCGCCGGATCTCGACATCGAGGCCGACGACGTCATCGTCCTCACCGGCGCTGGACCGAAGGGGTTTCCGGGTATGCCAGAAGTAGGTAATCTGCCACTCCCTCGAAGGCTGCTCGAGCGGGGTGTACGAGACATGGTCAGGATCTCTGATGCGCGAATGAGCGGAACAGCCTTCGGCACAGTCGTTTTGCACGTTGCGCCCGAAGCGGATGCCGGTGGGCCTCTCGGCGCGGTCAGGGATGGTGATTTGATCGAGTTGGATGTTGCTCGTGGGGTCTTGCGTGTACTCGTCGACGACGACGAGCTGGCCAGGCGTCTCGAGGCGTTGCCGCCACGCGTACAAAAGAGTACGAGTGGGTATCAACGACTGTTCGTGGATCATGTGATGCAGGCCGACCGCGGAGTCGATTTCGATTTCCTGGTGGGCAGGCGTGGAACGGAGGTACACGGTGACAATCACTGAGCGTGTCGGCCGAGTCGTGGTCGTGACCGGTGCAGGGTCGGGACTCGGCCGCGCAATGGCCAGAGGTCTACTCGATGCAGGACACCACGTTGTATTGGCTGGTCGAAACAGCGTGAGCTTGGAAGCGACAGGTGGGGGTCACGAGCGCGCAGTGGTAATTCCCGCTGATGTGTCCTCGCCCGAATCGGTTCACCGGTTGTTCACATCCGTGACTGAGTGTTTCGGCAGACTCGATGTGCTTGTCAACAACGCAGGGACATTCGGGCCGTCGGGGAGTGTGGACGAGATCGATCCTGAAGCGTGGAACGCGACAGTCGCAGCCAATCTCACCGGCGTATTCCTTTGTGCGCGTGAAGCGATTCGTATCATGAAAACACAGGATCCGAGAGGAGGCCGGATCATCAACAACGGGTCGCTCTCCGCTCACACGCCCCGGCCCGACAGTGCCGCCTACACGGCGACCAAACACGGTGTGTCAGGTTTGACGAAGTCGATCTCTCTCGACGGCCGAGAGTTCGACATCTGTTGCAGTCAAATCGACATCGGCAATGCGGCAACTGACATGACAGCCGGAATCGGCCACTCGGCAAGACAAGCTGACGGCACCACCAGGCCCGAGCCGACATTCGATCCTCGTCATGTCGCGAACACCGTTGTGCAACTGATAGATCTACCACTCGACGTGAATGTCCCGACTCTGACGATCATGGCAAACCGGATGCCGTACGTCGGGCGCGGTTGACGGCATCAGCGTCGTTGTAGGACAGGGCGGACGACGGACTGGGCACTCGAGAGATCACGTGAGATGGCGATTGCCGTCGTCCGCACCGCCGCGTCGATACGGGTCAGATTTATTCGGCCTGCCATACCGGAAATGGAGATTGCGCCGAGGACGCCTTCGTCCGGGCCGAATATTGGTGCTGCGGCGCCGACGATCCGGGGAAATGCTTCCTGGCGGTCGAAGGCGACACCACGCTTGCGAACACGATCCAGTTCTCGGTGGAAGAGTTCGGGATCGGTGATGGTGTTCTCGGTGTGTGCTTCGAGGACAGTGGGCCTCGTGAAATCCCCAGAGTTGGTGAACGCCAATACTGCTTTGCCGGAACAACTTGCGTGTGCAGGCCACCGACCACCGATTTGCTGCGGAAGGCGTGGTCCGTCGTCGCCACGGAAGACATCAAGGTAAACCACGTCGAAACCGTCCAATACAGCGAGTCCCACGTTGTGTCCCGTTGCTTCACGCAAGGCCGAAAGGTGGCGCCGCGCTGCTTCGCGGAGGTTTCGCTGCCGTGGAACAGATTCGCCGATCTCGAACAGGAGGAGACCCAAGCGGTAGTTGGTTCCTTGCCGTTCGAGCAACCCGACTCGGACGAGATCGTCGACCATTCGATACACCGTTGTTTTGGCCATGCCTGTCCGTCGAACAAGCGCTGCTGCGCTGAGAACGCCTGAGCTGTCACGAAAAGTCTTCAGTATCTCGGTGGAACGACCAATTGCGGAAACCTCGCCATCGGCCCGATGAATGGGACTCACCGAACTATTCTGTCTGCCGGATGCGAGATTGTCGAGGGGCAATCGCGCATCAGATCACGCAGGTCTTCCGGTGATGGGATCGCCGGAAATCGTCACGACTCGCACACCACGTCTTCTGCCGGCAGTGAGCCGTCGAGCAGGTACGAGTTGACGGCGGCGTTCGCGCAAGTATTCGCGTAGCCGGGGAACACCGCATGAGTGCGGCCTGGAACTGTCACGAGCCGTGAGCCTTTCATCGCTTCATGCATGCCGAGGCCTTCGTCGTACGTCGTGCGGGTGTCACCGGTTGCCTGGATCTGCAAGGTCGGAACGTTGTTGTCGATGTCGATCCGCGTAGGGGCCTCACTGCGCCAGAACGCGCACGGCATGATCGTGTTGTGTGTGCCGGCAAAGATCGGCTGATCATCACGGTGCTCCTCCAACTTGTTGCGGTACCACTGGGGATCGCTCGGCATCGATACGTCTCCGCAGACGATGGCGATTGTCCCGGCATAGTCAGGACCGGTTCCCAGTTCGGTCTGGAACCATGCCTGCATCAATCCCGTCAGCTGGGGATGGATGTTCTCGACGGTCTTGCCTGCGGCGAGATCGCGCAACTGAACCAATACCTGCGCGAATGCCTCGCTTTCCTTTTCGGTGTCGCCGGTTCCGTTGACGTACATCAGGAATGGAAGGACGTGATCATCGACGGCATGATCACCGATCTGTATCGGAGTGGTGGCCGCGTCCGAGATCAGCTTCTCGATGAGGGCGCGAACTTCGGCGGGCGTCGATCCGAGTGCATAGGTGGAGTTGTGTTCTGCTGCCCACTGCGAGAATCCGTCGATCGCTTTCTCGTTGGCCGGGCCCATGTCCTGGAACATCTCGTATCCGTATTTCTTCGGATCCGGTGCACTGTCGAGAACCACACGGTCGATCCTGTCCGGGAACATTTGAGCATAGGTTGCACCGAGGTATGTGCCGTACGACCACCCGAAGTACGACGCCTTCTCCTGGTCGAGGGCGCCACGAATCACGTCGAGGTCGCGGGCGATGTTTTGAGTATTGATGTGTGGCAGATAGTCCGGGTACTTGTCCCAGCATGTGTCAGCGGCCTCGCGTGCGAGCGCAACACTCTCGTTCCATCCCTCGTCCGTGGTGCCCGGCGAACGCATCCATGTCATCTGTTCGACGCCGCAGTCGATCGGTGTGCTCTTGCCGAGTCCTCGGGTGTCCATGCCGATGACGTCGTATGCCGCTGCGACTTCCGGTGTCATGCCCGCATTCAGAATCTCGGGCAATCCCAGTCCTCGGCCACCCGGGCCACCAGGGTTGGTGAGCAGGATCCCGCGTCGCTGTGCGGGGTCGGTGGACGCGACCCGCGAGATCGCCACTTCGATCGTTTTGCCGTCAGGGACGGAATAGTCCAAAGGTACTGTGACCATGGCGCATTCACTTGCGGTCGACGTTCCGGTATCTGTGGCGCATGGCCCCCACTCGAGATCCTGTTCGTAGAACGCGCTGAGATTCGATTGTGGATCTTCCTGCGGAGTAGCAGGATCCGAGCACGCCGCCAATGCAGGTACGGCGAGCGCGGCAGCGGCGATTGTGGTAGCCAGCCACCTTCGTGGTCGAGGCATGCGTGATCTGGGCATGGTGAATCCAGTCATTGTCGTGTCCTTGCGTTGAGCCCATTTTCGGGCAGTGTTGGTCACCCCACTTCGAATGTGGGGGTTAATCAGGGGTTTTCAGAGGCGGGATTGACGGGCGGCGAATTCCGCGGCCACAGCCTTCGCGAATCTTTCCTGGGTGACGGTTCGTCGATCCGCTTGGTGTTCGCGCAGTACCGCTACCAGCCGGGTGGGGGAAGCGTCCTCCGGTGCAGCCTGTTCGGGTAGCACGCTCTCGGTGAAGTCGCAGAACTGAATGGCAAGGGCCGCAATCGTGTCCGCGTCAGCCGGTGCGTCGGCGAGGGCATACATGCGAGTTATCAATTCGATGGCCTGCTCGCGGTTCGGCTCGGCCAATACCCGGCGATGGGCGGACAGGAGTGAATCGCAGACCTCGGGATCGCCCCCGGAGACCGTGAGTGCGAGGATCAGAAGTTCACGCTCGTTGTCGATCCACGCTGTCGGCGCACCGGCAACGACGTACTGTGCGAGCACTTCCGAAAACGCGTCGGGTAGTTCAGGATCGGCATTGCGGCGTAGCGACTCGATGTGCGCACGCTGAACAGCGATCTGTTCGGCCTTCGTCGCCAATTCCTTGTCGAGGGCATCGAGTGCGGTCCGAGTGTCGTGAGCGTCGCCGTCGAGTAGTTCGGCGATCTTGGCAACAGGAATCCCCAGATCGCGCAGGCGGCGGATGCGACTCAGTCGTGCCAGGTCCACCGCCCGGTACATGCGGTAGCCGTTGGGTTGGCGTTGTGGTTCTTCGAGAAGGCCGTTCGAGTGGTAGTAGCGCACGGATCTGACGGTGGTGCCGGCCAATTTGGCCAGCTCGCCGATGGTCATCATCGCCCTGCCCTCCCGTGATCGAATCGGATTCCGTCTGTGAAAACCATTCTCCAACCTTGACGCGGCGTCAGGGTCAAGATTCGCGCCGGAGAACGTGACCGTTGACACTTTAAGGAGACGGACTTAATCTGACTTTTGTCCTTTACGACATCGGCGATTTCGAGGAAGTGCCCTGATGGCTACCCTTTTTCCTGCGGCAACAATCTTTCCGATCCCCACCGACCCGCTTGCTGCGTACGGTCCACTCGTTGCTCGCCGGAATCCCGAGTCGGTAGTTCCGGCACCGTACGAACACTTTGCGGTCAAGGCGGTCGCGCCGACGATCGGAGCGGAAATCTCCGGTATTCGACTCGGTGGGGGTCTGTCTGATGCCGTGATTGCGGAACTCCGCCGAGCTCTCCTCGAATGGAAAGTCCTCTTCTTCCGCGATCAGGACCTCGACCGAGCGGAACATCGAGCTTTTGCCGAGCGTTGGGGCGATCTCGAACAGCATCCGTTCTTCAAGTACACGCAGCCCGGGCAGACGGACGTCGATGTCACGACACTGGCGAAGGATGCGATGGTCGGCGGAGTCGAGAACAACTGGCACAACGACGTTACGTGGCACGAGTTTCCTTCGTTCGCAGCAGTTCTTCGTGCGGTCGAGGTGCCAGAGGTGGGTGGTGACACTTTGTGGGCCGATACTGCAGCTGCCTACGATCTGCTTCCTGAAGACATCAAGAAGCGTATCGACCCGCTTGTTGCAGAACACGATTGGATCAACTCGTTCGGCAGGTCGATGCCGGTGGATGCGGTCGAGATGTTGCGTCCGAAGTTCCCCGCTGTGCAGCATCCGGTGGTTCGGATCATTCCGGAAAGTGGCAGGCGGGTGTTGTTCGTCAACATGACCTTCACGCAACGGATCTTGGGTGTGTCAGAAGAAGAATCGAACGAACTTCTCACGATGCTGTATCGCCACGTCAATCGTCCGGAATTTCAGGTCCGTTTGAAGTGGGAGCCGAATACTGTTGCCTTCTGGGACAATCGGACCTGCCAGCACTACGCGGCCAGTGACTACTTCCCGGCTCGTCGTGTGATGGATCGAATCTCGATTGTCGGGGATCGACCGGTGGGCGTCGGGGCTGATACGACGCTCAGCGCCTCGAGTGTCTACTACGGGAAGTAGTAACGCACCTCACATAGTTTTTCGACGCCTTGTCGATATGATTTCGACAAGGCGTCGATAAAAGTCGGCGTGACTCGTATCGACGACTTTGGAGCTTCCCGAATGTTCCTCGCCCTGCGTGAACTGTGGTTTGCGCGAAATCGATTCCTCTTGATGGGTGCCGTGGTTGCCCTCATCTCGATCCTGATGGTGATCCTGTCCGGCCTCTCGTCCGGACTGGTCAATGATGGTGTGTCCGCGTTGCAGCGGACGCCGATTCAGGCGTTTGCCTTCGCGCCGGACACCAAAGCCGACTCGGCGTTTTCGCGCTCGGTCGTCACCGAGGAGCAGGCGCAGGCATGGCGCATGCAACCCGATGTCCAAGACGCCGAGCTCTTCGGCAACATGATCGTCAATGCAAAAACTCGCAGTGGCATGCCTGTCGATCTCACGCTCTTCGGTATCGAACCTGGCTCCTTCCTCGAGCCTGTCACCGCCGACGGGAGGGGACTGCAAGCCGACACGGACATCATCGTCAGCTCTACTTTCCGCGACGACGGTGTTGCGATCGGTGACACCGTGATACTCGATCGACTCGGTACGGAGCTGACAGTTGTCGGATTCACCGAAGACAAGCGCACTTTCGGTCACGTCGACGTCGCCTACCTGCCCCTGCGTACTTGGCAGGAGGTTCACGCCGGTGCCAAGATCGGCGAAACCGTCAATGCCAGTGCCTATTCCGAAGCAAGTGTTGTTGCGATTCGGGGCGTTGGTGGCGCGTTGCCGGACCTCGTGTCGGGCGATGCGGCGGCAGGAACGTCCGCAAAGACGCTCGAGGAATCTTTCGACTCCTCACCAGGCTTCTCTGCGGAAATGATGACAATGTCGATGATCAAGGCGTTTCTGTACGCGATTTCGGCGCTGGTGGTCGGTGCATTCTTCAGTATCTGGACGGTTCAGCGCGGTCGTGAACTCGCAGTGTTGCGCGCGATGGGAGCCTCTACCGGCTTCCTGCTTCGTGACGGCATGGCGCAGGCACTGGTAGTGCTGCTTGGTTCCATCGGCCTCGGTGTGTTGCTGGGCTTGGGGCTCGGTTCGGGGCTCGAAGGCGGGGGGATGCCGTTCGCCCTCGAGTCCGGCCCAGTCGTCAACGGCGCAGTGCTCTTGGCGGTACTCGGGCTGGTCGGCGCAGCCGTTGCCATCGTCCGTGTTACCCGTGTCAACCCGCTCACCGCATTGGGAGAAAACCGATGACCACAGTCGAAAAGACCACAACCGGATTGGTATTGACCGCTGTCAGTCTTCGATTCGGTGACGGTGACTCCACCGTGCTCGCCCTCGACAACGTGAACCTGGAGGTCTCGTGCGGCGAACTTGTCGCGATCGTCGGACCTTCAGGCGCTGGAAAGTCGAGCTTGCTCGCTGTGGCCGGCGGACTCGGTCGGCCGTCGAGTGGAACGATTGTCATCGACGGCGTGGACGTGTCGGCGATGCCGGCCCGTGCTCTCGCCAAACTTCGACGAGACAAGGTCGGCTTCGTCTTTCAGTCCGGCAACCTGATTCCAGCGCTGACGGCGCGCGATCAGCTTCGGCTGATTCCCAAGCTCACGGGGCGGCCGGGTCGCGATCCCGAGGAGTTGCTCGACTCGGTCGGTATGAGTCACCGTGCAGATCGTCGACCCGGTCAACTCTCCGGCGGTGAACGCCAGCGCGTCGGTATCGCTCGGGCATTGATGAGCAATCCCTCACTACTGCTCGTCGACGAGCCGACGGCTGCTCTCGACCGCAAACGCAGCCATGAGGTGGTCGAACTGCTCTCGCGCGAAACTCACGAGGCAGGCGTCGCTACGATCATGGTGACCCACGATCACGACGTGCTCGGGCACTGCGACCGCATCCTCGAAATGGTTGACGGTCGGTTGCGTCAGAGCGAGTAAGCCCGCGAGGGGACTGGAGGAGATTCGGTGCCGAGGATCGATGCGCCCACTGTGGTCGAGCATCGTGCTGCTCAGCGCCGTGCCCTCCTCGACGCTGCACACGCTCTTCTGTCCGAGGCCCCGGACCGGCCGCCGGGGCTCGGTGAGGTGGCAGCGAAGGCAGGGCTCGCCAGGTCGAGTGCCTACCACTACTTCCGGTCCCGGGAAGATCTCCTCAGTGCCGTCGTCGAAGACATGTTCCCGCGCTGGAACGACAAGATCGTCGAGGCGATGGCAGGCGCAGACGATCCGGTATGGGCGTACGTCGAGGCAAACCTCCAACTGGTTGCCGACGGGGAGCATGCGATAGTCGGAGCGCTGGCGACACTGACCCCGCAAACATTTCGAGATTCGCGGATCATGGAAATGCACGACAGTCTTGTGCTTCCGCTGGTCGAGGCCCTCCGCCTCCGTGGCGTGTCGGACCCGAAGCTCACCGCCAAGTTGATCAACTCGCTGGTGCATACGGGTACCGAACTGATCGAATCCGGTTGCAGCATGGAGGAAGTCAGGTCCGCCGTGCGTGAGGTCCTCGCGTGACGGGCACCCTCAGGCCGTAATCAGATCCATCCGAAGGTACTCGGTGATGCGGAGCAGCCTCGGGGGTTGGGACACGTCTGAGGAAAGTGCTTGAAATGCTTCGTCTTTCGCGACGAGGCGTGGGGTGCCGAGGCTCACCTCCGTCTCGTCGACCGACAGTCGAGCGCTTCCCGCTCTCAAGACGTTCTGCACCCAGTCCGAGCCTGATCCGTACACCAGAATGAAGACGTAGCCACCCTCGACCGGATAGGCGTCGAGGGGCGTCCGGTAGGTCGTGCCGGATGTGCGTCCGACGTGAGTCAGTACCGGCCATTTACCGCTCGAAATTGCACGCGGGTTGAACACTCGTTTGTTGACATGTCCCCACCATCTAGGCATCGGCATTGTGATCTCCTCTCTCGATCGCCTTACGAGCGTAAGGCGGGCTTACACCTGTAAGGGTGACTTACGTATGTAAGGTTGTCAACGTATTCGTTCCGCCGAGGGGAGTCTGTGTGTCACGGCAACCGCGACAGTCGCTGAACAGAACTCGCGTGATCGAGGGTGCGATCCGCGTTGCCGACGCGGGTGGTGTCGAGGCCGTCACGATGCGACGGGTGGCCCAGGAGCTGGGCATCGAGGCGATGTCGCTCTACCACCACGTGCCCAACAAAGATGCGATTCTCGACGGCGTCGTCGATGCGGTCTTCGAGGCGATCGACCTGCCCGACAGTGAGTGTGTGGATTGGCGAGACGCAATCCGTGGACGCGCCTTTTCTGCTCGCACAGTCCTGTCGCAGCACCGTTGGGCTCTCGGTCTGCTGGATTCGCGACGCAACCCTGGCTCGGCGACCCTGCGTCATCTCGACGCTGTGCTCGGAGTCCTCCGGAAGGCCGGGTTCACACTCCCGATGGCCGCCCACGGAGTCTCGCTGATCGACAGCTATATCGGCGGATATGTTCTGCAGGAAGCGAATCTACCGATGAGCGCACCCGGCGACGTCGAAGAAGTTGCGAGTGACATCCTCGAGCACCTTCCGGCTGAAGAGTTGCCCTTCCTTCACGAGATGATCGTCGATCACGGTCTGAGTCCGGCTTACGACCACACGAGTGAGTTCGCCTACGGTCTCGATCTCATCCTCGATGCGCTCGAGGCGCGTCGCGCATCGGCGGCACCGGTCCTCGAATAGCAACGATTCGTGCCCAGTTGCTCACTCGTACTGGGGTGACGCAAGGTGTGTGCACGCGGATGAGCTGCAGTGTCCCTATTGACAGGTGGCTGTATATACAGGACTATACATTCATCAAAAGTGACCCAAGGCACATTACGTAGATGATGTGATGCACGCCGACCGCGGTGGCCGAGTCCTTCGATCGATGGAGTTCTGATGACTGAACGTCTTCCTGGAGAAGACCGGACGGAAGACGACAATGTCCTGCTCGACGGGAAAGGGTTGTCGGTTCACCGGGTGAACGAAATCGCGCGAGAGCCGGCCGTGATTCGACCTGCCGACGCGGCTCTCGAGCTCACACGGCGGTCATGGGAGACCGCGGTTCGGGTTTCCTCCCGTCAAGCGGTGTACGGGCGCACTACCGGGGTAGGCGGGAATCGCGAAACATCTGTCTCCGACGGTGTGCAGCAGGATCTGAGGCTTCTGAGAAGTCACGCAACGGGATCGGGCCCCAGACTCCCTGACCGGTTGGTGCGCGCCGCGATCGTCATCCGCACCAACCAGATCCTCAACGGCGGCTCAGGTATGCATCCCGACATCATCGACGGTCTGGTTGCTGCTGTTGCTTCACAGAACCTGCCGACAGTGCACGCACGCGGTGCGATCGGAACGGGTGACCTGAGTGCGTTCTCCGAAATCGCCATGGGGCTGATCGGTGAGAGCCCGCTTCGCGACGGACGCACCGGAATCGGTTGGACTCCGCACCACGGTGATGCGCTTCCGTTCATTTCCACCAATGCGATGACGGTGGCGATCGCCGGCGACACCAGTATCGAAGTCGCGGGGTGGCTTCAGCACTGCTTGGTTGTCAGTGTTCTTTCCGTGCTTGCGTCGCGTAGTTCTGTCGAACCGTTTGCTGCACAAGTACAGTCGGCAAGAATGCACTTCGGTCAAGCGGAAGTCGCAGAGCGGGTTCGCGATCTGCTGGCACCACACGACATCACACCCGTGAGAGTTCAGGACTCGTTCGGGTTTCGCGCCCTACCGCAAATCTTGGGTGCCACCTGGCAAGCGGTGCATCGACTGCAGAACACGCTGAGTATCGAGATGAATTCGTCTTCGGAGAATCCGCTGGTGTCGGTCGAAGACGACATGGTGTTTCACAACGGAAATTTCCACGCAATGCCAATAGCCCTTGCAGTCGACGAGGCGAAGTTGGCGGTCGCCAGTGCTGCCCTGCTCTCGCAATGTCGGCTCGCCAACCTCTCCGACCCCGCAGTCACCGGCCTTCGTGCGTTCCTTGCAGACGGTCCCGACGGCAGCAGCGGAACAATGCTTCTCGAATACACGACTTCTGCTGCCATTGCCGAGATCCGCTCGTCGGCGGCACCGGGGTCGTTGGGCCACACGGTAATTTCGCGCGGCACCGAGGATCACGCAAGTTTCGCATCCCAAGCTGCAACTCAATTGGCGGACATTCTTGCCCAATCTCGATTGGTGCTGGCGTGTGAACTGATCTCGGCAGTTCGCGCACTCTCGCAACAACAGCGTGAGCTGGATCCGGCGACCGAGCTCGGCGCGTACCTCGCGCGTGCGCGTTTGGTGCTGGACACGAGGACCGAAGACCGGCCACTCAGTGCAGATCTGAGTGCCGCCGTGAACTTTCTTTCTCAACCGCTCGACCAGTAAGCAGGTGGACCGAATCACAAGTAGGTGTGTGCTCGAACGGAACTCGACCATTTCTCCTGGGTGCGTCCGGACTCAGGTCGACACGAAAGTAGTTCGTAGATGATCAAATTCGACAAGGTCACCAAGGCGTATCCAGACGGGACCATTGCCGTCGATGCTCTCGATCTGGAGTGCCCGACGGGAAAGATCACCGCGTTGGTGGGTCCTTCCGGCTGCGGCAAGACGACCTCACTCCGCATGATCAACAGGCTGATCGAACCGACGTCAGGCACGATTTCGCTCGACGGCGAGTCCACGGCGGGAATGGATCCGGCCCTTCTGCGTCGACGCATCGGGTACGTGATCCAGCACGCGGGTCTCTTTCCCCATCGCACCATCGTCGACAACATAGCGACCATGCCTCGATTGCTCGGTGCGAGTAAAAAGGAATCTCGCACTCGCGCTATGGAATTGCTCGAAACGGTTGGTCTGACGACCAACTTCGCCGACCGCTATCCGTGGCAGCTCTCCGGAGGGCAGCAGCAACGAGTCGGTGTTGCGCGAGCATTGGCTGCGGATCCGTCATTCATGCTGATGGACGAACCGTTCAGCGCCGTTGATCCGGTTGTTCGCGGCCAGCTGCAAGACGAGTTTCTCCGTCTGCAGAAGGAAATCGGAAAAACGATCATCATCGTCACCCACGACATCGACGAAGCG
Organism: Rhodococcus sp. BH5; assembly: GCF_027583855.1. NCBI lineage: Bacteria > Bacillati > Actinomycetota > Actinomycetes > Mycobacteriales > Nocardiaceae > Rhodococcus > Rhodococcus sp. BH5. The sequence goes on from NZ_JAJHVW010000006.1 coordinate 293,998, forward strand.
CTGAAACTCGGGGATCAAGTGGTGGTTCTGCGTACCGGCGGCATTCTTGCGCAGGCGGCGACGCCCCTCGAATTACTGACTCAACCTGCCGACGAATTTGTTGCCGACTTCGTCGGACGTGACCGTGGGTACCGATCGTTGGGGTTCACGACATTGGACGGCGACCTACCGACGGTGTCAGAACCCGTTGCGCATCTGGGCGATTCCGCTGCGGCGGCCCGCGCACTCACCGGCGATACGTGGCTGTTGGTAGTGGATCCCGCGAACAAGCCGCTCGGATGGGTGAGGCCGGACGCGCTCACGGATTGTATCCGCCCGGATGACTTGAATCTCAGTGGAACACTTGCTGATTCCACCGGGACGATGCGCGCTCTGCTGGATGCGGCGCTGTCAGCGCCGAGCAAGCGGGGCGCTGTCGTGGACGACGCCGGACGCCTGGTGGGAACCGTCACTGCGCATGCTGCAGTGGAAGCCATCGAGGCTGCCGATCTGGCTGACGCGGGGAGGGCGCTCCGATGAACTTCGAATGGCTCGGACGTCAGTCCGACCGGATCATGGACTTGGTGGGATGGCATGTTCTGCTGTCGTTGATTCCCTTGGTGATCGGCTTGGTGGTCGCGTTGCCGATCGGCTGGGTCGCCTATCGCAGTCGTCGGTTGCATCCCTACGTGGTGGGGACGGCCGGATTGCTCTACACGATCCCTTCGCTCGCGCTCTTCGTGCTCCTGCCTCCAATTCTGGGTACCAAGATTCTGGATCCGATGAACATCATCGTGGCGCTCACCGTGTACACCGTTGCTCTGCTCGTGCGGGTAGTGGCCGACGCGCTCGATTCGGTTCCGCCGGAGACGGTTCTGGCAGCGACGGCGATGGGTTACCGGCCGTATCAGACGCTGTTGAAAGTACAGTTGCCAGTAGGAGTTCCGGTGATCTGTGCAGGTTTGCGCGTCGCAGTCGTCTCGAACGTCAGTCTTGTCTCACTCGGCGCACTCCTGGGTATTCCGCAGATAGGTTCCTTGTTCACCCAGGGATTTCAGTTGCGTTTCTACACGCCCATCATCGCGGGTATCGCTCTGTGTCTGGTGCTGGCGTTGATCCTTGATCTCCTCATCATGTTGGCGAATCGGCTGTTGACGCCGTGGACCCCGAAAGTGACTACATCATGATCAGCTTCCTTCTCGACGGATCCCACTGGACCGGGCCGGACGGCATCCCCACCCTTCTCGTTCAGCATTTGATGTACACATTCGCCGCGCTGGCGGTGGCTGCGGTTATCGCGATCCCGCTCGGTCTCTACATCGGACATACGGGCCGTGGCTCCGTTGTTGTTGCTGGACTGGCCAACTCGCTACGAGCGCTGCCGACCATCGGTCTGCTGATCCTACTGGTTCTCATCATCGCGCCGTCATTCCCGAACAAACTCGCGTATCTGATCCCCAGCCTCATCGTCCTGGTGCTTCTCGCGATCCCTCCCATTCTCACCAACACGTACGCCGGAGTTCGAGCGGTCGATCAGGCTGCAGTCGACGCCGCGCGGGGGATGGGATTTCGGTCGATGCGGATCTTGACCGAGGTCGAGATTCCATGTGCCCTACCACTCATGTTGTCCGGCATCAGAAGTGCCGTGCTTCAGATCGTCTCCACTGCGACTGTCGCCGCTTACATTTCTTTGGGCGGACTCGGCCGGTTGTTGATCGACGGAAAAGCTCAGAGCGATTACGGCCAGATGGCGGCCGGAGCCGTACTGGTATCGCTGATTGCCCTGGTTTTCGATCTCGGAATCGGAGCACTGACTGCGCGGGTCGTTTCGCCTGGCCTGACCAGGCGCGATCGGAAGAAGAAGACCGAGAAGACCGCCGCCCCCTCACAGCGCACCGCTGTGCCTGAGCCCGCACCGATCTGAGGACGTTCGACATGAAGAAGGTATTGATCGCCGCGTTGGTCGGCGTGACAGCGGTTGCGTTGTCCAGCTGCGGAATCGGCAAGGACCCCTTGGCTACGGACGGCGGCGGTAGTGCTGAGGGCGCCATCGTGATCGGTTCCGCCGATTTTCCCGAGAGCCAACTGATTGCGACCATTTACGCCGAAGCGCTTCGTGCCAACGGTATCGACGTTACCGAGAAGTTGAACATCGGTAGCCGAGAACTCTATGTACCGGCACTGCGCGACGGTTCCATCGATCTGATCCCCGAGTATTCCGGCGCCTTGTTGCAATATCTGGACAGCAAGACAACGGCGACGGCTTCAGATGAAGTATCCGCTGAAATCGATGCGAAATTGCCCAAGGGTCTGGTGGCTCTCGAGCCCTCGCCCGCAGAGGACAAGGATGTACTTGCCGTCAAACAGGAGACGGCGGAAAAGTATTCGCTGGAGACCGTCGAGGATCTGGTGCAGCATGCCGACGAGTTGACTCTCGGCGGACCGCCGGAATGGAAGACGCGTGAAAACGGCGTCGCCGGCTTGAAGACCAAATACGGCCTGACATTCCGGGAGTTCCTGGCACTCGATGCAGGTGGACCGCTCACGCTCAATGCGCTTCTGAGCGGGCAGATACAGGTTGCCGATGTCTTCAGTACCGATCCTGCGATGCGCTCGGAGAACTTGGTTGCACTCGAGGATACGAAGCACCTCTTCCTCGCGGAGAACATCACGCCGATCATCAACGAGTTGAAGGCTCGCGATGACGTCCGATCCGTGCTCGCGGGGGTTTCGGCGGCGCTGACCACCGAAGATCTCATCGAGATGAACCAGCGCGTTGCCGATCTCGACGACATGAGTGACATCGCTCAGGACTGGTTGCAGGAGAACTCCCTGGTGCCATGATCGAAGGCCGGGGTGGCGTCCTTGTCGTCGGCCGAACAGGCGATATCGATTCGACCCCGCTCGGGGTAGCGTCGCGAAGTCAGGCACGCCTCGACCTCGCGGCGAGCCGTTCCGACCAAGGATGCCGACATGCCGAGAAGCCGACCGCGCACACCCATTGGACGAGTTCGGAACGGCGCAGCCACTACAACCACGGTTGTAGTGGCCGGCGTGTGTCTGGCATCAGGCTGGAACGCCCATGCAGTTTCCGAGTTACGCTGTAGTTCCGTTCACGACGCCTAGTGGCACCGGACGGGCAATTCTCACCAGCGAGGGCGTCACCGTCATCTAATCACCGCCGGGAACGCTGACCGACCGCGGCGTCGGTGACGGCTCACCGTGGCTCAAATCGAATCGGCCTACGGCAACGATCATTCGACACGGACGATTCAGACTGAGTCAGGCCAATCGATCTTCGTCACCACCGGTGATCCGGGGCAAGTCGGTAATGGCGACCCCGGAGGGTTGATCGGCTTTTCGATTCACGACGGTACGGTCGGGCCTCCTGTGATCGGTGGTGTCCCCGGCTTCGAGTACTGCTCGGGCAATTCGTCGACTTCGACTTCACGATTGCCGACGGCATCCACATCCGAGCGGTGCGGAACGATCACGTACCCCGAGACAGGCGTTGTCGCCGCCATCGGCAATCTGCAAGGCGGCATCACTTGTGAGGTGGCAAAGGACATAGTTTGGAGTGCTCGGACAGAACTCGTGGAATCAGTTTTCAGGCAGTCCCGTAGATCTGCTGGAGGCGCGCCGAGGCTAGCGCTGAACCGGCACGTGCTTCGTGACTATCCGGTGGATCAGACGAGCAGCCGTTCGGGCAGTGCGATTGTCGACGTCGAGGCTCGGGTTCAGTTCGGCGACATCGAGAACCGCGAGTTTTCCGCTGGACGTGACTCGGTCACATACGTATTGGATGGTTTCGAGGCTGACTCCGTAGGCCGCAGGTGCGCTGACGCCCGGCGCCACAGCTGCAGGCAGGACATCGAGGTCGATGGTCAGGTAGACCAGATCGACGTCGTCGAGGAAGTCTGCGAGGAACTGATCCACGACGCCTCGGCCGATCGCTCCGCATTCTTCGTCGAGCAGATAGCGAACACCGAGGCGGTGAGCCGTGTCGAACAGTGCCGTGGTGTTGCTCGGTTGGCTGATTCCGATCACGCTGTACTGATGTGAGGTGCCTGCCGCGGCTTCGTCCTCGGCGATCTGACGAAAGGGTGTGCCGGAGCTGGGTATCGGATCGCCCCGCAGGTCGAAGTGCGCATCCAAGTTGAGGATTCCGAGTTTGGCTCCAGCGGTTCGCAACTCGGAGCCCGCGACGCCGAGGTATGTGCCGTAGGCGATTTCGTGTCCTCCCCCGAGAACCACAGGGAAGTGTCCCGAATCAAGCGCAGCGCTGACGGCGTTCCCGAGTGCGGCTTGACCGGCCTCGAGTTCTTCACCCGACACGGCAACGGTTCCGGCGTCCTGAATCTGCAGTGGTTCGGCCAGCGCCATGGAAGCCAACCCGGCTCGCAAAGCGTCCGGGCCATCCGCGGCACCGCGGCGGCCCTTGTTGCGGCGGACTCCTTCGTCGCTGGAGAATCCGATCAGAACACAGTCGCCGGGAGCTGTTTCGGCTGAATACGGTTGCACGGCATGATGCCACCGCAGATGCTCGGCAGTGGTGCCGTCGGAGCGCCCGGTCCACGGCTTGGGTTCGATGTCGACTGCGATCTGATGTGCCACGACGGCCTCCCGGTGAGTATTTCAGTAGCTTGTGGCGAGTGCGCCGTTTTTCCAGACCTCGCGCACCAGTGGCACGCCCGGGCGGTAGGCGAGGTGGAGGTACGACGGTGCATCGAGCGCGATGGCGTCGGCACGTGTTCCGAGAGAAAGGGTTCCGACGTCGGTGCGCTGCAGCGCCCGGGCGCCTCCTGCAGTGGCTGCCCAGACTGCCTCGGCGGGTGTCATGTGCATGTCTCGCACCGCAATTGCTATGCAGAACGGGAGGCTGGTGGTGTAGCAGGTGCCGGGATTGCAGTCGGCGCCGAGAGCTACTGTGACGCCGGCGTCCAGCAGTGCGCGGGCGTCGGGGTACTTGTTGCGGGTGGAGAAGTCGGCACCTGGCAACAGTGTTGCGACGGTGGAACTCTGAGCCAGGGCGTCGATGTCCTCGGCGGTGACGTAGGTGACGTGATCGACGGACGCGGCTCCCATCTCGACGGCGAGCTGAACTCCTGGCCCTTCGCCGAGTTGATTGCCGTGGACGCGGGGGATCAGTCCAGCGGCGACGCCTGCGCTCAGGACTGCATGTGCCTGTTCGCGGTTGAACGCCCCTCGTTCGCAGAAGACGTCGATCCACTTCGCGTGTGGCGCACAGGCAGGGATCATCTCGTCGCACGCCATGGCGACGTAGTCATCGGCGCGGCCGGCATATTCGGGTGGTGGAACGTGGGCGGCCAGCAGTGTGACCTCGTCGGTGAACTGTCCGGCGATCAGTGCGCTGCGTAGTTCGCTCTCGGTGTTCTGCCCGTATCCGGTCTTGCATTCGACGGTTGTGCTGCCCGAGCGCAGGGATTCGTCGAGTAGGCGTCGAACATTGGCCTGCAATTGTTCGTCGGTGGCCGAGCGCGTCGCTTCGATGGTGTTGCGAATACCGCCCGCCGCGTACTTCTCGCCCGCCATGCGAGCTGCGAATTCCTCGGCCCGCTCGCCACCGAACACCAGGTGCGAGTGACTCTCCACGAATCCGGGGAGCAGGGCCCGACCGCCGATATCCTGACCGATATCGGCAGCCGGGGCGTCGGCGGAATCACCGACCCAAGCAACAACGCCCTCGTCGAAAACGATTGCCGCGTCGTGTCGTACGCCGAGCTTGCCCTCACCCAGAGTCGGGTCATTGGTGACGAGGGTTCCGATGTTGGTCAGAACTGTGGTTCGAGAACCATTCGTGGTCAATGTAATTCCTAACTCAGGGTGAGGTGGTGAAGCTGTTTCAGTTCTCGGTCATCGGGATTCGGACGCCGCGGGTGGCTGCCGTGTCGATGGCGTGGTCGTATCCTGCATCCGCATGCCGGATGACGCCCATCCCGGGATCGTTGGTGAGAACTGCTTCGAGCTTCTTGGCTGCGAGTTCGGTGCCGTCGGCGATGCACACCTGTCCCGCGTGGATGGAGCGTCCCATACCGACGCCGCCGCCTTGGTGGAGTGAAACCCACGAAGCGCCGGACGCGGTGTTGACCAGGGCGTTGAGCAGCGGCCAGTCGGCGATCGCGTCGGACCCGTCGATCATCGATTCGGTTTCGCGGTACGGCGAGGAGACCGATCCGGAGTCGAGGTGATCGCGGCCGATGGCGATCGGTGCGGAGAGCTCGCCCGAGGCCACCATCTCGTTGAACTTGAGGCCGGCGAGGTGGCGCTCACCGTATCCGAGCCAGCAGATGCGAGCCGGAAGGCCTTCGAAGGCAACCTTTTCGCCGGCCATGGTGATCCAGCGGCGCAGGTGCTCGTTCTCGGGGAAGAGTTCGAGGATGGCCTTGTCGGTGGCCTCGATGTCCTTGGGATCACCCGAGAGCGCCGCCCAGCGGAAGGGGCCGAGGCCTTCTTCGAAGAGCGGACGGATGTAGGCGGGAACGAATCCGGGGAAGTCGAATGCACGGTCGTAGCCGGCCTTGCGGGCCTCGTCGCGGATGGAGTTGCCGTAGTCGAATACCTCGGCGCCGGCGTCCATGAATCCGACCATGGCCTTGACGTGTGCGGCCATCGCGTTGCGGGAATCTTCGGTGAACTTCTGCGGATCCTTCTCCGACATGGTCTTCATATCGCCGAAGTCGATGCCGATCGGCAGGTAGGCGAGGGGATCGTGCGCCGAGGTCTGGTCGGTCACGATGTCGATGGGGGCCTTCATCTCCAGCAGCGCCGGGAAGATCTCTGCCGCATTGCCTTCGAGGCCGATGGAGAGCGGCTTCTTGGCATCGCGTGCCGCGGTCGCCAGTTCGAGCGCGTGCTCGATGCTGTCTGCCTTGGTGTCGAGGTACTTGTGGGCGATACGACGGTCGATGCGGGTGATGTCGCAGTCGACGCAGATCGCGACGCCGTCGTTCATAGTGACGGCGAGAGGCTGAGCGCCGCCCATGCCGCCGAGACCCGCAGTGAGGGTGATCGTTCCGGCGAGTGAGCCGTTGTAGCGCTTCTTCGCGATGGCGCCGAAGGTCTCGTACGTACCCTGCAGGATTCCCTGGGTGCCGATGTAAATCCAGGAGCCTGCGGTCATCTGGCCGTACATGGTCAGGCCGAGGTCTTCGAGACGGCGGAACTCTTCCCAGTTCGCCCAGTCACCGACCAGGTTGGAGTTGGCGATCAGCACTCGCGGTGCCCACTCGTTGGTGCGGAAGACACCGACCGGCTTGCCGGACTGCACCAGCATGGTCTCGTCGTTCTTCAGCGTCTTCAGCGTGGCGACCATGGCGTCGAAGGCAGCCCAACTACGCGCTGCGCGACCGGTTCCGCCGTAGACGACGAGGCTGTCCGGGTGCTCGGCAACATCGGGGTCGAGGTTGTTCATGAGCATGCGCAGGGCACCCTCCTGCTGCCAACCGAGCGTCGTGAGCTCGGGGCCGCGGGGAGCACGGACGGGGCGCGGCTCGTGGCCGGGGGTGCTGATTTCCATTGTGTTCTCCTAGCTTGCTGAAGTTCGAAAGACGTTGGGGGATCAGACGCGAGAGTCGGTCATCGCGGTGTGATCGGGGTAGATCATCGACGAAGGGGGATTGCTCGTGCGCTTTGCGAGTGGGTAATAGATCAGCCCGGTGAACACGATGCCGACCAGCCACGAGATGTCGGCGCCGCCGAGCATGTCCGTGACGGGGCCGGTGTACATCTTCTGGGCGAGGAACGGGATCTGGGCGAGAACGCCGGCGGCGTAGCAAGCCAATGCGGTGAAGTTCCATGCTCCGTATCGACCATTGACGTCGTACAGCGCCGGAATGTCGATGCGTTCCTTGGAGATCAGGTAGTAGTCGATCAGATTGATCGCACTCCACGGCGTGAACACCATCAGCAACACCAGGACGAAGTTCTTGAAGTTGTCCAGGAAGTCGGCGCTGGCGGCGATGGCGATCAAGACCGAGACCGCAGTGAAACCGAGGATGTAGAGGGTGCGCGCGGTGCTCGAGATTCGCGACTGTCCGTTGAAGGCGGTGACGGTGGTCAGGATCGACATGAATCCGCCGTAGGCGTTGAGCACGTTCACCGTCAGCTTGCCGACCAGGATGACGAAGTAGATCAGGAAGGCAATGGCAGCGGGTCCGGCCAGATCTCCCATGAAGCCGACCTGGTTACCCAGGAACGCGTCGCCGGCGCAGGCCGCGACGAGAGCGCCGAAGGTCATGGACCACTGCGATCCGATGACACTACCGAGGAACGTCGACCAGAACGTGGTGCTCTCGGAAGTGCTGCGCGGCAGGTAACGCGAGTAGTCGGCGACGTACGGGCCGAAGGTGAGCTGCCAACCGGCACCCAGCGAGATCGCGAGCAGGAAGGTGACTATGTCGAAGCCCTTGATGCCGACGTACGAGGCGACGTCGTACTCGAGGAACAGTCGAACGGCCAGGTAGGAGAATCCGACGATGCCCACGACGGTGGCGATCCTGCCGACGATGTGGATCAGCTTGTAGCCGGTGACCGCGACGAATGCGGTGAGGAGACCGAAGACGACGATGCCGACGGTGGGGCTGTCGATGTGCAGGATCTTGTTGACGGCCTGTCCGGCCAACACGGTGCCGGTGGCAGCGAAGCCGAGGTACATCAGGATGACGAGAACAAGCGGTACGACTGCTCCCTTGACACCGAACTGGGCGCGACTCGAGATCATCTGGGGGAGACCCATACGCGGGCCCTGTGCGGAGTGAAGCGCCATGACAGCGCCACCGAAGATATTGCCGATCAGAAGTCCGACGATCGCCCAGATGGCGTCCGCGCCGAATACGACGGCGAGAGCGCCGTCGACGATTGCAGTGATCTGCATGTTGGCGCCGAACCAGAGAGTGAACTGGCTGCGCGGGGTGCCGTGTCGTTCTGCATCCGGGACGACGTCGATAGTGCGTCGTTCCGGAGTGAGGATGACCTCGGCCGGTCCATCGTGAGTCATAGGCCTGTCTTTCTGCTGCGAGCCCGTCGAGCGACGGAATCGACGTCGGGGTATTGCCCACCTTCTTCGTGCTTGGTGCTTTGCGCCTTGTGCTTTGTGCGCTGGGTCACTGTCACTGCGGATAAATGTATATGCCTGTATATACAGGCGTCAATACCCGGGACCCGTTTTCGCGTAAATGCTGTGTAACACCACGCGAGAAATCAGAAACCCTTACCCGGGTTGAGGATTCCGAGCGGGTCGAAGGCAGCCTTGATCGATCGGTGCAGTTGCATGCTGTCCTCGCCGAGCTCGAGAGAGAGCCAGCGACGCTTCAGAACGCCGACGCCGTGCTCTCCGGTCAGAGTTCCGCCGAGTTCGAGAGCACGCCGGAAGACCTCGTCCGCGGCGGTCCACACGGCTTCGGGGACCGAGCCGTCGGCAGCGCGGTCGAAGACGAAGGTCGGATGGACGTTGCCGTCACCAGCATGCGCGACAGTCATGATCTTGACCATGTGCTCGGCGGCCGCTCGGTCGATACTCTCGAGCATGTCGGGCAGTTTCGACCGCGGGACCCCGACGTCTTCCACGAGACATTGCCCGAGTCGTTCGGAAGCCGGATAGGCGAGTCGACGAATCTCGAGTAGCTGTGCGGCTTCTGCCGCGTCCTGCGAGACGGCGACAAAATCGGCGCCCGCCCTCTCGAAGTGTTTCTGCATCGCCGCGGCTGCTGCGTCGGCATCGACCCCGTCGGCCTGTGCGATCAGCATCGCGGCGGTGTTGTCTTCCAACCCGATTCGTTTCCAGTCGTCGACGGCGCGCAGCGTTGCTCGATCGATCAGCTCCAGCAGGCTCGGCCCGATTCCGTCGCGAACGACCGCGGCAACCGCGTCCGCTGCGGAGCGGAGAGAATCGAAACTGCCGACGACGGTGACCGGTGCTCTCTTGGGCTTGGGCTGCAACTTCAGCGTGGCACTCGTGACGACTCCGAGTGTTCCTTCCGAACCGACAAGAAGACTGGTCAAGTCGTATCCCGCAACACCTTTGACGGTCCTTCGGCCTGTCCGCACGATCCGACCGTCGGCGAGCACAACCTCGAGACCCAGGACTGAATCGCGGGTGACGCCGTACTTCACGCAACGCAGTCCACCGGCGTTGGTGGCGATGTTTCCGCCGATCGTGGAGATCTCGAAACTGCTCGGATCAGGGGCGTACATCAGCCCGTACTCGTCTGCTGCTCGGCTGATGTCAGCGTTGATCACCCCGGCTTCCACGACAGCGAGCTGATCGTCCGGATTGACCTCGAGAATCGAGCGCATGCGAGTGGTCGAGATGACCAGGCAGCCCTCGACGGCTACCCCGCCGCCCGCCAAACCGGTTCCCGCACCGCGGGTTACCACCGGGACACGGTGAGCAGTAGCCCATTTCAGAGCCTCGGAAATGTCGGCCGCAGTTTCGGCGAGCATGACGGCTACCGGATGGCCGGGTTCGGCGAGATGGGCCTCGTCACGGCGGTACGAGTCCATTACCGCAGGGTCGGTGATCAGGCGACTCGAACCGATCGACCGAGCAAGTTCGTGGACGGACATTCTTTTCTCCAGTCGGTCAAAGGTTGTGTGCGAGTGCATCCACAGCGGCGATCACGGCGTCTTCTGCTGCCCGCTCACCTACGGTCACCCGCACTCCCTCGCCGGGGAACATCCGGACCGAGACACCCTGCGCGACGCAGGCCGCTTCGAGTGCAGAAGCTCTCTTGCCGAGAGGGATCCACACGAAGTTGGCACCGCTCGGGACCGTCTCGACGCCGCGCAGAGCCAATTGCTCACGTAGGTGAGAACGACCCGCGGTCACCGTTTCGGCTATCGAATCGGTGTGTGCCGGATCGGTCAGGGCCGCGCAGGCCGCGGCCTCGGCCACGGCGCTGAGCCCGAAGGGCGGTGCAGCGCTGCGAAGATCCGCTGCGATCGCCGAGTTGGTGACGGCATAGCCGGCACGAAGTCCGGCCAATCCGTAAGCCTTGGAGAAGGTTCGGAAGACGACGATGTTGGGAAAGGCTCGAAGCAGGTCGACGCCGTCGACATCGCTGGTCGCGAACTCCCGGTAAGCCTCGTCCAGAAGGATGAGGACGTCACCCGGGATCGAGCGGGCGAACGAGACGAACTCCGCGGTCGAGAACTCGCTACCGGTCGGATTGTTGGGGTTGCAGACGAGTACCGCGCGGGTTTGCGGGGTCACCGCCGCCGCCATTGCACTCAGATCGTGCCGATGTTCGGAATCGAGTGCGACGGGGACACCGCTCGCCCCGGCGATTCCGATCAGTATCGGGTACGCCTCGTAGCTGCGCCACGGGTAGACGACCTCGGTGCCCGGACCCGTGTACGCAGTCAATACCTGCTGGAGCAGTGCCAACGAACCGGCGCCGACCAATACCTGGTCGTCGCCGACGCCCAGGCGGCCGCTCAACCGAGCGATCAGCGTGTCGCCGAACAGCGACGGATACAAGTGCGAGTGTGAGGCCGCGAGATTGACGGCCTCGAGAATGGCCGCCGAGGGTGCAACCGTCGACTCGTTGCTCGACGCCCGCCACCGAACCTGCTCGAGGCCGGCGGCTTTGGAGTATCGAGGGAGTGCTTCGATTTCGGGTCGGGGGCGAGGCCTCAGCGCACCGGGCGCGGTCATGCCAGGGCGCCGATCGCGTTCTCCGCGGCCGCAACAAGTGCACCCGATGCCGCCAAGTCCACCGCGGCCTCGATCTCGGGGGACAGGAAGCGATCGGTACCCGGCCCCTGCACCTTCTCGCGCAGGGTCCGAAGGACGGCTCCGGTGGCGGGGGAGGGCTCGAGTGGGGAGCGCAAATCGATTCCTCGTGCTGCAGTCAGTATCTCGATCGCGAGAACTCGGGTGAGACCGTCGATGGACCGGCGGAGCTTGCGTGCACCCGACCATCCCATGGAGACGTGATCTTCCTGCATGGCCGAGGAGGGAATCGAATCGACACTGGCCGGGCTCGCGAGTCGCTTGAGTTCGGACACGATGGCAGCTTGTGTGTACTGCGCGATCATCAGTCCGCTGTCGACACCGGGGTCGTCGGCGAGGAAGGGGGTCAGACCGTGATTGCGTGCTACGTCGAGGAAACGGTCGGTGCGGCGTTCGCTGATACCCGCGACATCCGCGGTCACGATGGCGAGAAAGTCCAAGACGTAGGCCACGGGAGCTCCGTGGAAGTTACCGTTCGACCGAACCCTTCCGTCGAGAGTGACGACGGGATTGTCGACAGCACTGGCCAATTCGCGCCCGGCAACCAGTCGGGCGTGATCGACGGTGTCGCGTGCGCCGCCGGCAACCTGCGGTGCGCACCGCAGTGAGTACGCGTCCTGAACTCTGGTGCAGTCAGGGCCCGCATGGCTGGCGACGATCGGGGAGTCGGCAAGCAAGCGCACCATGTTCGAGGCGGCCGCGCCCTGTCCGGGGTGGGGGCGAAGCGCCTGAAGATCGGCGGCGAACACTTGATCGGTGCCGAGCAAGCCCTCGACGCTCATAGCGGCAGCGATGTCGGCCAACTTGAGCAGATGATCGAGATCGGTGATCGCAAGGGCCAGTTGACCGAGCATCCCGTCGGTACCGTTGATCAGTGCGAGGCCTTCCTTCTCGGCCAGAACCACCGGTTCGAGACCATGGGCAGCCAATGCCGTTGCCGCATCGGTGAGTTCACCGTCGGCGGTGCGGACGGAACCTTCACCGATGATTGCCATCGCCACATGCGCCAGTGGTGCCAGATCTCCCGAGCATCCGAGGCTGCCGTATTCGTGCACCACCGGGGTGATGCCTGCGGTGAGTAGGTCGGCGTACGCCTGTGCGACTACAGGGCGCACTCCGGTCCGCCCGGTGGCGAGCGTCGACAGACGCAGAAGCATCAAGGCCCGGATCACTTCGCGTTCGACTTCCGGTCCCGAACCTGCCGCATGTGAGCGGATCAGGCTGCGCTGCAACTGTGTCCGCAGATGCGCCGGAATGTGCCGGGTGGCGAGTGCGCCGAATCCGGTGGAAACTCCGTAGACCGGTGTGGGGTCTGCGGCCAGGGCTTCGATGCGTGCACGACTTTCGGCGATCGCGGCCAGTGATTCCGCGGTCAATGCAACGCCGTATCCGTTGCGCGCGACGTCGACGACGTCGGCGATGGTGACAGCGCCGATTCCGACCTCGATGGTTCGGGTGGCTGTCTGGGTGGCAGGGGTGGCGTTCATGGGACTCCAATGATGATGCGTGGCTATCTAACAAAGTCTTGTATACGAGACTTTAGTCTTGAATATGAGACGAAAACAAGGCCCGCAAAGTACGGAACGGAGAAATTGGCTACATGTCTGCGGTCGGGGTCTCCACCATTCGATCTCCGAGATCGGCGGAGAACTCGGCGCTGACGGCGCGCACTCGGTCGGCGATCAGGGCACTCTCCTCGGCCGATTTGGAGCCGGAGAGGAAGGTGACGCCGAGAGCTGCGACCGGACGACCGTCCCGTGTGATCACGGGGCTGGCGATGCAGTTGATCCCGGATGTCGTCGCATTCTCTTCGACCGCATATCCGCTCTCACGTGCTGCGGCGAGCAGTTCTCGCAGTTCGGCGAGCGTCGACGGACCCGTTCCGGTCCGCGTCGGCCAGGTGTACCCCTCGTAGAGCGCGCTGATCTGTTCCGCATCCAGACGGCTCAGAATCGCCCGCCCGACTGCGGTGAGATGCGCCGGAAGGCGGGTCCCGATCTCGGTCACCAACCGAACGCCGGGCTTCAGAGGTTCACGTTTGTCGAGGTAGATGACGTCAGAACCCTGAAGTACCGCCAGATGGGAGGTCTCGTCGGTCGACTGAGTGAGTGCCAGCATGAATCGTTGGCCCTCACGGTGAAGTGGGCCGGACCGCATGTACGACGCACCGACTTCGAACGCCGAGACACCCAGGGTCCAGGCGCGTTGATCAGCCCAGTACGAGACGAACCGTCGATCCCGCATGACATTGAGGAGGTGATGCGTCGTACTCTTCGGCAGCTCGAGGGCGCTGGAGATTTCTGCCGTCGCCAGCGGCACACCCCGGCGGGCCAGGAGATCGAGCACGTCGAGCACGCGCTCAGCAGATTTCACGCGGCTCGTCGTCATGTGGGGTGTGTCCTTACGGGTAGGGCTGAGGTGGGAGCGGGGAACCACATTGTCTCGGATACGAGACTGAATCGCCAAGTGCTCGGGGTGGTCAGGGTGTCTGGCTGCCGAGTTCCGCGGACAACCGGGCGCAGTGCTCCACCAAGACACGACCGTGGCTGGCGCAGACCTCGTCCGTCAGACGGAATGTCGGGCCGACGACGCTGAGCGCTCCGGCTATCTGACCGACCGCGTTGTAGATCGGCGCGGCAACTCCGGTCGAGTGATCCTCGATGGTGTCGTGCGCAATGGCGTACCCGCTCTCGCCTACCTTGCCGCTCAACGCTGCGCCGACGGCGGTGCCGTCCAGGGGAACGCTCTGGCCCACCCACCCCATGTGGCGGATCGCGTGCGTGCCCTCGATCTGATCGAGATACAGCGCAGTGTCTTTCGGTCCCTTCGTCGACAGGTAGGTCGACTCTCTCGTGGTTTCGGCGATGGCCTTCATCGCGGGCCGCGCTCTCGGCAACAGTTGATTGTCACCGAGAGCGCGAGCCCCGATCTGTAGTAGCCGCGGGCCGACGCGATAGACGTTGTCCTCGCCGCGGACGACGAACTCGGTTTGTTCGAGGCTTCTGATCAGGCGAAGCGCGGTACTGGTTGCCAGATCGGTTGCCTTGGCGGCGTCGCCGAGCGTCAACCCGCCGTGCTCGACGATCGCACCGAGAAGTTCGAACGTGCGATTCGCGCTGCGGGTCACGTCGCCGGGGGCCATGTCCTACTCCAAGTGCCGAGGGATGTCTGCGCTGAATCTATCGCGAGCCCGGCAGTACCTCACCGTGGTGCTCGTCCAGCAGGGGACTGCGGCGGACATCGGGGCGTCGGCTATCACCGAACACGACGGGTTGTCGTACGTAGGAGATTTTTCCTGCTACCGGGTGCTCGAACGATTCGACGACTCCGCGATACTCGGCCTGCGCGGAGGTGAGTGCCTGCTGGACGTCCCAGATTTCCGAGCCGGCGAGGCCCGCGTCGCCGAGAATACCGACCACGTCGGCGACGGTCTTTCCGGCAGCCCAGTTTTCGATCTCCTTGCGCAGTGCCGGTTCGTTCTCGGTCCGGGCGGTGTCGTCGGCAAATCGGGGATCTGCGATCAGGTCGACGCGATTCATCGTCTGCGCCAGCTTCTCGAAACCCGACTGGCTCGCAACTGCGAGGACGAAGAGTCCGTCGTCGGCCTTGTAGGTGTCGAACGGTGTTGACACCGGATGACGGTTGCCGACGCGTGGGGGAGTGAGCCCGGTGGATTGCAGTTGGCTGTGTGCTGTCGGCAGCATGGCGAGCATGCTGTCGAACATCGCGACGTCAAGGTGCTGCCCGAGTCCGCTCGCCCGTGCACTCAGCAGGGCGGTACTGATTCCCCAGGCGGCGAACAGCCCGGCGACCAGGTCTCCGAACGACTCACCCAACCGTGTCGGCCCGGATTCCTCCGAACCGGTGATGCTCATGATTCCCGAAAGAGCCTGGACTACAAGGTCGTAGGCGGCGGCTCCGGACATGGGCCCGTCCTGTCCGAAACCGGAGATGGACGCGTACACGATCCGCGGATTGCGAGCCCGCGCAGCCTCGTAGTCGATTCCCAGGCGCTTGGTGACGCCGGGGCGAAAGTTTTCGACGACGACGTCGGCGGTCTCGATGAGCGTCAGCAGCGCCTCACGGTCCTCGTCGTTCTTGAGGTTGAGTGCCACCGAACGCTTGCCACGATTGAGCACGTTGAAGTAGATGCTCTCGCCGTCGCGGAACGGGCCGAGGTGCCGAGAGTCTTCACCGTGTTCGGATTCGATCTTGACGACGTCCGCACCGGCGTCGGAAAGCAGTGCGGTGCAGTAGGGTCCGGCAAGGACGCGCGAGAGGTCGATGACCCGGATGCCGTCGAGTGGGGGAAGTGCAGTCATGTCCGCGCCTTTCAGAACTCGGTGGAACGCGGCGACGGAGCATTGCCGGCAATGGTGAGCAACTGGATCTGCGAGGTGCCCTCGAAGATGCGGAGAATGCGGCAATCGCGGTACAGGCGTT
Organism: Rhodococcus sp. BH5; assembly: GCF_027583855.1. Taxonomy (NCBI): domain Bacteria; kingdom Bacillati; phylum Actinomycetota; class Actinomycetes; order Mycobacteriales; family Nocardiaceae; genus Rhodococcus; species Rhodococcus sp. BH5. The sequence continues at coordinate 310,172 of NZ_JAJHVW010000006.1, forward strand.
CGATTTCCGATTCGCGCATGAAACCTGCGCCACCGTGGATCTGTACGGTTTGATCGACGATCGAGAAGCAGGCTTCGGTGGCGACGTACTTCGAAATCGATGCGGCGCGGCGGATGTCCTGACCGGCGTCCTTGACGTCGGCGGCCCAGTCTGCGGTGACGCGTGATGCGACAAGTTGCGCGTCGCAGCCACCGAGGAGTAGCTGGATTGCCTGGAAGTCGAAGATCGGCGTGCCGAACTGCTTTCGCTCCGTTGCGTACTCGCGTCCCAGTTCCCAAGCGCGCAGAGCGATGCCGTTTGCCATTGCCGCTACGTCGATGCGTGCTCGGTTCAGGGCGGTCAAGGCAATGTTGCCGCCGCGACCTTCGGTGCCGATCACGGAGTCGAGCGGCAGAACGACGTCGTCGAGGTAGACGGTGTACGTCGGGGCCGAACGAATTCCCATCTTGTCCTGCGGCTCCGAGTAGCTGATTCCCGGAGTTCCCTTGGGGACGACGAAGGCGGTGATGCCTCGGAATCCTGCGCTCGGGTCCGTCTTGGCGAAGAGCACGACCAGGTCGGCTTCCTTGGCGTTGGAGATGTACGTCTTCGATCCGGAGAGATGCCAGCCGTCGTCCTCGCGTCGGGCGACGGTACGCATCGAGGCGATGTCGGAGCCGGCATCGGGTTCTGTGAGTGCAAAGCCGGCCAGTAGTTCGCCCGACGCGAGCTGGGGCAACCAGCGATGCTTCTGCTCTTCGGAGCCGCCGACGAGAATCGGCTCGAGGCCCAGGTAGTGGGCGGTGTAGATCGATGCCAGCGCGGCGTCGGTGCGTGCAACTTCTTCGATGGCGACCAGTTGGGTTCGTGTCGACAGACCCAGGCCGCCGAATTCCTCGGGCACGGAAATGCCCATGAGGTCCTGCTGCCCGAGGCGCTTGACCAGCTGCGCCGGGAACTCCTTGGACTCGTCGCGTGCGGCTGCTCCTGGGTGGATCTCGGCGTTGGCGAAGGCTCGGACAGTGCTGCGGAACTCTGCGAGATCGACGCTGTCGGTGTCGGGCGCGGTCTGGGTAGTCACGGGGGCTCCTTCGAGGCGGAATAGTTACGAATTTCATCTAATGAAATCTAATTGCCACTAGTTGGCATGGACTGACTATGGCCGAGGGTGGCGAATTTGTCCAGGGGTGAAGTTGTTGTGTCGCGGCTCACGTTCTGCAATGATCAACTTGTCTAAGCCTGTATAGACAAGTTGATTGCGGATCGAACCCACTACAAGTCGGAAGCAGCGTGGCTTTCGACGGAAGGTGCTGACATGAGCCTCGTTTCAGTCGACACGACACCGGACTCCGAGAATGTGAGGAGGGTGTCCAGTACGTATTTCGAGGGCTTGTCGGCGGATCGATACGCTGCGCTCGCCGAAGACCGCAAGCTGGCGATTGTCGCCGCGCACATGGACCTTTCGCGTCGACGAGGACACAACTCGTCGATCTCGCGACTCGCGCCGGCCGGGGAGTTAGGGGATGGCCCCGCGATTCAATACGTCGGCGACGACATGCCGCAGCTCGTCGAAGCGGTCTTGGCGACACTTGCCCGTGCCCGCGTGGAACCTGAATTCGTGGTGCACCCCGTGCTTCGCACAGCCGTACAACCGGCGCACAGCACCGAAGACGCCCGGGCCGGGGAGCGCACCGAATCATGGATCCACATAGGACTACCCGCACACTGTTCGGACGCGCAGGCGCAGGTGATCGCGGACGACGTCGCCGGAATCCTCGACCGTATCGCGCGTGCCTTCCGCGATTCCGTGCCCCTGCGGGACCTCGTCGACGAGGCGCGCGAGCAACTGGACTCGAACGGCTACGCCGAAGAAGCTGACTTTCTCCGGTGGTGCAGCGCCGGAAACTTCAGTGTCATCGGTGGTGCGCGAACTGTCGACAGTGACGAGCCGTACGCCATCGGCGTGCTCCCCGATCCAACCGGCTCTTCGGATTCGAAAGCGGCGCCCCTCGCGATTGCAGTGGTGTACCTCCGGCAAGGGTTCGGTGGATCCGAATACGCCACCGAGATCGACGTGTCCGTCGGCGACCGTGCGTACCGATTCGTCGGGTTCTTCACCGCGACCGGTATCGTCGCCGACGTCAGGCGAACCCCGCTCGTGCGAGGACGCGTCGCAGACATCTTCGAGGCCTCAGGATCCACCGTCGATTCGTTTGTCGGACAATCGATGCTGGCAGTGATTCAGTCGATTCCGGTCACAGTGCTCCTGGCGGCCGAGCCGGCCCGAATCGCGGACGCGCTGGACGAACTCACTTCCGTGGACGGCCGCACATCGATCCATCTGTTCTTGCAACCGGTGGGAAGTTCCCCGGTCACAGGGCGAGATCAAGAGTTGTCGGCTCTGCTCTTCGTTCCGCGCGAGAAATTCAGTACGACGATCAGAACAACGGCCGAGTCGGTACTCGCCGACGCACTCGGTGCCCACAATATCGAGTTCTCCAGTCGAGTCTCGGAATCCCCCTTGGCCGTCGTACATTTCACGGCCACAGTCGGCGGCGGCGCGAACTTCGCGTCGGCGCGACAAGCACGGGAGATTCGGGACCTCGTCGTCGACGCGTGCCTGACGTGGGACGAACGATTCGTTCTGGATGCTTCGCACTACGACGAGCGGCGCAGGCGTGCTCGGTTCGCCGAGCGCGTTCCGGTGGCATACAAGCAGGATTTCGACGCTGTCCGAGCCGCCGAGGACATGGCGGTGTTCGAGGGCCTCGCGCCCGGAGAAGTAAGTCCACGGTTGGCCCGATCTGTCGACGGACCGGGTACTCACCGTCTCGGACTGTACGTATCGGGTGATCCGCTCTCTCTGGGCGAGGTGCTGCCCGTATTGCAGAGCCTGGGCGTCGAAGTGGTCGACGAACGTCCGTACGAGATCGCACCGGTGGGAACCGAACAGTCCAGGATCTACGAGTTCACGCTCTACTACCCGAGTGCTCCGGTCGAAGGCTTCGACAACTTTGCCGCGCGATTCGCGGCGACGTTTGCCGCGGTTCGAAACGGTGACGCCGAGCCGGACTCGTTCAACGAATTGGTCGCGATCGCGGGACTCGGCTGGAAACAGGTAGTGGTGCTGCGGGCGTACGCGGAGTTCTTGCAGCAAGCGGGATTTCCTTACAGCACCGGTCGCGTCGCCGAGGTACTTGCCGATCATCCCGAGATCGCCGGCAGATTGTGCGAATTGTTCGAGAGCCGTTTCGATCCTGGCGTCGTCGACGGAGATCGAGGTGCACGTGCAGCAGCGGACGTGGAAGCGGCCGTGGCGCAGGTGCAAGGACTCGACGCCGATCGGATCCTGCGCGCATTGTCCGAACTGGTCCGTAACACGTTGCGTACCAACTATTTCGTGTATCCCACTCAATCGCTCGGCGCGCTCTCGTTGAAGTTCGATTCGGAGAAGCTGTCCGTATTGCCTTTCCCTCGACCGAAGTTCGAGATATTCGTGTACTCACCCGATGTAGCAGGTGTGCACCTTCGTTTCGGTACGGTGGCTCGCGGCGGCTTGCGCTGGTCGGATCGGAAAGAGGACTTTCGCACCGAGGTACTGGGATTGGTGAAGGCGCAGGCAGTCAAGAACGCAGTCATCGTGCCTGTCGGAGCGAAGGGCGGATTTGTCGTCAAACGCCCACCGGTTCCAGGGCTGGGCGCAGACGCAGACCGAGAAGCCGCGTTGGCGGCCGGGATCGATTGCTACCGATCCTTCATTCGCGGACTACTCGATCTGACCGACAACGTCGACAAGCAGAGCGGGGCCGTTGTCGCGGCGCGGCGGGTCGTTCGCCACGACGGAGACGACACGTATCTTGTTGTCGCCGCGGACAAGGGAACTGCGAAGTTCTCCGACATCGCGAACGAGGTTGCCGCGGAGTACGGATTCTGGCTCGGCGACGCCTTCGCGTCCGGCGGGTCGGTCGGCTACGACCACAAAGCCATGGGTATCACGGCGAAGGGCGCCTGGGAAAGTGTCAAGCGGCACTTCCGTGAGCTCGGCGTCGATACCCAGCACGATGACTTCACCGCGGTGGGGATCGGAGACATGAGTGGCGACGTCTTCGGCAACGGTATGTTGTGCAGCAAGCACATTCGCCTGATCGCGGCGTTCGATCATCGGCACGTGTTCGTCGATCCGGACCCGTCGCCTGAGCGCTCGTACGACGAGCGATCACGTCTCTTTGCGCTCCCCCGATCCTCGTGGGCCGACTACGACCCGACCTTGATCAGTGCCGGCGGCGGAGTGTGGGAACGCTCGGCGAAGCGCGTTCCGATCAGTGACGAGATACGAGAGGCACTGGGCCTCGAGGACGACGTCACCGACCTGACTCCACCGCAACTGGTTCGGGCGATTTTGCGGTCCCCGGCAGATCTGTTGTGGAACGGCGGCATCGGAACGTACGTCAAGGCCTCCGGTGAGTCCGACCTCGAAGTCGGCGACAAGAGCAACGACGCCGTTCGGGTGAACGGCAACGAAGTGCGTGCCCGAGTGATCGGTGAAGGAGGCAATCTCGGCCTCACCCAGGCCGGACGGATCGAATACGCACGCGGCGGTGGACGGATCAACACAGACGCCCTCGACAATTCGGCCGGAGTCGATTGTTCCGACCACGAGGTGAACATCAAAATCCTTCTCGACTCCCTGATCAGCTCAGGCGTCGTCACGGACTCACGTCGTGACGCACTACTCGAATCGCTGACCGACCAGGTCGCAGAACTCGTTCTCGCAGACAACCGTTCGCAGAACGAACTGATGGGTACCACGCGGGCGGATGCGGGGGCGATGATCGGTGTGCACGGCAGAGTGATTTCCAACCTCGAATCGCGCGGGATCGTCGACCGTGTCATCGAAGGGTTTCCGACCAAGAAGCAGTTCGCCGCGGCCGAGAAGTCGGGAACGGGGCTGACGTCGCCGGAACTCGCCACACTGATGGCCCACGTCAAGCTCGATCTGAAATCCACGCTGTTGGCGGGAAGCTCGATCGACAACCAGATCTACCGCCAGGTGCTGGCGAACTATTTTCCGGAGGGCGTTCGAGTTGCAGGGGGTGACGCCCTCGACCGGCACCCACTTCGTCGCGAGATCGTCGCGACAGTGCTGACGAACAACGTCATCGATCGAGGCGGCATCACCTATGTGTATCGGCTCGGTGAAGAAGTCGGCGCTGATCCGGAAGACGCAGTACGTGCCTTCACTGTGGTCTCCGAGGTGTTCGGACTGTGGAAGTTGTGGCACGACATCAGCGAAGCCTCGCTCTCGACCGCAGTGTCCGACGAGTTGATCCTGCTCACCAGGCGACTGCTCGACCGGGCGTCACGGTGGATGCTGACACGTCGTCCGCAACCGCTGGCCGTCGGGGCCGAGATCAGCAGATTCGGTGATCGCATCGCGGAGGCGTCGGCAGAGCTCGATGACTGGCTGGTAGGCGCAGATCAGCGGAACCTGGCTGCGCGAACGGTCCTCATCACGGACAAGGGCGCGCCGGAGAACCTGGTCAGGCGAGTGGAGATATTGCTCGATCAGTTCGGACTGCTCGACGTGGTGGAGATCGCGGACCTTGCCGATCGGACGATCTCGGAGACCGGCGAACTCTATTTCCGGCTCGGTGAGCATGTTGGGCTCGTCCCGATGCTCAATCGAGTGTCGGCATTGAGCAAGGACGGAAAATGGAACGCGTTGGCGAGGTTGTCGTTGCGGGACGAGTTGTACTCGACGGTGCGGGCCCTGACCCTCGACGTCTTGGCCGACGCGGAAGCGGGTGACACGACAGCGGAAAAACTCTCGAGGTGGGAAGAAAGGAATGCGTCGAGAATCGAGAGGTCCACTCTCGCGCTCGCAGAGATCGAGGCGTCCGGGCAACACGATCTTGCTGCGCTTTCGGTTGCGACGAGCCAATTGCGGCGCATGGTGGGTTAGGTCCGGCGCGGACGCTCGCGGATGGATCGGAAAGGTGCACGAGGCGGATAGACTTCGGAGGCCGAACGGGAGAACCGACTCGGTGGTTTTCGACGAACGGGTGGTGGCGATGGCGATTGCCGAAGTGGACGCAGAACTCGCCGTGCTGTTCAACGAGGCAGGCGGCGAGTCCGCCCCTGCCTACGAACGGGTCAAGAACCTCGTGGTCTCGCAGATCAACTCGGGTCGGTGGACCGAAGGCGATCAGCTGCCTTCGGAGAATCAACTGGTCAGTGCGCTGGGGTTGTCACGAATGACGATCAATCGAGCGCTTCGCGAACTCACCAGCGACGGTCTGATCGTGCGGATGATGGGGGTCGGTACTTTTGTCGCCGCCACGAAGACCGCGTCCCCGCTGTTCGAAGTCAAGAACATCGCCGACGAGATTCAGCGCCGCGGCCACCGTCATCGAACCGAGGTCGTCTTCGTTCGTGAGGAAGAAACCGACCACGGGCAGACGTTCCTTCGTGAATCGGTGGGCAAACGGGTGTTCCATTCGCTGATGGTGCACTTCGAGGACGAAACTCCGATTCAGGTGGAAGACCGATTCGTGAATCCGAACGAGGCGCCAGACTATCTGCGCCAGGACTTCACCGCGATCACCCCCAACAACTACTTGAGTGACGTTGCGCCTCTGGTTCGCGGCGAGCATGTCGTGGAAGCGGTGTTGGGTAGCCCGGACGAATGCGAGCTGTTACGCATCGATCGCGGGGAACCGTGCCTGCTGATTCGCCGCCGCACGTGGTCGGCTAACGGATTGGTCAGCGCGGCGCGCTTGATCCATCCGGGTTCACGCAATCGCTTGGAAGGAACCTTCGAGCGCTGATCGTTTCGAATGGCGAATCCTGAACACTCGCTCGTCGGATTGCACCATTTTCGGGGTCGACTTCGGTGCAATCGACCAGGACGTGACTGCGAGCACACTGAGATCATGGGTGGACGGTTATTGCTTCCGCAACCTCACTTCCCGACGAGTGAGACCTGAGCGGATCCCAGCAACGCCGTCTACGCCGCTCGCTTCCATGATCGAAGGAGTTCGACCTGTGACCGACTTGCCCAAGGACCTACTTGTCGCCCCGAAGTGGCAGGAACGCCTCGACGAACTGGCAGCCAAGCATTCGGTACCGGGCGCGCAGGTCGGTGTGATCGCGCTGGGCGAAGACGGCGCAGCGGACATCCGTGTCATCACCACCGGAGTGACGAGCCTGAACACGCGCGTCGACGTCGACGCAGACACCCTGTTCCAGTACGGATCCGCGAGCAAGATCTGGACGACGACGCTGATCATGCAGCTCGTCGACGAGGGCAAGCTGACGCTGGACACCCTGGTGGTGGAGGTGCTTCCGGAGTTCACGATCGCGGATCCTTCCAACACGAAGGAAATCACGATCCGCCAGTTGCTCACGCACACAAGCGGTATCGACGGAGACCTGTTCAACGACACCGGTGACGGTGACGACTGCGTCGAGAAGTACGTCGACGAACTCGCGACCGCGATCAGCGTCACCGAGCCCGGCGGGCATCTGAGTTACAGCAACGCGGGTTTTGCCGTTGCCGGCCGCATCGTCGAGGTCCTTCGTGAGATGACGTGGGACGAGGCGTTGGTCGAATATCTCTGGAAGCCACTCGGATTGACGCACATCATCACCAAGGCCAAGGACGCGCCGCTGTTCCGCACGGCCGTCGGCCACGTGGCCAACCCGGATCGGACGTCGCCGGACAAGGTGATTCCGACCAAGCAGTGGCTGCTTCCGCGCGGTATCGGTCCGGCCGGGATCATCACCGGATCGGTCAGCTCGCTCCTGACCTTCGGTGCTGCACACATGCGTGACGGACTCGCATTGACGGGTGAACGCATTCTGTCCGAAGAATCCGCGCGCCTGATGCGCACTCCGCAATTCGACCTGACCGCGGTCTCGAGCGTCGATCAGGCCTGGGGCCTCGGCTGGATCCTGTCCGACTGGGGCGGCGTGACGTCCGCGCAGCACGGTGGTGCGACGATCGGCCAGATCACTCGTTTTCACACCTTCCCCGAGCTCGGTCTCGCCATGGCCGTGGTGACCAACTCGCGTGGCGGCGGCGCCCTGGCCCACGACATCGAGAAGGAGATCGCCCAGGAGCTCGATCTCGTTCTGCCGGAACCGAAGTCCGAGCCGAATGCGGAAGACATCGACCTGTCGCACATTCTCGGAACCTATGAATCGACAACCGTGCGAATCGAACTCACGCGCGGCGAGGACGGCGGATTCCAGGTGCAGAACTTCGCCAAGGTCGAGATCGACGGCGAGCCGCCGGCTCCGCCCACCAAGGTCGTACCTCTGTCCGCCTCCAGGTTCTTGATCAGTAACGAGAGCGCTTCGGGTGAGATGGCTCATCTCACGATCGATGGCGAGCAATATCTGTACATGACAAGGCTTTTCAAGAAGATTTCCGACTAGTCGCGGCGATTCTCTCCGCTGAATGAAATCTCGGGCAGGTCGAAGGCGATGAGGGCCCTCGACCTGCCCGCACTACTTTTCGAGGAAAACTCATGATGAAACCTCTCGCTCCTTTTCCGGACGTGAATCACCCCGCGGCACTCGATGCTTACGGCCTTGCGCCGGTCATCGACGGTCACAACGATCTGGCCTGGACGGCTCGCGAAACTGCCGCATACTCGGTGGAGAATCTCGAGAAGGATTCCATCTTCCAAACCGACATCGACAAACTCGGTCGTGGCGGCGTCGGTGCGCAGTTCTGGTCGGTCTACACCCCGTGTGACCGGACGGAGCCAGAGGCGGTTCAGTACACACTCGAACAGATCGACTACGTGTACCGGATGATCGAGCGATATCCGGATACTTTCGAATTCGCGCGTACAGGTGACGACGTGCGTCGCATCTGGAGCGAGGGCAAGGTCGCGTCCTTGTTGGGCGCGGAGGGCGGTCACAGCATCGGCAGCTCGCTCGGTGTCCTGAGAATGATGGCGCGCCTTGGTCTTCGGTACATGACGCTGACGCACAACGACAACACCGGGTGGGCGGACTCCGCGACGGACACTCGAGTACACGGCGGGCTGACCGATTTCGGTCGCGAGATCGTGCGCGAAATGAATCGGCTCGGCGTGCTCGTCGACCTGTCGCACGTCTCGGTGGAAACGATGAGAGATGCCATCGAGACGTCTTCGGCGCCGGTGATTTTCAGCCATTCGTCGTGCTCTCAGCTATGCGGTCACCCCCGTAATGTTGCCGACGACGTCATGCGACTGCTCGCGGACAACGGCGGGGTCATCATGATCGCCTTTGTACCCATGTTCCTTTCTGCCGAGTACAACGAGTGGTTCAAAGGCGGGCGAGTCGGCCCACGACCGGCGATGACAGTGGACCATCTCGCCGACCACGTCGAGCATGCCCGAGACGTCGCGGGCATCGACCACATCGGTTTGGGCAGTGACTACGATGGGTTCGACGACTTTCCGGACGGTATGCAGGACGTATCCGGTTTCGCGGTGTTGATAGACCGTCTGGCGGAACGCGGTTGGTCCGCGGAGGACTTGGCAAAGCTGATGGGCAACAACGTGTTGCGTGTGCTCGACGAGACCAGTGCGGCCTCGATGTCGAGCCTTTCCTAGCCGTATCGACGCCCGAGAAGATGAGGATGAGAATGAAGAAGATTCGTACCGTTGCACTGAAGCTGGTTGTTTCGGTGTCCGTAGTTCTGGTTGTGCTGGTATCGATAGCGCTCGTATTCAATGTCGGCTCCAGCAAAGCGAGCGTTCCGGCCGGGGAGACGGGCAACCAGTTCGTGTCCGTCGACGGAAAGAACATGAGCTACTCGATCCGCGGCAACGGCGATCAGACCATAGTGCTGTTACCCGGGTTCGGAACGTCCGCACCGATTCTCGACTTCACACCGCTTGTCAACGAGCTCGCACCCGACTACCGCGTCGTCACGATCGAGCCCTTCGGTTACGGCTACAGTGACGGAACGGACAAGGACCGCACGACTGCGAACATCGTCGAAGAGATTCATACGGCAGTACAGTCGCTGGGAATTGACGAATACATCCTCATGGGGCACTCGATCACTGGTCTCTATGCGCTGGACTACACCGCGAAGTACCGTGACGAGGTCACCGCATTCGTGGGTATCGACAGCAGTGTTCCAGGGCAGCCGAACATGGATACCAAATTCCCGATCGACGCACTCCGAGTTGGAAGGCAATTGGGCTTGGCGGAATTGCTGTCCAAGGTCGTCGGTGGTGAAGCCTCGGACGAGTACCTCGATCCCGCCGCAAAGGACGAGATGCGACAGTTGACTGCGAAGAACAACTTCAGCGATACCTATCTCAACGAGATGGATCATCTTTCGAGTAACTTTGCTGAAGCAATCGGCAAGACGTTCCCAGCCGATCTTCCGATTCTGTTGTTCGCCGTGAACAATTCAGAAGTTCAGGGCTGGACAGAGCTGCACGAGGGGCAGGCAGCCTCCGTCGATCACGGAGAGGTGATCTTGCTGGACGGAGACCACTACCTGCACCACACCAGGTCGAAGGAAATCGCCGAGAACCTCGGAAGGTTCTTGGGTGAGCTGAACTGAATCCGGGAGGACGTTAAAGTTGGAGGCGGGGCCATCGAGTCGAGATGGTCCCGCTTCTTTCTTCTCCACTGATCGTTCGGAGGCATTGTGGCGCAGACCTGGTCACGCGAAGAACTGGTGAGCGAGCTGGACTCGGCGTATTCGAAACTCGAAGCGTTACTCGACGGCGTCGCCGAGGCCGATGCGTTCGACGTCGTTGCCGTCGACGCGTGGACGGTGCACGACGTACTCGCTGTGCGTGTCTGGTGGGCAGAGGCCGTCGCAGAGTGGATAGGTGCCGGGCTGCGAGACGAGGCTCCGCAGACGCCGGCGGCGGGTTACAAGTGGACGCAAACACCCGCACTGAACCAGTCGGTTGTCGACGCGAGCATCGACATTCCGGCTCAGGAGCTTCGTGACCGCTTGGGAGCTGCTGTTGCGATATTGCGCAACTACATCGAGGCCCTTGACGATGATCAACTGCTGTCGGTCGGGGTTTTCTCGTGGACCCGGACGTGGCCGGTCTCGAGGTGGATCGCCGTCAACACGATCACCCAATACGCGTCGTTGTCGAAAATGATTCGGCGAGTGCTGAAGTCGAACAATCAGCCCTGAAGTCGATGCATCCGCCATACGTCCGGTCCGTCGGGGAGCGAGGTCTGGCCGACGATCGTGAAACCGAACCGTTGGTACAGCGGTAGATTTCGTTCGGTCGACGTATCGAGCCAGCAATTCTGTTCGGTTCGATCCAGTTCCGCCAAAGCATGTTTCAGTAGCGCAGAACCCAATCCGGTTCCGCGTGAGCGCGGCGTCGTACCGATCGTTGCCAACGACCACGCGTTGTCGGGGACGGGAAGCGCAGACAGTTGTTCGTCAGCCTGAAGAACGCGCTCGAACCGATCTCCGTGCAGTTCGACGATCTTCTCGACGGTCGCTTCATCAGGCTCTGGAGTGTCCGGCGGCAGGACTGCGATGACGCCGTTGCCGGAATCGTCTATGTAGGAACGCCCGAACGGTAGTGCCAGGTGTTCGAGGTAGATCCGTTGCAGAGTCGCGACGCGTTCCACGTGGGAGTCTTCGGCGACGCACCAGTTCGTCCAGGGGTAGTCGGCAAACGCCTCGCCGAGAACCTCGGCGGCACGGTCGAGGTCGTCGATGGACAGCGGTCGAACAGAATTCTGCATAGTGCCACTTCAGCACAGTGAGGTCTTCCGTCGCCACTCGATTTCGGCGGTGTAGCAGGTGCGCGGGCCGTGGTCACGTACTTGTGAGTTCATTCAAGAAAGTTGGACGAGGCTGTCGATCCTGCGTTGACTGGTAGTGATCGGGCAATCGCCGAGCTGTCAACTCCGGGCACGTGAGATCCGGGTACGGCGATTCTCCGCGAAAGGAACAGATATGAACAGGCTCGAAGGCAAGAATGTAGTGATTACAGGCGCCGCAAGTGGAATCGGGCGTGCAGCAGCACAACTCATGGCGGCAGAGGGCGCCAAGGTGCTGGTCGCCGACCTCGATCCTGCGCGTGCAGAGGAAGCGGCGGTGGCGATTCGCGAGACGGGTGGCAATGCAGTGGGTTTCGGCGTCGATGTCATGAACGAGGACTCTCTGGCAGCGATGATCGAAAAGGCGGTCACCGAATTCGGCGGCATCAACGTCCTGTGTAATCACGTGGGCGGTAGTAACCCGCGCAAGGATCTCGACCTGCTCCGGATGGACTTGGACGAGTGGGATCGCGTGATGTCGCTCAACGTCCGCAGCACTGTCGTCGCTTCACGACTTGCCATTCCGCACATGAACAGTGCCGGTGGAGGATCGATCGTCAACACGGCCTCGGTAGGTGGATTGATCGGGGATTCCCTGCAGTCTGCCTACGGATCCGCCAAAGCGGCAGTCATTCGTCTGACGCAGTACATCGCAGTCCAGTACGGAGCAAACGGTGTTCGGTGCAATGCCGTAGCGCCGGGCGCGATCATGACACCCGCTCTCGTGGACAACATCCCCGCTGATGTCATCGACGGCATGAAGCAGGCAAACGCCCTGCCTTACCTCGGCGAACCCGAAGACATCGCGCATGCCATGGTCTACCTGGCTTCGGACGAATCTCGCTACATGACGGGGCAGACCCTGGTGGTCGACGGCGGACTCACCAGCAAGAGTCCGCTCGCGACCGGCCGTTCGTCGATGTTGAGCTGAATCAGCTCCGCCAACCGCTGGGGCCGGCGCCCAGAACCTCGATGGATCCCTGACTGGCGTGTGAATGCTTGGTGCGGTGCGTCATTCGCCACTTTCCGTCGATCCGCGCCCATGAGTCGTGGTAGTCGCCGAGGGTGAAGAAGTTCAGGTGAGCCTTGCTCCCGGTGCCCACATGCATGTCGCTGACATAGGAGCGGCTGGTGGCGAGATCGCCGACCACCTCGACCAGCACGTTACCGATCAGATGTTGGGTGGGACCGCACTCGTCGAGGAACGAGCGGATGGACGCCACTACCTCGGCGGGTCCGCGCAGAGTTCCGGTGCCCAATTCTGCCGTAGCGTCCGGCGTCATGATCCGGTGGAGTTCATCCCACTCTCGCGCATCCATAGCTCGGGCGAACTCGAAGATGGAGCGGGTGATCTCGCGTTCGTCGAGAAGAGTGGTGATGTCGATGCTCATGCTGTGCGCCTTTCTTAACGTCGGGGGGTTAATAAAGGCGCACAGCAGATGTCAGCGGTTGAGCAGCTTGCGCATCGCTTCGGCAGCACCCTTGACCATCTTGTCTCGGGGGAAGCCACTGCGCTTCTTGGCGCCTTCGTAGTTTCCTGCAGCCACCCAGATCGGGCCGTCGGCAAGGTGTTCGAGACCTTCACGTGCAACATCATCGGGCTCTGCGACGTTCATGCCCGGGATGTCGAAGTTCAGTCCCGCGCGAATCATAGCGGGTGTGCGAGTGACACCGAGAATGAACTCGACGACGTGAACGCCGTACGGCTGGAGTTCGAGCCACAGGCTTTCGGCGAAGATGCGCCCGAATGCCTTGGACGCCGCGTAGATGCTCTGGTGCTCGGAGCCCATGAATCCGGCCAGCGAACCGAGCAGCATGATGCCGCCGCGTCCGCGATCCTTCATCAATCCGCCGAAGTGGTGCGAGAGTTCGAGCTGCTTGTTGATGTTCAGCTCGATGACTCCGGCAAATCCCGTCAGATCTCCGGTGACGAACTCGTGGCCGTAGCTGTTGGCGCCGGCGTTGAAAATGAGGAGACCAACCTCGACGTCGTCGGTGACAGCCTTGATCTGATCGAGCGCGTCCGGAACGAGCAGATCCAATGCGAGAGTGCGTACTTCGACGCCGTTGGCGCGTGCCTTGGCCGCGGTCTCCTCGAGCGGGCCAGGCTTGCGGGCGATGAGAACGAGGTTGATGCCGATCTTGCTGAGCTCGTCGGCGAACCCTGCGCCGACACCTTCTGAACCGCCGGCGATGACTGCCCACGGGCCGTAGTACTGAGGATCGATCATTACTACCTTCTTCGAAAGATGTTGGCTTGACTAGTGAAACGGAGTCGGTACGGGTTCGCTGTCGTCGACGATCGGCTGAGGCACCGGCTCGTCGTTGAGGATCTCGAGTTCGCCCGCTGTTGCAGCGTTCACGATGGACGCGATCAAGGCGCCGCACTGCTTGCGAGGGGCACCGGGTCGTCCCTCTCGCTGCCCGAATTCACGGTCGTCGGCGATTTCGAGGCACTGGGCGCGGGCCTGGTCACTCCACTGAACGGTGGTGTGTTCCCAACTGTTCTTCTGGACCAGGACCTGAGCCTTGCACTCAGCGCACTGAAGAGGCTGCATCTTCGTCTGCCTTCTTTGCAGCGAGGTTGTCTTCGACTTCCTTCTGCCAGGCTGCGACGGGTCGCGCGGTGTCGAGTTCGAATTCGAAGCGCTCGGTCATCTCGGGAGCGATGTCCGCGACATCGACGTAGAACTGTTCGTACCAGCGACGGAGCTGGTAGACCGGGCCGTCTTCTTCGCACAGGAGCGGGTTCTCGATGCGAGTCTTGTTCTTCCAGATCTCGACGTCCTGCTCGAAGCCCTTGGCGATGAACGTGCCGAAGTTCGCGGCCATCGCCTCGGCGGCTTCACCCTGGAAGCGATCCGACTTCTTGACGATGATGCCGTACTGGAGCACGAACTTGTCAGCGCTGACCGGGTAGTGGCAGTTGATGAGCACAGAGTCGACGTTGTAGTCCTCGTACTCGTAGGTCAGGTCGTCGACCATGAAGGAGGGGCCGAAGTACGTGGCAACCGAGTTGCTGCCGACCATCTTCGGGGTGCCTGCTGCGTGGGGACGCATGTCCGAGCGAGCGACGCCGCGCATGTACTGCGTTGCGGCGTGGCCTTCGAAGACGTTCTTGAAGTACGTCGGGAAGGAGTAGTGCACGTAGAAGAAGTGCGCCATGTCGACGATGTTGTCGACGATTTCACGGCAGTTGGTGTCGACGGTCGTGGTGTACCAGACCCAGTCGCTCCACTCGTCGCTGAGCGCGCCTTCGATGCGGGGGATAGCCACGTCGTCGGTCGGCGGGTTGCCCTCGGGGTCATGCCAGACGAAGAGCATGCCGTCCTGGTCGAGGGTCTGCCAGGCGCGCGTCTTGGCCAGCGGGGGGACGCGGCGTGCGTACGGAATCTTCTGGCACTTGCCGTTGCCGCCCCAGCGCCAATCGTGGAACGGACAGGCAATGGCGTCGCCCTTGATGGTGCCCTGGCTCAAGTCGCCACCCATGTGACGGCAGTACGCGTCGAGGATCTTGACGTTGCCTTCACTGTCGGCGAAGACGACCAGTTTGGTGCCGAACGCCTCGATGGAGTGCGGCTGGCCGTCCTTGAAGGACTCCGTGAGTCCAATGCAGTGCCATCCACGCGCAAAGCGTGTAGGCGCGGTTCCAGCTTGGATCTCGCGAACCTCGTCGTTGTCGGACTGAGTGATCGTCACGATGAGTCCCGTCCTTTCCAGGGGCAGTGTCGACGCCCGACGCTAGGGGAGCGTGAATTGCCTCTGGGATCTCGTCTCACTGGCCGGGACCAGCGGCGAGCGCGAGGATCCGGCGGCTGATCCCGGCCTCCGGGACTTCCGATCACCGGAACGCGTGACCGACATATCGTGACGGGGCAGCCGTTATGTCTATCTGCCGATCCGCTCCCTCACGGTTCGGTGCGAGGAGTGTCTCCCATGGTCAACAAGGTTCTGAGTTCAGTCCGTGATCTGCTTCCGAAGATCGCGGCCCGCGCTCAGAAGGTCGACGATTCGCGCAAGATCTCCGAACGGACCATCCGGGAGCTGTCCGAAGCCGGCGTCTTCTCCATGCTGGCGCCGAAAAGATACGGAGGTGCCGAGAGCGACCCGGTTCAGTTCTACGAAGTGGTCAGGGCCATCTCGGCTGCCTGCGGCTCGACCGGTTGGGTCGCGTCGGTGGTGGGGGTGCACCCGTGGCATCTTGCACTTTTCGACGACCGAGCGCAGGCCGACGTGTGGGGAGAGGATCAGACGACGCTCATCTCGTCCGCCTACGCGCCGGTCGGTCGACTGACGGCGGTGGACGGTGGTTACGAACTGTCGGGCCAGTGGGGCTTCTCTTCCGGCTGTGATCACGCGAGTTGGGCATTGCTGGGCGCGATGGTGGTCGGCATGGATGGTCGTCCCGTCGATTTCATGACGGTGTTGGTGCCGCGTACGGATTACGAGATCCGAGATGTCTGGGATGTCGTGGGGATGCGCGGCACCGCGAGCAACGAGATCGTGGTCGACAAGGCCTTCGTTCCCGAGCACCGATTGAAGCGCAACTACGAGACCGCACAACTTCGCGGCCCAGGCCAAGCAGTCAATCCTGGTCCGCTGTACAAGCTTCCGTTCGGGAGTATCTTCACCTCGACGGTTGCCGCTCCGTGTGTGGGCATCGTCGCCGGTTGTTACGAGGGGTACCTGGACGTGATGCGTGAGCGCGTCCGTCTGAGTTTGGGTGGTGGACGGTTCAGCGAGGATCAGTTCGCTCAGGTCGCCGTCGCACGTGCGTCGTCGGAGATCGATGCTGCGATTCTGCAGATGGATCGCAATATCCGGGAGATGTACGAACTTGCTGTGGCCGGTCAGGAGCTCCCACTCTCGATGAGGCTGCGTGCGCGTCGTGATCAGGTTCGTGCGACGGAACGCTCGGTGGAAGCGATCGACATGCTTTTCAAGACGGCAGGCGGGAACTCCCTCTCTCGCGGAAACCCGATCGAGCGTGCGTGGCGTGACGTTCATGCGGGCAGCGTTCACGTTGCCAACGAACCCGAGCGCGCGTTGGCGCTCTACGGCCGGGCGGCGTTCGGACTGCCGGTGGAGGACAACCTGATCTGACGGGTTGGCGCGTCACCGGGTGGGGTATTTGCCTTTGGATGAGGGAAGTACCGGCTCTGACCATCGGCTCGATCGTCGACATGGCGGGTGTCGCGCGCGCGAAGGTGATGCCGGCCGGCCGAACCGGTGTCTTCGAGAAAGCCGGTGCGGGAGTCTCACCGAGCTGGAACGTCTTCTGTAGCGACGATCGGATTGCCTTCACCGATTCCTTTTCCGTCGTGGGTGATCTCCGGTTGCGTATCGACCGCTCCGACCTCCGTGATCTCGGCGGGGGCGTGTCGTGGGCGCCGGCGACGTTGCACGAGCAAGACGGTGCGACGGCTGCCGTGTGTACTCGGTCCGCACTCACTGCCGTCGTGGCGCGGCTTGCCGCCGACGGACTGGAAGCTCGGGTGGGTCACGAGATCGAGTTCACTCTTTTCGGTGATGCGTGCAACGGAGCGTGGTCGGCGTACGGGTTAGGTGCAGTCCTGCGCCGCGAGGACTTCCTCAAGGACCTTCTGCGCAATGCCGAACGCGCACAACTTCATATCGAGCAAGTTCATGCAGAGTACGGACCGGATCAATTCGAGATCTCCATCGCTCCGGCAACTCCTGTTCAGGCTGCCGACCTGGTGATACTGGCCCGGATCTTGATCAGCCGCACTGCCAGAGCCCACGGATTGGCGGCCTCGTTTTCACCGATACCTACGATCGGAGGTACAGGGAACGGTGCACACCAGCACTTTTCGTTGAACTCAGGTGGGCGGCCCGTCTTCTCCGGTGGCGGGCAGGAGTACGGGATGACCGACAAAGGATCATCAGCTTTGGGTGGAATCCTCTCTCACCTCACGGAATTCACGGCCGTCTTTGCGTCCTCACCGCTCTCCGGGGTCAGGCTGCGACCGGACAATTGGTCGGGGGCCTACGTCTGTTGGGGGCTCGAGAACCGGGAAGCGGCACTGAGGTTCTGCGCAGAGTCACCGTCGAATCCACACGGCGCCAACGCCGAAGTGAAAATCGTCGATCCATCGGCCAACCCGTATCTGGCGACCGCTGCGATACTTGGCCTTTCGCATATCGGTATCGGCAATGCCTCGCCATTGCCGCCGGAAATTGTGGTGAACCCGTCGACTCTCACGGAGGCGGAACGTGATGAGCGCGGGGTGACCCGAGTCCCCACCGATCTGCGCGAGATAGTGCAGAAGTTCAACTCCTCCTCGGTGGCGAAGGAAATCTTCGGGGAGTCGATCATCGAAGCGATGGTGTCGGTGAAGGGAGTTGAGCGCGAGACTTTCTCCCAGATGGACGAGGCGACAACCGTCGAGCGGCTTCGATATACCTGGAGCTGAAAGGGTTGACGCGCAAGATGTCGAGTCCTATGTTTAAGCTATTCCTTAATTAAGGAGTTGCTTACATGGACGAGCGAAGTGGCCGACTCGATGCAGTGTTCAGCGCATTGGCCGACCCGACGAGGCGTGAAATGCTCTCTCGCCTCACTGATGGTTCGATGACCGTCGGTGAGTTGGCCGAGCCGTTCGAAATGAGTCGACCCGCCATCTCTCAGCATTTGAAGGTGCTCGAGCGAGCCGGTCTCATCGAACGAACCGCCACCGCGCAATGGCGCACGTGCACCCTTCGCGCAGAGGGTCTCGACGACGCCAGCGCCTGGGTCGACGAACACCGGCGAGGCTGGAACGAACGCTTCGACCTCCTCGACGAGCGTCTACGTGAGCTGAAGCAACGTCGACCGAAGAAGGAGAAGGACAATGAGTGACCAGAACGTCGATGCCACTGCAGAATTCACCATCACCCGGATCTTCGATGCGCCGCGCGACCTTGTCTGGCAGGCGTGGACCGACCCCGACGAGGCGGCGCGCTGGTGGCATCCGAAGGGTGTCAGCAGTCCTCGGGAGTACGTCACGATCGACCCCCGGGTTGGCGGAACGTACCGCTACCTGATGATCAACGACGAGAACGGAGCCGAGTACCCCACCGGCGGAACCTATCTCGAGGTCGACGAGCCGAAGAGGCTGGTCTTCACCTGGGGAAATCCGAGTGATCCGGTGGATGCCGCACCTCGGATAACGGTCACGCTCGCAGAACGGGGTGACAAAACCGAAATGACCTTCCACCTGGTAGGAATTCCGGGATTCAAGGGTGACGGGAATGTGTACGACGGATGGGAATCCGCTTTCGACGTGTTGGACGAAGTTCGCGCCGGCGACTAGTCGGGAATCGGACACCGCGACAGCGGTGCCGGTGATTGAATGGGGCTGATAGTCCATTCGTCACCGACGCAGGAGAGCCTGATGGCACCAGAAGTTGCGGTAGTTCTCGAGGGATACACCTACTTCGAATGCCCGCGCTGGCACGAGAACCGGATCTGGGTATCGGACTTCTACACCTACCAGGTGATTTCGGCCTGCGAGGACGGGACAGACATACGCGTCGAGGCGGAGGTTCCAGGGCAGCCGTCCGGGCTGGGGTGGCTTCCGGACGGCAGATTACTGGTCGTCTCCATGCGGGACCAGAAGATTCTGCGGCGAGAATCCGATGGCGAGTTGGTGGTGCACGCAGACTTGTCCGAGTACGTCAGTGCCAACGTCAACGACATGCTGGTCGACGCACAGGGACGAGCGTACGTGGGCAACTTCGGGTTCGATCTGATGAACCTGGCCCCCGTCGAGACGGCAGATCTCCTCCGCGTCGACCCGGACGGATCGGTGCACGTCGTCGCGCGAGATCTCCACTTCCCCAACGGAATGGCTCTGACGTCGACCGGAGATCTGCTCGTGGACGAAACGCTGGGAAATCGAATCAGTGTGTTTGCCGTCCAGGCCGACGGCTCTCTGGGTGAACGCCGCGACTGGGCGTCGTTCGGGCCGGTGCCTGGTGGACCCGAGAGGGAGACCACCCTCGCTCAGATCGTCGTTGCGGCGGACGGGTGTTGTATCGACGGAGACGATTCGATGTGGGTGGCCGATGCCCTCGGAAGCCGTGTTCTTCATGTGGGCGCCAGCGGGGAGATAGTCGACGAAATTGCCTTCGACAGCGGTGTCTTCGCTTGCGGACTCGGCGGTTCCGACGGTCGTACCCTGTTCGTTTGTGCCGCCCCGGATTTCAATGAACACGCTCGCAAGGTGGCTACCGAAGGAAAGCTGCTGTCGATTCGCCTGGAGCCTTTGATCTGATATGGAATTGGTGACCTCGCTACCTGCCGACACTCCGCTGCGGCAGGTAGCTCAGCACGTCCGACGCATCGAGAACCTTGGTTTCGACACGGTGCACATCTCCGAAACCATTCGTGATCCGTTTGCGGTGGCGGCCCTGGCCGTCGAGCACAGCAGTACTCTCACTGTTCGGACGTCGATGGTTGTCGCGTTTGCGCGCAGTCCCATGGTGACGGCTTTGGCTGCCTGGGATCTTGCGGGTTTCTCGGGTGGGCGATTTCAACTGGGGCTTGCGACGCAGGTGCGTGGGAACATCGTCGGGCGGTACTCGATGCCGTGGACGGATCCTGTTGCGCAACTGCGTGATTACGTCAGCGCTGTACGCGAGATCTTCCGAGTGTTTCAGGAGGGTGGTGAACTCGACCATGCGGGAACGCACTATACCTTCGACCGGCTGCAGCCCTACTTCAATCCGGGGCCGCTCGATGTTCCGGCTCCGGAGATCTGGACCGGGGGAGTGAACTCTCGCATGTGCTCACTGGCGGGAGCCGTCGCCGACGGTTTTGTTTCTCACCCCACCAGCTCCCATCCGAAGGTGCTCGCGGAGAGGATCATTCCATCGTTGACGGCAGGAGGAAGGAAGCCGCGACTGATTGCCGTTCCGAAGATGATCACCGGCAAAGATCCTGCCGCGATACTTGCTCAACGAGAAGCGGTGCGCAGTGAACTTGCCTTTCTCTACTCCACTCGGGCGTACCGAGTCGCGCTGGAGGTCCTCGGATTATCCGAGGTCGGGGAAGAACTGACAGTGATGGCGCGGGCAGGTGATTGGGCTCGACTACCTGACGTCCTCACCGACGATGTTCTCGACAGGCTGGTCACGCAATGCACCTACGCCGAACTCCCCGAGGTGCTGAGTTCGAAATACGCGAGTCTCTGCGACGGCATTGCACTGGCGGTGCCGGCGAATCCCGCCGACGACCGCGTCTTCGCAGCGATGTGTGAGGAGATTCGAGCCGCCGCAGCGTCTGCCCCGTGACGTCCAGTCGGCGCGAACTACACTCTCGACATGGGGCGCGTCTACGAAGGCATCGATGAAAAGCTCACCACGTGGTTGCAGGCTCAACCGCTGTTCGTCGTTGCCACCGCACCGTTGTCTGCTGACGGGTTGGTCAATTGCTCACCCAAAGGGGGAGTCGGATCGTTTGTGGTGCTGACATCCACCCGGGTGGCGTACCTCGACCTCACCGGCAGCGGTGTGGAAACCATCGCGCACGTGCGCGAGAACTCGCGAATAACACTGATGTTCATGGCGTTTGACGGACCACCGAAGATCGTACGACTGCACGGTCACGGACACGTTCTGCTTGCAGGGTCGGAACCGTTCAACGAGCTTGTCGGTAGGTTCCCTGAGCACCCGGGGCTGCGGTCGATCGTCGTGGTCGATCTGACGCGCATTTCGGATTCGTGCGGATACGCAGTACCGCTGATGGACTACCAATCCGATCGTGACGTGCTCGACCGCGTAGCGGAGAAGAGGGGGCCGGAGCGGCTCATCGCCTATCGCGCCGAGAAGAACGCGAAGAGTGTGGACGGGTTGCCCGGTATCGACCTGGAGTGATACAAAATCGCGTCGCCGTGCGAAAGAGTGTGGGGCAGGTGATTCTGACATTGCCTGCCCCACGTCCTCGTTGTGCTGGTTACTTCGCCATGTCCTGGGCTGCTCGGTACGAGAAGACCATGGCCGTGCCGAGCGGAACGCCAGGACCGGGGTAGAAGCGGCCGCTCAGTGACGCGCTCGTGTTGCCGGCGGCGTACAGGCCGTCGATGGCGCTGCCGTCGGCACGCAGGACTCGACCGTTGACGTCGGTGACCAATCCGCCCTTGGTGCCGAGGTCACTGAGGACGATGCGGGCCGCGTAGAACGGACCGTTCTCGATCGCCGTCAGTGCCGCATTCGCGCCGCCGTTGGGTGGGCAGAAGAATGCGTCGTACGGGTCTTCGCCGCGATGGAACTCTTCGTCGACTCCCAGCTTTGCGGCATCGTTGAACTTTTCGACAGTACTGCGCAATGCGTCGGCCGGCAGTCCGGTCTTGGCGGCGAGTTCTTCGAGAGTGTCGGCGGCGACCCAGGTTCCGGCCTCGAGGTGCTTGGCGGGCGCCGTGTTCGGGATGCAGATGGCAGGTAGTCCGCCACCCTCGCGCGAGTCGAAGATCATGAACGACGGCACTGCAGAACCGTTGTCGTCGTGCGCATCCATGGCCCGGCCGAACTGGTCGTACGGGAGAGACTCGTTGAGGTAACGCTCGCCCGCGTTGTCGACGACGAGTCCGCCGCGAACGCCGACCATGAATGCGGCGCTGCCGTCCGGCTGCTCGACGCCGGGGCAGAACCACGCCTGATCGAGCAAAGCGGTTGCGCCACCGACAGCAATTCCGGCGGAGATCGCGTCACCGGTGTTGGCGCCGAAGGGACCCATACTCCAGATCGCTTTGCCGGGGGTGCCGGCCTGCTCACGCATCTCGGCGTTGCCTTCGATGCCGCCCGCTGCCATCAGCACACCGCGGTTCGCCTTGATTCGCTGGGTTTCGCCGCCGGATTCGACCTCGGCGCCGACAACCCGACCGTCCTCCACGATCAGGGAGGTGAGGATGGATTCGGTACGAAGTTCTGCGTTACCGGTGCTCTGGACTGCGGCCAGCAGTCGGCCGATCAGTGCGCGCCCACCGATCATCGGGCCGGGAGCATGATCCTGACCGGTGCGGTCTTGGTCGAGTTCCGGACGCACCTTGCCGGCGAGGTCACCGATGTCGGCGGGATCGAGATCGAGAGGGTTGATGGAGCGTCCCGTGTCCATCCGGCCTTCGGCCTTGTAGTAGTCGGGGAACGCACGGAACTCGAATTCGATGTGCGGGTTCTGCTCGAGTAGTGCGACGACATCGGGAGCGGTCTCGACATAGGCATCCTGGCGCTCGGACTCGGCGTCGCCGAGCAATGCGCGCAGATAGGTGCGTGCGTTCTCCGTTGAGTCGGGGAGTCCCGCACGTTCCTGTACTTGGGTTCCCGGCAGCCAGATGGATGCGCCCGAGTACGCGGAAGTTCCGCCGAAGCGATCGGTTTTCTCGAGGACGATCGTCGTCAATCCTCGAGCTGCCGCGGTGTATGCGCCGGTCAGCGCGCCGCCGCCGGAGCCGACTACCAACACGTCGCACTCGGTGGTCCAGTCCTGCATCATTGCGTCCTAACTCCAAGAGGGTGGGGTGTCCACGGAATACCGCACGGGGAGAGAAGGCCATGCCAGGTCCCACTGAGCGGGCAATATGCCGAGATGGGTGGTCGAGATGAGAGAATTGGCGAGGTCGTTCGCGACCGGGACACAGAATCGATGATGGGGGCGACGTTGCCGAGAATTGCCGAGGTCAGGGACGCTGCAGAGCCCAGTTCGGACGAGCAGCGGGCGCGCCATGTGCGGATGCTGGAAGCGGCGGCCGAATTGGGGACCGAGAAGGAACTCTCACGGGTACAGATGCACGAGGTCGCCAAGCGGGCGGGCGTGGCCATCGGCACTCTTTATCGCTATTTCCCCTCGAAGACGCACCTCTTCGTCGCTGTGATGGTCGAGCAGATCGACCAGATCGGTGCCAGCTTTGTCAGGCATCAGGTTCAGTCGGACAATCCGCAGGATGCGGTGTACGAGGTATTGGTTCGCGCGACTCGCGGGTTACTGCGTCGGCCGGCTCTCTCGACTGCGATGCTGCAGTCGTCCAGTACCGCCAACGTCGCGACGGTGCCGGACGTGGGAAAGATCGATCGCGGCTTCCGGCAGATCATTCTCGATGCGGCCGGGATCGAGAACCCCACCGAGGAAGACAACACCGGGTTGCGTCTGCTGATGCAGCTGTGGTTCGGGGTCATCCAATCGTGCCTCAACGGTCGAATCTCCATCCCCGATGCGGAGTACGACATCCGCAAGGGATGCGACCTGCTTCTGGTGAATCTCTCACGGCACTGACGTGACTTCGCCCCTCTCTGGGGAGGGTTCGTCATGTTTGCAAAATTGAAATCAATTCTATTTTTGAATCCGCATCAGTTGAGAGTTGATGTCAATCCGGACATTGCCCTGACATCATTAATAGAATAAATTACAGAAAATTAGACGGTGAGCCAGCTCACCGACCGAAAACTCCACGAAGGAGCGAACATCATGGGTCATGCAGTCATCGTCGAGGCCGCTCGGACACCGATCGGCCGTCGTCGCGGCGCCCTGGCGGGACTGCACCCCGCCGAGATTCTGGGAGCAGCGCAGCTCGGCGTTCTCGAACGGGCAGGCGTCGCACCGGAAGACATCGGACAGATCATCGGCGGCTGTGTCACCCAGGCAGGTGAGCAGTCCAACAACGTCACGCGGCAGGCGTGGCTGCACGCCGGATTGCCGTACAGCACCGCGGCAACCACTATCGACTGCGCCTGTGGATCCGCCCAGCAGGCAGTGCATTTGATTTCCGGCCTGATTTCGTCTGGTCAGATCTCGGCCGGTATCGGCTGCGGCGTCGAGGCTATGAGCCGTGTGTTCCTGGGTCAGGCAAACGCACCGGGAACGGGAAACCCGTACCCGGACGACTGGACCATCGACATGGGTGACCAGTTCACCTCCGCGCAGCGAATTGCCGAGAAGCGTGGGATCACGCGCGCCGACGTCGACGCGTTCGGTCTGGAATCGCAGCGCCGCGCAGCTCAGGCTTGGGCAGAAGGACGCTTCGACCGCGAGATCGTGCCCGTCAAGGCTCCCGTGGTGGACAAGGAAGGCGTGCCTACCGGTGAGATCGCCACTGTCACTCGCGACGGGGGACTGCGTGAGACGACGGCAGAAGCGCTGGCTGGGCTCAAGCCGGTCATCGAAGGCCATATCCACACCGCCGGCAACTCGTCGCAGATCAGTGATGGCGCGGCTGCGGTACTGCTGATGAGCGAAGAGCGCGCACAGGAACTGGGATTGAAGCCCCGCGCGCGGATCGTCGCGTCCGGCATGGTCGGATCCGATCCCTTCTATCACCTGGACGGGCCGATCGAGTCCACCCAGATGGTGCTCGACAAGGCCAAAATGACCTTGGACGACATCGATCTCGTCGAAATCAACGAAGCCTTTGCCTCGGTCGTGCTCTCCTGGGCGCAGGTTCACGGCGCAGACTTGTCCAAGGTCAACGTCAACGGTGGTGCGATCGCGCTCGGACATCCCGTCGGTTCCACGGGCGCTCGTCTGATCACCACTGCGCTGCACGAACTCGAGCGCTCGAACAAGTCGACGGCTCTGGTCACGATGTGCGCCGGTGGCGCTCTCTCGACCGCCACCATTATCGAACGCATCTGACCCGTACTGACACTGTCGAATTGACGAGGTAGACATGACTATTGGATTGAGTGAAGAAGATCGTGACCTCCGCGACTCCGTACGGGGCTGGGCGGCGCGTCACGCAACACCCACCGTCGTCCGTGAAGCCGTCGAGGCGAAGGTCGAAACTCGCCCCCAACTCTGGAACGGGCTTGCCGAGCAGGGGCTTCTCGGACTACACGTAGCCGAGGAATTCGGCGGCGCAGGATACGGATTGGTCGAACTCGCCATCGTCGTCGAGGAACTTGGACGCTCGATGGTTCCCGGACCGTTCCTGCCGACGGTAGTGGTCAGCGCTGTTCTCAGCGATGCCGGAGAAACGGACAGACTGCCGACGCTCGTGGATGGCAGCACGCTCGGAGCTGTTGCACTGCAGCCGGGTTCGCTGAAGATCACCCGCGACGGCGACAACACCACCCTCAGCG
The DNA here is from genome assembly GCF_027583855.1 of Rhodococcus sp. BH5. NCBI lineage: Bacteria > Bacillati > Actinomycetota > Actinomycetes > Mycobacteriales > Nocardiaceae > Rhodococcus > Rhodococcus sp. BH5. The sequence continues at coordinate 336,041 of NZ_JAJHVW010000006.1, forward strand.
GAACGTCCAGCCTTATTCTCGGCGGCCATGTCGCTGACCTGTTCCTCCTCGCGACGGACAGCGGATTCGTTCTGCTCGGACGTGACCGCCTCGAGGTCACGGACTTGGCCAGCTACGACGTCGTGCGTCGTAACTCCGAGGTCACCGTCGACGGTTTGGTGCTCACCGATTCCGAGATCCTCACCATCGATACCCAGCGTGTACTCGACATTGCCGCAACACTGTTCGCGGCCGAGGCATCAGGCTTGGCCGACTGGGCAGTTACGACGTCGGCCGGCTACGCGAAGGTACGTCAGCAGTTCGGTCGCCCGATCGGCCAGTTCCAGGGTGTCAAGCACAAGGCTGCACGTATGCTCGCGCTTTCCGAGCAGGCACGCGTCTGCGCTTGGGACGCTGCGCGTGCGCTGACTCCCGCCAACGGCGTCGGTGCCGAAGAGGCTTCTCTCGCAGCAGCCGTCGCCGGAGCCACGGCCCTCGAGGCTGGCTTCTCCGTCACGCGTGACTGCATCCAGGTGCTCGGCGGAATCGGCTACACGTGGGAGCACGACGCGCACCTGTACCTGCGCCGCGCGCAGTCCCTGCGAATTCTGCTGGGTTCCACGGCATCCTGGCGTCGTCGCGTTGCCGAGCTGACCATTGCCGGAACCCGTCGCGTGCTCAGCGTCGAGCTGCCGCCCGAGGCCGAGGCGGTCCGCGCCGACGTTCGCGCCGAGCTCGGTCCTGCGCTCGAACTCGAAGGTGCCGCGCAGAAGACGTACCTCGCGGAAAAGGGCTACACCGCACCGCACTTCACGGCTCCGTGGGGCAAGTCCGCTGACGCCGTCAGCCAGCTGGTCATCGCCGAAGAACTGCGCGCTGCGAAGATCAAGCCGCACGACATGATCATCGGCAACTGGGTCATCCCGACGCTCATCGCGCACGGCAACGAAGAGCAGCTCGCCAAGTTCGTCCCGCCGTCACTGCGCGGCGACATCGTCTGGTGTCAGCTCTTCTCCGAGCCCGGCGCAGGTTCCGACCTCGCCGCGCTGAGTACAAAGGCCACCAAGGTCGACGGTGGCTGGAAGTTGCAGGGCCAGAAGGTGTGGACGTCGATGGCACGCGACGCGCACTGGGGAATCTGCCTCGCGCGCACCGACGCCGACGCCCCCAAGCACAAGGGTCTGTCCTACTTCCTGATCGACATCAAGAACAGCGGCCTCGACATTCGCCCGCTTCGCGAGATCACCGGTGAAGCACTGTTCAACGAAGTCTTCTTCGACGACGTCTTCGTTCCCGACGAGTGCCTGGTCGGCGAGCCAGGCGACGGCTGGAAGCTCGCTCGCACCACGCTGGCCAACGAGCGTGTCTCGCTGTCCAACGACTCGTCGCTCGGATCGGGTGGCGAGACTCTTCTGAGCCTGGTCGACGGACTGCCCGGTGGCATCGACGACGAGCAGCTGACCGTGCTCGGAAAGGTGCTGTGCGACGCGCAATCCGGTGGTCTGCTCGGTCTGCGCACCACGCTGCGCTCGCTCACCGGCGCGCAGCCGGGTGCCGAATCCTCGGTGGCGAAGCTGATCGGTGTCGAGCACATCCAGCAGGTCTGGGACGTGGCAATGGAGTGGGCCGGACCGAGTTCACTTCTGGGCGAACAGCATCGGATGTCTGCAACCCAGATGTTCTTGAACTCGCAGTGCATGTCCATCGCGGGTGGTACAACCAATGTTCAGCTCAACATCATCGGTGAGCGAATCCTGGGTCTGCCTCGCGACCCTGAACCGGGAAAGTGACCTGCACATGAGCAATCGCACCTTCGTCATCGGCGTCGGCATGACCAAGTTCGAGAAGATCGAGACCCGCGACTGGGAATACCCGGACATGGTGACCGAAGCCGTCTCGAATGCCCTGACCGATGCCGGGATCGGCTACGGCCAGATTCAGCGTGCTGCGGTCGGTTACGTGTTCAACGCGTCGACAGCAGGACAGCGAGCTCTCTACGAGACCGGTCTGACCGGCATTCCGATCTTCAACGTCAACAACAACTGCGCGACCGGCTCGACGGCGCTGATGATGGCGCGCGAGTGGGTCCAGGCCGGACAAGCCGAGTGCGCCTTGGCCGTCGGCTTCGAGAAGATGACCAAAACGGCGTTGACCGGTAGCGGTGAGATGCCCAAGGTCACGACCTTGGACTCTCAGCTGAAGATCATGGTCGAGGATTACGGGTTCGCCCGATCGCCGATGACAGCTCAGCTGTTCGGTAACGCTGCCGTCGAGCACATGAAGAAGTACGGCACCACGGTCGAGCAGATCGCAGCGGTGGCGGTCAAGAATCACAAGCATTCGGTGAACAATCCGTACGCACAGTTCCGTGACGAGTACACCCTCGAACAGGTACTCGGCGACAAGATGATTCACGAGCCGCTGACACGTTCGCAGTGCTCGCCGACCTCGGACGGCGCCGGAGCCGCGATCGTCGTGAGCGAGAAGTTCGTGCGTGAGCACGGCCTCGAAGACCGGGCGATCGAAATCGTCGCACAGGCGTTGACCACTGACACCGAGGCAGCGTTCGCCGAGAAGTCGATGATCGACGTGGTCGGCGCGCCGATGACGGCAGCTGCGGCAGAGCAGGTCTTTGCGCAGGCCGGGATCACCATCGATGACGTCGACGTCATCGAACTGCACGACTGCTTCGCGATCAACGAGATCATCACCTACGAGGGCCTGGGGATGTGCGCGGTCGGAGAAGGCGGAAAGCTCGTCGAATCCGGCGCGACCACGTACGGCGGCCAGTGGGTCGTCAACCCGTCGGGTGGTTTGATCTCGAAGGGACACCCGCTGGGCGCGACGGGCTTGGCGCAGTGCGCCGAACTCACGTGGCAGCTCCGCGGGACCGCGGATGCGCGGCAGGTCGAAGGCGCTCGTATTGGCTTGCAACACAACCTCGGACTGGGCGGCGCGTGCGTCGTGACGGTCTACCGAGCCGGAACTTTGGAGAACTGATGGCTATCGATCTCGAGGTGGCGTTGGCCGCCGAACCGACTGTGCGCGAGGCGTCGTGGACCGATCGCGACGTCATGCTCTACCAATTGGGACTCGGGGCAGGGGTGAATGCTCTCGATCCCGCTGAACTGACCTGGGTGTACGAAAAGGGGCTGAAGGTACTCCCGACGTTTGCAATGGTTGCAGGCCAGGGAGTTTCGGCGGGTGTACTGCCCGCACCGTCGATGAGTATGCCGGGAATCGACATCGATCTGCGAAAGATCCTGCACGGTGGGCAGTCGCTGGCACTTCACGCGCCCATCCCGTCGACGGGTGCTGCCCGTATTTCCTCTCGGGTCGCCGATGTCTGGGACAAGGGAAAGGCAGCTGTGATCGTTCTCGAGACGGCGGCCGAGGACCTGGACGGGAATCCGTTATGGACCACCGGAATGCAGATCTGGGCGCGCGGCGAAGGTGGATTCGGCGGCAACACCGGGCCCGAAGTTGTTGCCGGGGTGCCTGATCGAGCGCCCGACAAGGTACTGACGTCGAGCACGAGTCCCTCACAGGCGCTGGTGTACCGACTCAGTGGAGACATGAACCCGCTGCACGCTGATCCCTCCTTCGCGAAGATGGCGGGCTTCGATGCACCGATTCTGCACGGCCTCGCGTCGTACGGCATCGTCTGCAAGGCCGTGGTAGACGGGATTCTCGACGGAGATCCGACGCGGGTGAAGAACTACTCGGTGCGGTTTGCCGGTTCGCTTTTCCCCGGCGAATCCATCACCACCTCGGTATGGCAGGACGGCAACACACTGACGTTGGCGGCGACGTGCCCCGAACGCGAGAACTCCCCGGTTCTCACGCACGCAACAATGGAGATCAACTGATGGACCTCGGTTCGCACCCCACAGCAGCGACACATCCGGGCGGCACGATTCTGACGTCGCCGCCGCAGGACGCCCCGGTCGACCGGGCCACGGCAGCAGCGCGTCGCGTTGTCGACGCGATGCTGCGCACCGACCGCGGAAACGCCAATTTGGACCGGGTTGCGGAGGAGCTCAACAGCATTGCCGAGCATCTCGAACAGCACTCACCCGAGGTGGCCGAGCGGTTGATCGACATGTGGAACGGTGAGGGCGTGACTCGTCACGACCCCGTGACCGGCCCCGAGAACGCCATTGCGCCGCCGCTCGTACTGGAAGGGCTCGCTGACGGGTCGGTGCAGGGAGTGGTCACGTTGACGCTGCCGTACCAGGGCCCTCCCGGCCATGTGCACGGCGGTGTTTCGGCGCTGCTGCTCGATCACGTTCTCGGCGTCGCGAACGCCTGGGGTGGAAATTCCGGCATGACAGCACAATTGAGCACTCGGTACCATCGCCCGACTCCGCTGTTCGAGCCACTCACGATCAGCGGCAAATTCCTGTCCAAGGACGGCCGCAAGATTCACACCGTCGGTGAGATCAAAACTGCGGACGGCGAATTGTGTGTATCGGTAGAGGGACTGTTCATCGACAAGACCGTGCCGCGCCCCAGGTAGGGGTTCTGACGAAGGAGGGCCCAGTGGGCAAGCTCGACGGACGTGTAGCAGTGGTCACCGGTGCCGGTATGGGCATCGGGCGCGGAGTGGCGGGCGCGTTCGCGCGTGAAGGCGCGTCGGTGTTGGTTGCCGAGATCGACGAGGCAGCGGGCCTCGAAACCACCCAGTGGTTGCGGGACGAATGGGGCGCGGAGGCGGAATTCGTCCGAACCGACGTCACTGACAAAGCTCAGGTTGTTGCCATGGTCGACAAGTCCGTCGAGCGGTTCGGACGCCTCGACATCCTGGTGAACAATGCTTGGCGGACTTTCGGTTTCGCTCGGCTCGAGAAGATGTCCGACGAGCAGTTGCGCGGCGGTTTCGACATGGCAGTGATGGCGGCATTCTGGGCGATGCAGGCTGCCCTGCCGGAACTGGAGCGTCACGGCACGGGCCGCGTGATCAACATGTGCAGCCTCAACGGCGTGAATGCTCACATGTACTCGGTGCAGTACAACGCGGCGAAGGAAGCATTGCGAACCCTGACTCGCACTGCTGCCCGCGAGTGGGCTCCCAAGCAGGTGAACTGCAACGTCATCTGTCCCGGTGCGCAGAGTGCGGCGTACAAGCGTGTCGCCGAAGCCAATCCGGAGAACGTGGCAGTGATGGCCGCACAGAACCCGATGGGGCGGATCGGCGATCCCCTCGACGACATCGGCCCCGTTGCGGCCTTCCTGGCAAGTGACGACAGCCGTTACGTCACCGGCAACACCCTCTTCGTCGACGGTGGTGGGCACATCAACGGCGTGCAGTGGGCGCCGACCGTCGACTGATCGACGGCGACGCAGCCGGTGTATCCGGCGTCTATTTGGCCGTGAACCCGGCGTCGACCGGCAACGCGATACCTGTGACGTATCGAGCCTGATCCGAAACCAGCCAGGCTATCGCGTTGCTGACGTCGGCAGCTTCGATCAACTCGACATTCAAGAGGTTGCCCACGTCGGCTCCGCTCGATGTCGGGGAGTCCGCAAACAGCTTCGCGACCGCGTCGTTGACGACCATCGGTGTATTCGCGCCAGTCGGGTGCACGGAGTTGACACGAATATTGTGGGGAGCAAGCCAGTGCGACCACGTGCGCCCAAGCCCCACGATGGCGTGTTTACTCGCGCAGTAGCCGTCGGATCCGCCGGTGCCGTCACCTCCACGACCGACAAGTCCCAGAGTTGATCCGGTAAGGACTATTGCGCCACCTGTACCGTGTTCGATCATCGCGGGCGCTGCGGCCTGGACGGTATTCCAGACGCCGAATAGGTTGACCTCCATCTGGTCGCGGAAGGCGCGAGCATCGTCGATATCCGGGGACATCATGCCGATACCGGCGTTGGCCAGGACGATGTCGACGCTGCCCAGCTCCGCAATTCCTTCGGATACCGCAGTTCGCAGTGCGGACAGATCGCGAACATCCACTTCTCGCGCGACGATACTTCGTCCCAGGTTCTCGACCGCTGCTGTTGTCTGCCGCAAATCGTCGGCGGTTCCCATCGGGTAGGCCACCGATTCGATCTGACGGCAGATGTCGAGCGCAATGATGTTCGCGCCCTCCTGCGCCAATCGCACGGCGTGGCTCCTGCCCTGACCTCGGGCGGCCCCGGTGATCAGTGCGGTTTTGCCTTCCAACTGTCCGGGCATGCGTGCTCCGTCCGTCGTGAATCATGATTACTCGGTCATGAGTACTGACCCGAGGGGACGGCGAAATTCGTCGCCGGCGACGTAGTCTGAGTTCAGTTACAGCGGGAACTCGCTTCGGAAGAGAAGAGGCTCGGGATGTCCGATTGGGTGAAGAAGGTCGAAGCTGAAGCCAAAGGGCTCCTCGCCGAGGCGGAAGAAGAGCTGACCGTCCTCGAAGGTGTCGACACCATAGATCCGCTTGCCGACGACGATCCGGCACCAGAAGACGGCACCAAGCCGACGTCAGACTGACCCTGCGACCCGTCGGCGCGCCTCGACACCGCTCGGTATCTCAGAACGGTGGCGGGTCGTCCCCGTAGTCGTTGGGTTCTCGGCGGGCTCGCGGTGATTTCCGCCGCTTGTATTGAACGTGCTCCTCTGCTCGTTTCTGTATCCGTCGGCGCTGGCGATTGCGTTCACTCTGGATACGGGCAGCTTTGTTCTCCGCCTGGGTCCGCCGATTTCGACCGCCCTGGGGCGGTGTCGGTTCGTGCGATCCAGCCATCAATCCTGCGGGTCGCGTTCGGTAACAATGCCCGGTCGGCGACGTCAGCGACATGGTCCGATCCACGTTCGACGTGAACCGCCACCGGTCGGAATGCTTGAGGCGATGATGGTTGCGGCAGAACGCACTCAAATTCGACGCGACCGTTTTACCGCCGCATTCGGGGTCGCCGTGATGGAACGGTTCATTGTGGTCCAGATCGGAATTCCAGGCCGGGACATCACAATGCAGCCATTGGCAGCTGCCCGCGATGATCCGTAACCAGGTATCGAGAACGGCGCCCGGTCGGTAGACGCGCGCCGAAGCAGGCACCGGCTCTGCGACGTCATCAGCAGGTGCTCGGACGTTTCGAATTACGGCGTCACGGGCGATATCGCGAGCATGCTCAGCGCTGATCACCCCGTACCCGTCGAGGTGGGCGGGCTCGCCGCCACCGTGCAGAGTGGAATCAGTCATCACGACGTGAACCACGGGCCGACGAACGACAACACCACCGCTACGATCCTGCGGGCAATCAGCTCGGCCACAGTTGCACGGCAAGAATTGTGATCCGTTGGTCAACTCGAAGAGCGCGTCGGCTCGTCGCTGCTCGTACGTTCGAGAGTCGTTTCGGCATACCGACATTGCCAACTCGCGTAGTCGGCCGTCGAATGCCCGAGCCTGTTCTGCCGGAACGCTTCCCAAGATCTTTGCCATCCCGTCCTCGGCAGCGCTGACTCCGACGAACCGATCAGTGAGAGCACGGCGTCGGCGTTCTCGCATACCTTCCGGGTCCACCATCGCCACGATCCGATCGATCGCCGCTGTCAGTCGCCTTCCCGTCAAGCCCGTTCCGCCTGCTACTGGTGGGGCGAGAACCTGCTCGAGCAGTAGTCGTTCCACCTCGTCGATCAATTCGTCTTTCACGTTCGCGGTCGCGGAATCGATCAAACCAACTCGGTACAGATCCAACTCGCCACGGGCCATCGCCGCTCGAGTGCGATGCAGACGAGTCTTTAACGAGAACCCCAACCCGATCAGCTTGCCGGCAGCCGCGCGACCCATCGTCAGTGACGCACCGACTTCCGACTCAGCCAACTCGTGTGCGGTCGACGACCACGCACCACTGGCGACATGCTCCGAGCTTCGCCGCGAAAAGAACTCGGCAATCACAGCGAGCTTGCGTTCGACCAGCATCGCCTCGCATGCGTGCAGATCGGTCATGAGATCAACCAGCGCACAATCAGTTTCGGTACCGGTCAGCTGTGCTGAGATACCGAAGAGCTCTGTTGTCGGGTTGAACATGCATCCATTCTATTCGAATGTGTGTTCGATGCGAACTGAATTCTCAAATCAGTCGGAATAGTCCGAATCAGCCGAAATGCTTATTGTGCTTGTGTTTTGGATCCTGTTCATTCGAAGCTCGAACGTGATTGTCGTGCCACTGTGTAAGTATCGGCTTGTGGCAGACAACGCGGTGAAACTCAGTGAACAGTCGCTTGTGCTCTTCATGGACTATGGACAGTTTTACATATACGGCGACGATGACGGTTTCGGGAGGGAAACGGACCTGCTCGAACTCGCGATGGCTTCGCGCCCTGCGTACAGTGACGGCACAGTTGTGATTGTCCTGAGCCCGCACCAGAACAACTTCAACATGCATACAACGGTCGAAGTCTGGTCCTCCCGACCCACATCCGATCGCGAGAAATGGCAGCAGGTCAGTGAGTCGTTTCTGACGGTTGGTCCGCAGGGGTCAATCAGCTTTGATTCACCTCCGGGTGGGGAGTTCATCGTCTGTGATGTACCCGAGGGGTCATATCTGGTCGAGATTGCCGGCCGCGGTTTTGTAAACTACGGCTGGCCCGGATCGACGGAACCCGGAGATGTTTGGCGGGTGCGTATGTGGCCTGCAGGTGGTGACGAGGTGCGGCCATCGCTGCAGTGGGACATGCCGGGATATGGCGTTCCTGTGGACGAACCGATACCTGAACCGATTCCTCGTCCACAACGGGACATCGAGTCGAAATGGATAACGATTTACGGCGAGAACGGCGAGCCGTCCAGGGTTGTGCAAATCAGTGACCTCCGCGCCGAAGCTGCTGAACGAGAGCGGCAGGAGTGGGGAGGAGATCCGATGCCTGAACTCGAACGATTCCAGTCCGGCAAAGGACTAGCTCGTATGGACCGACCACTTGTCGAAGCGGTCGTCCGCATGAACGTCGCGACTCTTCGTCGACTCGCGTTTTGGGCCGCTGTGCAGGCGTATGAGCATGCGGGATTAGCCGACAGGGATTGGGTTCGTCCGGCCCTCAACGCTATGCATGTGGGACAACAACTTCCGGAACCCTTCGGAAATCGCACAGCGGCATTCGAGCACCTACACGAGGAGGAATTCGGTGCGGGGACCGAGAATGTGGAGTTGGAAGTCAAGATCGAGATAGTGGACCATTCGCCGCAACCGGAGTCCAATCCGTTCGATCATGGGAATATTCATGTCCCGTCCTACGCTCTCAATGCGATTTTCGACGCGATCGAATCGGACCCGTTGACCGCAGCGGTCAATGCATTGGGAACGGCAGCAGTCACGTTCGGGAAGGATATCCGCATGTTGTTCGCGAGAGCGCGAGTTGAATTCGACCTCGAAGACTGAACCCCAAGTTATTCAAGGGACCTTCGTAGTGCGGTGAGCGGATCCGAGGCATCTCGACGCCCACGCGGACCAGGCCCTTCGGGGTTGACGAAGCGGCCCTCGTCCGAGCGAGTCCACTCGCGTACGGCCCATCTCTCCTTGATCGCCCAACGGCCGTCGCGCCGCTCCATGTGGTCGATGAACCGCGCACCACTGGTGAAGTTGATCATTCCGATGTCTTCGGGCCCGCCCCAGTGTGTGGACATCGAATATGCCTCGCTGATCGCGTGGTCGCCGTGCAGTTCGACCAGGTGGTTGCCGATGTGGTGCATCGTGCCGCCGATCGCGGAGAGTTTTGTTGTGGCCCAGGCGATGTACTCGTCGATGGTGCCGTCGAATCCGGTGTGATGGTCGATCGCGTCCGGGTGGTAGGCGCTGCGGACGAGATCGAAGTCGAGGCGATCGATGCCGCGGCAGTACGTCAGAACCACCTCACGAATTGCCTGCTTGTCGATGAGATCCTGCAGTGCCTGGTCCATGTCACGCCTCCTTGATGCTGGTCATCCAGTCGAGTAGTTCTGGTAGTTCTTCGGCAGCGCAATCGAATACGGCAGGTCGAAAAACGACGACGGACGCGCCGCGGGCGAACCAGTCCCGGGTCTTGTCTGCGGTTGCCGAGAGGTCGACGGACCCGTTGTCGCGTCGAACCGGCGCCGCAGACACTTGCACACGTGCGGTATCCGGCTCGCGGTCGTGGGCTTCGAACGTGTTGCGCAGCAATGTGACACTGTCGGTGAACGTTCCCAGGTCGGTCGGGTTCACGGTCCAACCGTCGGCGACGCGTGCTATGCGGTCGAAGTTCCGCCGGCTTGGTCTGAAACCGAAGAGCACCGGTACGCGATTTTGGATCGGCAGCGGGAGGCTGTGGTAGTTCTCGAAGGCGAAGTCGCGTCCCTTGAAGGTGGCCGGAGCATTGGTCCACAGTTCGCGACACGCTGCGACAGCCTCCTCCATGCGCCCGAATCGCGCGTCGAAAGGCATGTTGGTAGCGGTGTATTCGGCTTCTTGCCAACCGACGCCGAAACCCATGACGGCTCGACCTTCGGACAATGAGTCGAGAGTTGCAACCTGTTTGGCAAGCAGGGCGGCTGGGCGAACAGTGGCGATCAGAACCGATACTCCGAGGCGAGCGCGTTCGGTCACTGCGGCGATCGAGGAAAGAAGTGAAATCGGTTCGTACCAAGGGTGATCCAACGGGAACAAGAAGTTGTGTTCGGCTGCCCGCTGAGCGTGTGCTTCGGCATTGAACCCGAGATGATCGCCGGTGCAGATCAGATCGATCCCGGCACGGTCAGCACGCGCGGCGAAGTCCAGAACCGGGCGAATCTTGCCGTCGAACAGGGCCTCGAGGCCCAAGATGTTGACGCCGATTTCCACAGTCGTCGTTCCTCTACAGTGCCCGCTTGGCATGCGAGGACATCTCGCCCATGTTGTCCAGACAGAAGAGTCTCGAGCTGAACTGCCACGACCCGTCGACGCAGGTGAAGCGATCGAAGTAGCGCCCCGCCAGAATGGGTTGCAGGGCAAGATCTTCGGTACCTTGGATGACCGTGACGTACGAGAGTGCCGTCGCTGATTCACCGTCGACCGCGATTCGCGTGTTGGTCAGCAGATGTTTGGTTCGTGGAACCGGCGGATCACCGTACATTCGAATGAAGCCGCTGCAGGCTGCGAACACTGCGTCGGCGTCGGACGAAATGAGCGTGATGGCAACCCCGTCCGGCCCGCACTGCCCGTAGTCGGACGAGGCGAACAATGCAGCGACTTCACGCAATCGGCCCTGATCGATCAGATGCGTGTACTCGCAGAGCAGGTCACGGATCGCCGACTCGGCGACGATCCGTGACAGCTCCGTGGTCATACGGTGATCTCGCGCCGAACCATCTTGCCGGTTGCATTGCGAGGCAACAGATCGCTGGTGATGCGCCACTTCGACGGCACCTTGAAGTAGGACAGTCGCTCGGCGGCGTAATCACGCAGCTCCGCCTCCGTTGTGGCGGCTCCGGGACGCAGGACGACCACGGCGGACACTTCCTGGCCGAGGTCGGGGTGCGGCATGCCGATGACAGCGCACTCGATCACGTCGGGGTGTTCGTCGAGCGTCTGCTCGATCTCGGTGGGGTAGACGTTCTCGCCGCCGCGCAGGATCAGGTCGGAGCGGCGACCGGTGAGACGGAGACGCCCGTTTTCGATTACGCCGAAATCGCCGGTGCGGAGCCAGCGTCCGGGGGCAATTGCCGACTCGGTCGCCTCGTCGTTCTCCCAGTATCCGAGCATGACGAAGGGGCTGCGTACGCACACTTCACCTTCGATGCCGTCCGGCAGCCATTCGCCGAAGGGATCGCGAATCTCCATCGAGACGGTGATGATCGGACGCCCGAGAGTGCCTGGGAACTCTTCGAGTTCGGCGCCGACGGCGACCGCAATGGCGGTGCTGCATTCGGTGAGGCCGTAGCTGTCGACCAGAGCATTGCGTGCGAACGGCACCTGCTCCTTGAGGCGTTCTTTGAACGCGGGCGACGACGGCGCGGATGCCAGCGAGAATGCAGTCAGCGAAGAGACGTCGTACTTGGCGATGTTGCCGTGCTCGAGTAGCCGCGATGCCATCGTGGGGACAGCACCCCAGTTGGTGACACGCTCGCGTTCGACCAACCCGAGCACCTTGTCGACGTCGAAGCCGCCCTCGGTCAGGATGACGGCACTGCCCGTCGCGAGACGGGGAACCACCAGATTGTGAAGGCTGGCGATGTGGAAGAGCGGGGAGGTGAGTAGATAACGCAGTGGGCTCGGCTTGGAAGCGTCGTACTCACGGCCGGTGAATGCGGCGCCGATCGCGTCGCTGTACTTGTGGTAGTCGACGACGGCCATCACGTTGCGGTGCGAATGGAGTGCGCCCTTGGGGCGGCCGCTGGTACCACTGGTGAACAGGATGACGGCGGGGTCGTCCTCGTCGATGTCGGTGCTCGGCACGTCGGAGCCTGCATACTCCGCGATGAGCGCGGGCAGATCCTCTTCCATGGTGAGGACCGTGATGTCTGCCGGCAGTTCGGGGAGGGCGGCGCCGCGCTTGGCATCCACGACCAGAACCTTCGGACGTGAGAGCTCGATCCCGTGGGTGACCTCGCGTGGAACCCACCAACCGTTGAGTCCGACAGCGATCGCGCCGAGCGCCTGCGTCGCGAAGAACGTCATGACCCATTCGGGAGTGTTGGCAGCGAGGATGCCCACACGGTCGCCCTTGCGGACTCCGTACTTGTCCCGCAGAGCAGTTGCCAGCGCGGCAACGGAATCGGCATGCTCGGTGAACGAGATTCGACGATCGCTGGTGACGAGATAGTCGCCGTCGCCCCAGGCGCGAGATGCCGAGATGAGTTCACCGATGGCGTGACCGCGGTTCTTCATCACAGGCATGACGGTGCCGAGAACCTCTTCTTCGACGATCTCGAATGGCCCACCTGGACCGGTGAGGCGTGAGACCGCCTGGTCCAGAAGCAACTGCGGATCTGCGGGGGCAGTCATGGAATGGCCTTTCGTATTGTGGCGCTTTTCACGTCACAAAATCTCACGAGAAAATCATATCTGTGGCGGCGGTTACCACTGAGCGAGACTGGGACGGTTCCGGCTCTGAGGCGTCGATACGTTCGAGTCGTATCGCAGTTGGAGTAATCGACATTCCGATATCGACTAGGACACAGGACACGATGACGAACACCGCCACCGAAGCATCTTCGAATGCAGCTCTTGCAGCTCCTCAGCGCGAGGACGTCGCGCAGATGTTGATCGACCGTCTCGGTGATCAGCACCTGGGTCTGCGGACGCGGACGCAGGACTGGAGCTGGGACGAGGTGGTGCGCGAGAGCGCAGCGCGCGGCTCGCTGGCGAAGTCGCTTCGCGCGCCCGGACCGTTTCACATCGGAGTTCTTCTCGAGAACGATCCGGAGTTCCTGTTCTGGCTCGGCGGCGCGGCCCTGACCGGGGCCACGATCGTCGGCATCAATCCGACCAGGCGTGGAGCTGAACTCGAGGCTGAGGTCCGGTACGTCGACTGCCAGCTGATCGTCACCGACAAAGCAGGCTACGAGAAGCTTGCCGGCCTGGACCTCGGGCTGACCGAAGATCGTTTCGTCCTGGTCGACGACGCGTCGTACCCGGACAGGATTGCAGCACATCACGTCGAGTCGCCTCAGATCGACCTCGGTGTCGACGCGTCGACGCTGTTCTTGCTTCTCTTCACCTCGGGCACCACCGGAATGTCCAAGGCAGTGCGGTGCAGCCAGGGGCGTCTGACGCGGTTGGCCTACGCGAACTGCGCCAAGTACGACATCGACCGCGACGACGTCTGCTACTGCTGCATGCCGCTCTTCCACGGCAACGCGTTGATGGCTCTGTGGGCGCCGGCCCTTTCGCAGGGAGCTACGGTCTGCCTCGTTCGTAAGTTCACGGCCTCGGGATTCATGCCGGACGTTCGGTTCTACGGCGCAACATATTTCACCTACGTCGGTAAGGCCTTGGGGTATCTCATGGCGACGCCGGAACTGCCCGACGACATCGAGAACACCCTCACCCACGGCTTCGGGACCGAGGCGTCGCCGGGGGACAAGGCAGAGTTCATCCGTCGTTTCGGTGCACAACTTTTCGAGGGATACGGTTCGAGTGAAGGTGCCGGTTCAGTAGTGCTCGATCCGAACCAACCTGCCGGAGCGCTGGGCCGTCCCGCGAGCGAGAACATCGTCATCGTCGATCCCGATACGCGCGAAGAGCGACCCCGCGCAATTCTCGACGAGCACGGTCACGTGCTGAACCCCGACGAATCCATCGGCGAGATGGTCGACAAGGCCGGATCGAAGAAGTTCGAGGGGTACTACAAGAACGAAGACGCGATCGCCGAGAAGATTCGCCACGGTTGGTACTGGACAGGCGATCTCGGCTACGTCGACGAGGCCGGCTTCATCTACTTCGCGGGACGCAAGGGCGACTGGATCCGGGTCGACGGTGAGAACACCTCGGCCCTGATGATCGAGCACATCCTGCGTCGGCACCCCAAGGTGATCGCCACGGGTGTCTTCGCGGTGCCGGATCCGCGTTCGGGTGATCAGGTCATGGCTGCGATCGAGGTCGCCGATCTCGCCGATTTCGATCCGGTCGAGTTCGCCGACTACCTTGCCGCGCAGGCGGATCTGGGTACCAAGGCAGCGCCACGATTTGTTCGCGTTTCGACCGACCTGCCCGTCACGGGCTCCAACAAGGTACTCAAACGTGAACTTCAAGCCGATCGCTGGCGGACCGACGAACCAGTGTTCCACTGGGTGGGCCGAGGCACTCCCGAATACACGTTGATGACCGAAGCTGACGTGGTGAACCTGGAGCAGGAGTTCGAGACGCACGGCCGCACGCGGTTCCTGTGAGTGGAGTTGCGCTGGTGACCGGCGCTTCCCGGGGGATCGGCCGAGAGTGCGCGCTTGCATTCGCGCGCGCCGGATTCGACGTTGCAATCACTGCTCGCACCGTTCGTGAAGGAGAGGGACGGGCAGCCCCGCGAACGAGGCAAGGCGAGCAAGTGATTCCGGTGCCCGGCAGCCTGGAGACGACGGTTGCCGAGATCGAGTCCTTCGGTGTGCGCGCATTGGCCGTTCCGATGAACCTGCTCGATCTGGCCTCCGTCCGCGGCGCCGGTGAACGGGTGCTGGCCGAGTGGGGACGTGTCGACGTGCTGGTGAACAACGCCTATGCGCAGACTGTCGGAAACATGGACCGGGTGCTCGACATCGAGATCGACGACGCTCAGGCGATGGCGATCGGGAATTATCTGCACCAACTCGCTCTGGTCCAGGTGATACTCCCGTCGATGATCAAGAGCGGCAACGGCGTAGTGGTCAATCTGGCATCGGGCTCGGCGACCATGGATCCGCCTGCGCCTCCCGGCGAGGGTGGTTGGGGTCTGTCGTACGCCGCGTCGAAGGCGTCGTTCGGACGTATTGCCGGAGCGATCAACTCCGAGTACCGAGACGCCGGAATCAAAGCGTTCAACCTGAGTCCGGGATTTGTCATCACGGAATCAGGGAAAGCCCGTGGTGGCGCGGACGCAATCGTGGACGCCGGATTTGCGGCCACACCGGCATCCGTACCCGCTGCAGCGGCGGTGTGGCTTGCAACAGATCCCGATGCGGACCGGTACCTCGGTCGCGTCGTGGATGGTCCGAAATTGATGGCGACACTGGAGGAAACGGTATGAAGCTCGGCGTGGTCGTTCCGGTCGAACTGGGTCGAAGCGGAGACCCTGATTGGATTCTGCAATTCGCCCGTGCGGCCGAGTCGCTGGGTTTCGACGAGATCTCGGCAGTGGAGCACTCGGTGGTCATCGCCGACACCGAGAGCGAGTACCCCTATTCTCCGACCGGAAAATCGCATCTTCCCGATGACTGCGACATCCCGGATCCGCTCGAACTGCTTTCGTTCGTGGCGGGTGCCACAACCACTTTGGGCTTGTCCACTGGAGTTCTGGTGCTGCCCAATCACAATCCGGTAGTGCTCGCCAAACGATTGGCGACGCTCGATCGCCTTTCCGGTGGGCGATTGCGCATCTGCCTCGGCCTGGGATGGATGAAGGAAGAGATCGAGGCGTGCGGCGGTGACTTCGAGCGCCGCGGCAAGGTAGCCGATGAGGCCATCGCGGTGATGCGTTCACTCTGGGCGGGCAAGGAAGCAGTCGATTTCGACGGCGATTACTTCTCGTTCAAGGGTGCGTACAGCTGGCCGAAGCCGCACCGCGAATCCGGAGTTCCGCTCTACATCGGTGGACACAGTCTCGCTGCTGCTCGGCGAGCAGGCCGGTTGGGTGACGGTTTCCAGCCGCTGGGACTGGCCGGTGAAGATCTCGACAAGGCTGTAGCGGCGATGAAAGCGGCTGCGGTGAAGGCAGATCGAGATCCTGCCGACGTATCGCTGGTACTCGGTGCGACACTGCCCAGGCTCGACGAAGCGAAACTCGACTGGGCACGCGGGTTGGGAGCCGATCGAATCGTGTTGTCCGCGAGTCGTCGTGGCACGTCGCTGGAACTGATCATCGACGAAATGGCCGAATGCTCGAAGCGGCTGGGGCTGAGTAACTAGGAGTGCGGGCGTGACCGGCAGCCATCGGAGCGGCTGCCGGTCATTGCTGTCGGAACGTCGATCAGTTATTGCTTGGTCAGCAATTTGCTCCGGAGCTTTGCGATCGTGTCGGCGTCAAGTTTCAGCACGTCCTGCGAAAACTTCTCCCACCCACCGAACTGGTCGCGAATCTTGTCGAGTACTGGCTGAATCTGGCTGGGACGCTGCTCCATCAACGGTTTCAACAGATCGACATCGATTCCTTTCGAAGACAGAAAGGTGTAGGTCTGTTCGTTCTTGGCTTTGTTGTAGGTGTTCGACAGGACGAAGTCGTCGACGATGGTCTTGTCAGGAACACCCAGAATGCCGAGAAGTAGAGCTGTCATCAGCCCAGTGCGGTCTTTGCCTGCCGTGCAGTGGTAAGCGACTGCGGACTCGGAATCGGCGATGGTCCGTAGGGCTTGGGAATACCCGGCCATTCCGTCAGGCTTGGACAGTTGGTCGACGGCGCCGGTGTCGCTGATCCGGACGGCTTCACCGCCCCCGAGCACCTGCTCCACGATTGCAGGGTCACCAGATTTCAGGGCACTCGTAATCGCTGTGGCAAGAGCCTGAGTGCCGGCATCCAGGACTGCCGTGTTGACCACTTTCACGTTCGCGGGAACCTTGTCTGCTCCGTCCTTTGCGATCTCGCTGTCACCTCGGAAATCGACAACGGTCCGGATGCCTGCGTTCTCGATCGTTTGTTGATCGTCAGCAGTCAGATCGCTCAAGCGGTCGCCACGAAAAACCAGGCCCCACTTGACTGATCGGCCGTCGGCTGTCTCGTATCCGCCGACATCACGCACGTTGGCTGCGCCCTGCAGCGTCACGTGGCGGGTTGACGCGATGGTGGAAGTGCCGTCCTCGTCTATGACCTCGAAGTACCAGCGTGACAGTGGGTCGAGGCCGTCGACCTCAGTGGAGAAGCCGTCGACCGTGCCAATTTCCTTTCCTTCTGCGGCTGGGTTTTTCGGGTCGGTGGCGGCGAATACACGCACCTTTTCCGAGCCGCCGTGTTCCCAGACCAGTGAGTAGTGTCCGGCGGACGCTGATGTCACGTCGAGGTCGGTCGGCGTTTTCGCCGACTCGGCCTTGCTGCATGCGCCGAGTACGAGCATGAGTCCTGCCGCCGACAGCGCAAGAACTCGAGTTTTGCAAGTAGCCATGGGTCCTCCGAATCCAATTGGAAATCGGAGGCTACGCACCAGTGATCACTGTGTCGTGACCGTGTTGTGCAGAGCGGGAAAACTGCAGGCTGGAGAGCCTGTCGCCGATGATGATCAGGGATGGGCCAGCCCGTTCAGGAGCATCGCGCCGACAAAGATGGCACTGCTTGCGCGGGCGCTGCAGGACGGGTTGATCGCAATCGACGAACTCTGATCGAAGCGCGAGCGATCGGGTGCGTCGATCCGGGAGTCAGTCGAGGGCGGTGGCGTCGGTTGTCGGCGTCTTGGTGCCGGGAGTCGCTTCGATGTCGAGAACGACCTGGCTGTCGGTGGCTTCTTCGGGGAAGACGTACCGACGCATGGCCCACCAGCGGAAGGCCGTCGCCAGCAGGGTCCCAATGATCGATCCGCTGATGAAGTCCGCGAAGTTTTCCATCAACACCGACACCTCGGGTTGACGCAGATGGAACACGTACCTGGAGGTCCAGAGTGGTACCTGGTTGATGGCCAAACCGATACCCGCGACGATGAAGAACAGAGCGGCCTCGTGATGGCGCTGTCGACCACCGCGCTGAGCAAACGACCATTCGCGGTTGAGGACGTAGGACAGAACCGTCGCGATCAGGACCGCAAGGATGTTGGCCGTCACCGGGTGCTGAGGCAGAACCGTCCACTTGATGCCGAAGAACAGCACCGTGGTGACGATGAAGGCGATGCCGCCGACCACCAGGAACTTGAGCATTTCTGCGTGCGGCAGGACGCGCACGAGAACCCGCTCAGGAAGCCTATTGACCATCTTTTCGACAAACGCCATTGTTCGAGGCTAACCCTGAATACGACCGAGGGCACAAATCGTCGATGCCCGTGTCGGCAAGATCATCAGAATCCGTACCCGAGAATTGCGGGCTTCTGCGCGTTGAAAGCGAAGTCGAAATTCAGGATCTCCTGCGGATCGGACGCGTGGAGTCGGTGCGCCGCCGCGAAGGTCTTGGCCTGGTGCTCGCCCAAGTACAAGCTGCTCAGGACATCAGAGGGCATCGTGATCGCAGGCACCGCGTCAGTGGCCGTACAGGTGGCCTTGCCGCCCTTGACCTGAAGTGCGAAGGTTCCGCCGGCCTTCAGGAACGGATCTTCGACCTTGATGACTGTGTCCAGGTCAGCAGCATATTCACGAGCCTCGAGAGCCGCGGGAACGTCCATGATGCGCAGCCACAGTCGATCGGAGCGCGTCGTCGTCCGGGCAAGGCGGTAGTCCGTGAGCATCAGCCGGAGTGGATCGGCAGGATGCTGGCGTGTCTCGATCCGGGTGACGAGGTCGAGGCCGCAGATC
Source organism: Rhodococcus sp. BH5 (assembly GCF_027583855.1). Lineage (NCBI taxonomy): Bacteria > Bacillati > Actinomycetota > Actinomycetes > Mycobacteriales > Nocardiaceae > Rhodococcus > Rhodococcus sp. BH5. The sequence goes on from NZ_JAJHVW010000006.1 coordinate 355,049, forward strand.
GTGCGCCACAGCGCCGCGTGCGCATCTTCGGTGATCGTCACGAACTCGTCGATCCGGGCGATGCTGTCGCGGCCCTCGCTCGTGTGCCGGTAAGCGATGTATCCGTCCGCGTGTGTCAGAAAGAACAGTCCGGAGGCGCCGTCACGATCCTCGGACGGGTCGGCGAACATATGGTCCCAGAGCGGTTGCGGACGGACCTGAGCGCCGGGTGTCTGCAGCCGCCAGCGGTCGTAGATCTCGGGAAGAAGCGTCGAGGCAGCTTTGATGTCGACGATGGACACGCCACCATTGTCGGGCACCTCGGGGCGGAATCGTGCGAAGCGGCGATCGAGGGTGATGCCTTCGCTGAAGGTGGCCGGGCCGTATCCGAAGCGGTTGTAGATGCCGGCCTCGCTGGCCGTCAGGGCCGCAAGTGGTGCTCCGGTCGACTCGATGTGGGCGTGAAGTGCAGTGAACATCGAGCGTAGGACACCACGTCGACGGTGAGTCGGGGCGACGGATACCCAGGTGATTCCGCGCGTGGGGAGTTGGCGTCCGCCGGGCACGGTGAATTCCATGTCGATTTCGATGGCCACGCCGACGGGTAGGTCACCGTCGACGGCGAGGATGATGTCCTCGGGCTTGTAGAGCGCCTTCGTCAGTTCGCTGACCGCGGGAGACGGGTGAAAACCGAACCCCACCGAGTCGAGTAGTTGGAGAGCCGGCCAGTCGCTCTCGGTAGCGGTGCGGATGGTGATCTTGTTTTCGGGGCTCACGTATATCGACTTTGGCATAGATTGCGTGAAGACGCACATGAATATCGGGGCTGACGTTTCCGCACCGGCTCCCAGGGGTACCGCCCGACGGACCAGTCCTGCGGCACGGAGAAAACCGATACGGAGAAACACTGTGGCGATCACCGACATCAAGGAATATGCCCATCTGACCGAGGAAGACGTCGAGGCACTCGGGCGCGAGCTGGATGCCATTCGGCTCGACATCGAGGAGAAGCGCGGCGCGCACGACGCTCGATACATCCAGCGGACGATCGCGTTTCAGCGCTCTCTGATGGTGGCCGGCCGCATCGTCTTGTTCGCCAGCAAGAAGAAGCCTGCCTGGATTCTGGGGACTGCGCTCCTGGGGGTCGGCAAGATCATCGAGAACATGGAACTCGGCCACAACATCATCCACGGCCAGTGGGACTGGATGAACGATCCCGAGATTCACTCGAGCAACTGGGAGTGGGACAACACCTGCCCGTCCTCGGGATGGAAGCACTCGCACAACTTCACCCATCACAAGTTCACCAACATCGTCGGACTGGACAACGACGTGGGCTACGGAATCATGCGCGTCACGCGCGATCAAAAGTGGCACGCCGACTACCTCTTTCAACCGATCACGAATTTTGTGCTCGCGACCCTCTTCGAGTGGGGAGTGGCACTGCATCACCTCGAAACGGACAAACTCCGCAAGGGTGAGGTGAAGTGGTCCGAGAAATCGGAGATGGCCAAGGACGTCGGTAAGAAGATCGCGCGTCAGGTGGCGAAGGATTACATCCTGTTCCCCGCCCTGACCGGCGCCGCGTGGAAGACCACGTTGACGGCGAACGTCGTTGCGAACCTCATCCGAAACTACTGGAGTTACGCCGTCATCTTCTGCGGGCACTTTCCCGACGGTGCCGAGAAGTTCACGCTCGAGGAATTCGAGAACGAATCGCGCGCTCAGTGGTACCTACGACAGATGCTGGGCTCTGCCAACTTTCATGCCGGTCCCGTCATGGCCTTCATGAGCGGCAACCTCTGCTACCAGATCGAGCATCACTGCTTCCCGGATCTGCCGAGCAATCGGTACTCGGAAATCGCGGTGCCGTTGCGCGACCTGTGTGACAAGTACGACCTCCCGTACACGACCGGGCCGCTGTGGAAGCAGTACGGATTGACTCTGCGCACCATCTGGAAGTTGTCGCTGCCCAACAGGTTTCTCTCGGCTTCCCAGGACGACGCTCCGGAGACGCACTCGGAGTTGAAGTTCCGCATCCGAGGCGGAATCAAGGAAGTGTTCGGCGTCGATCCGCAGACGGGTAAGCGGCGCGGACTGCGAACAGCGATCGCGATGGTCTCGAGCTGATCAGTTACCGCTTGTGCGCCATTGAACGAACCACGAGATCGCCGGTCGACTGGATTGCCTGCACCAGCACGATCAAGATCACGACTGCGACGAACAGCACCGGTGTGTTGAATCGTTGGTAGCCGTACTTGATTGCGAAGTCGCCGAGTCCACCGGCGCCGATGGCACCTGCCATGGCCGAGAAGCCGATCAGCATCACCGCCGTCAGGGTTGCTCCTGCTACCAATCCCGGAACGGATTCGGGCAGTAGCACCTTGGTGATGATGTCTTTGTCGGTGGCGCCCATGGACCGCGCTGCCTCGACGCGTCCGGAATCGACTTCACGCAAGGCGTTCTCGACGACGCGCGCAAAGAAGGGCACCGAACCGATGGTCAGCGGGACGATCGCTGCCGTGGCGCCGAGCGCTGTTCCGACGATCGCCCTCGTTGCCGGGATGAGGAGCACCAACAAGATGACGAACGGCAGCGAACGGCCGATGTTCACCACGGTGCCCAGAACCGAATTGAGGACGCGGTTGGGACGGATTCCGTCGGGCGCGCTCGCGTGCAACAGAACACCGAGAGCGATTCCGATGATCACGGTGAGCACGAACGAGACACCGACCATGTAGAGCGTGTCGAGTAGGGCTTCCCATGCTTCGCCCAGGGAATCCTGCCAGGACGTCTTGTTCATGAGAACGTCACCTTCACTCCGCGCTGCGAAAGATGTTCTTCGACAGACTTTCTTGTCTCTTCGTTGCTGACGAGTCCCGTGTGTGAGGCGAACTCCACGCGAAGGCGACCGACCTGATGGGATCCGATGTCCTCGATACCGCCGGAGATCACGGTGACGTCGACGTCGAGATCTCGTGAGAGTTGGGAAATCACGGGTGAGGTGGACAGTGAATCGACAAAGGTGAGGAGCGCCGGAATTCCGGTCGTGGACGTTCGTACCGTTCCGGTCGGCAGTAGCGCCTCTCCGAGGGGTGAGTCCGGGTCTGCGACCAGTTCGGTGAGCGTTCCCTCGTCGACGATGCGGCCCTGATCGATCAGCGCAGCGCGATGGCAGATCCGTCGAACCACGTTGAGCTCGTGGGTGATCAGAACAATGGTCACACCGAGTCGTCGATTGAGATCGGCGAGCAGGTCGAGGATCGAATCGGTTGTGTCCGAGTCGAGGGCGCTCGTGGCCTCGTCGCACAGGAGGACGTCGGGTGAAGCCGCCAAGGCTCTCGCGATGCCGACGCGTTGTTTCTGGCCGCCGGACAGTTGCGAGGGGAAGGCGTCACGTCGGTCTTCCAAGCCCACCAACTCGATCAGCTCGTCGACGCGGGCACGTCGATCTGCCCGAGAGTATCCCGCCACTTCGAGAGGGAAGGCGATGTTGGCGGCGACCGAACGGGAATGCAGCAGGTTGAAATGCTGGAACACGACCCCGATCCGCTTGCGTGTGTCGCGCAGTTGCGCTGGACTCAGCGCGGTCAGATCGGTGTCGCCCAACAGAATCCGGCCACTGGTCGGGCGTTCGAGCAGGTTGAGGCAGCGCAGCAAAGTCGACTTGCCGGCGCCGCTCTTGCCGATGATGCCGAAGATTTCGCCGTCTTCGATTTTCAGGGATACGGAATCGAGCGCATGCAGAACCTTTGTGCCGCTGCGGTATTCCTTGGAGACCGATTCGATCGAGAAGACCATGACGGGTCTCGATCAGGTAGCGCTGGCCGGAATGACCGAGCCCTGATAGGTCTGCTCGATGAACGTCGCGACGTCGGCGGACGTCAATGCCTCGGCCAACTTCTGTACTCGCGCATCGTTTTCGAGCGAGGTGCGTACGGTCAGGACATTGGCGTACGGGTTGCCCTCGGCCTTCTCGAGCACCAGGGCGTCCTTGGCCGGGTTGAGGCCACCTTCGATTGCGTAGTTGCCGTTGATGATTGCGAGATCGACATTTCCGTCGTCGAGCGTGCGCGGCAGCTGCGGGGGATCGACCTGGGTGAACGTGAGTCCCTTGGGGTTGTCGATGATGTTCTTCTCGCTGATCTGCGTGATGTCGGTGCCGGGGGCGCCCAACTGCTGATCGAGCTTGATCAATCCGGCCTGCTGCAGCAGGTACAGCCCACGGGCGAAGTTCGTCACGTTGTTGGACAAAGCGACCGTTGCGCCCTGGCGCAGGTCGGCCACGTTGGTGACCTTCTTGGAATATGCACCGAGGGGCTCGACGTGGACCTTCGCCACGGCGACCAGGTCGTCGACACCCTTTTCCTTCGACCACGATTCCTGGTACGGCACGTGCTGGAAGAAGTTGGCGTCGGTGTCTCCGGCTTCGAGCACCTCGTTGGCGTCGAGATCGCCGGTGATCTCGCTGACCTCGATCTTGGTGTCACCGAGCAGGCCCTTTTCTTCGACGAACTTCAGGATCTCGGCGTGCGGAACCGAAGAAGCGACGATGCGAAGAGCTGCGTTCTCGTCGGAGGAGTTGTCGCTCGAGCACGCGGCTACGGTTCCGACTGCGACGGCGGCCACTGCGAAGGCAGCGAGGAATCTTCTGGTGCGCGAGCGTGACATGTGAATCTCCAAGACATAGCCGAACGCACGCCGAGATGGCGTGACAGTTGCTGAACGCTAGCCCGGTAAACCTCCCGTGAGGAGATACAGAATCACCGCGATTTTTTCATGTACCTATTGTCCGAGCAGGATGACCGGAACGTCCTCGGCAAAATCGACTACCAGTTCGCGACGCGAGAACAGCCAGGTGCCGTCGATCTTTTCGAAGCTGTCCTGGTAACGAATCTCGATCCGGTTGTCCCGGTGGCCCTCGCCCCGCGGATAGATGTGGTGAGCGGAGCAGTAAGCCTCACCGTGTGCGGTGGTGGGGCCGTCGAGGTCGAGGATCTGCTGCTCGACGATGTGCCGGGTCGAGTGCAGATGTGAGACGGCATCGACCACCGAACTGCTGACGACGGAGTTCCCACGTATCTCCGTCGGCGCACCCGTTCCGTTCAATGCCGGCGGCAAGACGAATGCCGCATCGTCGGTGAAGAGAGCGGCAAGTGCGGTGGTGTTTCGGCGGTCGACGGCCTGTGCGTACCTGGCGGCCAAGTCGGTGAGAGCGACGCGATCCGAGGAGTCCATGCGCATATCTCACCCTATGTGACGCCGCTCATGTTTCGGCTTCCCGCTCATCGAGACACTCACAGCGCCCACCTGGGCATCTGGTTAGCGTCCAGGCCAAGAGTTGCCAGCCATGAATGCCATAGGAGAAACAGCGATGGATCTGAGGGAATCGCCCGAGCAGCAGGAGCTCCGCAAGGAGTTGCGCGCGTACTTCGCGGCGCTGCTGCCGGAAGAGAAGCGTCGCGCGGCCGGCGAGCAAGGTGTGGGTGGCGAGTACTTCCGCGAGATCGTGAAGTTGCTGGGCAAGGACGGTTGGCTCGGTATCGGCTGGCCCAAGGAATTCGGTGGACAGGGACGCTCCATCGAAGAGCAGTTCGTGTTCTTCGACGAGGTTCAGCGCGCAGGTCTGCCGTTCCCCTTCGTGACGGTCAATACCGTCGGACCGACGTTGATGAAGTACGGCACCGAAGAACAGAAGGAACGTTTCCTGCCCGGCATCCTGGCCGGCGACATCGTCTTCGCAATCGGGTACACCGAGCCCGAGGCCGGCACCGACCTCGCGTCACTCAAGACTCGTGCGGTTCTCGACGGTGACGAGTGGATCGTCGACGGCAACAAGATCTTCACCAGTGGCGCCAACACTGCCGACTACGTGTGGCTGGCCTGCCGCACCGACGCGGATGCCCCCAAGCACAAGGGAATCTCGATCCTGATCGTCCCCACCGAGGATGCAGGCTTCGAGTGGTCACCGATCAACACCGTCGGCGGTTTGATGGTGACGTCGACGTACTACTCCGGCATTCGAGTTCCGTCGAAGGACGTTGTGGGCGAGGTCAACGGCGGCTGGCAGCTCATCACGGCTCAGCTCAACCACGAGCGAATCGGCCTGGCGGCCATCGGTGGTCGCACGTACGGTCTGTGGAACCTGGTCCTGGACTGGGCCAAGGAAAACGGCGCCATCAACATCCCGTGGGTGCAACAGGACTTCGCTCGCACACACGCCAAGCTCGAGGCCATGCGACTGCTGAATTGGAAGATGACGGCAGCCGTCGCACAGGACACGCTCTCCGGAGCCGACGCCGGTGCCACCAAGACGTACGGGACCGAGACTCACGTCGACGTCTACCGCACCCTGCTCGGAATTCTCGGCTCCGCCGGTCGCATCCGCCCCGAGTCTCCGGGCGCTCTGCTTGCCGGTCAGATCGAGCAGATCTCGCGTCAGGGTGTCGTGAACACCTTCGGCGGCGGCGTCAACGAAGTTCTGCGGGACATGGTCGGCACCATCGGCTTGGGACTCGTTCGCGAAAAGAGGGTCAAGTGAGCGACATTTCGGCGCAACTCGACGCTTTTGTAGGCCAGACGCTTGTTCCCACCACCTGGGGGCCAGACGAGGTCAACATCCCCATGATCCGGCATTGGGCCGAGACCATGGGCGATACCAACCCCGTCTACCTCGACGACGACGCTGCCCGCGCCACCGGTCGTGACGGCGTCGTCGCTCCCGCTCAGATGCTTCAGGTCTGGATCATGCGGACCTTTACCGACAAGATGGCGGGCAACGACCCGTCGCAGGTGTGGACCGATCTGATCGCCACCCTCGACGCAGCCGGCTACAGCTCTGTCGTGGCCACCGATTCCGATCAGGAGTTCTTCGCCGAACTGCGCCCAGGCGATCGCGTTAACTACACCGAGGTCATCGAGTCGATTTCGCCGGAGAAGAAGACCGGCCTCGGTGTCGGACACTTCGTCACGACGCTCAAGACCTACCGCAACGGTGACGATCAGGTTGTCGGCACCCAGCGGTGGCGGACGCTGCGGTTCAAACCTCAGGAATCTGCTGCGCCCGAAGCTCCTCGTGCACTGCGTCCGCGTCCGGCTCTCAACGCGGACAACGCTTTCTGGTTCGAAGCAGCCAAGGAGCACCGTCTGGTGATCCAGCGCTGCACGTCCTGCAAGACGCTGCGTCATCCCACCGGCCCGATGTGCGGGGAGTGCCGGTCACTCGAGTGGGACACGATCGACGCGTCGGGTCGTGGCACGGTGTACAGCTTCGTGGTCAATCACCACCCCAAGATCGACGCGTTCGACTACCCGCTCATCGTTGCGGTAATCGAACTCGAAGAGGGAACCCGATTGATCGCCAACATGGTGGGTATCGCGCCCGAAGATGTCGTGGTCGACATGCCCGTGGAACTTGACTGGATCGACGCCGACCCGGATCTGACGCTTCCCGCGTTCCGGCCGGCCGTACGCGAGGAGCACTGATGGACTTCAATTTCAGCGAAGAGCAGGAAGCAATTCGCGCACTGGCCGACGAGGTCTTCACCAGCAAGGCAACGATCGAGCGCACCAAGGAGATCGAACTCTCCGCCGAGCGCGTCGACCGTGAACTGTGGCGCGAACTCGCGAGCACCGGCCTGCTCGGTATCGCCCTGCCGGAGGAGTTCGGCGGCGGTGGCCTCGGCTTGTCCGAGCTGTACGCACTGCTCGAACAGCAGGGACGTCACGTTGCGGCCGTGCCGATCTGGGAAACGACCCTTGCAGCATTGGCTGTCAACGAATTCGGCTCTGATTCCCTTCGCGCCGAACTCCTTCCGGGAGTTGCCGACGGCAGTCGATTCCTGACCGTCGGTCTCGAAGAGTTCGGTCCGTACACGGGCGGCGACCCACTGACCACGGCTGAGCAGGACGCCGACGGCAACTGGACTCTGACGGGTGAGAAGGCAGTAGTGCCGATGACTCACGTCGCGAACCTTGCTCTCGTTTCGGCAACCGCTTCCACTGGTACGGCACTGCTGCTGGTCGACCTGAGTGCCGAGGGAGTGACGCTCGAACAGACGCAGTCCACCAGTTGGGAGATCTGTGCCAACGTCACCTTTGCCGGTGCCCCCGCGCAGCTGATCGGTGCGGCTGACGGCACCACGGTTCCGTGGCTGATCGACCGCGTTCAGCTGGCATTGGCCGCAATCCAATGGGGCGTCGGGTCGGGTGCAGTCGCGCAGGCCGTCACGTACCTGAACGGCCGCAAGCAGTTCGGCCGTCCGCTGGCGACCTTCCAGGCCGTCAATCATCAACTCGCTGACTGCTACATCGATCTCGAAGCGATGCGCGTGACACTGTGGCAGGCCGCCTGGCGCATCTCCGAGGGACTGGATCTCGGCACCTCGGTACTGGTCGCCAAGTGGTGGGCTACCGACGGCGGACAGCGCGTCGTGCATCGCACCACGCATGTTCACGGCGGCATGGGCGTCGACACCGACTACCCGGTTCACCGTCACCTGTTGTGGGGCAAGCAGATTGCTGCCACCCTCGGTGGTTCCAGCTCCGATCTAGCGCGTCTGGGTGCGCAGCTCGCATCCGGTGTGGAGGTGCTCGCATGACCGTACTTGCCGGTCGCAGTTACGCAGACGTCGTTGTCGGAGAGGCATTGCCCGAGTTGGCGATCCCGCTGACCCGCACGTTGATCGTCGCCACGGCAATCGCCACTCGCGATTTTCAGGACGTGCACCACGATCCGAGCCTGGCGCAGGAGCGTGGCTCGAAGGATGTCTTCATGAACATCCTCACGAGCAACGGTCTTGTCGGTCGATACGTCACGGACTGGGCCGGATCTGCATCGACCCTGCGCCGCATCGCCATTCGTCTCGGGGCGCCCAACTACCCGGGTGACACCATGACGATGACCGGTGAGGTCGTGTCCAAGGAAGACGGAGTGGTCGTGGTCAAGGTGCAGGGTGCAAACAGCCTCGGCAACCATGCATCCGGCACCGTCGCAGTCGCTTTCAAGGAAGAGGAGAGGCCCTGATGGCGATCAGCCCACTCTCGGGAGCCGCCGCCATCGTCGGCATCGGATCCACCGAGTTCTCCAAGAACTCCGGCCGCACCGAACTGCAGTTGGCGTGTGAGGCCATCGTCGCGGCACTCGCTGACGCCGGTATCGATCCGTCCGAGGTCGACGGTCTGTCCACCTACACGTCGGAGACGAACGGCGAAGCGATCGTGGCTCGCAACTGTGGTCTCGGCGAGCTGAAGTTCTTCTCGCGCATTCACTACGGTGGCGGCGCTGCGTGTGCCACCGTGCAGCAGGCGGCCATGGCAGTTGCGACGGGTGTTGCCGACGTCGTGGTTTGTTACCGCGCCTTCAACGAGCGCTCCGGTGTGCGCTACGGCCTAGGGCAGCACGATCGCCCCATGGACAGCACCGCGGATCGCGCGGCATATGCGTGGATGACTCCGCAGGGATTGTCGACTCCCGCTCAGTGGGTCGCCATGTTCGCCCGCCGCTACATGCACCAGTACGGTGCGACGAGTGAGGACTTCGGACGAGTTGCAGTGGTGGCGCGCAAGCATGCCGCCAACAACCCGGCTGCTTGGTTCTACGAGCGTCCGATCACGCTCGAGGACCACCAGAACTCGCGCTGGATCGCCGAGCCGCTGCACCTGCTCGACTGCTGCCAGGAAACCGACGGTGGCCAGGCATTGGTCATCGTCTCTGCCGAGCGCGCAAAGGATCTGGCCAACAAGCCCGTCGTCATCAAGGGCGCCGCTCAGGGCAGTAGCAAGGATCAGTACATGATGACCAGCTACTACCGGCCCGACATCTCCGGTATCCCGGAGATGGGCCTGGTTGCTCGTCAGTTGTACGGCCAGAGCGGCCTGACCCCTGACGACATCAACGCCGCGATTCTGTACGACCACTTCACTCCGTTGGTGCTTCCCCAGCTCGAAGAACTGGGCTTCTGCAAGCCAGGCGAAGCAAAGGACTTCATCCGCGAAGGCAACCTCGAGATCGGTGGACGCCTGCCGTCCAACACTCACGGTGGTCAGGTCGGCGAGGCGTACCTGCACGGTGTCAACGGAATTGCCGAAGGTGTGCGACTGGTGCGAGGCACGTCGACCAACCAGCCCGAGGGCGTCGAAAACGTATTGGTCACAGCCGGAACAGCAGTACCCACCAGCGGTCTCGTTCTCGGCGCTGTTTGAGAGGAAAAGACAGTGACAACTTCGGAAGCTGCGAAGACCGCCGGCGATTGGCGTGGAGCCGATCTCGGGACCCGCACCGTGTCGTACACCGAGCGCGACGCGATCCTGTACGCACTTGCCGTGGGCGCCAAGGCGACCGAGCTGGACCTCGTCTTCGAGGATCAGCTTCGGGTACTGCCGACCTTTGCTCTGACGCTGGCGCAGTGGGCTCCCGACGCTCTGGGTTCGGCGGGCGCCTTCGACACCTCGACGGCGTTGCACGGCTCGCAAGAGCTGAAAGTGCTTGCTCCGCTTCCGCGTAGCGGTGACGTGACCTTGAAGGCTTCGGTCGGCGAGGTGTGGGACAAGGGCGCAGCGGCCGTGTTCGAAGTGAAGGTGGAGTGCGAATACTTCGTCGCGACCTGGTCACTTTTTGCCCCCGGTGCCGGTGGATTCGGCGGAGAACGTGGACCCTCACGTCCGGCGGAGCCGACCGGCGAGCCTTCGTTGACCGGTGTGCTGACCACAGCGGAGAACCAAACGGCGATGTACCGGCTCCTGGGCGACAAGCACCACATCCACATCGATCCCCAGGCTGCGGCGCGGATCAACCAGCCGCGTCCGATCATGCACGGCCTGTGCACGTTGGCCGCCAGCACACTCGAGCTTGCTCGGGTCGCCGGAGTGCATCCGGCTGATCTTGTCAGTCTCGAAGGTCGATTCGCTGCGGCGATCCATCCGGGTGAGGCGCCGTCCATCGTTGCGTGGGGAACTCCCGACGACCTGGCCTTCCAGGTCACCAAGGGTGATCAGGTAGCGATTTCCGGTGCACGAGTGAGCTTCTCCGCTCGCTAGTCCCTCCAGACTCAACTGCGGGGTGCTTGACCCCTCGTCGCGCCCCGCAGTTGTTCACACGAAGAAGCAGCCCCCGAGCGAATCCGCTCAGGGGCTGCTTCGTATTTGTTTCAATCCTGGTGGGTCGCCATGTAGCGAGCCGGGTACTCACCGCCGCCGTGAACGGCGATGTCGGCGCCGTTCACGTACGAGGAGAGCGGGCTCGCCAGGAACAGGCAGGAGTTGGCGATATCGGCCGGCACGGCCATGCGCTCCATCGGAATGGTCCTGGTGACCGCAACGCCGCCGTCGGCGCCGTAGACCTCGGCGGCAGCCTCGGTACGGATCAGGCCGGTGGTGATGTGGTTGATCCGGACCTTCGGCGCCCATTCGAGGGCCAATGCCTTGGTCAGAACGAGGAGGCCTGCCTTGGCTGCGCTGTACGCCGCGGTTCCGGGCTGCGGGTCGATCGCCGAGACACTGCCGATGTTGATGATGGCACCGCCGTCGTCCTGAGTCTGCATCACTGCATTTGCGGCCTGGGCAACGTTGAAGGGTGCCAACAGGTTCAGGGCCACGATCTTCTCGACGAAGCGGGGTGACACCGTCGCAGCGTCGGCGTCGGGGGAGCCGCCGGCGTTGTTGACCAGGACGTCCAGACGGCCGAAGCGCTCGACGGCATCTCGGACGAGGGCTGCGGCGTCGGCGGGATCGCGGACGTCCGTGGCGCGAAAGGCTGCGCTACGACCGTCGGCGGTGGGTAGGTTTTCGGGCTCGTTACGGCCACAGACCAGCACGTTCGCACCCGCGGCGAGGAAGGTTTCGGCGATGACGTAGCCGATGCCTTTGGTGCCGCCGGTGACGATCACCGAGCGTCCGCTGAAATCGACGGGGTTGGGCAGTGTCACGGTGGAGCCTTCCTGGTGCGGTGCCGAGCTGAATTGCCGCCCAATGTGATTGACGCGACGTGGTCGCACACCTTAGGGTCAAGCAAGTGCTTGGTTGTTTTGTAGGTCGAGTGTAGACGACAAACAGCGGCAGTCACCAGAATCGACCGGTCCCTCCCGCAAAAGGGACCTCTGCGTCGACGGACATTGGAGTAGTCACATGGGCAAGCTCGAAGGCAAAGTCGCACTCATCACCGGTGCGGGTCAGGGAATCGGGCAGGGGATTGCCCTGGCCTTGGCCAAAGAGGGCGCCGTGATCGCCGTTGCCGGCCGCACCGAATCCAAGTTGCACACCACGTGCGGACTACTGGCTGACATCGGTGCGCGCGGTGAGGCGGTGGTCTGCGACGTCAGCAAGAAGGACGACATCACCGACGCCGTGGACCGTACCGTCGAACTGTTCGGCGGAATCGACATCCTGGTCAACAACGCCAACGACTGCAAGCCCGGCCCACTCTTGAGCGTGCTGGACGAAGACTTCGAGCGTTCCTTCGCGACGGGGCCGCTCGCCACCCTGCGCATGATGCAGGCGTCGTACCCCCACATGAACAGTCGTGGCGGTGGCGTCATCATCAACATGGTCACCTCGGCGGCGGTGCGCTGGGATGCCAGTAACTACGGCGCTTACGGTTCCATCAAAGAAGGCATGCGCTCGTTGACCCGCGCTGCCGCCTGCGAATGGGGCAAGGACAACATTCGCGTTCTCAATGTTGCCCCGCACGCCAAGACTCCCGCGTTGCAGTGGTGGATGGAAAAGAATCCCGAAGAGGCAGCGGCATTTGTCGCAGGTATTCCGCTGGGACGCGTCGGAGACCCCGAGACCGACATCGGTCGTGCCGTCGTCTTCCTCGTCAGCGAAGACGCCGGGTACCTCACGGGTGCCACGATCCCGCTCGACGGCGGCCAGTCGCGCTGGGGCTGACCGCCATCGACCCGATCAGGTCATCACGGCGCCGCCGTCGACGGCAATCGTCTGGCCGGTGACGTTGCGAGCCTTGTCACTGAGCAAGAAGGCGACCATCTCGGCGATGTCTCCGGGCGTCTGAGCTCGACCCATCGGAACCATCTGTGCGACAAAAGAATCGAAGACGTCAGCATCGGAAACATCTGTGAGCGAGGGATCGCGTCGACGCAGTTCCTTGATGGTTCGAAGCCACATGTCGGTGAGGATCAGGCCGGGCATGACCGTATTCGAGCGAAGTCCTCGAGTCGCACCGATCCGGGCGACGCTGTGACTCATCTCGATCACGGCGGCCTTCGACGGTCCGTAGTGCGCGAGCATGTCACCGCCCAAGCGGGCACCGATCGACGCGATGTTGACGATCGCTGCCGGACCCTCGGTTCTGCTCACGAATTCGCGGCACATCAGGAAGCTGCCCTTGGTGTTCACCGCAAAGGTGTTGTCCCACTGGTCTTCGGTGATCTCGAGGAACGGAGTGAAGACGCCGATTCCGGCGCCGTTGACGAGTGCAGTCGGGCTTCCGGCCGATGCAGCCACGTCGAAGGCGTTCTTGACGTCACCTTCACGTCGAACATCGCATCGTGCCGTGTGGACTGCTACGCCAAGGCTTTCCAGGCGTGCTGCGGTGTCGGCGAGTGCGGCCTCTTCGATGTCGAGGAGAAGCAGGGTGCCGAAGTCCTCCGCAAGGCGCTCGGCAATAGCGGCGCCCAACCCGGCAGCTGCGCCGGTGACAATGGCTACGGGCGCGCTCACGGCAGGTGCGTTTCGAGCAGTGGGGCAAGCAGTTCGGCTGCGCGCGCCGCCGTGATGACCTCGCTCGGGTCCACCTTGGTCACGACTTTCGAAGCAGAATCTTCGTAGACATGCTCACCGATGAGTCGCCCCTGCTCGTCGTACGGCCAGACAAATGCCAAGGTCCGACGCACGAGATACCAACCGTCGGGGTCGATGTCCGACGACTGTTCGGGGGCTGCGGGGGTGGATCCACCCGATTCGTGCACTGCGCCGAACACCCCGTCTCCCAGAATCGATCCTGGTACGAATTGACTGAAGAGAGTCTCACCCGAGAATCCGCTGTCGGAGACCGCGAAGTCGGACTGTCCGGTCCACATGACAAGGGTGTCCGTCTCGGCGAGTGACTGGTAGAAGTTGGTGACGGCGTCCATGCCGTCGAGGACAATCGACTGCCCGTCTTCGAACAACCGGTAGACGGGTTCTTCGACGGTCATGTCGGGCGAGAGGATTTCCTTGTAACGACCGGAGACCTCGAGCAATGCGTGGCGCCGGTAGTTTCGGAGGATCTTCTGGTGCCGCGGATTGTCGATGGTTTCCAATTGCTTTTCGACGCCATCCATCATGTGGACGAATTCGTGCTCGTACTTGCTCATCACATCTCCTGGTTTCGCGGATTCGGCGGGCTGTCCGGATCTGCGACAACTGTGACCTGACGTGGCATTCGCTGTACATGTAGAACTTCGTTCGACAATTGCCGGTTTGCTTAACTCCGCTGTTCAGATACCGTGATGGTCATCACTTTGCTGGCGAACGGCGGCCTAAGACAACCGAATGGACGGTAATGAAAAAGGCGAGAAGAGGTGAAGATCTGAATCTGCGGTTGGTGTCCTCGTTGCTCGTCGTCGTGGCGGAAGGGCACTTCGGACGAGCGGCAGACCGGTTGTTCGTCACGGCGCCTGCTCTCAGTCAGCAGATTCGTCGACTCGAGGAGCAGGTGGGAGTCGAGTTGATCGATCGCAGTTCGCACCCGGTGGTGCTCACCGCCGCGGGTGAGGTGTTCGTCGCGGATGCACGGCCCGCTCTCGAGTTCGCCGTCCGCGCGATGAACGGGCTCGACGCACTCGAGCGTCGGCGGGCCAGGCGGTTGCGGATCGGATTCATCAACGGGGCGGCCGGAAGTTTGGGACGTGCGGTGATCGATTCGTTGCATGCGGAGGTGGAGCTGGTCCAATTGGACTGGTCCCAACAGGTTTCCGCGGTGGCGAGCGCGACCGTCGATGCCGCCTTCGTGCGCCCTCCACTGCCGGTGCTCGACGGTGTGGTGCTCGAACGGATCGGCGTCGAACCGCGGGTGGTGGCCCTGCCTCGAGGACACCGACTGGCGGGCCGTACGAGCATCGAGATTTCTGAAATAGATGGGACTGTGCAGGTTTCGAGTGACGGCGCACCACCCGAATGGGTGAAATGGTGGTCGGTGGACCCGCGCCCGAGTGGTGTACCCGTCCGGTACGGTCCCTCTGTCCGCACGATGGACGAAGCGCTCGAGGTTGTCGCCAACGGTCGGGCGGTGGTGATAACGGCAGCAACCATTGCCGAGTACTACACCCGCTCGGATATCAGTTTCGTGCGCATTTCCGACATCGAGCAGTGTTCGATCGATCTGTGTACCCGCGAGGGCGACAGCAGTCCGGCAGTGATCGAGCTACGCAAAGCTGTTTCAGCCCTCGGTACCGCCAGGTGATTGCCGTGTCCTGATGTGATGCGCATGTACTCGGATGAAATACGCATTCTTGCCGTCTTCGTTTTAGTCAACTAGACTAAAACCATGAAAACGATCAGCACGGCACTTGAAATCGTCGAGGCAGCAAGAGTTTCGGCCGATGTGTTCGGGGGAAACTCCAGCGATCTCGACACCCGTCGCGCTGCGAAGCGTCGTTTTCATCGGCTCGCCTCCGCCATTCATCCGGACCGGGCGAAGCCCGAAGATCGGGTGCGATACTCGGCCGCAACATCTCGGTTGAACGAGCTATACCGCAGTTGGACAGCGGAGTTCGAGCCGGCAGATTCTCGACCCGTTTATGTCGGCGAGCGGGGCGAGTACATGTTGGGTGGACTGGTAGCGCGCGGCTCGGTCGCTAACCTGTACCGGTCCGATGCCCGTGTCGTACTCAAGATTCCGCGAAACCCTCGGGCGAACTCGATGATCGAGGCCGAACGGAATGTGCTGACGGACATCGAGAATTCGTGCGAAGCCGGTTGGGCAGTCTCGTACTTCCCGCGATTGATCGATCGAATCACCCATGTGGGCAGCGGCACGAGACGTCAGATCGATGTGCTGGACGATCTGACCGAAGGTTTTGTGAGTCTCGCCGACGTCCGTGAGGCGTATCCGGGTGGCCTCGATCCACGGGACTGGGCGTGGATGCACCGACGGCTACTTCGGGCTCTGGCAGTAGCGCATGCGACTGGTTGGGTGCACACCGCGATTACCGCGGAGAACGTGCTGATCGAGCCTGATCGGCACGGGGTGGTGCTGGTCGGCTGGTCCTTTGGCACCCGTACGGGCAGCCGCCCGCTGGCGACGATCGGTTCCGATCGTGATTCGTACCCACCGGAACTCGGCGAAGGAGCGTCTCCGGCCTGGGACGTCTACATGGCTCATCATTTGATGCTCCGAATGCTGGGCGAGCAGACCCACGAACGGATGAAGGCGTTTGCCGACGGCTGCATGCAGGACAACCCGAGATTGCGTCCCGACGCGGTCGACCTACTGGGTGAGTTCGACGAACTCCTCGATCTTCTCTATGGCCAGCGGACATTTCGTCCGTTCGCCGTTCCATCCACGAAAGGACAGTGATTGTCATGGGCTACGGATACTGGGACGACAACACCTATTTGGCGGGCAAGACTTTTCGTGCCGCACGCGGTGTCGACGATTTCGGTTACACCGATTCGCTTCGGTCGCGTCCGCGAAGCAGTTGGAAAGCGGACCCGACCCTCGACCCCTTCGGCGTCGACAAGCGTGAATGCCGGGACTCGGCCGGGCACCCCGATTCTCTCCCGATAGCAGTGCTTTTCGATGTCACCGGCTCGATGGGCGCTGTTCCTCGAATCATGCAGGACAAGCTCGGAAAGCTGCACGGGCTGCTGCAACGCAAGGGATACGCGGATGATCCGCAGATTCTGTTCGGTGGTATCGGCGACGCCGATTCCGATCAGGTGCCACTACAAGTCGGCCAGTTCGAGTCGGGTAACGCGATGGACGAGCAGCTTCGGACGATCTTCCTCGAGGGCAACGGTGGCGGACAGAAGTCGGAAAGCTATGAATTGGCAGCATATTTCATGGCGCGCCACACCAGTACGGATGCCTGGGAGAAGCGCGGAAGGAAAGGCTACCTCTTCATCATCGGCGACGAGCTGAACAAGCCGCGGCTCTCGGCTCGTCACATCCGTTCGGTGATCGGCGACAAGGTACGTCAGGACGTATCGGTCTCGTCGATCTACCGTGAACTCGAAGAAAGATGGAATGTCTACTTCGTTCTGCCAGATCAGTCGTCGTACTTCAACGATCCGGAAATCGCGGATCACTGGAAGAAGTTGCTCGGTGAACGCTTCGTCAAACTCGACGACCCCGCTGCGGTGTGCGAACTGATCGCGCTGACGGTCGGAATCGGCGAGGACCGCATCGACCTGCGTGACGGACTGGCGGATCTCCGCGACATCGGTTCAAGAGCTGAAGCCGAGACCGTCGGCAAGGCTCTCGCTCTAATTCCAGGGCGCAGCACCGCGACGGTGGCCGGGTTGCCCCACGATCTCGGAACCGATACGGACGATGTTGATTTCGCATAGAAGGAGAGCACGATGGAGCCGTTCGAAGACCGCGATATCATCGTCGTAGACCTCGGGTTCGGAGATGCGGGGAAGGGAGCAACCGTCGATTGGCTTTGCTCCGACCAAGCCGATTTGGGTGTGGCCGCAGTGGTCCGGTTCAACGGTGGGGCACAGGCAGCGCACAACGTGACGGTCGGCGAGCGCCACCACACGTTTTCGCAGTTCGGTTCGGGAACGCTGTCCGGCGTCCCGACGTTTCTCTCGAGATTCGTGTTGGTCGAGCCCATCGCGCTCGCCCGGGAGGCGCGTGCTCTGGAAGCGCTCGGAGTTCGAAATCCGTTCGATTTGATACGGATCGACGCGCGCGCATTGTTGACGACGCCGATTCACGTGGCCGCCAACAGGGCTCGTGAGGATGCTCGCGGCGGTAACCGACACGGCTCGTGTGGCAAGGGGATCGGTGAGACCGCGGCGTATGCGCTCGAAGTAGCGAATGCGCCTACGGTGGGAGACTGCCGGCGACCTGACTCCTTGCGTCGTAAGTTGTCGGCGTTGGCCACATTCTACGGACCGTTGATCGCGGAGAGTCGCCACGGTTTTCCGCCGATCGACGACATGGTCGACATGTACGCGGAATTCGGTGCCGTCGTGGACATCGCCGACCCGGATGCGCTGGGCGCGTTGGGTGCCGGTGGTCGTCTGGTATTCGAGGGGGCACAAGGTGTCCTTCTCGACGAGTGGCGGGGGTTTCACCCACACACCACGTGGTCGACGGTCGAGCCGTCCAACGCGCGAGCAATGATCGACGAGTTGGGCCGGGACAGTTACGTACTCGGCGTCACCCGCACCTACATGACACGACACGGAGCTGGGCCCTTCCCGACGGAGGATCCGGAGTTGGCGAAGGTGTTGCCCGAGCTGCACAACGGGACGGGTGAGTATCAAGGCGGATTCCGGACGGGCCACCTCGACGAGTTGTTGTTGCACTACGCAATCGAGGTGAGCGGTGGCGTCGACGGTTTGGCGCTTACTCATCTCGACGCGATGGATCGCGCGCGG
Source organism: Rhodococcus sp. BH5 (assembly GCF_027583855.1). Taxonomy (NCBI): domain Bacteria; kingdom Bacillati; phylum Actinomycetota; class Actinomycetes; order Mycobacteriales; family Nocardiaceae; genus Rhodococcus; species Rhodococcus sp. BH5. The sequence goes on from NZ_JAJHVW010000006.1 coordinate 373,577, forward strand.
GCTGCAGGCGTCCCGATCCACGGGGTGCACGCGTACGAAGGATTGCCGTTCGTTCCGGTCGGAGAGTGGAAGGATCTCGATCACCAGCAGGCGCTGACAGATTCCCTGAAAGCCGTAGGGGTCGTGCCGAAGGAACTTCCGGCCGACCCGGAGGATTTCGCCCGGTATCTGAGCGAGGAAATGGGTGCGCCGGTAGTGCTGACCGCGAACGGTGCCGACCGGGTCGATCGTCAGGTGCGATGCCCAGTGCCTGCATGATGGACGGTGTGGACCAGTCACTTGTCTCGATCGATGTCATCGCGCTCCGGTTCGGCAATCCGGAACCCGGGATGTTGCGATTTGCCGTCACTCCGCGGCAAGCGGAGCCGTACACCGGGCAGTTGGCGCTGCCCGGTGTACTGCTGGGCGCCGGTGAGCGGTTGCAGGACGCCGCCAGGCGAGCCGTGACCACCAAGCTCGGAATTCCCGACGAGAAGATCCTCGTCAGCGGTCAATTGACCGTGTTCGACGAACCCAATCGCGACCCCCGCGGTCCGACGCTCTCGGTGACCATGTGGGCAGTGATCTCGTCGGACGAGGTGCCGGGTTCGGCCGAATGGGTGAGCTGGGACAACCCGGGGGACCTTGCGTTCGACCACAATCGGATAGTCGCCGATACCCGCCCGATCCTTGCTGACACCCTGTTGTGGCGAGATCAGGCATTCACGCGGGCACTACTGGGTCCGTCGTTTCCGGCGTCGTACGCGCTGGCCGTGGCGGAGGAGCTTTCCGGTGTGCGTCCGGACCCGGGCAATTTGAACCGGACGCTCAAAGCGTTGCCAGGGCTGGAACGTACGGACGAACGAGTCCGGGTCAGTGCCACCGGGCGACCCGCGGTGGTCTGGGCGTGGACCGAAAACAGCTGACCTACCTCAGAAGTTGCCCCGCGCGGCCTGCTCACGCTCGATCGCTTCGAACAGGGCTTTGAAGTTTCCCAGTCCGAATCCCAGTGAGCCGTGGCGTTCGATGATCTCGAAGAACACGGTGGGACGATCTCCGATCGGCTTGGTGAAGATCTGAAGAAGATAGCCGTCCTCGTCACGGTCGACGAGGATGCCTCGCTTCTGCAATTCCTCGATCGGAACTCGAACCTCTCCGATACGCGCGCGCAGTTCTGGATCCTCGTAATACGAAGCCGGAGTGGAGAGAAACTCGATTCCTTCGTCGGCCAGAGCGTCGACTGCTCCGAGGATGTCGTTGGTCGCAAGTGCGAGATGCTGAGCGCCGGGACCTTGGTAGAACTCGAGGTACTCGTCGATCTGTGACCGCTTCTTCGCGATGGCAGGTTCGTTGAGTGGGAACTTGACTCGGTGATTGCCGCTCGAGACGACCTTGCTCATCAGCGCGGAGTAGTCGGTGGCTATGTCGCCGCCCACGAACTCGGCCATGTTGGTGAATCCCATGACGCGGTTGTAGAAGTCGACCCACTGGTCCATCTTGCCGAGTTCGACATTGCCGACGACGTGGTCGAGGGCCTGGAAGATTCGCTTGGGCGCGCCGTCACGCTTGCGGTACGACGACGTCCGTTCGACGTATCCGGGAAGGTAAGGGCCGGTGTAGCGGGAACGGTCGACGAGGGTGTGCCGAGTCTCGCCGTACGTCGCGATGCTGGCCAGGCGAACGGTGCCGTGCTCGTCGGTGACGTCGTGCGGTTCGCTCAACACTGTCGCGCCTTGGGTGATGGCGTGTGCGATGCACTTGTCCACGTCGGGGACGCTGAGCGCGATGTCGCGGATACCGTCGCCGTGACGGCTGTGATGTTCGATCAGCGGACTTGCCGGATCCACAGCGCCCTTGACGACAAACCGCACGGCCCCGCTTTTGAGTACAAACGCGTGGTGGTCGCGGTTTCCCGTCGACGGGCCTGAATAGGCCACCAATTCCATGCCGAATGCGGACTGGAAGAAATGTGAAGTCTGCGTGGCATTTCCGACGATCCATTCGAGGCCGTCCCAACCGCTCACGGGGAAGGGATCGTGATCGCTGTCGTACTCGACCAAGCCGATCAACTGGCGCAATTGCTCCAGATCCAGGCCGGCCAACTGTTCGTCGTCGGTGAGAGTCTGTTCGACGGTCATGATGAGTCCCCTCTGAGTGCGATGTACACAGCGCGGTGCGCGAGTCATGTTCGGCACTGCCAGTACAAACAGATAAGTCCTTCAGAGGTTGGGTAGTCAACGGAGGTAGTTGAAAGTAGACACAGCGCCGGAATGCGAAGATGGTGGCACTGTTTTGTAGGCAATTTGCATAGTTGAACGACGAGTGGAGCAGACGTGAATCTCGACGCAGTGGATCTGGCTCTGTTGGACGCGATGAACAAGCACCCGAGAGCCGGTGCGTTGGAGCTTTCGCGTCAGGTCAAGGTTGCGCGGGCGACAGTGCAGGCGAGATTGAAAAGGATGGAAGATGCAGGAGTCATCGCCGGGTATGCTCCGCACATCAACTTGGCTGCAGCGGGTTTCGGAGTACAGGCATTCGTGACTTTGCAGATCGCTCAGGGGGCGCTCGACACCGTCACAGCGGAACTCGAGGCAATCCCCGGTGTGCTCGAAGCCTTTGCCACCACCGGCTCCGGCGACGTGCTGTGCCGGATTGCTGCTGCGTCGCACGAGGATTTGCAAGCGACGCTGCTCGAACTGAATCGGTCGGGGATAGCCACCCGGTCGACCAGCGTCATGGTTCTCTCGGTTGTGGTGCCGCTCCGGTCGATGCCCCTCCTGCAGACTCTGCAGTCGGAGCAGACGACCAAGGCCCCGGCGTACCGACGAGGCGGTCAGTCTCGCTGACGACCCGGAGCCCAGAATCCCAGAACGATCGCGGATACCCACATGATCGCAGCGAGCGTGAGTGCTCCTTGATCCATGCCTTTGATGAAGGCTTCACGGGCGAATTCGGCCAACTGGGCACCCTGCGGCCCGGCTGCTTCGGCGACGTGGAGAGCGGCGGCCAGAGAACCGGATACCGGCTCCTTGGCCGGTTCGGGTAGCAAGTCGACCGCGGGCTGGACGTGATTTCCGTAGCCGGCGGCGAGGATACTTCCCGCCAGTGCAACGCCGATGGCGGAGCCGATCTCACGGGTTGCGTCGTTGACTGCTGAGGCAACCCCCTGTTTGGAGTCCGGTGCGTTGGAGACGATGGCAGCAGTGGCGGGGGTTGTCGACAAACCCAAACCAATAGCGGCCACTACCAAGGGAACACAGACTTCGGCATAGGTCGAACTGGCATCCAAGCGCGTCAGGAGTGCAATTCCGGTTCCGAGGAAGGCAACCCCGGTGGCGGTGAGAGCGCGAAGGCCGATACGCGGAATCAGTAGGGGAGCAACCACGGACAGCGCCATCACCGGCACAGCGATCGGCATCAGGGCGAGCGCCGATTGCAGGGGGGAGTAGTCGAGCACCAGTTGGAGATACTGCACGATCAGGAAGAACAAGCCGAAAGTCGCCAGGAATTGCAGGGTCAGTGACGCTGCGCCACTGCCGAATGCGCGGTTGGCAAACAGCCTGACGTCCAGAAGTGGATGGAGAGTGCGTAATTCGACCCAGCTGAAGACTGCCGTCATGGCAATTCCGCCGATCAGCAGAGCAAGGACTACCGGATCGAGCCAACCACGGGCGGGTGCCTCGATCATCCCCAGGACGAACAGTCCGATCGAGCCGGCGATCAGTGCGGTGCCTGGAAGATCGAGTGGAGTTGCCTCCGCGTCCTTCGACGTCACGATCGTGAACGACACCACGAGAATCAGGACGGAGACGACGGCCAGGCTGACGAATATCGAATGCCACGACCATTTTTCGAGGAGCAGGCCGGAGACGACCAGTCCGGCGATTGCACCGGAACCAGCCACTCCGGACCAGACTCCGACCGCGCGGGCACGCTGGGCCGGCGGAAAACCTGCGGTGAGCAGAGACAATGTCGCGGGCATGACAAATGCGGCGCCGACGCCGGAGATCACGCGGGAGACGATGATCCACGACGGTTCGTCCGCGAAGACCGGAATCGACGACCCGGCAGCAAAAACGAGTAGTCCGAACATGAGCAGTTCTCGTCGACCGTATCGATCGCCGAGTGCGCCCGCCGGCAACAAGAGACAAGCCAGCGTGAGCGTATACCCGTCCACGATCCACGTGAGCTGGCTCTGTGTTGCACCGGTATCGCGGGCCAAGTCGGGAAGGGCCGTGTTGAGCGCGGCCATCGCTGCGACGACCAGCGCGACGGCGCAGCACGCGACCGTCAGCATCCAGATCTGTCGGATGGTCCACGTGGACTGTTCGAGCGTCGTATCGCTACTCACGAAACCTCCCGATAGAAACAAGACCATCAGTATCGTTACAAGAACAGCAGTTCCACAACCCCCAAGTGGGTATAACTGAAGTTGTGACGGTGGGAATCGACAAGCAGGGAATCGAACAGCAGGGAAACGACGAGGACCCGCGCAAACAGCGTTCCAGGTCCAGGTTGCTCGACGCAGCGACCACGCTGCTGGCAGAAGGCGGCGTCGACGCCGTGACGATCGATGCCGTCACCAAGTTGGCCAACGTCGCGCGTGCGACGCTGTATCGCCATTTCGACAGCGGCACGGAGTTACTCGCCGCGGCATTTGCACGTCTACTGCCGCCGGTGCCGGAGATGTCCGGGGAAGGTGACCTCCGCGCGCAGTTGCTCGAGTTGTTGACCAGTCAGGCCAAGGCCATCGAAAGCGCACCGATCCAGGTGACGGCGATGTGCTGGCTCGGCTTGGGGCCGGAACTGAAGGGTTATTCGAGCGTCGATGCCCTGTCCGCGGACAAGCCCGAATTGCGATCGCTGCGCCAGACGGTCTTCGAGCAGTACCGACACGCGTTCGATCGGATCCTGCGCTCGCCGGACGCGATCGACGCGTTGGGGGAGTACGACTACGACGTCGCACTTGCTCAGTTGGTCGGACCTTTGGTGCTCACCAAGCTGGCCACGCTGACGCCTCTCGGGGAGGCTGCGTGTGAGCAGATCGTGGACGACTTTCTGGCTGCACGCGGAGTGTCGAGCTGAGAGCTCACGGCTCCAGATTGCGGCGTAGCACGTACTGCTCGAGCCTGTCGATGCCGCGCACTCGTCGCGGACGAAGGTGTCGCAGTTTGAAATTGGCGTCCGAGCCGAGCTGGGTGGCCAGCTCGGAGTCGATCAGCACAGTGCCGGGACGAGCAGAGCTGGTGAGACGCGCGGCCTTGTTGACCACCGAACCGTAGAGATCTCCGAAGCGAACCAACGTCGGCCCCATGGCCAGACCCACCCGAAGCTGCGGATCGTCGTGATCGGCGAGGACCGCCTGCTGGATCTGCAAAGCGATCTCGGCGGCGTGGTGGGGACTTTCAGCGGCAAACATGACCTCGTCACCGACGGTCTTGACCACCCAGCCGTAGTTGCGACCGATGATTTCGGTGGACGCGGACTCGAACCGCTCGAGCAGATCGTTGAGTTCGGCGGAGTCGAGGCCGCGGGTCAGCGAGGTGTACCCGACGATGTCGGCGAAACCCACGACCAGAACACGACTCGCTACTTCTTCGCCCGGGTTTCCGACGTTGCGTCCCGTCGAGGACGCGACGTGGCGCTTCCAGACGTACGTCTGCAGAGATTCGACAGCGGGAATGATCTCGGCGCCGAGGCGCAGAACGATCTTCCGGATCGCTTCGGGCTCGTGATCTGCCGAGTCGGCGAGCTGGTCGATGATGTGTGTGCTGATCAGCGAGACCTGCCACTCAGCCAACCTCGACATCGACTGCCCCAGTGAACGGGCGGCAGCAACCTCACTGCTCTGCGAGATGACTCCTCGATTGACCATGTCGATGATCGTCTTGAGGGCGTTGGCGTCTTGCTGGGTGAACATGACGGCGTCGGGATCCTCGTCGACGGCAAAGCCCATCGCGACCCACAAACGATCGGCACGCTCGCGTGTCACACCGGCGAATTCCGCGATCTGCGATTGCGTGAAGCAGCGCGGTCCGCCGAGGAGGGACTCCTCGATGTCGGCTTGAATCCGGCTGAGCAGATGAGCATCGACGTCGACCGGATCAGCAGTGTGAGATTCGGCAGCGTGAGATTCAGCAGGGGCGGGTTCGGTGACCTCGTCGATCCACTCTGACTCCGAACTGCTCACCGTGCTCCTTCTTGCCGCAACGAATTCCTGTCCACCATCTTCCACGCGGTGCCCCGAGAACAGTACTGAATTGGCCGAACCGCCTACGGATCCTCGGGCTCAGGCGGGCGGTGAGAGTCAACACGTCGGTGGCTTGTGCAAGAGTTGCCCCGAGAAAAGCACTGTCGATACCGAAATGCACGAGATACTTCTGAAAGGACCTGCGCATGCCACCCCGTAGACGTTCCGGCGCTGCCGCATCAACGCCGGATCACCTCACTGCGGACAATCTGGCAGCGCTCGCCACGGCTGTCGCCGAAGGCAAGCGCGCCACCGTCTATCTGCGCGAGGCGACTCCCAGCCTGGGGATCGAAGCCGGTACCTCGGCGAAAGTCGTGTCGGTGGACGGCAACACCGTGATGATCCGCCCCAAAGGCGTCAACGACGAATTGCCTTTCGAGGCAGAGGAATTGCGCATAAACCGCGTCTCCGCGGCACCGGCCAAACCGGCGCCACGGCCCAAACCAGTTGTGGAGTCCGAGCCCCTGATGGAGCCACTCGTAGAGCCTGTTCGACCGAAGCCGCGTGCGCAGCCTGCACCCGCTCCGGTACCGACTACCACTGCTGCCCCTGCCGCGACACCTCGTCCGGCCGTCAAGCGTGCGAAGAAACTGCCGGCCGGTATCAGCGTCACCATCCATGCCGGCGCGGACAACGACTGGAGCGTGACGGTCACACAGGGCGCCAAGCGTCCGGGCAAAGCAGTTCCGGTCGCACCCGATGCGGTCGAGCGAGCTGTCCGCGAGTTGGGTGAGCCCACCGCAATCGAGGCTGTCGAGTCCATCATCGTCGCTGCACGGGACATGGCTGCAGCGCGAGTCGACGAGTTGAGTCGTCAGCTCGAGGAGGCACGCAAGATGCTCGAGGCGCTCGGAGCTACCGACTAGAAACGCTGCGTAGGTCCGCACTTTCCGGGGTATGCGTTTTTTGCAGCGGGGAGATTACCGGCGGAGAGATTGTGATGTTGCAGCGAATTGTTTCGGCTCTGGCAGCGTTGGTCTTGGCACTCGGACTCGGGTTCATCGTCAGCAGCAACGCTGTTGCTGCACCCACGCCCATGGGTGGTGGTTCGGGCATCATCATCGACAATCAACTGGTCTGTACGTTGACCACTATCGGTCACGACAACGGCGGCAGACTCGTGGGTATCACCGCAGGTCACTGCGGTGGTCCTGGATCGTTCGTGATCCCGGAAAGCAACGAGGACGCAGGCGTGGTCGGCGCGTTCGTCGAGTCGAACCCGGACCTGGACTACGGGGTCATCCAGTTCGATCCGGGCAAGGTCACACCAGTTCGAACGGTGGGCGCGGCAACCATCACCTCGATCGGCGCTCCGGCCAGCTTCCCGGCTACAGCCTGCAAGGAAGGCCGTACGACGGGCACGACCTGCGGCGTCGTCTGGGGAGACCTGAGCGCCGACGCATCCACCTGGACTCAGATCTGCGTCGACCACGGTGATTCGGGAGCCCCGGTCACGGTCGGGACGACGCTGGTCGCGATGGTCAACGCCTACCTCTGGGTGCCGTGCCTGGGGCCGGAACTCGGCACCAACATGACCTCCATCGTGGACACGATCAATGCCCACGGAGGCGTCGGCGCCGGGTACCGGCCCATCTAGCGGCGAGCTGGGATCAGCCGCACACTGCTCCACCCGAGGCTGATCCCACGAGCTTGGAGTACTTGGCCAACACACCACGTGTGTAGCGAGGCGGCAACGGCTCCCAGCCCTTCTTGCGGGCTTCCAATTCGGAGTCGTCGACCAACAATTCGAGTTGTCCGGTACCCACGTCGAGTCGGATCTGATCGCCGTCGCGAACGAACGCGATGGGACCGCCGTCGACGGCCTCGGGCGCAACGTGTCCGACACACAGGCCGGTGGTGCCACCAGAGAATCGTCCGTCCGTCAGCAGCAGGACGTCCTTGCCGAGACCCGCGCCCTTGATCGCGCCCGTGATGGCCAGCATCTCGCGCATCCCGGGACCACCCTTCGGGCCCTCGTAGCGGATGACGACAACGTCACCGCCGGTGATGGTGCCGTCCTCGAGAGCATCCATCGCGGCGCGCTCGCGTTCGAAAACCCGTGCAGTGCCGACGAATACATCAGACTCGAATCCTGCCGACTTGACCACCGCGCCGCCGGGCGCGAGTGACCCCTTCAAGATCGTGATGCCTCCGGTCGGGTGAATGGGCTTGTTCATCGCCCGCAGGACCTTGCCGTCCGGATCGGGCGGGGTGATGTGCGCGAGATTCTCCGCCACGGTCTTACCGGTGACGGTCAGGCAATCTCCGTGCATGAGTCCCGCGTCGAGCAATGCCTTCATTATCACGGGGACGCCGCCGATACGGTCGACGTCCGTCATGACGTGCTTTCCGAAAGGCTTGACGTCGGCGAGGTGCGGGACCTTCGCGCCGACGCGAGCGAAGTCGTCGAGCGTCAGCGGGACGTACGCTTCGTGCGCGATCGCGAGGAGATGGAGCACCGCATTGGTGGATCCGCCGAATGCCATGACTACTGCAATGGCGTTCTCGAACGCTTCCTTGGTGAGGATGTCCCTCGCGGTGATACCTCGACGCAGGAGTTCGACAACGGCTTTGCCGCTCTCGCGGGCGAAGCCGTCGCGGCGACGATCCGGTGCGGGCGGTGAAGCGCTGCCGGGCAGCGACATTCCCATGGCCTCGGCGGCGCTGGCCATCGTGTTTGCCGTGTACATGCCGCCGCACGCGCCTTCGCCCGGGCAGATCGCCCGTTCGATGGTGTCGACGTCGGCGCGGCTCATCAGCCCACGCGAGCAGGCGCCAACCGCCTCGAACGCGTCGATGACGGTGACTTCCCGCTCACTGCCGTCGGAAAGTTTGGCGACGCCGGGGAGGGTGGAGCCGGCGTAGAGGAACACGCTGGCGAGGTCGAGGCGGGCCGCCGCCATCATCATGCCGGGCAACGACTTGTCGCAGCCGGCGAGAAGGACCGATCCGTCGAGACGCTCGGCCTGCATGACGGTCTCGACGCTGTCCGCGATCACTTCACGGGAGACGAGGGAGAAGTGCATGCCCTCGTGCCCCATCGAAATGCCGTCGGAGACGGAGATAGTGCCGAATTCGAGAGGGAACCCGCCGGCTTCCCGTACGCCCTCCTTGACGGCCTTGGCCAGGCGATCGAGGGACAGGTTGCATGGCGTGATTTCGTTCCAGGACGAGGCGACGCCGATCTGCGACTTGACCCAGTCGTCGTCGCCCATTCCTACTGCACGCAACATGCCGCGCGCTGCGGTCTTTTCGAGTCCGTCGGTGACGTCACGACTTCTGGGCTTGATGTCGGGTTCGGTCATTTTCCAAGCATAGGCGTCAGCGGGGTGTGTTTCCGGCAGACGAGCGACTCGACTTGCCGACAAACGCCGTCCGTCGTGAATAGACTCGTCGCATCGCAGTTGGGGCTGAGTGTGCAGGTGATTGACGTACAGGGGGATTCACGTGGAGTCGGAACTGACTTCGGCTTTCGGATTTGCAGTTCTGGCCGCCTTCTTGACCGGTAGTGGTGTCTTCCTGGTCGTTCTGACGGTTCTGCACGAGATTGCCCGGTGGAAGGGCCGCTTCGTATCGGTGTGGGTGACTTTCTTTGCCGCTCTGCTGATACTGCCCATCCTGTTCGGCGCGTTGATCGCAGGCTATTCCGCGTTCTCCGAGGTCGACGGGTCCGAGGCTCTGCTTCCGCCGGCGTTCTGGATCCTGATCGCGGCCGGGGGTGCACTCGGCGGTTACATCGGAGTCAAGGTCGGTGTGGTTCGAGGCTCGGCCCTCGATTACCGGTTGTAAGCGGGATCGACTCGATCAAACTTCCAGAGAAGCGCAGGCGAAGCCTGGGTGAACATCCCGAAGCTCTCTTGAACGCCCGTTCAGGTGCGGGTTCACTCCTAGCGTGCACACGAATGCCTTCGATCGAATATCCAGACGTGGCCTGCTGCAGGGATCGGCGGCCCTCGCCGGCGCAGTAGGTCTCGGTGTCGCTTCGGCGAGCCACGCCGGTGCCGAGGTTCCGGGTGGCAGCCCGGGCTTCGCGCACGGCGTGGCATCCGGTGACCCGTTGCCGGATGCGGTGATCATCTGGACCCGCATCACCCCGACGGCAGACGCGACGCCCGGTTCCGGCGTCGGGCCGGCGGTGACTCTCAACTGGCAGGTCGCGACCGATGAGGGGTTCGCGAGCGTCGTTGCGTCCGGAAGTGTTGCTGCTTCGGCGGATTCCGATCACACCGCGAAGGTCGACGTCACCGGACTCGATTCGTCGACGACGTACTGGTACCGATTCACTGCGGGTTCGGCTGTTTCTCCGGTGGGCCGCACCCGTACGGCTCCGTCGAACTCGGCAGATCTCGATCGTCTCCGCTTCGGCGTGGTGTCCTGCTCCAACTGGGAGGCGGGGTATTTCGGTGCCTATCGTCACCTCGCATTCCGCGAAGACCTCGACGCGATCATCCACCTCGGTGACTACATCTACGAGTACGGGCAGGGGGAGTACGGCGCGAGAAACGGATCCGTTCGCCTTCACGAGCCGGCCCACGAGATCATTTCGCTGGCCGACTACCGAATTCGGCACGCGCAGTACAAGACAGACCCGGATCTGGCAGCTCTGCACCTGAAGCTCCCGTTCATCACCACGTGGGACGATCACGAATCGGCCGACAACGCGTACCGGGACGGCGCCGAAAACCACACTCCCGGTGTCGAAGGTGACTGGGCAGATCGAAAGGCCAACTCGGCCAAGGCATATTTCGAGTGGATGCCCGTCCGCCCGTCGGGTAGTGGTTCGAGCGTTCAGCTGTATCGTCGGTTCCGCTTCGGGAATCTGGCCGAGATCTCGATGCTCGATCTGCGTACTTACCGCGACGAGCAACCGACCATGAAGCAGGTCGACGATCCGTCGCGCACCATTACCGGACGCGCACAGATGGATTGGTTGACCAACGGAATCGTCACCTCCCCGACGCAGTGGAAGGTCGTCGGCAATCCGGTCATGATCACGCCCTGCGTGTTCCCGCCGCTGGAACCGGCGACCACCGCGGCGTTGACCGAACTGGTGGGTGTGCCGCAGGCCGGTGTCCCGTACAACACGGATCAGTGGGACGGGTACACCGCCGACCGCACCAGGCTTTTCGACGCGATCACCTCGAACGGTGTGGACAACACCGTCTTCATCACCGGTGACATCCACACGTCGTGGGCCTGCGACCTACCGACCAACGCCGCCAACTATCCGGGTGGGCCGACCGTCGGCGCCGAGTTCGTCGTCCCGTCGGTGACGTCGCCCAATATCGACGACATGCTGAAAGTGCCACCGCGCACGGTAACCGTTGCGGCAGAAGAAGCATTCAAGGCCGTGAACCGACACGTGCGGTACGTCGAACTGGATTCGCACGGCTACGGCGTATTCGAAATCGCCCGCGAAGGTACTCAGATGGACTGGTACTACGTCGACGATCTCACCAATCCGCAGAGCAATGCGCACTACGCCGTGAGCTACCGTCTTCCGGCAGGCGCGGGCAGTAGAGTCTCACCCACCTCGGCCGCCCTCGATCAGGCCTCGTACCGACCAGGAGTCGACCAGTGAGTATCGAAGTTTCGCGTCGTAGCGTTCTGATCGGTGGAAGTGTTGTCGCCGGAACGGCATTGCTCGGAACGCCCGCTCGCGCGAGTGTTCCCACCAGCGCCGGAATCCCAGACCTGGACGTGCATGTCATAGTCGTCGACGGCATGCGGCCGGACGAGCTGCGATCGGAGCTCACCCCGACGCTGACCGGGCTTGCGGCCGGCGGTATCCACTACCCGGACGCCAGCGCCATCACGATCGCAGAGACGCTGCCGAACCACACGGCGATGATGACGGGAGTGCTGCCGGCGCGTTCGGGCGTACCCGCCAACTCCGTCTACGATCCGGCCATCGACAAGAAGCGTGACCTCGATCGGCCTTCCGACCTGCAGGCATCGACGGTTCTGGATCGGGTACGCACCGAACTCGGATTGACCACTGCGAGTGTGCTGTCGAAGCGCTACCTTCACGGGCTGTTCGGTGACCGCGCCTCACTGGTGTGGGATCCGCAGCCGCTCGTTCCCGGTACCGAGCATGCGCCGGACAACTTCACGATCGACGCCTTGATCCGTATCGTCGGCGGGAACTCGCCGCGGCTCTCGTTCACCAACCTCGGTGACGTCGATCGGGTCGGGCACCTGGATCTGTCCGGTCCGTCCGTCCGGATCGCTCGCACGGCTGCACTTCAGAACACCGACAACCAGGTTCGCCGCTTCGTCGACTTCCTTCATGACACGGGGCGCTGGAATCGGAGCATTCTGATCGTGTTGGCCGACCACTCGATGGACTGGTCGGAGCCCGCGCGGCTCATCGGCTTGGATCGACCGCTGAACGCGGACCCGTTGCTGGCAGGCAAGATTCGAATCGCCCAGAACGGTGGCGCAGACCTGATCTACTTCGTCGGACCCGATGGCGAACGGGCGGAAGCCGTCAGCCGGATTCAGCAGATCGTGGATGGTGTGGACGGCGTCGAATCCAGCCACCTCCCCGCCGAATTCGATCTCGGCACCAATGCCGGTGACGTCGTTGCGTTTTGCGCTCAGGGCTGGCGGTTCAGTGATCCGACTCCACTGTCCAACCCGATTCCCGGCAACCACGGCCATTTCGTGACACTGCCCATCCCGTTCTTCCTCAGCGGCGGGCATCCCGCTCTCGACGGTGGACGGAAGATCGACACGCAGGCTCGCACGATCGACGTCGCACCGACGGTTGCGGCTCTGCTCGGCCTCGGTGCACCTGCCGGCGGCTGGGACGGCGTCGCCCGCACGACGGGTGTGTCGCTGAACGTCTAACGAGGATCGCGACCGGTCAGGGCAATCAGCTTGTCCTGCAACGACGCATCGTCCGGGAGGTCGACGGGATCGGAGAAGAGTCCGCTCTCGGCGAGCATGTCGCGCTGCCCGTCGAGGTCGGACCAGACGGCCTCGACGAGGTCTGGATCGAGTCGCTCGTCTGCTCCGACCGCTCGCGCGAGGTCCCAGGTGTGGATCGTGACGTCCGAGGTCTGCTGGCGCAGATAGGGTTCCACCTTCACCGTGCCGTACGAGAGGTGAACGTGGGCACTGAGGTCCGTCGATTTCCACGCTTTGATTGCGGCATCGGAGTACTTCTGCCATTCGGTCCACAGGTCGTCCCCGACGGGAACGATGTCCGGTGTCGCCTCGCCGACCGTCAGTCCGGCCAGGAGCGGCGGTACCCACTGCTGCTCCTCGATGACGTGGCGGACGAGGTGTTCGACGTGCCAGTCGGAGTCGGGCGTGGGTGCGTTCCAGTCCTCGACCGCAGCGAGTCGTGAACCGAATTCGCGGTGGGCGGTGAGTACGAGTTCGAGCCAATCGAATGCCATCACTCGAGGGTAACCCGATCAGCGTGACGTTAATCGGTGCGTGAGGCTTCGATTCGGTGAAGACTGTCGGGGTTGTCGCTCAGTCGAATCGAGGAGTTTTCATGACCGTCCCCACCGTCACTCTGGCCGAAGGTCTCACTGTCAGCGCCCAGGGATACGGCGCGATGTCCGTCGCCCCGGTCTACGGCCCGGTGGATCCGGCCGAGGCGCTCGCCACGCTGCACCATGCGGTGGACATCGGGATCACATTCATCGACACCGCGAACGTGTACGGCGAGGGATCGAGTGAGCGGGCGGTGGGAGAGCTTCTCAAAGACCGCCGGGAGGAAGTGCAGTTGGCGACCAAGTTCGGTCTGGTCGGCAACATCGCCAACGGTCAGCGCGGGATCAACGGAGACCCGGCTTACGTGCCGCGGGCACTCGACGAGTCTCTGGGACGACTCGGCGTCGATCATGTCGACCTCTACTACTTGCACCGGGTCGACCCGAACGTGCCGATCGAAGACACCGTCGGCGCGATCGCGGAGCAGGTGAAGGCGGGCAAGGTCCGCAACATCGGACTGTCCGAGGCGACCGGTGACGAACTGCGTCGTGCGTACGGGGTACATCCGATCGCGGCGATCCAGTCGGAATGGAGCATCTGGAGCCGTGACGTCGAGAACAAGGTAGTACCCACCGCGGCGGAACTCGGAGTCGGGTTCGTGCCCTTTTCACCTGTGGGCCGAGGCTTCTTGGCGGGATCGTTCGATGCGGCGACGCTCAGTGACAACGACCTACGCCGACGCTTCCCCCGCTTCTCGGACTCCGCACTTCCCGCCAATCAGAAGGTTCTCGACGTGGTCCGCGCCGTCGGTGAGGAGCTCGGCGCGACGCCTGCACAGGTTTCCCTGGCATGGCTCGATGCCAAGGGCCGCCAGTACGGGTTGCCTTCCGTTTCGATTCCCGGCACTCGGTTCGCTGCACGAGTCACCGAAAACGCCGGAGCGTTGGACATCGTTTTGAGCGAAGACCAGATCGCTCGCCTCGACTCCCTCGCCGCGATCACCGAAGGCTTCCGTTCGGCCGATCTGAATTGGGTGTCTCAGGGCCGCGAATAATCATGTCCTGAGCCTTGCGAAAGACAGGAGTAACATACAGACCCGATGAAAAAAGTGTGGTTGGTCTGGGGTGTCGGTGTTTTTGCCTACGTGATCGCCGTGCTTCACCGCACTTCGTTCGGCGTCTCGGGTCTGTCTGCTGCTGATCGGTTCTCGATCTCGCCCAGCGTTCTGTCGAGCTTCGTCGTGCTGCAGATCGTCGTGTACGCCGGCATGCAGATTCCGGCGGGAGTCCTCCTCGACCGCTACGGTTCGCGGATCATGATCGCAGTCGGTGCGTTCATCATGATGTCCGCGCAGTTGGCTCTCGCCTTCACCGAATCGCTGCCCGTCGCGATCGGTGCACGTATTGCCGTCGGTGCCGGGGATGCACTCACCTTCATCTCGGTGTTGCGGTTGGTACCGCAGTGGTTCCCGCCCCGGCAGGTGCCGTTGGTCTCGCAGTTCACGGGCATCCTCGGTCAGCTGGGCCAGGTGATGTCTGCGCTTCCGTTCATGTTGCTGTTGTCCGGACCGGGCTGGACTTTTGCCTACGGCAGCGCTGCCGCTGTCGGACTGTTGGCGTTTGCGCTGGCGTTGAGTGTCATCCGCGATGCGCCTCCCGGTGCCGACGTGGTCGCCGTGCCGGCCGGCGCCAAGGAGATCGGGCGACAGATCAAGACGGTGTGGATGCGGCCCGGCACCCGACTCGGGTTCTTCAGCCACATGGGGACTCAGTTCTCGATCACGACGTTCGCGCTGCTGTGGGGTGTGCCGTACCTGAAATCGGCTCAAGGCCTCGACTCCACGACGGTCGGCTCGCTGCTGACGCTGTCAGTCATCTCGGCAATCGTGGCCGGCCCGATCCTCGGTATTCTCACCGGTCGCTATCCCATGCGTCGATCGTGGTTGGTTCTCACCATCATGGTGGCCAGCGCGCTCATGTGGACGATCGTGCTTTCACGAAGCGAACCGTCTCCGCTCTGGTTGTTGACGATCCTGGTGGTCGTCATCTCGGTGGGTGGGCCGGGTTCGGTGATCGGCTTCGACTACGCGCGCACATCCAATCCGAGTTCGGCGATGGGCACCGCCCAGGGCATGGTCAACATCGGGGGATTCCTCGCTTCCCTCATCGTGATTCAAGTGATGGGCGTCATCCTCGGGCACATGGGCGGGTACACGTTCGACGGATTCCGTGTCGCCTGGATGGTGCAATATCCGGTTTGGATTCTCGGTATCGTCGGTGTGCTCGTCACCCGAGGCAAAGCCCGGCGAGCCCTCGCAGCAGAAGGCGTACACGTACGGCCGATTCGCGAAGTCATTCGCCGCAACAAATAACTCGATCGCATCGGGTAATTCATCCCCTGCGGGTGAGGTTCCCAAGCGTCCGAGCCACCAGGCTTGATGGATGAACGACGCAATGAACATCGGACCGGTCGAGCTCGTGGTGCTGGCATTCCCAGGTTCAACTGTGGATCCTGAAGCTGTCGCCGCGCTGCAGAACGTGGTGGAACGAGGTTTTGTCACTCTGCTCGACCTCGTGTACATCGCCAAGGACGCGGACGGACAGGTGTCGCAGATCGATGTCGACGAAGATCTCACCGACATCGGACTGGCGATTCTGTCCATCGAAGCCAAGGCATTGATCAGTGACGAGGACCTGGACGTGGTCCGTGAGTCACTCGAACCAGGAACGTCCGCCGCAGTCATCGTCTACGAGCAGACGTGGGCGCGTGAGCTCGCGTCGACGGTTCGCGGTGGCGGCGGCGACGTAGTCCTTCACGTTCAGATACCGCGCGAGGTAGTCGTCGCAGCGGTCGAAGCAGCATTTCAGTAGCGACAATTACCCAAGGAGTTCGGCATGGTTTTTCGAGGTGGACGCAGAGGGCGGCCGGGGTTGCTCGGCACGGTGGCGCGCACGGCGGTAGTGGCTGGAACCGCAAAGGCGACGTCCAACGCCATGGATCGACGGAGTCAACGAAAGGCCAGCGAGCAGCAGCAGGAATATCAGCAGGAGTACCAGCAGCAACAGCCGCCGCCGCAGCAGCAGGTCGCCCCCGTGCAGTCCGTTCCCCCTTCAGGCGCGGACGATCTGGTCTCCAAGCTGCAGGAGTTGGGACAGCTTCATCAGTCCGGCGTGTTGACCGATGCCGAGTTCGCGGCGGCAAAGGCGCAGTTGCTGAGCTAGCCCTGCTGTTCTCTTCAATTGCGGCAATGCGCATTGCCGCAATTCGGCGTGAAAGGCTGACTTATGATCGACCCACGTGCGGCATCGGCCGCAATCGAAGCCGCGAACGCCCGAGTCGCCGAGACTCTACCGTTCTCCGACGACGCCGACTTCACCGAGGCGAAGCGGGGTTTCGTCGCCGCACTCGATCCGGGGCTGGTTGCCGATTCGGACGGGAAAGTCCTGTGGAACAACGATTCCTACGCCTTCCTTGACGAGGACTGCCCGCCAACGGTCAATCCGAGCTTGTGGCGTCAGTCGAAGTTGGTCGCCAAGCAGGGACTCTTTGCGGTGACGGATTCGATCTATCAGATTCGCGGACTTGATCTGTCGAACATGACGTTGATCGAGGGAGATACCGGAATCATCGTCATCGATCCACTGATCTCCCGGGAAACCGCTGCCGCTGGTCTCGCGTTGTATCGGGAGCATCGTGGTGATCGACCGGTTGTCGCGGTGATCTACACGCATTCGCACATCGACCACTTCGGCGGGGTCAAAGGTGTGACCACCGACGACGACGTCGCCGCCGGGCGATGCGTGATCGTCGCACCCACCGGGCTCGTGGAGCACGCGGTGGAGGAAAACGTCTATGCGGGAACGGCAATGGCTCGACGTGCGGCCTACATGTACGGAGCGGCCTTACCCCGAGGTCCCCGAGGTAGCGTCGGAGCCGGGTTGGGGCAGACCACCTCAACCGGCACACCGACGCTCATTTCGCCGACGGTGTCGATCTCGAAGACAGGTCACACGGAGACGATCGACGGCGTTCGGATCGAATTCCAGATGACGCCCGGAACCGAGGCCCCGTCCGAGATGAACTTCTACTTCCCGGATTTGCGCGCACTGTGTATGGCGGAGAACGCAACTCATACTCTCCACAACCTGCTCACGCTTCGCGGTGCCCTGGTACGAGATCCTCACGTCTGGTCTGCGTACCTGACGGAATCGATCAATCGTTACGCCTCACGATCCGACGTTCTGTTTGCGTCCCACCACTGGCCGACGTGGGGGACCGAACGGCTCACCGAGTTCCTGTCATTGCAGCGCGACCTCTACGGGTACCTTCACGATCAGACACTTCGTCGAATCAATCAGGGGTGGACCGGTCTCGAGATCGCCGAATCGATCGAGCTGCCACCTGCATTGGCGCAAGCGTGGCACACGCACGGGTACTACGGTTCCGTCAGTCACAACGTCAAAGCCATCTACCAGCGATACATGGGTTGGTTCGACGGTAACCCTGCGCATCTGTGGGAGCATCCACCCGTCGAATCGGCCAAGCGTCACGTGGAGTTCATGGGCGGATCAGCAGAAGTGTTACGGAAAGCTCGGGAATCATACGAGCGCGGCGACTTTCGCTGGGTTGCGCAGGTGGTGAACTACGTGGTCTTCGCTGAACCGGACAACGTCGAGGCCAAGAATCTGCAGGCCGATACCTTCGAGCAACTCGGGTACGGTGCCGAGAACGGCACATGGCGGAACTTCTACCTCACCGGTGCATACGAACTGCGCAACGGCTCAGTGGGGACGCCCACGGTTGCCGCGGCGCCCGACATCACCGCGGCGCTGTCGGTAAGTCGAGTCTTCGATGCAGTATCGCTGCGCGTGGACGGAGTGCGCGCAGCGGGCTCGCACATCGTCGTCGATTGGAACATCACTGACGAAAACATCGTGCACCGAACGGAACTCAGCAACGGAGTTCTGATCCATTTCGACGTGGAAAGTGGGTCTGCAGATGCTGGGTCTGTGGATGCGATGTTCAGTTTGAGTCGTCTCGGCTTGCTCGGTGTGCTGCTCGGTGGTGCGGACTTGGGTGCTGAGATCGCGAACGGAACCATCTCGGTTTCCGGCGACCCGGCGAAGCTCGCAGAACTTGCCGGATACCTCGACGAGCCGGATCCGAACTTTGCGATAGTCACTCCGACCTAGCGCTGTATCAGTCGTGAACGAGACTGTACTTCAATAGGTCTCGAGTGTAGGTCTTCTTGAAGTTGTCCGGTTTGTCTCTGGTTATCGAAAGTATGTTCGATTAAACTTTGAGCATGGACAGTCGGGAAGCGTGGCAGCTGGATGGCGAGGACCTCAAGAGTGAGGTTCTGGATCTGGTGCGCACCCGACACGAATTGCAGTCGCGGATGGTGTTGCTGATCGTGGAGATGTTTTCCCGGGAGGTTCTCGGCGGGAAGGGTTTTCGGGCGATCGCGCAATGGCTGCACGGGTCGACGAATCTGGAGATCGGCGAGTGCAGCCTGCTCGTCGGCTTGGCGCGGTTGTTGATGCTCGAACCCGTTGTCGGCGATGCATTCCATCGCGGCGATGTGGATGCGTTGAAAGCCCGTCAGGTGGCGTCGTTCTGTCAGCATCCACCCAAGAACATGACCCCGGCCGATGTGGACAAGGCCCGCGGGATTCTGTTGGGGTTGGCGTCGAAGAACATCGCCGATTGTGATGCGGTGCGGGCAGCGATCCGGCGGATCGAGAAGCAGTACGGCAAGCGTGAGGACGGCGTTCCGGTGGGGGAAGATTCGGAGCGTAACGATTTCTACGCGTCGAAAGGTTTGTACGGGCGCGTGTCGGTGAAGGGTGATCTGGATGCTGTGAACGGGGCCCGTCTGATCACGTTGTTGTCGAGCCTGTCGGCTCCGACACCGGAGAAGGACGGCGTCAAGGACACCCGTACCCCGGCATTACGGCGGGCGGACGGGTTTTGCGAGTTGTTGCGTCGGTACGAGCGGGCGGGGTTGGGTCCGATCGAAGGCGGAGTGAAACCGCACATCACGGTCACCGCCAGCGCAAAAGACATGACAGACCTCAAGGCTTTGAAAGACCTCCTGCCGTCCACTGAGGAGTTGGGGTTTGCGTGGGCGGATTGGGTGGGCCCGATCAGCATCGATACTGCGCGGATGCTGGCCTGCGACTGCACCGTGACGCGGATCTTGTTGGATGAGAATGGTGTTCCGCTCGACTGCGGCAAAGGAAGCGAGAACAGCAACGGTGCCGCAGCGGCGGGCGTTGGCGGTGCGTGATGGTGGGTGCGCGTTTCCGGGGTGCGGGACGCCGTCGGGGTGGTGCGATGCCCATCATATTGTTCACTGGAACGATGGTGGCCCAACGGATCTCGATAATCTGATCTTGTTGTGCGGTCATCATCACCGGACGCTGCACCACACGGAGTGGCGGGTGGAGATCGGTCCCGACCGAAAAACAGTGTTCTATCCACCGATGTCGATTGATCCGTTCCAGCGGCCCATCGGCGGGAACAGTCCGCCCACCGCGGCGTGAATCGCGACAACTGAAGACGTGAGCACCGGGGCACAACCATGCCCCGCTGCTTGCTCAATCCAGTATTTACTCAAGACAACGTGATGTCGGCAATCAGGCCGTGATGATCGGATCCCTCGATCTCGATCCGTTCCAAGGATGTCGCCACGGCGCCTTTCGTGATGATGTGGTCGATACCGACCACCGCCGGATATCGCTTGTCGGTCGGATAGGTCGGGATCAGGCCGGAACCCAATTGGTCGGCGGCGCTGGTGTATCCGTTCGTGAGAAGATTCCGGAACTGTTTGTTCGAGTACGACGCGTTGAAGTCGCCGCTCACTATCACGTTGTCCCGCCCGGCGACTTTGTCCATGTAAGACCCAAGCCTTCGCTGCTCGTCCGCCCACACCGAAGCCGGTGAGATGTACGCCGGTGCCGGATGCACGGCGAACAATGTGACTGGCTGCGCCAAGCCGACATTCAGTTCTGTGGACAGCGTTTCGGGTGAGAATCCGTCGAGGCTACGCGGATTGGAGAGTGGAAAGCGACTGTAGATTCCGGCCCCGCCACCACCGTCGGTGTAGGGGACGAGGAATTGGTGGCTCAGAACCTCGTCAAGCCCGGCGGCTTCGAGCGCGTCGGCTTCCTGGTACGTCAACTCCTGGACCGTCACCACGTCGACCTCGCGTTCGCGGACCATCGCCACAAGCGACTCCGGATCCGCTGCACCGACCATCAAGTTGGCCTGCATGATTCGAATCGATGGACCGTTCGCAGACGTCGACTCCCCAGTTCCGCCGATGTACAGCGGGCTCACAGACCATCCGAACAACCCAAGGACGAGGATCGAGGCGGCGCACACGATCCACTGACGCCCGATACCCGAGACGACGGCACCGATCAGCGGAGCAATCATCAACAAGGGCGCCACTGACGCCAGAACGATCACGATGTTGTGATCGACGTCCAACTGAGTTGCGATCAAGGCAACCAAACCAGTCACGATGCCGGCCACACCGGCCACGGCCGAAAGGCGGCGAAGAACCAGTCGACGAGGGGTCACGGCATCGGGTTGCATGACGTCCATGGAAGCAGAAGAGCGTCGTAGCTCCGGGAAACTGCAGGTGGAGTCGGTGCGCCCTATTGTTTGCGCCCTATTGTTGCGGATACGGAAGGTGGCTGCTGCTGTTCTCACTGACGGAGATCGAGCGGCCGAGTTGGGGGAAGGCGCGTTGAGAGCACGCTGGCCTGTCACAGACTTTGCACCCCGCGCCGATCGGCACGATGGTCGCGGGGTCGTCCGTCTGAATTCCGTGTGAGTAGACCATGCGATCGGCGTAGCCGATGTCGCAACCGAGTCCGACGGCGAAGTTGCGCTCGGGTGCGAGGTACCCGAGTCCGCCGCTGTGGGTAGTGCGCGCCACCCAGAGGTATGTCCGGCCGTCGGGCATCTTCGCGACCTGAGTGAGGATGCGACCTGGGCTCGCGAATGCCTCGTGGATGACCCACAGCGGGCAGCTGCCTCCGACTCTGGAGAAGTGAAAGGCGGTAGCAGACTGACGCTTCGAGATGTTTCCGGCGCGATCGGTTCGGACGAAGAAGAAAGGGATGCCGCGTTGGCCGTGTCGTTGGAGAGTGGACAACCGGTGGCAGACTGTCTCGAAGCCGACCTCGAACTTGAGGCTGAGCAGGTCGATGTCGTACCGCAAGGCCTCAGCGGATTGCAGGAATTGGGTGTACGGGAGTAGCAGTGCGCCGGCAAAGTAGTGTGCGAGTCCGACGCGAGCCAGCGCTGCGGACTCGGCGCTCAATGATTCATCCTCGGCGACAAGGGAATCGATCACGTCGGCCTGCGTGAAGAAGGCCAACTGCATTGCGATCTGGAACGCGCGTTGTCCTGCCGACAGACGACGGGCGAGTGTGAGGACCGACTTGTTCGGATCGTAGTAACGCTTGGGCCCGAGCTTGTCGGGTTCGTCGGTACGGATCGTCACGGTGACGCCGTGCTGATCGCGAAGTAGTCGTGCCAGTTGCAAATCCACTGCGCCCACGGACAATCCGTTGTCCAGAAACATCTGCTCGGCAGCGTCGTCCAGAACGGCGATGTGATTCTTTCGGTCGTAGAAGAAGTCCCGAACTTCCTCGTAGGGCATCGGTACGAGTGACACATCGGACGCTGGTTCGCCGGACAACTGCGTCGAGAACTGGTCCAACTGCTCTGTCGCGGCGTGAAGGCGGCGGTGCAACATCACGAGGGTGCGTCCGACCGCCGGCATGCGGGCCACCAATTCGTCCACCTCGGCCAGAGATACGTCTCCAGATTCCGAAGTTTCGGCCAAGGCGTGATGAACGTCCGCAACCAGGCGTGCGTCGGAATCGGAGGCGAAGAATTGCACGTCGAGATCGAACTCGGCGTTGAGCTTGAGAAGGACGGGCACCGTCAGCGGTCGTTGATCGTTCTCCAGTTGATTGACATAGCTGGGGGAGAGTTCGAGTGCCTTCGCCAGTGCGGACTGTGACAGGTTTCGTTCCTCCCGCAGCCGTCGCAGCCGCGCTCCCGCGTACATCTTCTTCATCGAATCTCCTCGGTGCCGATCGCGTTCACCCTACCGAGAAGCTATTCGCAACATTCGCAACATTGCAGCATTGTCATTGCACAAATAGGCAATTGCGAGGGCCTATCCCGAGGTGAATGAGCTGCGTAGCGTGCAAATAGATACCGAAGAACGTGAGAAGAGGACCGATGAAGACGCATCTCGTACGCACTCACCGCTCTGCCGAAGAGTTCCCCAAGGAAGACCACCTCGCGTGGAAGATCGCGGAAGTTGCGACGGATTCCGTCGACGTCACCGACGCCACATCCGACATGATCGTCAACCGGATCATCGACAACGCGGCAGTTGCCGCAGCTTCCCTGGTGCGCCGTCCCGTGGTGAATGCGCGGGCGCAAGCACAGTCGCATCCGTATACGCCGGGCTCCACCGTGTTCGGTATCCCCGGTACGTTCTCTCCTGAATGGGCCGCCTGGGCCAACGGTGTCGCGGTTCGTGAACTCGATTTCCACGACACGTTCCTCGCCGCCGAGTACTCGCACCCCGGAGACAACATCCCGCCGATCCTCGCCGTCGCTCAGCACACCGGCCGTGACGGTCGAGACCTGATTCGTGGTCTGGCGACCGGCTACGAGATCCAGATCGACCTGGTTCGGGCTATCTGCCTGCACGAGCACAAGATCGACCACGTCGCACACCTCGGCCCCTCGGCTGCGGCAGGTATCGGAACTTTGCTGGGCCTGGGCACCGAGACGGTCTACCAGGCAATCGGCCAGGCACTGCACCTCACGACAGCGACACGTCAGTCCCGCAAGGGCGAGATCTCCAGTTGGAAGGCGTACGCGCCTGCGCTGGCAGGCAAGGTTGCCGTAGAGGCGGTCGACCGTGCGATGCGCGGTGAGGGCGCACCGTCACCGATCTGGGAAGGCGAAGACGGCGTCATCGCCTGGCTACTCGGTGGCCCGGACAAGGAGTACCACGTTCCGCTGCCCGGTTCGGGTGAGGCGAAGCGCGCCATCCTCGACTCGTACACCAAAGAACACTCCGCGGAGTACCAGAGCCAGGCGCCGATCGACCTCGCTCGCCGAATGCGTTCTCGTGTCGGTGATCTCGACCAGATCGCGTCGATCGTCCTGCATACCAGTCACCACACCCACGTCGTCATCGGCACCGGTTCCGGCGATCCGCAGAAGTTCGACCCGACCGCCTCGCGTGAAACCCTCGACCACTCGGTGATGTACATCTTTGCCGTTGCGCTACAGGACGGTACGTGGCACCACGAACATTCCTACGCGTCCGAGCGTGCACAGCGCGCGGACACGATCGAGCTGTGGAACAAGATCTCCACGCGCGAAGATCCCGAATGGACACGCCGTTACCACTCGACGGATCCGGACGAGAAGGCTTTCGGTGCTCGCGCCGAGATCACCTTGAAGAGCGGCGAAGTCATCGTCGACGAGCTTGCGGTGGCCGATGCGCACCCGCTCGGCGCACGTCCGTTCGCTCGCGATCAGTACGTCGCGAAATTCCGCACCCTCGCCGAGGGCGTCATCGAGCCGAGCGAACAGGACCGCTTCCTCGATGCGGCTCAGCGCACCGCCGAATTGAAGGCAGGCGAACTCGATCAGCTGACCTTCACCGTTTCCGAAGACGTTCTCGCTCGGGCTCCCAAGGTCGCCAAGGGACTTTTCTGATGTCGGGCCTCATCGCAGCAGCGACGTCTGCAGCCGACAAGCGGATTGCCTTCCGGGCGGGGCTGACGTCCGGAAAGATTCAGCGCTTGCCAGGTGCCATCAATCCGCTGACAGCCAAGCTCATTGAGGAAATCGGATTCGAAGGTGTCTACGTTTCAGGTGGTGCGTACTCCGCCGGATTGGCGCTTCCCGACATCGGACTGACCACCTTGACCGAGGTCGTCGGCCACAGCAAGCAGATCGCGCGCGTCACGGACCTCCCGACGCTCATCGACGCCGACACCGGATTCGGTGAACCCATGAGCGCGGCCCGCACGGTCACGATCTTCGAGGACGACGGAATAGCCGGTCTGCACCTCGAGGACCAGATCAACCCCAAACGCTGCGGGCACCTCGACGGCAAAGCAATTGTGCCCACCGAAGACATGGTTCGCCGTGTTCGTGCTGCAGTGTCGGCGCGCCGTGATCCGAACTTCGTCATCTGCGCGCGCACCGATGCTGCCGGTATCGACGGTATCGACGCGGCGATCGAGCGAGCAAAGGCCTACGCGGATGCCGGTGCCGATCTGATCTTCACCGAAGCCCTTGCCGCCGAAGCAGACTTCGAGAAGTTCCGCGCAGCGGTCGACACTCCGCTCCTCGCCAACATGACCGAGTTCGGGAAGTCGAATCTCATTTCGGCGAAGACGTTGGAAGAGATCGGTTTCAACGCCGTCATCTACCCCGTGACCACCCTTCGGCTGGCGATGTTCGCTATCGAAAAGGGTCTGCGCGAGATTTTTGCGGAGGGCACGCAAGAAGGACTGCTCGGCGAAATGCAGCATCGCAGCAGGTTGTACGAGATTCTCGAGTACGAGCGCTACAACGAATTCGACAGTGGCATTTTCAATTTCAGCTTGGAGGGGAGTAGGACATGACCGAACAGATTCCGACGATCTACAAGGGCTTGGCCGGAGTTGTCGTCGATACGACGGCTATCTCCAAGGTAGTGCCCGAGACGAATTCGTTGACGTATCGCGGTTACGCAGTGCAGGACCTTGCCGCGAACTGCAGCTTCGAAGAAGTTGCGCACCTGCTCTGGTACGGCGAACTGCCGACTCCCGAGCAGCTCGAATTACTCTGCCTGCGTGAGCGTGCGGCCCGTCGTGCCGACCGCTCACTGCTCTCGCTTCTGACCAAGATGCCGGACAACTGCCACCCCATGGATGTTGTCCGCACGGCGATCAGCTACCTCGGCGCCGAGGATCCGGCGGAGGACGACAACTCGGAGAAGGCCAATCTGGCCAAGGCGCTGCGGATGACAGCTGTGCTGCCGACCATCGTCGCAGCCGATTTCCGCCGCCGGCGCGGTCAGGATCCCATCGCGCCGCAGTCGGACCTGGGTTTCGCCGAAAACTTCTTGAACATGTGCTTCGGTGCTGTTCCGGAGCCGGCGATCGTGAAGGCCTTCGAGGTCTCGCTGATCCTGTACGCGGAGCACTCCTTCAACGCCTCGACGTTCGCCGCTCGTGTTGTGACGTCCACACTTTCGGACATCTACAGCGCAGTGACCGCTGCTATCGGCACACTCAAGGGCCCGTTGCACGGCGGTGCAAACGAAGCTGTCATGCACGACATGCTCGAGATCGACGACCCCGACCGCGCCGAAGCCTGGATGTCGGAGAAGTTGGCTGTCAAGGAGAAGGTCATGGGCTTCGGGCACCGCGTCTACAAGAACGGTGATTCGCGTGTTCCGACCATGAAGCAGGCCCTCCTCGACCTCGCGGCAGCGACCGACGGCGAGAAGTGGGTGCAGATGTACGAGATCCTCGAGAAGACAATGGTCAGTGCCACCGGAATCAAGCCGAATCTCGATTTCCCCACGGGCCCTGCATATTTTCTCATGGGCTTCGACGTCGAGATGTTCACGCCGATCTTCGTGATGAGCCGCATCACCGGATGGACGGCGCACATCATCGAGCAGGGGCAGTCGAATGCACTGATCAGGCCGCTGAGCCAGTATTCGGGCGTGCCGCAGCGCACTGTCGTGGCATGACACTTTTTGCTGTCGTGGCATGACGCCCCTTTGATACTGCGTCGGCGAGGTTCGGTTCTGGCATCACCGTCTCCTGGCCTCGTCGACGCTTCTCCGTTCGCACTATCTGCAACTTTGCATCGAGAATTCGCAAAGATATTCAAGTGCAATGTGTTTCGACTCTTCTCTACCGGAAATAACGTGAGTGTCATGACTGAAACGCACGAAGAAATCTTGATCATCCGTCGTGGCGAGACCCTCGACGTCGTGTTCAACCGGCCGGAAAAGCGCAACGCATTGACCCCGCAGATGTACGACGCCATTGCCGGAGCCTGCCGGCGCGCCGACTCCGACCGCGAGATTCGGTTACTCACTCTCCGAGGTGCTGGGGGAGAGGCGTTCTCGGCGGGCTCCGACATTGGCCACTTTCAAACCTTCTCGAGCTTTCAGGACGGGCTCGACTACGAAAGCCGGTTCGTCGGCGTACTGACCGAACTCGAGAAAGTGAGGGTTCCCACCCTCGCGGTCATCGACGGTGTGTGCGCGGGAGCAGGGCTGTTGCTGTCGGCAGCGTGCGATGTGCGGATCGCGACGCAGGGGTCACGCTTCTGCCTACCGATCGCGCGCACACTCGGAAACTCGTTGTCGATCCATTCCGTGGCGTTGCTGGCGGACAGGATCGGCAGTTCGCGTCTGATGTCGTTGATCGCTCGGGCTGGGGTGATGTCGAGTGGCCAGGCTCTGCGGAGCGGCTTCCTCAGCGACTGTGCAACAGAGTCCGAGTTCGCGACCCTGACTGCCCAGGTATCTCGCGATCTACTTGCCGCCGCCCCGATGACCGTCTGGACTATTCGGGAGTCCCTGCGACGCATCAGAACCCGAGTGATTGCCGACAACGATGATCTGATGAGCATGATCTACAGCAGTGACGACTTCAAAGCCGGCGTCGACGGTTTCCTTCGCGGGGAACGACCGGTGTGGGCCGGCGTGTAGTTCGGCGGTAGAACCACAGGCTTGCGTTGGAGCGCGCTCTAACCCCTAGCGTTGCCGACCATGACAACAAAGACCTGGATCATCACTGGAGTTTCTCAGGGTTTCGGCCGTGAACTCGCACTGTCTGCACTTCGATCGGGGGACGCGGTAGTCGCTGCAGTTCGTCGTCCCGAGTCCGTTGCAGATATTGCGTCGGCGAATCCGGATCGGTTCTCGGCGGTGACGTTCGACGTCAGAGATACCGCAGCGGCTCCGGGCGTCGTCGAATATGCGCTCGAGCGTTTCGGTCGTATCGACGTGCTGGTCAACAATGCCGGTCGTGGGATGGTCGGCGCGGCGGAGATGGTGGAGGATTCGACCTTGCGGGATCTCATGGAACTGCACCTGATCGGACCCGCCGCGTTGGTGCGCGCCGTCCTCCCGTCGATGCGAGTGCAGGGCAGCGGGACGATCGTGCAGATGAGCAGTCAAGGCGGCCGTATGTCGTTTCCCGGCGTCGGGGCGTACTCGGCGTCGAAGTTCGCTCTCGAGGGTTGGTCGGAGGCTCTCGCCGGTGAGGTCGCGCAGTTCGGCGTTCGGGTGATGATCGTCGAGCCCAGCCGATTCCGTACAGCATTCAACACGCCTGGCGTTCTGAGCTTCGCCGAATCATCATCGGAATACCGTGATTTGCTGGATCCCGTTCTGCGGGACATGGCGGCCGCAGACGGTGTTCAGGAGGGTGATCCGGAGAGAGCAGCAGAGATCATCACCTCGCTTGTGCACAGCGAGAATGTGCCATTTCGTCTGCCACTCGGAAAGGAAGCCGTGGAGCGTGTCTCCGCGTCGTATCGGAAGAATCTCGCCGAGGTATGCGTCTGGGCCGACCTGGCTCGCAGCGCCGATTTCGCGGATGCTGCCGGACCCGTCCGTCCGTTCTAGGCTGAGAAGCATGGCTACCGAAGACTTGATGCGTAAGGCACTCGAGGCACTTGGGGAAGTGAACGGGCCCATGTCGATCGAGGTGATTCACCGACTCGTCGATGCAGGAGACGTTCAGGAGCCGATGTCGATCGCCGAAGTCTCGGACCTGCTGGATGTCTCGGCACATACGCTGCGCTACTACGAGAAGATCGGTCTGGTCGAGGTCGATCGTGACTCGAGCGGACATCGTGTGTACGGTCCGGAATCGGTTCGCAGGCTGGTGTTTCTGACCCGCATGCGCATCTCGGGTATGGCGATTCGCGACCTGCAGCACTACGTCGAACTGGTCGACGCCGGTGAAGGGACAGTTCCGGAGAGGCTCGACATGCTGCTCGAACACCGGGACACCGTTCGTCGGCAGATCAAGGAGCTCACGTTGTCTTTGGCTGCGACGGAGTACAAGATTGCGACGTACGGCGGGCGGACCGGAGAGCAGGAGTGATCGGTTCAGTGGATGTGAGTGGCTGTTTTCGTGACTCGCCCTCTTCTGATTCCGATCGAGACGAACGCGCCAATCAGGGAGACGATGGCGCCCACCCACATCGTCGTCTGCAGCCCATACATGAATGCAGTCTCTGTCGCTGATCGCAGTGTGAGGGAAAGAGCCGGGTCAATTTCTGTCACGACTGGTGTGGTGCCCTGGGCGACGGCGCGAACCGCATCTTCCGAGACTCGATCGACTATGAAGTCGGGAATGACGTTGCCCAGTAGTGTTTCGTGGAACTTTGCTGCGGATGCCGCCGCCATCACGGCTCCGAGCACTGAAGTTCCGAGGATACCGCCAACTTGAAGTGAGGTCTGATGGACGCCCGCGGCAGGTCCGGCGTCTGCGACGTTCGCATTCCCTAGGATCGCTTGGACTGACGCAGTCATCACAAACCCGATTCCCAGGCCCAGTACCACAAACGGAATGGCCAGAGAAAGGTAGCTTCCGTGTGGTTCGATGGTGGTGAACAGTAGGAATCCCACTGCGCTGAGCAACATTCCCATAAACAAGGGCGGACGTGCGCCGTACCGTTTGATGATCCAACCGCAACTGCTCGAAGCGATTACATTCGCGATACTCATCGGGAGGATGTGGAGTCCAGCGGCCATGGGGGAGTCACCGTTGATCTGTTGCAAGAACAAGAGAATGAAGAACAGTGAGCCGACAAGCGCAAAGAAGGAGATGATTGTCAGGATGACTCCGAGTGTGATTGACCGGTCAGCGAATAGCCGAAGCGGCACCAAAGGATCCGATGCGCGTCGCTCCGCTTCTACGAAGGCCAAACCAGTGACGGTTCCACCGACCAGCCACCCGATGACATGCCAATCAGTCCAACCACTTTCGGGGGCTTTTATAAGTCCATAGGTTATGGCGAGGAGTGAACTCGTCAGCAAGATCGAACCCAGGACGTCGAACTTTACAGTCCGTTCGACCCGGCCCTTGGGGAGCAGAAACAATCCTGTAGCGAGGGAAATCGCCGCAACGGGGACGTTGATCAAGAAGGCCCATCGCCAGCTGGTGTGCTCGATCAGCAATCCGCCGATCAGGGGGCCGGCGGCGGATGAAGCGCCGATCAGCGATGCGAAGACCGCAAGCGCCTTCGGAAGTGTTGCCTCGGAGAAGAGGGACCGAAGCAACGCCAGAGCGTTGGTGACGATCAGTGCGCCGAAAATTCCCTGGCCGAGTCTCGAGAAGATCACCATTTCTACACTGTGCGCCAGGGCAATTCCCGCTGATGCCAGCCCGAAACCGACGATCCCTGAAAGGAATACAGATCGTCGTCCGAAGCGATCGCCCAACCTTCCCGCGAGAACAAGCGTTGCCGCCATCGCGAGCAGATAGATGTTGGTAATCCATTGCAAACCAGAGAGACTCGCGCCTAGATCGACGACAAGAACCGGATTGGCCACTGCCGTTATCGTGCCGTCGAGCGAAACGATGAGAACGCCGAGTACGATCGCAGTCATGGCGACCCAGGGATTGGAGTCTCGAGGTGGATCGGTGACTGGGAGTGCGTGGATTTCAGTACTGCCAGTAGATGTCACTGAGGTCTACTACTTTCTGATCGATCGGAGTTCTTCAGAGGTTGATCATGTGGCCGGCGAGGCCGTGGATCGCTTCCTGCAGTGCCTCACTGAGTGTGGGGTGGGTGTGGACGTTGCGTGCCAACTCGTTGACCGTGAGGTCCCACTTCTGGGCCAAGGTCAGCTCGGGCAGCAGTTCCGAAACGTCCGGTCCGATGAGGTGCCCGCCGAGCAGTTCGCCGTACTTCTTGTCGCCGATCAGCTTGACGAAACCGGTCGGGTCACCGAGACCGTGTGCCTTGCCGTTGGCAGCGAACGGGAAATTCGCGACCTTGACGTCGTAGCCCTCGGCCTTGGCCTGCTCCTCGGTCAAACCGAACGAGGCGACCTGCGGCTGGCAGAACGTCGCACGCGGCATCATCCGGTAGTCACCGAGTGTCTGCGTCTCCGCGCCGCCGATGGTCTCGGCAGCGACGACAGCCTGAGCTTCCGCGACGTGCGCGAGCTGCAGCTTGGCGGTGACGTCACCGATGGCGAAGATGTGCGGGACGTTGGTGCGCATGTAGTCGTCGATCGCGATGGCGCCGCGATCGGTCAACGCGACACCGGTGTTC
>NZ_JAJHVW010000060.1:0-2012 GCF_027583855.1 Rhodococcus sp. BH5
CACCTGCTTCGGTCCACGAGAAGAGAGCTCCACATGGCGCCACAACCCGTAGTCGACAACGCGGCCACGACGCGACGCACGCACATCATCCGGACAGTTCTCGCTGTCCTCGTCATCGCACCGCTGTCGATTGCGGCGTTCTACATGTGGGCACTGTGGGATCCGGGCGACACGGTCAACCGCTTGCCCGTCGCCATCGTCAACGCCGATGCCGGCACAGAACTCGACGGAACACGTCTGCAAGCCGGCGATGAAGTTGTTGCCGCACTCGTCGAGAGCGGAGACGTTGCATGGAAGGTCGTCTCGGAACAGGAAGCCGCCGACGGCGTCAACGACGGCACCTACTACTTCTCTGTCGTCATTCCCAAGACTTTCAGCGCAGACGTGGCCAGTGCCGCATCGGGTTCGGGCCGCAAGGCCGAACTCGACGTCTTGTACAACGATTACAACAGTCTGGTCGCCGGCCCGGTCGGTGAAAGCATCATCGCTCAGGTGCGCTCTGCGGTCTCCGAGTCGATCGGCGAGCAGTCCATCGACCAGGTGCTGGTCGGGTTGGGTGAACTCGGAACAGGATTCGGTGAAGCAGCAGCAGGAGCGCAACAGCTGTCCGACGGATCCTCCGAAGCGCTTGCCGGAACCAACGAGCTCTACGCTGGAAGCAAGGAACTCGCCACCGGCATGGGCGAAGCAAATCAGGGCGGCAAGGAGCTGGCCGCCGGAGCCGGCGAGCTGGCTGCCGGAGCTGGCGAAGCTGCTGCAGGCTCGGGCGAGCTGAGCAGCGGACTCAACCAGTTGGTCGGGGGCACCGACGAACTCGGCGCAGGCGCCCGACAGATCAGCGAAGTGGTCGACATGGTCACCACCCCGGTACTCGACCTCGCGGGGTCCTCGGACGCCGTCGTCGGTCAGATCGACGCCCTCACGTCGATGCTTCGAAACTCGGCCGATCCGGTCTCCGCCGGACTCGTCGAAGCCCTGGGTGGACTGCGGGCTTCCCTGACTGCACAACCGTCGGACGACGACGTGATCGGTCAGCTCGGCCAGCTTCGCGACGGCGCGCGGGAGATCTCGCGCCAACTCACCGATCCGAGCAGCGACTACCGTGGTGGGCTCCTTGCCGCCGCGGCCGGTGCAGGTGAACTCAACACCGGCCTGGGCCAACTGTCCAACGGTGCAGGCCAACTCGCTACCGGTGCACAGGAACTCTCCACCGGCCTCGGGCAGTTGGACACCGGAAGTATTGCGCTCCGTGACGGTCTCGGGCAGCTATCGGCCGGCGTCGGCGAGCTCGACGCGGGCAGCGCGGAACTCGCCACCGGTTTGTCCGACGGCGCCGCCCAGGTGCCGCAGTTCACGGACGACGAACGCGCCACCACGGCCAATCTTCTCTCGTCCCCGGTTGCCGTCGACGCGCGGAACAACTATCCCGCAGCCGGTTTCGGGCCGGGAGCCGTCCCTGCCGTGATCTCAGTGGCACTGTTCCTGTGCGGAATTCTCACGTGGTTCGTCGTCCGCCCACGACGCGGACGTTCACTGAACTCGCACACCAGCGTGGTACGTGAGGGGCTGCGCCGCTACCGCATTCCCGCCCTGGTCACCTTGGTCGCGGCGCTCGTGTTGTCGGTGGTGTCACTGACCGTGGCAAACGTCGAACCACCTAGTGTCCTGGCGATGATCGCAGTGATGATCCTGGTGGGTGCCGCCGCGGTCAGCTCGGGCAGGCTCTTCACCGTTGTGTTCGGAGCCGTCAACGGAACCTTAATCGCATTGGGCGCCTTGATGATTCAGATCTTCGCCTTCGGCGCGGTATACCCCATCGAACAGATGCCGACGGTTCTGCAGTGGCTGCACGCCCTGATGCCACTCACGTGGGCGCGCAACGCCATGCGCATGGTCCTTGTCGGATACTACGGCCCGAAATTCTGGGTGGCGGTAATCGCTCTGGCTGCCTTGGTGATCGGAGCCGTCCTGTTCACCATCTGGTGGCGCCGCCGACAAGAACCGCCGACCGA
>NZ_JAJHVW010000061.1:0-1876 GCF_027583855.1 Rhodococcus sp. BH5
GCGCTCTGGTCTATCTGGGCGGTAGCTGAGCGCGAAGCCAGCTCTGTGCGCGGGAGAGGGCTAATTCGCTATGCTCAAGGTAGCCGTCGGACCATTCGATTCCGCACTTGTCGATGCGCTCGAGCATCACTTCCGCAGTGATGATGCCGGACCGTATAAGCGCTCCGACGTACTCGTGGTCTTTCTCACGGCCGGCCAGAAGCTTCGAGATGCAGGCGTCGACGGGGTCCAGGCACAAGGCGACGCGGCCGTAGGTGTTTTCGCCGGATTCGTCGGGGACGTCGAAGCGAACGAGTCGGTTGTCCCATCCGCGTGGAAGTATCACGGTTTCCTTGTGGATGCCTTCGACGTAGATCCCGTGCATGGCGTGAAAGTCGGAGTCCTCCCCGACCCAAACGTCGAGGATGCTGACCTTCTCTTTCAGCGTTCGCCCACCGAAGGTCTGATCGGTAAAGGCGCTGCCTGGTGTCATGTCCACTTCGGCCGAGCGGGTCGCTTCTTCGGGCAGAACGTCGGCGTCGTAGCTGCCCAGAAGCGACTGAGAGCCGAAGATGACCACCTGCGGTTCCTCGATCCACTTGCAGGCCGCGACGATGGCTTTCGCGAGGTCTTCGCGGTTCACGAACTCATGCTTTTGCGAAGGTCGTCGATCACGTGAAGGCGTTCCGGTTCGCTCAGTAGAACCGACAGGGGTGAGAGATTGCGCATTTCGCGGGCAGTCTCGGTATCGGAATCTGCGATCTTTCGGACTGTGTCAATGTCGTTGCTGCTCACGATGTGTTCCCACTGGTCGAGGCAGCGGGTCAGTGATGCGCCGGTGACGTGCTGGCGCAGTCGGTGCAGGCTGTTGTGAACACGATCGTTGTCAAGGGTTAGGTGTTCGCGTTCGATCTTGTCGAGGACAGCGGTGTGCAGGAGCTTCTTGCGGATGACTTTGCGTGGAACTACGGACATCTTCAGCTCCTTTCACGATGCTGCGCTCGGCGTTCTGCGACCTGGTAAAACTGCGTTCAGTCTATCGGATGCCTACGAACTCCGGCGTCTACACTTGATTGGGGTTCTTCGTCGAGGACGAGGAGACTGATCGCGGCGGGCTCATTCGAATACTGCTGCCGCGCCGATCACCACGACGACGATCACGAAGTTGATCAGCAGCAGTGGCCAGACGAAACGCAGGAACTTGTCGTAGCCGACCTTCGCCATGGCCAGCCCACCGACAACGACGACGTTGGTCGGGGCGCCCATCAGTATGAGGCCGTGGCCCATCTGGAATACGGTGAGGTGAGTTGCCGGTCGTTGCGCAGGATCTCGGCGGCAGCGCAGAAGTTGGCGATGTCCTGATCATGGGCGGCAACGTCTTCGGCGGTGTCCGTGCCGGGGGCGGTGTAGAGGGTGTGCAGCTCTTCGCGTGCATTGCCGATTCCGGCGAGGGAGTCGTCGAGGGCGGCGAGCATGGTGCACAGTCTGCGGTCGACGGCTGCGTTGCTCTCACGAAGTTCGGCCTCAAGTGTGCGGTCGACGAAGTCTGCATTGGGGGCGAAGGTGAATGCTGCGGCGGTCATGGTGTCCTCGTTTCGCTGGTGAAAGGGTGTGGCCAGGCAGCCGGGACTGGTGGAGTGTCGGTATTCCAACCGTGCACTATTCGTTTACGCAGGTCCGCTTGGGTTTTCACTGACTCATCGGTGGTCCGGGCACAGGAGGGTGGGCGTCAAATTCCAACCACTGGCAGTCAGCCACTGTTGAACAGGAACCTGGGAGACCTTCTACTGTCGCGGCGTGTGCGAAAGTGTCGGCAAGAATTGGACCGTCACCGCATACGGTGCACGCGACGTCGAAAGCGGGTGGCTCAGGTTCGCAATGGCGACAGTGCGAACGG
>NZ_JAJHVW010000062.1:0-1875 GCF_027583855.1 Rhodococcus sp. BH5
CAGTGGCGAGCTTATGGATCTGGAGACGGCGAACCCCACCGTTATCGAGCATTCGCGCAGGCAGTGGCAAGGTCTCGCAGCCACCATGCGTGCACGTCAGCTCACCTCCCGACCAACCGATGAAGTGGCCGAGATGCTGCGCATGCGGTTCGACGACAAGAAAGCCTTGCGGACGATCGGAGAACACTTCAACGTCACGCACTCGACAGTCAGCAACATCGTCCAGAAGGCCGAATCCGTCATGAACGACGTGCCGGCCGCCCATGCCTGGACCGATGCACTCATTCCGACGTACGCCTGACCCATCCAAAAAGGTGACCCTGACAATGCTCCAACACCGCCAGGGTCGATGACCACAGACAGCCACCGTCCGCAAGATCGAAGGAGCCTCGTTGTGAACACCCCCACCCTGGACCGTAAACCCCGCCCTGCCTCGTACACCGAATACCTGCACCGGCAACTGTTCTCCGACTTCCAAGAGCCACCCGTGGCCCTGACCGAACACCGCCCCCGCCGTTAGATGCCTCCACACGTGCGCCGACCGCCGAATCTCGTTGGCGGCGCACGTGTGAGGTATCTGTGTTAGGTATCTGGCGATAAACTGCCCGTATTGTCCCTGCCGAGAGCAAAAAAGACGGTGATCGAGTTGACCGATATGGCCGCCGCCCGCGCCTGGGTCATCGAGCGACTCCGATTCCCCCAACGATCACCACGCACCACCGCAGTCTTCGACTGGACAGCCGTCAGCCCGTCCACACAATCCACTGTCGCGGCACAGTCGTCCACGATCATCGACCCGAACGAACTTCTCGCTCAACCGAGCTGGTGGCGCACCCTGACCGGAAAGCCCCGCGGCGCCGCGCAACTGACCACGCAGCAGCGTGAGGAACTGCGCCGCGCCTACTCGTCGTTGCATTGGCCGTTGCGCGAGGAAGGCCCCGAGATCCGGCTCGTCGCAATCGCGGAAAATGTTGTCGCACGGATCATCTCCGACCCATCCTGGACACACCCCATGCTCGACGGACACCGATCCGTTCTCGGTTTCACCATGGAACTGCACATGATCGCGTCCGCCGCGCACGAACTACTCCGCCTTCGGTCCACGACACCAACGCTGCCGGTAGACGACGGCACCGACCAGCTCGCCCGAGCGAGGGCCGAGTGGGACCGCCGGCACGTCGTCGCCGCCCAAGCCGAAGCCGCACTCGTCGACCGGATTGCCGCGCTGCGAACCTACGAACAAGCCCTCACCCCGATCGGGGCCGCACTGCACAATCTGCAGGCAGTGACCGAGCTGGCAGCCGGAGCCGCGGACGTGGACCGAGTTCTTCAGACAGATCACCGGCTCCGAATACGCCGCCGGCCACACCACCGCCATGCGAGACGACATCGACGACGTCTGTCGTACCGGCCAAGGATCCGGTCGACGGTTGGCTGGGCGTTGATTCCTGCGGCATCGAGGACCGATTGCGGGCTCCCGCACAGTTCGGTGCTGTCGATCGCGTTGCCCTCACCGGTATGACCTGTGTATTCCAGGAGTCCTTGCATCTGCTCAGTGGTGAGTCCAGCCTGATGCTGACGAAGAACGAAATCGGAATACGGCAAACACATCGCCTGTTGAACCGCTTTAGGTGCCGTGGTGCCCGAAAACCCGTCGAACATCCGACCGACGCCCATGGCCGTGCCGACAAGCAACGCTCCGCCGACGAATCCGCCGACCACGATTGTCAGTGCAACGGCCGCCCGGACGGTCCCCTCTCTCCCGAAACCGTGCTCAAACTCAACAAAGCACTCGCGATCGCACTCGGATTGCCTTGAGAACCTCACCGTACAACTATGGTCACACAGCCGAAGGTCAACGGCAGCTTGGTCAGC
>NZ_JAJHVW010000063.1:0-1862 GCF_027583855.1 Rhodococcus sp. BH5
GCAAGGACTCCTGGAATACACAGGTCATACCGGTGAGGGCAATGCGATCGACAGCACCGAACTGTGCGGGAGCCCGCAATCGGTCCTCGATGCCGCAGGAATCAAATAGATAACCTGACGGAGGGCTCGTCAGTCGAGTGAAGCAGGAATGGAAATCGACGAGTCGGCCCGTGTGCAGCGGGGATGCTGCCGGATTCCACGGTCCGGATTGGTGTTCTTTCTTTTCGTGCCAACAAGATTCACCAGGTGAAAAAAATCATGAACGAGGCTGTGTACCGTAGAACCAGATGCGGGCATCGCCTCGCCGTGTGGGTTTGTGCTGCCATCGCTGGTGAGTCATGCCGTCGCGAGTGATGACGGCGAAGTCGCCGCGTAGCGGGTAGTTTTTCGGATCGACCACCAGTGGGGTTCTTGTCAGGGAATCCCAGGTCTCCGCCAACGGGTTGCGGATCACCGCGGTGAGGTCCTGCCAGCCTTTGCGTGCGTTGTTGGTCGCGAAGCGGATCTCGTATTCGGTCTTCTTCGTCGGTCGAGGTACGAGCTCGCCGCGTTTCCTGCCGCCGCTACGGACGCTCCACCATCGTGTCGTCTTCTGGGGTGTCCAGCCATTCGAGGTCGGCCTGGCCGAGGCCGGCGGCGATCGCGGTCGCCGTTTCGCGCCACGAGGTCAGTTCTGCGAGCACCAGGTGCGGTTGGTCGGTGGAGAACGACACGCATAGCGCGCGTGGAGGGGCATGCTGCCGCACGGATCTGGCGGTGTTCAGAGCCCGGTGGCGCGTCCGGTGTCGGGCTGTTGTCCGGGTTTGGGCGTGTTGCGGTGTTGGCGTTGGTATTCGCGGGTGGCTGCGGGGTGGGTGTGGTCGATGCGCACTCGTCGGCGGGGTTTGTTGTTTTCCGGTCGGTGATGGCGGTTCGTAGTCGTTGTTCTTAGCTCCGGAGGGTCGGTGTGAGTTGTTGGCGGCGGTCGAGTTCTTCTTCGGCTGCTGCTGCGGCGTCGATCCGGGTGCGGTGCGTGTCGAGGGCTTGCGCGTGCCGGGTTGCTGCTTTGGCCGTGGTCAAGCACTACATCGAAAGCCAACAACGCCCCGTCTAACCCACAGCGGGCCCTCGCTACACGGGTCCAGAAAACCGGATGCGCTTCACCCCCGGCGTGAACGCCGGAGCACTGCGCAAAACTAGAGATAGAGGGGGCGCAGTTCGTCGCGTGCGTCGCTGATTCCGGCGAGGGAACCGTCGAGGGCGGCGAGCATGGTGCGGATTGCACGAACAACGGCTTCGTTGTCGCTGCGGAGTGCGGTGTCCAGTTCACGCTCGATGAAGTCTGCGTCGGGGGTGAAGGCGAATGCGTCGTCATGTCGATTCTCAATTCTTCTCGTGGGTGATGTCAGGCGACTGATGCGAGCTTGGAGATTTCATCGGGTCTGAATCCCGAAAAATGAACGTCTCCTGCGACGACGACGGGGGCTTGCAGGTATCCGAGGCTCATGACGTAGTCGCGGGCCTGTGCGTTTTCGGTGATGTCGATGACGTTGTATTCGATTCCCGCTTTGTCGAGTGCGCGGTAGGTGGCATTGCAAGGTGGATAGGTGTGGAACTGTACGAGATTCAAGCTGCGAATGTCACTGAAGCTCAGATGAAAAGCCATACAGAGATCGCCCGGATCATTGGAGCGAATTCGGATTGGCTTTTCAACTGGGGTGGTGAAATAATCTGTGGCGGAGATCAAGTCGCTGCCAGCATTAAAGATGGCGGCGAAAGGTCAAAGACCCTGTCAATTGCAATCAGAGAGAAACTGACCGGTGACTAGCCGATCGAATTCGCTGTGGGGTGGGTGCCAGGCGGTACCCACCCCTTACAGCTTT
>NZ_JAJHVW010000064.1:0-1825 GCF_027583855.1 Rhodococcus sp. BH5
CGAGGGAAGCCCGCTCTTCCACATCATGTCCGGCAACCTCTCGCACCAGATCGAGCACCACCTGTTCCCGGACCTGCCTGCGCATCGTTATCCGGAACTCGCTCCCCAGGTGAAAGAATTGTGCGGGAAGTACGGTTTGCCGTACAACACCGGTGGGTTCTTCAAGCAGATCGGTTCGGTATGGGGCAAGATCTTCAAGCTCGCTCTTCCGCCCGGTTTGGTCAAGTCGACGACACCTCCCGGTGTTATCGTCGAGCGCCAGCGAACAGCAGCTTAAGCGTTAATTTTACTTTTCAAGACAGCCTAATTCAGCTAATTCAATGACATATTTCGTCAAATGTGAATGTCGATAAACGGCTTAATGTTTAACGAAATATGTCGTTGAGTGATGCATCTGCAATAGTCAATTTTCGGCCTTTTGCCGCAATTGTAGAGATGTGCTCATATCTCAATTGATTAGCAAAACTACCCTACCTTATCAAGG
The DNA here is from genome assembly GCF_027583855.1 of Rhodococcus sp. BH5. NCBI lineage: Bacteria > Bacillati > Actinomycetota > Actinomycetes > Mycobacteriales > Nocardiaceae > Rhodococcus > Rhodococcus sp. BH5. The sequence goes on from NZ_JAJHVW010000064.1 coordinate 485, forward strand.
CTTATTATAAGCCTTGATAAGGTTTCAATTTGTGCAATTTAGGTGAGGTGAAGTTGAGTGTCAAGAGCACCATTCTCGTATGCGGCACTTTTGCTACTAGTGATGATTCAATTCTGTTTTCACCCCTCTTTTGCGTTGGCGAAAATAGGATTTACTTCAGCAGATTGTTCGGTTCCACTTGTTCTAGCCGTGGACGGAACAAAGTCAATCCATACACCTACTAGCATCGATGCCAATTCTCCGCTTAAGGTAATATCTTACCGAGAATTTGGTGATAATGTCGAGCATATTGAATATCCCGGGGGTATGGTAGTTGGGATTAACGGCTGGTTGTCGAGTTATGATGAATCAGTAGCTATCGGTATAGAAAATCTTAAGAGCAGGCTAACTCGGCATGAATTTGAATGTCGCTCAAGTTCATCGTATATATTACTTGGATACTCTCAAGGCGCACGAATCGTCGGTGATGTCGCGTCAGAAATCGACACTCGCACCAGTGGTTTACCCGATGATATACGTCACCGTGTGCAAGCATATTTGTATGCGGATCCGCGTCAGCCTATTACCGGTATTGAAGTTATTTTATCGGACAAAAGTCCCATCCCTGGAATAACTTTTTCCGGAGAGCGCCCTCCCTTTGCCGTAGTGCCAGTCACCTGGTCATGCATTCCAGGCGACGGAGTTTGTGATGCAAATCCACCGATTGGATTACATACACTAATTGGCTACTTGAAATACCATACAGATTATGCATCGGATTCGTGAGCTGGTAGCAGCAACAGCCTCCGTGTAAAATAGCTGGAGTTGGATTGGATTCGATTCGAACATAATAAGGCGGCGGTGAAGGCGCCAAATTCTCGATGAGCGGGCTCACGGATATCCGAAATCGATCACCAGGGACGTGTACTTTCTGGTCAGCGACGGACTCAAGGCCTGTCGGAAGTTGTCGGGAACGTGAGTGGCCGGCCACCACTGTCCAGACCTGCATCGTGTATTTGATCTGCCACACCTTTCGGTTCTCGGGTCGTCAGCACTGGGATTCGCTCAAGCGCGATCTCAAGCCGATCTACACAGCGCCGACGGAGGCCACGGCTCAGGCGCGTTCGCCGAGCAGTGGGCAAGCATGTGCCAGGTGATCGCCCGACTCTGGATAAACGCCTGGCAGGGAGCAGATTTCGAACCGGCTGCCGATCGACTTCCCGGATGATGAGTCCATGCGGATCAGCTACGAAGCCATCTACCAGTCCTTATTCATTGAGGGGCGCGGTGCGCTGCGCCCCTCATCTTGTGCCTGCGCACCGGCCGTGCTCTTCGGATGCCCCGTGCGAGAGCGAAACGCGT
>NZ_JAJHVW010000065.1:0-1362 GCF_027583855.1 Rhodococcus sp. BH5
CCGATGCGCGTACCGGGCAGAATCCGGTGGTTGAGTTCACCGACCTCACTGAGGGTGACCTTTCCGCGCTTCTCGATCATCAACGCCTTACCGGTCGCGTTGTTGGTGACTTCCGCGTAGGTGCTCGTCCGGGTCGCACCAGTGCCCACGCTGCGCTTTTCCAGCTGCTTCATCAGCCACCCCATCGTCGGATGCGGCGGCCGCGACGGAAAGCCCTCGTGGACGAAGGGCTTCGCGATCGTGCCGAGCGCCTTCGCTCCCGACGGCGCATCGTCGTCGTCGGGTTCGTCGTCCTCGATGACGAACACACCTTTCCAGCCGAGTACCGCTGGCACATTCAGCGAACCGACGAAACTCGGGTACTTGGCGACGTGCCCGCGGTGCTGGTCGAATTCGTAGTCCGGAGCGAGCATCGTCAGGTAGTTCTTCGCCAGCAGCTCGTAAATTTCCTTGCCCAGTTCACCGAATTTCTCGGCGACATCGGCCAAACTCTGGGGGACGTTCGGTCCGGGACGGTTCGCACCGTGCGCGCCGCCGGACTTGATGTGACTCTTGCGTGGTCCCCGGTGGCTGAGCGCTGCCGGTTCCACTCCGACGACGGCGGCGATCTTGTCGACCAGCGGGAGCAGTTCGTTGAACTGTTCGATCGAGATGAACTTGTCCTCAGTGCGCGGGTACGAGACGACCTGCGCCTCGTACATCTTCTGATACGTCTCGAGGACTTTCTTGGCTTCGAAGCCCTTCTTCGACAGCAGCGACGACAGGGCGGCGAGGTCCATCAGCTTCGGTGGTCCTGTCTTCTTGCGAGTGGTTCCGTCGTGGACCACCGGTGAGGACTCGAGGCCGCCGGGGACGGCGCTTTTGTTCTCGAACCTGTCGATCTCCGGATCGGTGTAGGTGATGCCGTTCTCGTCACGAAATCGGTTCTCGTAGAAGGGTTTCTTGACGTAGTTCTTGTGTGCGTCGAGGCCGTCGCCGACGATCACGACCATCGCCGACTTGAGTCGACCGTTGCGCACGACGACGTCCGAACCGGACACCTTCGTCGCCGCCCGTGTGAACTGCATCGAGAGCATGTCCCATTTCGATCGGAAGTCCGCTTTGCGGTAGTCGCCTTCGGACTCGATCGAGGTCACCGTGCGGCGTTTCGAGAACGCCTTCCGCAGTGACGCCGGGGTTTCGTCGAGGAACTCCATCCGCTCGAGCTTCTTGCCTTCCAGGCCCAGGTACTCCACGATTTCCCAGCCCAGCAGTGAACCTTCGCCGGTCGGGTCGAGGTCGGCGGCGTTGCAGATGGTCTCGCACGTCGACAACGTGGCACCGAGCTCGTTGAGCAGGTCTTTCGCGGCCGGGTCGGTGACC
>NZ_JAJHVW010000066.1:0-1298 GCF_027583855.1 Rhodococcus sp. BH5
TCGGAATACGGCCGGTACCTCGCATTGTGGTATCGGCCCTTTCTGTGAAATCAGTGAAACGTGTGGGGCCACACCGCCTTCCGCCGAGCGGGATTCCAGGACCCGCTTACTGGCGCGAAGCGCCGCGGGATGCCGGATTGCGCGAAGGGCGCAAGGAGTGGGGCGAGTTGCCAAGGAAAGGATCGACGGCAGCATTGAGAGTCATAGCGCTATAACTCTGAAACGTCACGCCGCCAAATGCGCCCTGGTAGTGCTACAAAACCCCAGGGTCGATGACTACAGACAGGGCCTGTTGACCATTGAACGATAATATCGATCAAAGTTCCTCGCTTGACCACGGCAAAACCGGACGACCACCCATCCAGCGGCGAGCGAAAATCACCAGGGAAAGCATCCTTGACGTCTCTGCAATCCAGTTCAGTCGAACCGGGTATGCAGGCACGAGCATCAACGACATCCTGGTCCTCTCCAACACCACTAAAGGTGCATTGTACTTCCACTTCGCGAAGAAGGAATCCATCGCACAGCAATTGCTGTGCCGTTGGTTCGAGGTAGTAACGGAGACCGTCGCGAAAGCCACAGCTACAGGACAGCCTGCTGACCGGCAGATACTGATCGTCTACCGAGAACTTGCACGCCGTGTCGAAACCGAAGTCATCACCCGCGCCGGACTTGTACTCAGTGTCGATCCAACACTCCGCGGCGCACGGGCCACGTACCGAGCATGGACCGAGGCCCTTACCCCCATAGTCGTCGACGTGATCCGCTCAGGGGTGCTCGACTGTACTGAGAGTACGTCCCGCCTCGCAGACAGCCTCTGTGCCGGTTTTGTAGGTATCGTTCAGGTCGCCGTCAGCCGCGCCGAACCTCACACCATCAGTCGGCGCGTCGACGATCTGCTCTTGATGTGGCGCGGCACCGACCCGGCCACCGTCCGCATGATCGAAGGAGCATCCCTGAGAACCCTGGCACCTCACACCATAAGCCTCGACCCGCCTCGTACACCGAATACCTTCACCGGCAGCTGTTCTCCGACTTCCAAGAGCCACCCGTGGCCTTGACCGTGCACTGTCCGTTGCTACCAGAAGCCTAGGTCAATGAACTGAGGCCTTACATTTATCTACTTCCGGAATTGCCGGTTCCTGTGCCGGTCCTGATGGTAGCCATAGCCCACGCTCGAGCGGTACCTTCACCACCCTTCGCAATCGGCGCAATGTCCGCTCGGACGCCAGGAAGTGCTCTTCAGACTCCCGTAGCGATTGCAGTACAAGCCGCTCGGCGCATGAGTTTTTCTTACG
>NZ_JAJHVW010000067.1:0-1265 GCF_027583855.1 Rhodococcus sp. BH5
GACTTCTGCGGCCATCCGCACTGCCCGCTCACGCAGTTCGGGCGGGTACCTCGTGTTCGTTGCTGACGACATGACTCCATCTTTCCCAAAGGATGAAGTCTCCGGAAACTCCGGTTCGATTCAGTTTCACGATCTCCCAGGTAAACCAGCTGCCCCCTTCGAGCGACGGACTACCGGACGAGCCCTCGCTTACAAATACGCGAAATGCAATTGCCAGAGCCTGACCGCCCGTCTAAATTCCTGCAGCGCCGAGGAACCGCCGCCGCCGACTCATACCTGTGCGCCACGACGCAGATCGATCGACCGGGCCCCAGAACCTGCGAACAACCAAAACGTGGACCACCCACACACCACCAGCGTGCTAGTGACGAAAACATGCTCTGCAATTCCAGGATCGTTGGTGGAGAAATAGCTGTGCTATCAGTGTTTCTTCGAGGACGGCTGGCGCTGCGGTCAGTTTCTCGAACGGTGTGAGAGATGCCAGTGTGTCCTATCGGTCGACGCTACCGAAGGCAGTGTCGAGGCCTCATCGTTTCAGCTTCTCGGTTCGCCTGCCGGTCCGCGCTTCCGCTGAGCATCCGGTACGCATGCACCGTAGTTCGGATCGCCGACGTAACAATGTGTGTTGGCAGCCGCCAGCGTGGCGTGAATAGGTAATAGGTGCTGTGCGCTGGAGTGTTTCGTGAATATCGATAGGGACGCGAATTTCCGGAGTCACTTCGGGTTGGGTTGGATCGCAAGGATGAACACTCGTGAAGCGAAAGCTGTGTGTTCGATGTGTGTGGTTCTGTGTGGTGGTGGGGTTCAGGTATCGCACAGGGCGGGTTCGAGGCTTCACCAGGGCTTGAGTGGGGACGCGACGGCAATGATCAGAGAGAGTCGAAGGACCCCGATGAGTGACGAGGTTTCACGGTTGGATCTGTTTCGACGTTCGACCGGTTTTGGGCCATCGTGTCTTTCACCTTTCGTTGTTTTGTTGTAGTTTGTTCCGAGCCTGAGCCGTGTATGTCAGAAGAGATCGGTAATAACGCTCGTCAGGGTGCGCGCCAACCCCGATTCGGTCCTCAAATCGACTTCATTACAAGATGATTCGTTCCCCCATTTGTAGCAACGTGAGCTTTTACGTTTCAGTTGCGGATACACAGCGCACCGCGCCACCACCCGGCCCCACCGCGGCGGGCGTCGTGGCCGAGATCGAATTCATGCGCCGGACCCGGAAATGGTCGGCCTCACGGATCACGTTCGAACTCCGAATGGATGGAACG
>NZ_JAJHVW010000068.1:0-1262 GCF_027583855.1 Rhodococcus sp. BH5
CACCATCTTGTTCAACCATCAACTCACCAAGCCACCGATCATGAAGGGACTGCTCCTCAAACGCTATCGGGGAATGCGGTCTGCTGATAGCCGCCTCGCAACGTTCCCTCGATATAGCTCGCCTTACACGCGCGGCGAGCGATCTTGCCGCTGGACGTACGCGGAATCGAACCCGCGGGGACGAGCAGGATGTCTCGGGCCGTAACACCGTGACGGGAAGAAATCGCCGCACGCACGGTGTCCGCGATCGGCTGCGGATCGGCCTTGCCTGCGCCGGGAGCACGCTCGGCCACGATGACCAACTGCTCCGAGGAATCGTCGTCGTCGAACTTCAGACCCGAGTGCGTGTTGGAGAACACGACGGACGGCAGCTGGTTGGCCGGTACGGCAAACGCAGCGATGAAGCCGGGGCGCAGAGCCGGGCTGGCTTCCTGAGCCGAAGCCTCGAGGTCCTGCGGGTAATGATTGCGACCGTCGACGATCACGAGGTCCTTGACGCGACCGGTGATGTACAGCTCGCCGTCGACGTAGACGCCGAAGTCGCCGGTACGCATCCAGTTGGCATCCGCCGGCGTGCCCTCGGTGTGGCTGTCTTCGCTCAACCGATTGTCCAGCTTGTTGTGGAAGGTCTCCGCCGTCTCGTCGGGGCGACCCCAGTAGCCGATGCCGATGTTCTCGCCGTGCAACCAGATCTCGCCGACGTGATTGTCGGGGACCTCGGTCAGCGTCTCGGGATCGACGATCGCCGCCCACTGACTGCGCGAGACGTACCCACAGGAGACCTGCGCGATGGCGTTCTCGGAGTACTGGTCGACGATGACCATGCGTCCCTTGTTGAGTTCCGTGCGGTCGACGTAGATGACCTTGGCCTCGTCGGAATGCTTGGTCGAGGAGACGAAGAGCGTCGCCTCGGCCATGCCGTACGACGGCTTGATCGCAGTCTTGGGCAGACCGTACTGAGCAAAAGCGTCGTTGAACTTGCGCATCGACGACGTCGTGACCGGCTCACTGCCGTTGATCAGACCGATGACGTTGCTCAGGTCCAGGGTCTCGCCGTCCTTCGGCAGGCCACGCGCGGCAGCGTGCTCGAAAGCGAAGTTGGGAGCGGCCGCAAAGGTGCCGGCGCCGTCGGAAACCGCAGCAAGTTCCTTGATCCACCGGTACGGCCGCTGCACGAAAGCGCGCGGGCTCATGATGGTGATGTACTTGCCTCCCAGAGCAGGCAGGATGACCGTCAGCAGGCCCATGTCGTGGAACAGCGG
>NZ_JAJHVW010000069.1:0-1236 GCF_027583855.1 Rhodococcus sp. BH5
TCAACTGCTTCGTGGCCGGATACAGGAAAGCTTCTATCGCAGACAGCTCACGCGGAACAATGTTCTCGCTCATCGTCTTGCCCTTCACTCGTCAAAAAGTGTCGCGGTACTCGAATGGCGGAGCACCGCCTGAACGAAGCCAGGTGACCCACCCGGCTGGTCGTCAGTACCGCCGGGTGGGTCCAGCGCGCCCAGCAGTGGGGAGGGCTGGGCGCACGATGGGGAGCGCTTCACGCCCGGGTAACAGGTTCTGGAATCCCGCTCAGCAGAAGGCGGTGTGGCCCCACACGTTTCACCGACTCGCAGAATGGGTCAATACCGCAATATAGGTAGCTCGCCAGCCTCTATCGTGGAGAAAACTTCGAAACGATCAGCTTAGTGGAATCATGAAACTAAATGGAATATCTGCAACGAATTCCATTGAATCGATAACGGTATTGACGAGAAAGTATTCCATGTAAATAAAGCTCCTACTGTCGACGATCTTGCCATACATCTGTGGCACGTCGAACATTAGGTGCGTCTTGCCGAACAAGACCAGGGGCAAAGGTCCCAATAATGAAATATGTTGCAGGACAACATTTTCAGCGACCCACTCTGCCCCGCTCAGGCTACCTGCTGGTTTTGCGTTTGCCGGGCTTTGTCTTGGGCTTGGGCGAACGGGCGTCGAACTTCGGCCTGAAGCCCACATACGGGTACTTGTCCTCGCCCTTCTCCACCACTCCGGACTCCAGCCTGCCCTTGCAGGTGAACCGCTTCCCGGCCTTGCTTGTCGCCGTGATCTGGATGGTCCGACCAGCCACCAGCGCCGCCACCTCTGCGTCCGTGAACCTGTGCCCGCAGAAGACGCGCTTCGCGGTGGTGACCACGGCGTCGCCATGGGTGAAATGCAATGCCGGCGGAAGGGCGATGTTCTCGACTGATGCCCGCATCGCTCCGGCTTTGAGCATCCGCTCTGTGAGTTCGGCCGGCAACCTGCTTGCGTTCGTCTTCATCTTCTCGAGGTCGTGGCGCACCAAGTCCTCGACCAGGGCGAGAAAGTCGGGTGCCGCTGCCGTACCCGCCTCGACCTGGGCCATCTGCTCGAAGACTTTCTCGGTGATACTCAGGTCACCGATGCGCGTACCGGGCAGAATCCGGTGGTTGAGTTCACCGACCTCACTGAGGGTGACCTTTCCGCGCTTCTCGATCATCAACGCCTTACCGGTCGCGTTGTTGGTGACTTCCGCGTAGGTG
>NZ_JAJHVW010000007.1:0-368561 GCF_027583855.1 Rhodococcus sp. BH5
GGTTTCTTGTTGGTTGACTTGTTCGGTGAGCAGGCCCATGGCCTGGTCGGTGAAGATGTCGTGGAGGCCGTCGTAGGCCATGTGGTCGCGGAGGGTGACGTCGCCGTATTTGAAGCCTTCGCGGCTTTTTTCGAGCATGTGGGGTGCGCGGGACATCGATTCCTGCCCGCCGGCGACGACGATGTCGAATTCGCCGGCGCGGATGAGTTGGTCGGCGAGGGCGATGGCGTCGATGCCGGAGAGGCACACTTTGTTGATGCTCAGGGCGGGGACGTTCATGGGGATGCCGGCGGCGACGGCGGCTTGGCGGGCGGGCATCTGGCCGGCGCCGGCGGTGAGGACCTGTCCCATGATGACGTAGTCGACCTGTTCGGGTGCGACTGAGGACTTGTCGAGGGCGCCTTTGATGGCGATGCCGCCGAGGTCGGACCCGGAGAGGTCTTTCAACGATCCGAGGAGTCGACCCATCGGGGTACGAGCTCCCGCAACAATCACAGTGGTCGTGTCGGTCATGCCAGTTCAACTTTCAGTTCGGTGCCGGTTGCGGCGACTACGTCTTCGACGCTGACATCGGGGGCGAGTTCACGCAGGACGAGTGGGCCTTCGTCGCTCACGTCGATGACGGCGAGGTTGGTGATGATCCGATTCACCACGCCCTGGCCGGTCAGGGGCAGGGTGCACGCGTCGACGATCTTGGGGTTGCCGTCGCGGTCGTTGTGCTCCATGACGACGATGACACGCCGGGCACCGTGGACCAGGTCCATTGCGCCGCCCATGCCCTTGACCATCTTGCCGGGGACCATCCAGTTTGCGAGGTCACCCGTCTTCGACACCTGCATACCGCCGAGGACTGCGGTGTCGATGTGGCCGCCGCGGATCATCCCGAACGAGAGGGCCGAATCAAAATATGCTGCACCGGGGTTAACGGTCACGGTCTCTTTGCCGGCGTTGATGAGGTCAGGATCGACGTTGTCCTCGGTGGGATACGGTCCGGTGCCGAGAATTCCGTTCTCCGAGTGCAGGACCACACGAACGTCCGAGCCCAGGTATCCGGGAATCAGTGTGGGAAGGCCGATTCCGAGATTGACGTACTCCCCGTCGATCATCTCTGCGGCCGCCCGCGCTGCCATCTGCTGGCGCGTCCAACCCGTCACTGTCACTGGTGCGGTCATCGTGAGGTTCCTTCCGAAGCGCTGACGGTTCGCTTTTCGATTCGCTTGTTCTGAGGTCCGGTGTGGACTACGCGCTGGACGAAGACCCCAGGTAGATGCACTGACGCCGGATCGATTTCACCGGGCTCGACCAGACGTTCCACCTGCGCGATGGTGACCCGTCCCGCCATCGCGGCGAGCGGGTTGAAGTTCATCGCGGTCTTGTCGAACACGAGGTTGCCGTCGGTGTCTCCGAGAACAGCGTGCACGAGTGCGTAGTCGGCGTTGATCGCCTCTTCCATTACGTAACGCTTGGTTCCGAAGACGCGAGTCTCCTTCGGAGGCGATGCAATAGCGATCGAGCCGTCGGCGTCGTAGCGCCATGGCATTCCGCCGTCGGAGATGGGGCTACCCACCCCGGCCGGTGTGAAGAATGCGGGGATTCCGGTTCCGCCGGCGCGCAGACGCTCGGCGAGCGTTCCCTGCGGCGTCAGTTCCACTTCGAGTTCGCCGGCCAGGTACTGCCGGGCGAACTCCTTGTTCTCACCGACGTACGACGCGGTCACCCGTCGGATACGTCCCGCGCTCAGCAAGATTCCGAGGCCGTGATCGTCGACGCCGCAGTTGTTGGAGAACACCTCGAGGTCGGTTGCACTCGTAGCTGCGATCGCGTCGATCAACACGTCGGGGATGCCGCACAAACCGAATCCGCCGACTGCCAGCGTTGCGCCGTCGACGATGTCGGCGACCGCGTCTGCTGCGGACTCGTACACCTTTGTTGTCATGTTCTCTCCCTGTCAGGCGTTCATTGAGTAGACACTCACTCACTTCGATATCCAGTGAACTATCTCCAGTTCACAGGTTCAAGCAATCTCGAACATCCACAGTGAACTGATCGACTACTGACCATCTGAAGAAAATTCGTTCACTGAATGGACGCTAGGATGAAGGCATGCCAACTCACGAGCAATCGCCGGCCATGGTCGCGCGGGTGGCGGCACTTCTACGAGCCCTCGGCGCGTCCGAACCAACGGGCGCTTCCACCACGGAGTTGGGCAAGCTCACCGGCCTCGCTCGGCCCACCGCGCACCGACTGCTCACGTCCTTGGCTGCCGAAGGGCTGGTCGACCGTGACGCACGAACCGGTCGGTGGTCGCTCGGTCCGGAGTTGTACCTCCTGGGGGCGGCGGCCGGAAATCGGTACGACATCACCGACCGCGCTCGCGACGTCGTCGACGAACTTGCCCGGGTCACGGGGGAGAGCGCATTCCTGTCGGCACGTCGAGGTGACGAGACTGTCTGCATCCTGAGTCAGGAAGGCAGTTTTCCGCTGCGATCTCACGTGCTGCACGAGGGGAAGCGTTTCCCGTTGGGAGTCGCGTCGGCCGGCCTTGCCATCTTGAGCCACCTACCGGCGCGGGACGGCGACGACTATTTCGCCCGGGTGAATCTGGATTCGGAATGGGGTGAGATCCACAGTGAGACATCGATTCGAGAGCGAATCGAGTCGACGCGGGTCACCGGCTACGCCGTCAATCCAGCCCTCATCGTCGAGGGAAGCTGGGGGATGGGTGCCGCGGTGTTCGACCGCAACGGTCGCCCGGCCTGGGCGTTGAGCCTGACCGGAGTGGAAACTCGCTTCCGGCCCGCGCGTCATGCCGAGTTGGGAACGCTGCTCCTCGAGCACGCTCACACACTGTCGAACCGATTGAAAACGCATGCAGTGAACTAACTTTCGGGAACCAGGTCTTGTGCAGTAGTAGTTTTTGCCTTCGTGCGCACGTGTGCCTTCTCGCCTTGCGGGCCGAAAAGATGCAAGATTTCCACCACCTGTTCATCGGCAGGCCCGAACCAGTGGGGCTCGGCAGTGTCGAACTCCGCGACTTCCCCGGGGTGTAGGAGAACCTCGTTCGCCCCCAGGATGAGACGCAGATCCCCGGCGAGGACGTAGAGCCATTCGTAGCCGGCGTGGGTGACCAGCTTCGGTGGACGCGGACCGATCACCTGCTTGAAGACCTGCACGCGGCCGGGATAGCGCGTCAACGGAACGACGGCACTGCCGTTCTTGCGTCGGCTCGGGGTGAGATGGACCCGAGGATCGCCCGTAGCGGGGGCGCCGACGAGTTGGTCCAGCGCGACCCGGTGCGCTCGGGCAAGCGGCAACAGCAGATCGAGGGTGGGACGACGCTTCCCCGATTCGAGGCGTGAGAGTGCGCTGACGGAGACGCCGGTGGCCTCGGACAGGCCCTCGAGGGTCAATCCGCGATCCCGTCGAAGCGTGCGCAGTCTCGGTCCGATATCGGTGATCAACTGCTCGAATTCAGCATCCATGCCGTCCATCTTTGCAGTTTCCGCAAAATTCTTACCGACTTCGGACGCTGGAGAGCAACGATCCTTTCGACAGTCGAGTACGGCAGAGCACTTCGAGAGATGGAGTCCGACCATGAAACCTTCGAGCGGGATCGAACCGCAAGTGATCGGACTTGATGCACGGCGGCGATGGGGCATCCTGGCGATCTGCTGCACGAGCCTGTTCGTCGTCGGGTTGGACACGACCATCGTCAACGTAGCCCTGCCGACGATCGGTGAGGGATTTCGCGTCGGAACCCGTGGTCTGGAATGGGTCGTCAACGCGTACACACTCGTCCTGGCCAGCTTGCTGATCTCGTCCGGAGCGGTGGCCGATCGATTCGGCAGGAGACGAGTCTTTCAGATCGGGCTTGTCGTTTTCGGGGTGGCGTCGATTGCCTGCGCACTCGCTCCGTCCGTGGAGGTGCTGATCGCGGCGCGGATCGTCCAAGGCGTCGGTGGGTCGATGCTCAGTCCGGTTGCCTTGGCGATCGTGGTCAACGTGATGACCGACCCGAAGGAGCGGGCCAAGGCGATCGGGGTGTGGGCCGCGGTCTTCGGCCTGAGTATGGCGGCAGGGCCGATCGTCGGCGGTGTGCTCATCGAAAGTTTCGGCTGGCGATCGGTTTTCTGGATCAACGTGCCGGTGATCTTGGCCGTGCTCGTCTTGACTGCTGTGTTTGTACCGGAGTCCCGAGCGCAGCAGTCGCGACGTCTCGACCTTCCCGGTCAGTTGCTACTGGTGATTCTTGTCGGCGGGGCGGTCGCCCTTCTGATCGAGGGTCCGCGAATCGGATGGTTCTCTGCCGCGGCGACGGCAGGGTATGTCGTTGTTGCTGCAGCGTTGGCCGCATTCATCCGCGTCGAATCACGCAAGCGCGAGCCACTGATGGATCTCGCACTCTTCCGCCGCAGACCGTTCTCGTCGGCTGTGATCGGCGCTGTCGTGGTGTTCGTGGCGTTGAACGCGACGCTACTGCTCGGCACGTTCTACTTGCAGCACTCCCGCGGTATGAGTCCGGCCCTGGCTGGCGCGATCACCCTCCCGATGGCTGTTGCGGCAACGGTCTGCGCGCCGTTGTCCGGAATACTCGTCGGACGCTTCGGCCCGCGGCGGCCGCTGCTGATCGCCGGTAGTTTCACGACGCTCGGTGGACTGTGCCTGGTCTCGCTCGACAACAACACGGCGATTCCGATGCTGTTGGCCGCTTACCTGTTTCTCGGTATCGGATTCGGGTTCTCGAATGCCCCCATCACCAACACCGCCGTCAACGGGCTGCCGAGATCGCAGGCGGGGCTTGCCGGTGGAATAACTTCCAGTGCACGCCAATTCGGTGCCGCTCTCGGTGTGGCGCTGGCCGGCGGCATTATCGGCGGCAGTGCACCGGTAGACGTCGCACAGGCATCGAGGCTGGGATGGATCCTGGTTGCCGGATGTGGGATCGCAGTCCTGTTAATTGCACTCGCATCTCGGAATTCCGAGGAACTCCCCGGCTGATCACCTCGCGTGTTCGTGCGAGCTTCACCCTGCGCGGGTGATTCCAAGCGCGCGCCCAACCGATACAGATGATGGGGTATCAGATCGTCGTATCCGAGCGGGGAGTGCCATGTGCCAGACACCTAAGGACGCAACACCGGCCACAGTCACGGCGAATCGCGAGGCAGTCGCGCGGTATGCCATGGATGACCGGCAGGATTTTGCCGACGCGGATCGAGGGTTGATCGCTCCGTTGCCGGGCAACGTTCTCGGCGACGACGGGCATGTGGTCTTCGACCCGGACGCTTTGGCGTACATCGGTGACGACGTCCCCGCACCCGACACCGTCAACCCCAGCCTATGGCGCCAGAGTCAGGTCATACGCCGAGGTGGGCTTTACCAGGTGACGGATCGCCTCTATCAGGTGCGGAACAACGACATCGCGAACCTGACGGTCGTAGAGGGTGACGAGGGACTGATCGTCATCGACTGTATGGCCGGAGTCGAATCGGCACGGCAGGGCATGAAGATGATTCGTGAGCATGTCAGCGACAAGCCGGTCGCGGCAATCATCTACACGCACACCCATATCGACCACTACGGCGGAGTCAAGGGAATCGTCGACGTCGAGGAAGTTGCGTCGGGAAAGGTGCCGATCATCGCACCGGGCACGATCGCATCGTTCGACAAGTTCGCGATCGGGGAAAACGTTGTGGCCGGCAATGCCATGGCCCGGCGGTCCTTCTATGCCTTCGGTGGACTGCTCGACCTCGGCCCGAAAGGGGCAGTCTCTTGCGGAATCGGTGTGCTCAGCACCAAAGGCCCCCAGATCTCGTATATTTCGCCGACCGACAGCATCACGGAGACCGGAACGAAGCGTGAGATAGCCGGTCTGGAATTCGAGTTCCTCTACGCGCCGGATACCGAGGCCCCGGAGGAAATGCACATCTGGATCCCCGAACTCGCCGCGCTGACCTGTGCGGAGAATGCCAATCATTCGCTCCACAACATCCAGACCTTAAGAGGTGCGCGCACTCGCGACGCTCGGAACTTCGCTCGGTATCTGGACGAGACTCTCGAACGGTGGGGAGACGACGCGGCTGTTCACTACGGACCGCACACGTGGCCGGTGTGGGGTAACGAGAACCTGGTGCCGTTCATCGAATCGCAAAGGGACACTTACAAGTACATTCACGACCAGGCACTCCGTCTCGCGAACAAGGGGTACACGCCGCTCGAAGCTGCCGAGGTGATCGAACTACCGGACGAACTCGGGCGCAAGTGGTACAACCGCGGATATCACGGCACTCTGCACCACGACGTTCGCGCCGTGTACACCAAGGAACTGGGAATGTGGGACGGCGATCCGGTGTCGCTTCATCCTCATCCGCCGGTCGAATCGGCGAAGAGGTTCGTCGATCTCCTTGGCGCGCAGAAGATCCTGGACGAGGGTAAGCGGGCATTCGACGCCGCGGACTACCGATGGGCGGCAGAGATCCTGCACAAGTTGGTGTTCGCGCAACCGGAGAACGCCGAAGCGAGGAACCTGCAAGCCGACGTCTACGAGCAGATGGGCTATCAAGCCGAAGGGCCGCAGTGGCGTGGGATCTATCTCTCGGCCGCGTTGGAACTACGCGAGGGCGCCCAGCCTGCCCCGTACGTCACGGCAAGTCAGGACAGTGTCCTCGCGATGCCCATCGACATCCTCTTCGACTTCGTTGCAATACATCTCATCGGCGACAAGGCCACCGACGCGGAACTGCGGATCGATTTCGTGTTCACCGATCGCGGCGACGAGGCATGGACTGCGTGGGTCAAGCGCGGTGTCCTCAATGCACGTAAGGGTGCGTCACCGAACACACAACTGACGGTCTCGGGCCCGAAGGCGGCGCTCGTGGGAGCGCTTCTTCAACCGGGCGCGGCCGCCGAACTGGCCAAGGCCGGGCAGATTTCGCTCGACGGAGACGAATCAGCGCTCGACACGCTGGGAGGGTTGCTCGATACCTTCGATCCCAGTTTCAATATCGTCACGCCGTAACGAAGGGATAGCTTTCGATGTGTACACGCTTGGTCTACTTGGGGCCCAACGACACTGTGATCACTGCTCGATCGATGGATTGGAAGGTCGACCTCGGAACAAACCTCTGGGCATTCCCGCGCGGCATGACCAGAGAGGGCTGTGCAGGTCCGAACTCGATACAGTGGACGTCGAAATACGGAAGTGTTGTCGCGACGGCCTACGACATGTGCACGACCGACGGGGTCAACGAGGCTGGGCTGTCTGCCAATCTCTTGTGGTTGGTCGAGTCCGAGTACCCGACGTATGACGGTTCGACCCCGGGATTGTCGATCGCGGCGTGGGCGCAATACGTCCTGGACAGCTTTGCGACAGTTCAGGAAGCGGTCGAAGTGCTCGCGTCGGAACCGTTCACGGTAGTGACCGCTGCCGTTCCCGGCGAAGACCGCCTCGCAACGCTGCACATGTCGCTCTCGGACGCTGGGGGAGACAGCGCGATCATCGAGTACGTCGGTGGACGCCCGACGATTCATCACAGCCGTGAGTACCAGGTGATGACCAATTCGCCGATCTTCGATCAGCAACTCGCCGTCAACGAGTACTGGAAGCAGATCAACGGAACCGTCATGCTGCCCGGAACCAACCGTGCCGCTGACAGATTCGCTCGGGCGTCGTTCTATGTCGATGCGATACCGCAGACGGACGATCCGCGGGCGGCGTTGGCATCCACCTTCAGTGTTATTCGGAATGTGTCGGTGCCCCTGGGAATTTCGACTCCCGATGAGCCCAACATCTCATCGACCCGTTGGCGCACCGTCGTCGATCACAAACGCACGCTCTATTTCTTCGAGTCGGCGATGACGCCCAATACCTTCTGGGTGGACGTGGCGTCGATGGATCTCGCGGAAGGGACACCCGTCCGAAGGCTCGGACTCGGACCGAACGAGAGCACCGTCTATTCCGGTGACTCCACTGACCAGTTCGAACGGGCGGAGGCATTCACGTTCGCGGGAGCATAAGGCTTCCGGGCGTAGCAAAAATCCAATCGTGAAACTTCTTGACATTTATACTCCGTTCAGATGAAACTTTGTTGCATATTCGGGTTTCGTCAACGGAGGACGGCATGGGCATCACAGTGCAGACACGGAACGATGGTGCGCAGCTCAAACGGCGCAGGGCGCTCGTCGCCGGCTCCGTCGGAAATTTCATCGAGTGGTACGAGTTCGGTGTGTACGGGTTCTTCGCGACGATCATCGCGTCGAACTTCTTCAGCGCCGACGGTTCCGGCGACCTCGAAAGCCTGATCAAGACCTACGCGTCGTTTGCGCTGGCCTTCTTCTTCCGTCCAGTGGGGGCCGCGCTGTTCGGTCGACTCGGTGACCGCATCGGCCGACGCCCCACCTTGGTGATCGTTCTTCTGCTGATGTCGGGTGCGACGACCCTGATCGGTGTGCTGCCCACCTACGAGAGCGTCGGAATTCTGGCACCGCTGCTCTTGACGGTCCTTCGAATTCTGCAGGGATTGTCGGCCGGCGGTGAGTTCGGCGGTGCAGTGTCGGTTATGACCGAGTTTGCTCCGCCCGGGCGACGCGGGCTCTACGGCTCGTGGCAGTCGTTCACCGTCGCGCTCGGACTGCTCGCCGGTGCGGGGATCGCAGCACTCCTCGCTACTGTCCTCGACCCGTCACAGCTCGGTGACTGGGGCTGGCGCATTCCGTTCCTCCTTGCACTTCCGATGGGTCTGGTTGCTCTGTGGCTCAGGCTCCGGCTCGAAGAAACGCCGTCGTTCGAGCGTGCTCGATCAGTACAGTCCGAACCGACAGCTGATGCAGCGGCGCCTGTAGTGCAGCCGACTGTCGGAGAGACAGCCAAGGCGATTCTGCTCGGAATCGGGCGGTTGATGGGGTGGTCTGCTGCCGGTTACACGTTCCTCGTAGTGATGCCGACTTATCTTCAAAGTTCGCTCAACGCGACTTTCCATCAGGCACTTGTTGCTTCCGTGCTCGCCAATGCGGGCTTCGCGGTGACCATTCCGATCGCGGGTGGACTCAGCGATCGCATCGGACGACGCGCGGTCATGCTCACCGGCACCGTGATAATTCTGGTCTTGGCTCTGCCGCTGCTCAACGTCCTGCAGAATGAGCAGACGTCTCTGACAGCCAAGGGATTTGCAGTGTTTGCCGCCGGAGCCGCAGTGGGACTTGTTGCCGGACCCGGACCCGCCATGCTCTCCGAGATGTTCCCCACCTCGGTCCGGTACACCGGATTGGGACTCGCATACTCCCTGTCCAACGCGGTCTTTTCGGGCTGCGCCGGTCTGATCATCACGTGGTTGATCAAGGAAACGTCCAATCTCGATATTCCGGCCTACTTCGTGATGGCAACGTGCGCCGTCAGCGCGATCGCCTTGAGTACCTTGCGAGGGAATGCCCACAAGCGGGCACTCGTCGACTGACCGCAGTTCTTCCGAATGCCGAAACGATGCGAGTAAGGGATATTTCATGAGAGTCATCGGTCTGATGTCCGGTACTTCGTACGACGCTATCGATGCTGCCGCAGCAGACATCCGGATCGACGGGGACACTCTTGTGCTCACCCCACTGGGCATGGTCAGCGAACCGTATTCCGGTGAGTTGCGGGCTGCGGTGGCGGCTGCGGTACCGCCGGCGTCCACCACTGTCGGTCAGATCTGCCAACTCGACACCGAGATCGGACAGGCATTCGCGGCCGTGGCTGCGCGGGCGAACGAGGAACTGTGCGGTGGCAGTGCGGAATTGATCTCCTCACATGGTCAGACGATGTTCCACTGGGTCGAAGGAGCGCAAGTAAAGGGCACTCTTCAGCTCGGGCAGCCGGCCTGGATAGCCGAGAAGACCGGATGCACGGTCGTGTCGGACCTGCGCTCTCGCGACGTGGCGACGGGTGGTCAGGGTGCACCACTGGTCAGTGCGTTCGACGTATTGTGGCTCAACGGAAGAACTTCGGGTTCCGTCGCGCTCAATCTCGGTGGCATCGCCAACGTCACTGCTCCGGGAGGCGCTCCGACATCGACGGCAGATGGTGCCGCAGTACCGATTGCCTTCGACACCGGCCCCGCAAATGCGTTGATCGACGCTGCGGTAAGCGAATTCACCGCGGGGGAGCAGTGGTTCGATCTCGGAGGTGCTCTGGGCGCAGCCGGCACACCGAACGTCGATCTGCTCGCACAACTACTGAGCGAACCGTATTACGCGCAGCCCGCTCCCAAGAGCACAGGCAAGGAATTGTTCCATCGGGACTACCTACTCGCCGCACTGCGGGGCTACGAATCCTTGTCTCTGGCCGACATCGTCGCCACACTGACTGCACTGACCGCCCGGACCGTCGCCGATTCCGTCAAAGCACTGGCGGCTACCGAAGTGGTGGTGTCAGGCGGTGGCACCAAGAACCCGACGTTGATGGCGATGCTCCGTGACGAACTGGGCGACATCGCGCTTGTCTCTTCGGACGAACTCGGCGTCACCTCCGACATCAAGGAAGCATTGGCTTTCGCGGTTCTCGGCTTTCTCACCGCACACGGATTGCCTGGAAGCATTGCTTCGTGCACCGGTGCACGTCACGCCAGTGTGCTCGGATCCCTGACGCCAGGAAGCCGTGGGCTGCCTAGAATCACATCGGTGCCGTCAGCTCCGAAAACGATGCGAATCGAGGCGTTATGACTTTGGACCGGAGTGCTCCGGCGTCCGTCGACCTGCTTGCTCGTATTCGTGCATCACTGAGTAGCCTCTCGCCTGCCGAGCTGCGGATCGCCGAAATCATCGAAGCCGACCCCAGTCTGGCCTCCACCCTGACGGTCAACGACCTCGCCGAACGAGCGTCGACAAGCACGGCGACAGTGGTCCGCACAGCCAAAAGGCTCGGTTTCGAGGGTTATCCACAGCTTCGTCTCGCGCTGGCGGCGATCAGCGGGTCCGGTACAGAGAACACGATCCCGCTCGGTGTGGACATCGTTGCTGCCGACTCGGCCGGTGAGGTGATGGCCAAGCTCGCCGAGTTCGAATCCGAACAGCTCAAGGGCACGGCGCAATTGACAGATCCTGCTGCGCTCGAAGAAGTTGTGTCCCGGATTCGATCCGCCCGCCGCGTCGAGGTCTACGGCATCGGCGCCTCTGGCATCGTCGCGCAAGACCTCACGTTGAAGCTCTCTCGCATCGACGTCAACTGTCGGGTTCATCTCGACCGAGACGCGGCCATGGTCAGCGCCAGCTTGCTCGGACCGGACGACATCGCAGTGGGGATCTCACATTCGGGTGAGACTTCGGATGTCGTGGAACCACTTGCCCTTGCGCGTCGAACCGGGGCGTCGACGGCTGCGATCACCGGAGGGGCACGATCGACGCTCGCCGTGCAGTCACATCACGTTCTGCTCACTGCCGGTAGAGAATTCGGTTTCCGATCGGCTGCGATGGCAAGCCGCACCGGTCAGCTGTTGGTAGTCGACACAATTTTTGCGATGGTGGCGCACTCGCTGCCCAGCGCACTCTCTGCTCTGCAACGAAGCCATGATGCCATTGCTTCGAAGCGGCACTGACGAGGAGTCGTCGCTGTGAGTACTGACGAGGAGTCGTCGCTGTGAGTACTGACGAGGAGTCGTCGTAATGAATATCGATCGAGGAGGACTCGCCACAATGCAATTGGAAATGCTCTCCACCGAGAGACCCAACCCTCTGACCCGCGATCTCGATGTCATGTCGGTGTCGGGTCTGCTGACGGTGATGAATCAACAGGACGCAATCGTGGCCGACGCGGTAGCAGCGGTACTACCCGCCATCGAAGCCGCAGTCGACTTGATCGTCGCGGCCCGAGCACAAGGTGGTCGACTGATCTACCTGGGAGCGGGGACAAGTGGGCGTCTGGGAGTTCTCGACGCAGTGGAATGCCCTCCGACGTTCGGGACCGATCCGGGCGAGGTGATCGGCATCATCGCCGGTGGCCCAGGAGCGTTTCTGAACGCCGTCGAGGGGGCAGAGGACGATCCGCGAGCGGCTGGGGTCGATCTCGACGCAATCTCGTTGAACGCCAACGACGTCGTGGTGGGTCTGGCTGCCAGCGGTCGTACCCCCTACGTCATCGGGGGACTCGATCACGCCCGCGAACTCGGCGCTGCAACAGTGGCAGTCTCGTGCAACCGGAACGCGGCAATGAGTTCTCACGCCGGCGTGGCCATCGAAGTGGAGACCGGGCCCGAAATCCTCACCGGATCGACGAGGCTCAAGGCCGGAACTGCGCAGAAGATGGTGTGCAACATGCTCTCCACGGCCAGTATGGTTCGCTCCGGGAAGGCATTCCACAATCTGATGGTCGATCTTCGGCCGACCAATGCCAAGCTTGTCGATCGTGCGAACCGGATCGTCGCGGCAGCCACCGGAGTCGATACCGAGATCGCTGCGGAGACCATCGACAATGCCGATGGTCATGTGAAGGCAGCGGTCGTCATGTTGTTGGCCGAATGCGACTTCGCCGAAGCAACCGAACTTTTGGACCGCGCTTCGGGTTCGGTACGTGAGGCCATCGTCGGAGCCGGCACGAGCAGTGAGGATGTCTGAATGGAAATCGTCATAGTTCCCAGTCCGGAGGACGGCGGGCGAATCGCTGCAGATATCGTTTGTGGCGCAATCGAAAACGGAGCGCGGATGCTCGGCCTCGCGACCGGATCGTCACCGCTGCACACGTATCGAGAGCTGATCAAGAGGCATCGAGAATCGGGAGTGTCGTTCGCGGCGATGAGCGCGTATCTTCTCGACGAGTATGTAGGTCTCACGTCCGATCAGCCGCAGTCCTACGCGCACACCATCCGCACGGAACTCGTGGATCACCTCGACATCGACAATGCGCGAGTGTTCAGCCCCGACGGCGGGGCCGCGGATCCCAGTGACGCTGCCCGGCGTTACGACGCTGCCATCGCCGAAAACGGTCCCATCGACGTGCAGATCCTCGGCATCGGCCTGAACGGACACATCGGTTTCAACGAGCCCTCCTCCTCGCTTGCATCGCGCACCCGAGTGAAGACCTTGACCGAGAGGACCCGCGCCGACAATGCACGGTTCTTCGCAGACCCAGCCGACGTACCGCATCATGTGATCACGCAAGGGCTCGGAACCATCAGTGATGCACGGCATCTCGTCCTGATCGCGGACGGCGCCCGCAAAGCGCCCGCCGTCCGGGCCGCGGTCGAAGGTCCGGTCTCGGCATTCTGCCCGGCGTCGGTGCTGCAGCTGCATCCACACGTGACCGTCATAGTCGACGAGGCAGCTGCCGGCGAACTCCAACTAGCGGACTTCTACCGCTACACAACCGAGCACAAGCCTGCAGAGCAGGGTTACTGAAAAGCGGGCTGCTGAAAGCGGACTTGATCTCCAGCGCAGTTGAGGTCCTAGCCTCGGGGGATGATCAACGCCAGAGGTCCAGCGGTATCCCCGCCTGCGGCGCCCCGATTCTTCTCACCACCGCTCAGTGTCGCGATCGTCGGAGCGGGGCCGGCGGGAATCCACGCCGCCGGCGCTCTCGCCGAACTTGCGCCCGGCACCAAGACAGACGTGTTCGAGCGTCTACCGACGCCGTACGGACTGGTGCGCTACGGTCTCGCACCAGGGCACCCCGAGTCCGAAAAGTTCGCCCATTCTCTGCACACCACGCTGGTCGCCAGTGAGTTCCGGCTGTTCTGCAACGTGGAGATCGGAAAGGACCTTTCCGTCGATGACCTACGTTCGTCCTACGATGCCGTGATCATTGCAACCGGTGCGCCGCGGGATGCACCTCTCGACATTCCCGGCGTCGAGCTTCCAGGTTCTTTCGGTGGCGCCGAGTTTGTCGGTTGGTACAACGATCACCCGGACAGCTCGCCGCAGTGGCCGCTGAACGCGGAATCGGTCGCAGTGATCGGAGGTGGCAACGTCGCACTCGACGTCACCCGTATGCTCCTCGCCGAGGCGCAATCGCTGCAGGCCACGGACGTCTCCGACCAAGTTCGGGAAGGGATCGCCGGCAGTCGAGTTCGCGAAGTACACATCTTTGTCCGGCGCGGACCAGCCGACGCTCGCTTCTCCCCGAACGAGTTGCGCGCTCGCGGTGAACTACCCGGCGTAGATGTTGTCGTCGATTCTGTCGATGTCGTACCGGACCGGCATGTCGAGCGGATGACCAAACAGTTGGCGCACACCCGACTGACAGTCGAGACACTCCGTGGTTTCGCGGACGCTGCTTCTGCCGATCGGACTTCCCGGCGCCGAGTTCACCTGCACTTCTACCGACAGCCGGCGCAGATTCTCGGCAGCGGGAAAGTCGAAGCACTCCGCGTCGAGCGGACAGACCCGGACGGATATGGTCACGTCACCGCTTCGGGTATCTGTACCGACTATCCGGTTCAAGCTGTGTACCGGGCAATCGGATTTCTCGGGACGCCACTTGCCGGGGTGCCTTTCGATCACGGACGCGGCAATGTTGCGCACCAGGGCGGCGCAGCGGTCGACGAGAGCGGTCTACCGATCGCGGGCTTGTTCGTGACGGGCTGGATGAAGCGAGGTGCCGCGGGGCTGATCGGTGCGGCGCGGCCAGACGCTCGCCAGACAGTCGAAACGATGCTGCACCAACTTGATTCGGCATACGAGCGTCGAGCCGGTCACGGCCGGATCGCGGAGGTCCTCGGGGCCGGCAGAGTGGTGCCCGTCGATTGGGACGGATGGCTTCGCATCGATGCCGCCGAACGTGCCCTCGGTGTGAAGCATGGGCGTGATCGGATCAAAATCAAAGAGCGCGACGAACTCGTTCGCATCGGCACGGAGTCGGCAGTTCACGCCGAATAGATTCGCTGGGGTCTGGAGTACCACCGGGGTTACGCTGAAGTGAGTCACTCCGATTCATTGTGATCGAGGTGCGGAACAGAAGTGTCATGAATGAACGTGGTGCGCAGGCCAGTGACGCGACAATCGCGAGCGGGCCCCTGACCGAACGGGGCACCGTCACCGAGTTGCGCCCTTCAACGCTGCCGGTGGTGCGTGACGGCCAGAACGGTGCAGACGGCCTCGGCCGCCTTGTGGCGGATTGGGAGGAGGGACGAACCCCGTCCGACCTGAGCGACTATCTGCCTGATCCAGCCAAGATTCGTCGGGCGGCGCTGATCGAACTGGTCGGAATCGACATGGAGTACCGCTGGCTGAAAAATGATTGCCCGAAACGGCTCACGGATTACTGTGCCGAGTATCCCGAATTACTCGAAGAACCATTACCGGCCGAGCTCCTGTACGAGGAGTTCCGGCTGCGGAAGCAGGGTGGGGAGGACGTCGCAGCAGCCGAGTACCTCAGCGAGTTTCCCTTGCAGGCAGAGAGTTTCGAGCAGATGTTCGACCGTGATTCGATGGCCGGTCGCGAAGACGTGATGATGTTGGGACTGTCGGGTTTCGACGAGTTCGAAATCGGGCAGCACCTGGACGATTTCGAGCTGGTGTTGGAACTCGGGCACGGCGCATTCGCCCGAGTGTTCCTCGCTCGGCAACTCTCGATGCAGCGGTGGGTTGCGTTGAAAATCTCGCGCAACGTCGGAGTCGAGCCGCAGACTCTCGCCCAGCTCGACCATCCCAACATCGTCCGGGTCTTCGATCAACGGCTGCTCGAGGAACGCGCACTGCGAGTCCTGTTCATGGAATATGTGCCGGGTGGGACCCTGCTCGACGTGGTCAAACTTGTCCGCGTGACACCGCAGGCGCAGCGGTCCGGACAACTACTTCTCGACGCCATCGACAAGACCCTGGCGAAGAAGGGAGAGATGAAGCCCAGCGAGACGAGCCTGAGGAGCGAGATCGCTGCGATGTCGTGGCCGGAGACCGTGGCCTGGATGGGGATGCGACTGGCCGATGCCCTCGAGTATGCGCGTGAGCACGGCGTATTACATCGGGACATCAAGCCGGCGAATGTCCTGCTCAGCGTCGAAGGCATCCCCAAGCTCGCCGACTTCAACGTCAGCTCGAGTGAGGAGGTCTCGACCGAGGACGCTGCATGTTTTGTCGGAGGCTCGCTTGCCTACATGTCTCCGGAGCAATTGGAGGCCTGTGCGGTGGGGGCGCCTGGCACACTCGACACCCGTAGCGACATCTATGCACTGGGCGTGATGTTGTGGGAACTCCTCACCGGGAGTAGGCCTTTCACGGACGACGGTACGGGGGAGAGCCCACCGTCGCCCAAGAAGGCGCTCGAGGCCCGCCGGCGCGGGGTGGATCCCGCAGCCGAGGCACGGCTACCGGACGACTGTCCGCCGGCGCTGCGCCGAGTTCTGGTCAAGTCTCTTTCGCCGGAGAGAGACGGAAGGTGGTCTGGCGGCCGAAAGTTGGCTCGTCAGTTCGCACTGTGTCTGGACCGGTCTGCTCGCAATCTGGTGGACCCACCGGAAGGGAGTCCACGTTCGTCGTTGTGGAAGTGGGCGCTGCCGATAGTGCTTGCCGCGATCGGAATTCCGAATCTTCTTGCGGCGGGCTACAACTACTATTACAACAAGATGCTGATCATCTCGGGTCTCTCGCCGCAGGCTCAGCAGCATCTCGAGCAGGTTCATCTGGTCATCGGGGTGGCTGCGTTCTCTCTCGGTGCCGCAGCGATCCTGTATTGGTGTCGGCTTGCACTCACCGTGCCTCACGGACTGCGCAACGGTCAGACGTACAGCGCGGAGGTCTTGAACAAAGCGCGTACTGCGACGCTGAACGTCGGACATCGCGCGGTCGTGATCGCATTCGGTCTGTGGGTTCTGGCCGGTATCGCATATCCGGTCGCATTGCAGATTGCCGCCGGCGGAATTCCGCAGCGAGCCTACGTGCACCTGATGTCGTCGCTGGCGGTGTGCGGCGCCGTCGCAGTCGCGTATCCGTTCTTCATCCTGACGTACTACTCGGTTCGATGTCTGTATCCGATCTTGTTGTCACACGGCGAGTTACGAAGCGACGACGGACGCGATATTCGCTCGTTGGGTCGGAGCAGCACGCGTTACCTCGCAGTCGCGGCGTCGGTTCCACTGGTGGGAATCGCGGGGCTCAGTTTTGTCGGTTCGGGTGCCGGTGAGGAACTCAACGCAACAGTCCGTGCGCTGTGTTTGGGCGGTATCGCCGGATTCATCGTTGTGTATCAACTGTTTCGACGGATCGAAAGTGACCTCCGAGCACTGCTGCGCGTCGTGTCTCTCGAGGTGTCGGCGTCTCCGTAAGTGCCTGACAACCGTAGTCGAGTCGGCCTATGTGGAAGTGCTCTTGCGTGGTCGGCTGCGACGAACTGCTTTGGTGCGAGGCGGAGACTTCTCTTCCGATTCTTCCTGAGGGTCGTCGCGCCAGTGAATCTCGATTTCTATCTCGACTTCGTTGCCGTCGACTTCGATCTCGAGTTCCCACCGAACCTGTTCCGGAACACTGATTTCGATCGAGTCCCCACCCGACCCCAGCTCCACTTCCGATCCACTGGCGAGGGCTTGGCCGAGGGCGATGAGTCGGTCGGCGACTTCCTGCCGTGAGAGTTCTGACTTCCTCTTGATCTCCAGTTTGGGCACGAGCACTCCTGACCTCGGCGGATTCTCCCTTTCACGGTAGTTGGACGAAGGGGAGATTGTCGGAGTTTCTGGAACCACACAGCAGGACGCGTCGACGCACAACAAACCTGAAGGCGGTGTGGGGACGCCAGAAAGAGCGAGGAATCCGGCTCACTTCCAGCACGGACGAATCGGTCGGGAGGGCCCTGTCAGCGATGATTTTCGCGAAAGTCTGGGTTCAGTCCAGAAGATTGCGCAATAGTGGAAAGGTGCCTTCGACGCCGGATTATGCAGCCCAACTGCGTAACGCTGAGCTTCGCGTGACTCGTCCCAGAGTCACGGTGCTCGAGGTTGTGCATGCACGCCCACACGCAGCCACCGAGACTGTCTTCGATGCTGTGCGGGCTGTTCTGCCGGGGGTGTCGCGGCAGGCGGTCTACGACGTGTTGCACGCTCTCACCGACGCCGGGCTGATCAGGCGGATCCAACCGTCCGGATCGGTGGCGCTGTACGAGTCACGCGTCGGCGACAACCATCATCACGTCGTCTGCCGGTCCTGTGGGGTCGTTGCAGATGTCGACTGCGCAGTCGGAGAGGCACCGTGTTTGACGCCGTCGGCGCACAACGGTTTCGTTCTCGACGAAGCCGAGGTCATTTACTGGGGCTTGTGTCCCGACTGCTCGACAACTCAGAGTTTGCGATCACAAACGTGATCGAAGTCCGTTCTACTCGCTCATGGAGGGATTACCGTGTCCGATAGTTGCCCGGTTGCTCACGACGGAAACACCGAGAGCACCAGCGAAAGTGAAAACCCCGCAATCCCGTCTCCGACGCCTACCGGGAATCGTCCGAGAACAAACAGCGACTGGTGGCCGAATCAGCCGGATCTCTCTGTCTTGCATTCACATTCGTCGAAGTCGAATCCGATGGGTGCCGACTTCGATTACGCCCAGGAATTCGCCAAGCTCGATGTCGAGGCGCTAAAGCGCGACGTCATCGCGTTGATGACGGCGTCGCAGGATTGGTGGCCGGCCGACTACGGGCACTACGGCGGACTCTTCGTGCGTATGAGCTGGCATGCTGCCGGCACCTATCGCATTGCAGACGGCCGCGGCGGTGGCGGCCAAGGTGCTCAGCGTTTCGCCCCGCTCAACAGTTGGCCGGACAACGCCAGCCTCGACAATGCCCGGCGCCTGCTTTGGCCCGTGAAGCAGAAGTACGGAAAGCAGGTTTCCTGGGCCGACCTGCTGGTGTTCGCGGGCAACTGCGCCCTGGAGTCGATGGGGTTCAAGACCTTCGGCTTCGGATTCGGCCGAGAAGACATCTGGGAGCCCGAGGAGATCTACTGGGGTCCCGAGGACACCTGGCTCGGCGACGAGCGTTACAGCGGAGACCGTGAGCTGTCCGGACCGCTCGGAGCCGTGCAGATGGGCCTGATCTACGTCAATCCCGAAGGACCCAACGGGCAACCGGATCCGGTAGCGGCCGCCCGCGACATCCGAGAAACGTTCGCCCGCATGGCGATGAACGACGTGGAGACAGCTGCGCTGATCGCCGGCGGTCACACCTTCGGCAAGACGCACGGAGCCGGACCGGCCGACCTCGTCGGACCGGAACCGGAAGGTGCTCCCATCGAGCAGCAGGGACTGGGCTGGAAGAGTGCCTTCGGCACGGGTGTGGGTAAGGACGCGATCACCAGTGGTCTCGAAGTCGTGTGGACTCCCACTCCGACGAAGTGGGACAACACCTTCTTGGAGATTCTGTACGGCTACGACTGGGAGCTGACCAAGAGTCCGGCGGGTGCGTGGCAGTGGATTCCGAAGGACGGCGCGGGGGCGGGCACCATCCCGGATCCGTTCGATTCGTCGGCCGGACGCACCCCGACGATGCTGACGACCGACCTGTCCCTACGCCTGGATCCGACGTACGAGAAGATCACCCGGCGCTGGCTCGATCATCCGGAAGAATTCGCCGAAGAGTTCGCCAAGGCTTGGTACAAGCTCCTTCACCGTGACATGGGACCGGTCACGCGCTACCTGGGACCTTGGGTTCCCGAGCCGCAGCTGTGGCAGGACCCGGTTCCCTCGGCCGATGATCAACTGATCGGGGACGCAGACATCGCGATCCTCAAGAGTCGACTTCTCGACTCCGGGCTGTCCATTTCGCAGTTGGTATCGACGGCGTGGGCGTCTGCCGCGAGCTTCCGCAGCACGGACATGCGCGGCGGCGCCAACGGTGCGCGAATCCGACTGGAGCCGCAGAAGAATTGGGAAGTCAACGAGCCTGCAGCTCTCTCCGCGGTGCTTCAGACTCTCGAGCGTGTTCAGCAGGACTTCAACCAGGCTGGTGGAGCAAAGGTTTCTCTCGCCGACCTGATCGTTCTGGGTGGTACAGCGGCCGTCGAACAGGCTGCGAAGAACGCCGGACAGGACATCACGGTCTCGTTCACGCCGGGCCGAACGGATGCAACGCAGGAGCAGACAGACGTCGACTCGTTCGAGGTACTCGAACCCCGGGCCGACGGATTCCGGAACTACCTCAAGGGAGGCGAGAAGATTCCGGCAGAGATTCTGTTGGTCGACCGCGCGTACATGCTGTCGCTGACCCCGCCCGAGGTGACAGTGCTGGTCGGCGGACTTCGCGCGCTGAACGCGAACTTCGGCAATACCCGTCACGGCGTGTTCACCGATCGTCCCGAGACGTTGACCAACGATTTCTTCGTCAACCTTCTCGACATGGGTACCGAGTGGAAGCCGTCGAAGACGGACGAAAACGTCTACGACGGTGTTGATCGCGTGACGGGCGATCCGAAGTACACGGCAACTGCGGTCGATCTCGTTTTCGGATCGAATTCGCAACTGCGTGCACTCGCCGAGGTGTACGCCAGTGCGGACGCCAAGCAGAAGTTCGCCGAGGACTTCGCCGCAGCCTGGACCAAGGTGATGGACCTCGACCGGTTCGACGTGAACTGATCCAGCAGATCGTCGACGACGCCCCGCGAGCTTGTTCTCGCGGGGCGCCGTCATTTCACGCGCACGATAGCGTGGTCGTGTGGCCGATCAATTTGCGCTGGTACCAGCGGTGTACGTGATGTTCTGTCGAAGCAACCCGGTACAACGGCGCGAGGTGCTGCTGCAATTGCGCGAGGGCACGGGATTCATGGACGGATACTGGGCTCACGCTGCTGCGGGCCACGTCGAACTGGGGGAGTCGGCGATCGACGCTGCCGTTCGGGAGGCTGCGGAAGAACTTGGTGTCGAGTTGCTTTCCTCGGAACTGAAGCCGCTGACCGTGTTGCATCGCCGCCACGCGGACGGGAGCGAACCGGTGGATCATCGAGTGGACTTCTTCTACGAATGCCGCACGTGGTCGGGTGAACCACGCCGGATGGAGCCGTTGAAATCTGCAGATCTGCGGTGGTGGCCGGTTGACGAACTCCCGGAGAAGTTGGTCGACCACGAGCGTTTCGTAATCGAAGCCCATCACTCCGGTCAGCTCGCACCCATCCACAGTTACGGCTTCTGACCGGGTGACGATCTGATTCAGGCTTCGCTGGCAACGATGACCGGGCAGTGTGCTTTTCGAATCATCGCACTGCTCGTGGTGCCGAGAGCGGTGTCGTCGAACGAGCCTCGCCCACGCCGACCCACGACGAGAAGCCGTGCCTCGGTGGAGAGTTGTTCAAGAATGGCAACCGAGGGGCCGTCGAACTCGATCTGACGGATCGCGACGCCAGGGTAGAGCGTGGCCCAACCCGACAGTTGCCACGTCAGCGGCGTCGAGTGCTGGGGCGCGTGCCCGGATGCGAAGTCTCGACGCCGCTCGGCCTCTGGCGGCGCTGCGTGCACGACGACCAGTTCGGTGTTCGCTGCCTCTGCTTCCTTGAATGCGATGGCCAGAGCGCTTTCGCTGTAGGCGCTTCCGTCCAAACCGACGACAACCGGCAAGGCTGCCGCAGTGCTGCTTTCACGCGGTGTTCCGACTCTTGCGAACGAACATGTCGGTCCAGGTGCGGCGGGATCGTCCTGTGGTGCGACGATCAAGGCGGCCTCAGCTGTCAGCGCGGTGAGAATTGCGGTGTTCTCCCCGGAGATCAGATCGGTCCGGATCCGAAGATCTGGCGACACCGACTCGGCGATCTGAATGGCCTCCATGAACAGGCCGGTCGGCGATGCCGAGGTGTTCAGATCGGCGCTCGGAGCTACGAAAACGATTCGCATCCAGAGACCGTGGCGATGTGCGAACTCAGCCGCCCACGTGATCTCGCCGGGGCGCAGCGGGGATCCGTCGATGCACACGACCACCGCTCCGTCCGCGGACCACTCCGAGGTGATGAGATCAGTCGATAGTTCGGGCTTCATCGTGAACTCCTCGAGCTGTGTCTGTTGAATGCGAACTAGCTTGCAGGACAGTGCCGAACAGCAATCCTGCGACGACTATCGAGCACGCGGCAGTCGTCAGAGGCAACCACACGAGCGTCGTGACAGCGAACATGAGCACGAGCAACGGGGCGAGGAGATGGCCGGGTTTCGCTCGGCATTCGTGGTGCTGCTTTTCTGCCCAGGCTCGGTACTTCGTGCCGTCATTCATGTTGTTTCACCTCAGTTCTCACGTCGGAAACCGACTTGTGACCAAGCAGTCCGACATGCGCCTCGTCGCGCATTCTTTCGACCATGTGGGGGTAGTGCAGTTCGAATGCCGGCCGCTCACTGCGGATTCGGGGAAGTTCGGTGAAGTTGTGTCGCGGTGGTGGGCAGGACGTCGCCCATTCGAGCGAGTTTCCGAAGCCCCAAGGATCGTCGACGGTCACAATTCGGCCGTACCGGTAGCTCTTGAAAACGTTCCAGATGAACGGAATCGTCGAGGCTCCGAGCACAAACGCGCCGATGGTCGAGATCGTGTTGAGAAGAGTGAAATTGTCCGATGGCAGGTAGTCCGCGTACCGCCGAGGCATGCCCTGGGCGCCGAGCCAATGCTGGACGAGAAATGTTGCGTGAAAGCCGATCAGGGTCAACCAGAAATGGATCTTGGCGAGCTTCTCGTCCAACATCCGGCCGGTCATTTTCGGGAACCAGAAGTAGATTCCGGCGTATGTCGCGAACGCGATTGTCCCGAAGAGGACGTAATGGAAATGCGCGACAACAAAGTACGAGTCGGTGACATGAAAGTCCAAGGGCGGGCTGGCAAGGATGACGCCGGAGAGTCCGCCGAACAGGAATGTGACCAGGAAGCCGACGGAGAACAGCATGGGCGATTCGAAAGTCAACTGCCCCTTCCACATGGTGCCGATCCAGTTGAAGAACTTGACTCCGGTGGGAACTGCGATCAGGAAGGTCATGAACGAGAAGTAGGGGAGGAGAACGGCGCCGGTTGCGTACATGTGGTGCGCCCACACAGCGATCGACAGTGCAGCAATTCCCAATGTTGCGTAGACCAATCCGGTGTATCCGAAGATCGGCTTGCGGCTGAAGACGGGGAAGATCTCCGAGACTATGCCGAAGAACGGCAGCGCCAGAATGTAGACCTCGGGATGGCCGAAGAACCAGAACAGGTGCTGCCACAACATGACTCCACCGGTGGCGGGGTCGAACAGGTGCGCTCCCAGGTGCCGGTCCACCCACAGTCCGATCAAGGCAGCAGCGAGCAGCGGAAAAACGAGGAGGATCAGCATGCTGGCGACCAGCGCATTCCACGTGAAGATCGGCATGCGGAACATCGTCATACCCGGGGCGCGCAGGCAGACGATCGTCGAAACGATGTTGACTGCGCCGAGGATGGTGCCGACGCCGCCGAGAGCGAGACCGATGATCCACAGGTCGGCGCCCATGCCGGGGGAGTGGAGTTCGCTGGTGAGCGGTACGTAGGCGGTCCAGCCGAAATCTGCCGCACCACCAGGTGTTACGAATCCGGCGGACGCGATCAGGCCGCCGAAGAGATAGAGCCAGTAGCTGAAGGCGTTGAGTCGCGGGAAACACACGTCCGGCGACCCGATCTGCAGTGGCATGAGGTAGTTGGCGAATCCGAAGAACACCGGGGTCGCGTACAGCAGGAGCATGATCGTGCCGTGCATGGTGAACAACTGGTTGTACTGCTCGTTGGACAGGAATTGCATTCCCGGAACGGTCAATTCCATGCGCATGAGTAGTGCCATCAGTCCGCCGATCAAGAAGAAGGCAAACGATGTCACGATGTACATCAGACCGAT
This sequence comes from Rhodococcus sp. BH5, assembly GCF_027583855.1. Taxonomy (NCBI): domain Bacteria; kingdom Bacillati; phylum Actinomycetota; class Actinomycetes; order Mycobacteriales; family Nocardiaceae; genus Rhodococcus; species Rhodococcus sp. BH5. The sequence goes on from NZ_JAJHVW010000007.1 coordinate 23,740, forward strand.
CATCTTGTGATCGGTGGTCCTGAGGATCTCGACCAGTTTCGAACCCTTCGGAGCGGTTCGGGGAATTGCATCGGCGGGGGAATCGACCTCACCGACCGGCCGGGGCGCGAGATCAACCACGACGGCCGCCTACGCACATCGACGTGACGAAAGACCGAGAATGCCTGGGACTGTGGAACATAACGCAATGATCGTGGCGACCGGGAACTCGGACGAGGGGAAAAGGTCCCTAGGATCGGAACAGAGGCATGGCGTAGATCACGTGGTCCCGTACGGTCGAGAGAGTTGTCTTCACGAGCCGAAAGAAAGCGAGATGGTCATGGCATGTCGTATCAGTGAACTGGTGCTCGGTTGCCGGGAACCCGAGGTGCTGGGCCGGTTCTGGTGCGAGGTCCTGGACTTCGTCGTGCTCGATCGAATGGACGACGGTTCGTTGGAGATCGGCCCACGCGAAGGGTTCGGCGGTCCGCAGCCGACGATCATCCTCAGTCGCAGAGACGAACCGGAGAAGGGCAAGCCCCGCCTGCATATCGACGTCAACGCCACCGATCGCGATCAGGAGGCCGAACTGGAACGCCTGTTGAGTCTTGGTGCGCGGCCGGCCGACATCGGCCAGACAGGACACGAACAATGGCATGTCCTGGCCGATCCGGAAGGTAACGAGTTCTGCCTGCTCAAGGCCCAACTGGATCCGCTCTGACGCTCAACGATGCTGGATCGGCAACGGACTTCGCCTGGGGCTCAGCGGAACACGCCACACCAGTTCGGTGACACCGTTCTCGCTGGTGATGTTGCTCGAGCCTCCGCACTGACGAGCGCGGGTCGCCAGGTTGTCGAGACCGTGGATTCTGGTTGCCTGGTCGATTCCCACACCGTCGTCGACGATGCTGATGACAAGCTCCTCGGTGGCCCGGATGGTGACGTCGATGGCATCGGCATGTGCATGCCGCAGAGCGTTGCTCAAGCCCTCGCGCACAACGGCTTCGGCATGCGGGGCAAGTCGAGACGGGACGGAACTGTCGATGGTTCCCTCGAAAGTGACGCTGGGAGTGATCGACGAGTGGCCGGACAGACCGTTGACGGCATCGAGTAGTCGCCGCCGCAGGCTTGTGGGAGTAGACATCTCGCTCGTATGGAGGTCGAAGACTGCGGTGCGGATTTCACGGACTGTTCGATCGAGTTGATCGACAGAGGTGTCCAATACGGTTCGAACGGTGTCCTCGTCGCCTGGACGTTGCAGCACCCCCTGCAAACTCAACCCGGTGGCGAACAGCTGTTGGATGACGTGGTCATGGAGATCCCGCGCGATTCGGTCGCGATCTTCGAGGACGTCGACCAGTCTTTCTTTCCGTTGCTGTTCTGCGAATTCGACAGTGACAGAAGCGATGTCTGCCATCGCCGTCAGTTGCTCGATCTCGTCCACTCCCCACGGGCGGTTGCTGCGGCGTGACGCGAAGAGAACACCGCCGCCGAACGAGGTCCCGGAGAGGGGGAGTGCGACCACTGATTCGTCGCCGGAAACATTCAGTGCCGGAACGGAACTGCCATGTGGTGCAGAGATCGGCCGCCGGCTCCGCGCAGCGTCGTCGATCACGGTCCCGGACAGATCGACGGCTGATCCGGTCGCGGGGACAGGCTGGGAATCAGCAGCATCGGCGACGTGGACTACCGGCTCTCTGCCGAGGTCGTAGCGAACGACGCACACAAGATTTCCATCCGTGAGGTGCCGCGTCGTCCGAACCAGTTCCGCCAGCGTCTCGTCGCGGGATCCGCCGCTGAGCAGACGTGCATTGACGGCGGCGACGGCCTTGAGCCAGGCTTCTCGCGTCCGGGATTCCTCGAACAGACGCGCATTGTCGATGGCGATGCTCGCAGCATTTGCCAGAATCTGGAGTACAGCCTCGTCGCGGTCGTCGAATGCAGTCCGTTCCGAGCTGTCCGCGAGGTAGATGCTGCCGAACACCTCGCCCCTGACGAAGATCGGAACACCGAGAAACGTGTCCATCGGCGGGTGATTGGTCGGAAACCCTGCCGAGGACGGATGCGAGGAGATTCGGTCGGTTCGAACCGGGCACGGTTCTCGAACGACCAGGCCCAGCAGGCCGTGTCCTTCGGGAAGATGCCCGATCTTGGCAACCTGCCCCTGAGTCAAACCGGAGTGGATGAATCGGGACAAGCGTCCGTCGGGGGATTTCACGCCGAGCGCGCCGTAGTCCGCTTCGAGGAGATGTCGCGCGACGTCGACTATCTGTTGCAGGGTTTCGTCGAGCTGGAGTGTGGACCCGACGGTCAACACGGCACTGAGCAGTTTGGGAATTGCAGTCGGGTTGAGAGCAGTCAGCTCTGCGCTTCCGGCGATGTCGCCGAAAAGGCTGAGCATGAGCGCGTCGCGGCTACCTGGCATGGTGCGTGCCCGTGGTGGCGGAGAAGGGCGAGCCGGACGGCGTCAGCAGGTGAGTGGTCGCCTGGCCCGAAGGATCCGGGTGCGAAGTGCGCGCACGAAGCTTTGTCGCCAGAACTGCGGCCTGCGTTCGACGTTCGAGACCCAGTTTCTCGAGGATGCGTGAGACGTAGTTCTTGACTGTTTTCTCCGAGAGTTCTGCGTGCGAGCTGATCTCTCGATTGCTCAGTCCCTTGCCGATCAACTCGAAGATCAAGAGCTCCTGATCGGTCAACAGGGCTGCCGCAGTACCCGACTCCTGTTCGGACCGGATGCGCCGGACCAAACCGATCACCGCCTGGGTGTTCAACAGCGACTTGCCGGTAGCAACCGTGCGGATCGCCGACACCAGGTCGTGGCCGCGGATGTTCTTGAGGACGAATCCTCGTGCGCCGGCGATCAGGGCGTCGAGCAGTGCGTCGTCGTCGGAGTACGACGTGAGCATCAAAGTGGCGGCGCTCGGGTAGGTCGACGCCAGTTCTCGGCACAGTTCCACACCGTTGCCGTCGGGAAGTCTGACGTCCATGACAACCACGTCGGGTCGGCATTCGGGTATTCCGGCCGAGGCTTCGCGAACACACGACGCCTCGCCAACAACGTTGAATCCCGGTACCTGATTCAACAGGTCTGCCAATCCACGACGGACGATCTCGTGGTCGTCGACCAGATAGATGCCGATCGTCACGGTGGTCACCTCTTCCAGCTCACGCCTGCCGTCGATGTTACCGGACGGTAATGTCCCGACAGGATCGGGTTGTCCGACCGATGGTCGACAAAAAACCCGCGTCGAAGGGTGCGAGACCGAGTCTCGATTGCACAGAGTCAAAGGTCCCGACCGTCACGAGATCTGAATCACCCAGATCTCGTGAGGCGGTGGGTGTGAGCTGAATGTGATTGCACCGGTGGCTGTTCGATCCGCTCAGTCGACGGGAGCGAGTTCGACGGAGACGTAGACACCCTTGCCTTTTCGGTGTGCGAGTGCCTCGCCGGGGCGATCGATACCGTCCAGTTGGAGAACGATCGGACCTTGTTCCGGGTAGAAATTGCGCCACCAACTCTTCTTGTCCGGCATGGCAATGCCGATCGTCACATGGTCGCCTTTTCGTTTGTAGGACACGGGCGCGCTGAAGGTGCGACCGGACTTGCGTCCGACGTAGGTGATGACGGTCATGGAACGGCCCAGTAGTTTGCCTACGATCGGAGCGCCGATCAGTGGTTGGACCACTACGTTCACGGCGGCGGATACACGTTGGAAAGTGTTCACGAGAAGCCCTTTCACGACGAATGCTGCACGAATTCGAATCCTGCACGGAAATGGTGCGTGCAGTAGTTCTATCCTGCTCGACCGGGATTGTCGCGTGGGCAGAAATTGGTACAAACCGGTGTGCCGAAGCGAGTAGCGTGGGGTACGTCGAGGGTCATTCGAATATGCGCGGTCAAGCCATGTCGTCCTCGACGCCAACCCGGTCTGTGGTCGAACGGCCGAGAACTGGAGCGCCGGTATGGCGTCGAACCCGTCCGATGTGTCGAATGCACGAGGGCAATCCGAGTCGACTGACGAGGATCAGAAAACACCGTCGATCTGCCCGGCGTGTCAGCACAGTATGAAATCCCACGATCCGCTCGGGGTTCGCTTCTGCGCAGTGACAGCCGACCGCGGTCTCGATCGAAAGTGCATCTGCGCTGCAGATCGCGAGGAGATGCAGCACTATTCGCGCTACTGAGGTGCATCCTGCATCCCAATCGGAGACGCACCGACCTGTAGTCGCCGACAGTGCTGGATGCCCCGAACCCGCCCTCGTCTATCGACGATCAGCACGTGGTGGTGATGTGTGCGTAGTGCACTTTTACCTGTACGACGTGCAGGGCTGCAATGTGTATGTGCGCTGCCCGCCGCGCTCAGAGGTGACCGGATAGACCGCCGGTCGCGGTGTGTGCTCGCTTCGCCGAACGACTACCTGCTCCAACGCTGCCGTGCTTACTCGATCAGATCCACCTCCCAATTCGTTCGTTGAATCTGTGTATCGACCTCGCGAATCTCGCGGGCGAGGTCGTCCGCGATTGCCCGAAGTTCGGTGACGGGGACTGCCGCGACATAGACCAATTCTGATCGGAGTTGACGACCGTAACCTCGCGCTTCGCGCCCCGACGCGGCGTCCGCAGCGGCATTGACTGCAGAGTGTCTCAGACGCAGCACATCTCGATGGGCGAGTGCATCTGTGACAGTGCCGTTTCCGAGGATCGCCTGCGCATTGGTTCGATTGATCGCGCGCATCAACCGTTCGAGTTCGCTCAGAGTTGACGTCAGCTCTTCGAGAAGGACGGCGGCGTCTTCGGCGGGAACTTCTCCCTCCTGGTGGCGTGCATTGTCGACGATCCGCTCGCGCAAGTGCGCAACCTTGCGAGTGGTGTCACTGCGTAGCGCCAGTGCCTCTGCCAGTTTCATGGATGAAGCTCCTGCTCTGACCTGAATCGGGAACTCAAGCTAGCACTCGGTTGACAACCTGGGTCGGATTCCATTGTCTTGCTCCGTTCTTCCCAGTTCAGCATTCGAATCATCTTGGAGACAGCTGGTGCTGCGTGTCCTTCGATGAAGCGATGCAGCCGGTGGAGCACGCTGCGCACGGTCTCGGGTCGACGGGGCGGGCGAGGCATACGATGGTCCGCCGTCGATCTCGCGGTTCAGACTGAAATAGTCGCCCCGCGACGAGTTAGAGTGCGCCTTTCCTATTTGTTCGTCTTCGGGAGGCCAGGGGGATTGACCAGCGACTTGTCGACTGCCTCGTTGGTGATCTTCCATCGCTCGAGAACTTGCTCGTATGTGCCGTTTTCGATGAGATGATCTATCGCCTCGCTGATCGGTTGTACCAAGCCGTTGTCTTTCTTGACCAGTACACCGATCTGGCCCAACGCGGCCTCACCGGCTCCGGAGAACTGACCGATCACTTCGTTCTCGCCAGTCTGTGCAGCGTGAAACTGCGATGACGGGTTGGGGCCGAAGTAAGCGTCGATTCGACCGGAAGACAGCGGCAGGTAGTAGTCAGTGGTCTTCTGGTACACGGTGATTTCAGCGGGAGCACGCCCAGCTGCGAGGTTGTCCTCATTCCACTTCACCAGCAACGCCTCCTGATTGGTGGCAGCGCCCACTCCGATCTTCAGTCCGGCGATGTCTTCCGGCTTCTCGAGTGAGAGATTCCTGTCCTTTCTGACCTCGAACGCGAGAGTGTCGAGGCGGTACGTCGCGAAGTCGTATTTCTCTTTGCGCTCTTCGGTGACCGTCACGTTGGAGATGAACGCATCTGCGTCTCCCGAATCGATCCGCACCGAATTCTGCGCCCAATCCGCGACCTGAAGGTCGATTTTCAGCCCGAGCACCTCTGCAATCAAATACGCGAAGTCGGTCTCGGAACCGATGACAGTCTTGTCGTCGTCGGCATAGAAGCGCAACGGTGGAGCGGTTCCAGCGTTGCCGGTGATTCGGATCGTGCCCCGGTCGCGGAACTCCTGAGGGACCTTCGCTGCGATCGAATCAACCTTGTCGGTGCTGATGCGGTTCTGCTCGGCCGACAAGTTGATACTGGATGTTGTTGCACCGGAGTGTTGCCCGGTCGATTCTTCATCTGGGCTTCCGCAAGCGGTACCCAGGAGAGTAACTGTGGCCAGGGTAGAGATCAGAAGCGTTGCGGTGCGAGGACGGGTGAACATCGGGTTCCTTCCGGGAAGAGGGTTTGTCGAAGCAGGTTGTCGAGATCACGAAGTGTGGGCTAGCTCTTCCACGCATCCACGAAGTCCACCGAGTAGAGATCGGCTTGGATGCGCAGGTCGTGAACCGCGGAAGTCGTCGCGTAGATCAGCGAAGAGGCGTGCAACGGGATCGCCAGTGCCTGATCGGCAATCAGTTCCTGAATCTCCTTCAACACTCCGTTTCTCGCATCGACGTCTACGGTCTGAGATTGTTTGACCAGCAATGCATTCAGCTCCGGAGTCGAGGCGATGCCTTTGGTCGAGCCGAGAGTGGGACTGAACACCAGCAGTACGTCACCGTCGGCGCGCAAGCTCTGGAAGTAGATCGATTCCCATGTGCCGTCGGTTCTCGCGGCGTTGTCCTCGGCAGTCGAGCGAGGTTGCAAGTTCACTGCAACTCCGATGTCGCGCAGCTGAGATTGGATCAGTTCGAACTGCGATTGGGGGAGGTGGTTGCGGTAGGCCAATTCGACGGTCAGTTTCTCACCGTCCTTGGTTCGGAATCCGTCACCGCCGACTGTCCATCCACTGGCGTCCAGCAGTGACTTCGCACCCGACGGGTCATAGGTGTACTCGGACGACAGATCGGTGTAGCCGGGCGCTTTCACCGACAAGATGCTTCGCGCTTTCTCGTCACTCGGTGTGTAGGTGGTGTCGATGATCTGCTGGGTATCGATGCCCTTCACCAAAGCACGCCGCACGTTCAGGTCCGCAAGTACCGGCGCGAACGTGGGGTTGAGCAAGAGCGAGTCGTTGATGCCGGCAGCAAGGGACGGGATGACAGTGAGTCCGGCGCCTTCTGCCCGGTCGACGTCTGTGCTCGGAATGTCGATCGCGGCGTCCAGTTGTCCTGACGTCAAACCGCCGATTCGCACCGAGGATTCGGGGACCACCAAAAAGGTGATCGAATCCAGATAGGCCTCTCCCTTGTTCTTGTTGAGTGAGGATCCCCAGTGGTACCCGTCCCGACGAGCGAGGACGACCTTCGCGTTGGTCTCCAGTTCTTTCTGTACGAACGGGCCGGAAGCGATAACGCCCTGGGCGCAGCGTTCTTCGGGCGTCTTCTTCAACGATTCCGGTGCGATGATGGCGAGCGTGTCGGAGCGGGCGGCTTGAAGGAAGCCCGCTGACGGTTCCGAGAAATTGAGTGCGACAGTGGAAGCGTCGAGTACCTCCGCTCCAGTGAAGTTTGCGAGATGTGACTTCGCAGTGGTCGCGAAGCCACTGTCTCCCAGTCTCTTCTGGCTTTCGAAGTTGTCCGCGACAACCTGCGCATCCAGACGCTCGCCGTTGCTGAAGGTCACGCCGTCCCGCAGAGCGAAGACGAATCGTCGACCGTCGTTCCGGACCTCCCAGGACGTCGCCAACCAAGGCACTATCTCCCCGGTCTCGAGGTTCTGGTCGACGAGTTTGTCGTAGAGTGGATGGAATGCCGTAGCAGTTTGACCGTTCAGGGTCTTGTCGATGCACGGTGGAAACGTATTGATCGCAAAGGTCAGATCGCCCCCTGACACGGGCTCGGGGTCGGCGCTCGCAGCTGGCGTTGCAGTGCTGCAGCCGGCTGCAACTGCAAGCGTCGACGCCAGGATGGCGACTCGGATCGGTATGGATGAAAGCCGCGACGTCGTCATGGGCTGAGTTCCGTTCATCGTGGGGAAGTGCGAGTGGTGTCGAAGATGTGGGACCGCAGGGTCGTTCCGGTGTATTCGCGCCGGAACACGCCCCGATCTTGCAGAAGTGGCACGACGGAACTCGCGAAGTCGTCGAGCCCCCTGGGGAAGTGGGTAGCGGTCAGGATGAAACCGTCAGCTGCTCCCGATTCGAAGAGGTGCGTCAACTCGTCCGCCACTTCTTGCGGCGAGCCGACAATCTCGGGAGTGAGATCATTGCGCGCGAACAACTCTGCGGTTTCGGCGATGGTGAGATTTCGGGATTCGATCAGGCGTGCCAATCGACGCGAGGGGCCACTACCGCGGTTGAGAACTTCGGCGATCGGAGTGGACGGATCGAACTGCGACAAGTCTAGTCCTGCGGAGTGGGAGACCCACTCGATTGCCGCATCCGGATGGATCAAGGATCGCAGGTACTCCTGCCGTTCCTTCGCGATGCTCGTCGTCTCGCCGACTATCGGTTGCACAGCGGCGACGAGGCGCACCGAATCAGGGTCGCGTCCGGCCTCTTCCGCGTAGCTGCGAATTGCCTTGCGCTTCGCTCGAAGATCTTCCTCCAACGGGTCGATCGCAAAGACCAGATCTGCCCACCGCCCACCGAATTCGCGCCCTCTCACAGATTCACCTGCCTGGATGAAGACCGGGCGGCCCTGAGGTGATTGTGGCAAGGTGAGTGGACCCTGCACCGACAAGTATTTGCCCTTGTAGTCGGCCGCGTGAATCTTGCTTGTGTCTGCGTAGATTCCGCTGTCGCGATCGGCCGATACGGCGTCGCCGTCCCACGACGACCAGAGTGCGGTGGTTGCTTCGAGAACTTCGTCGCCGCGCTCGTACAGTTCTTCTCTCGGAAGCCGATCGACTTCGGGAAAGTTGTCGTTAGCCGGACCGGGTGCCGTCATCACGATGTTCCAGGCCGCGCGCCCACCGCTGAGTATGTCGAGGCTGCCCAGAGTTCTCGCCAGGTTGTACGGGCTGTTGAAGCTTGCCGAAAGGGTTACGCCGAGACCGATACGATTTGTTGCGCCGGCCACCACTGCAGCCAACTGCGTCGGATCATGTTGAAAGCCGGTCAGCAGACCGTATTTGGTGTGGCCGTCGACGTAGTGCACACGCTCAGGTATCAGTATCAGGTCGAATTTTGCTCGTTCCGCTGCTTGCGCGTATCGCTCGTAGAGCGCTCTGTCCTCGAAGGCATTCTCCGAGTACGAATGCCGCCACATTCCGGCACTGTGCATACTCGGAAAGACCATGTAGGCGCCGAGGATCATCTGTCGTGTCATCGCTGGTCCGGATTCCTTGGTGTGTGATGGATGTCAGTGGAGACGGGTCGTTCGGGGTCGGCGCTCCACCCCGACCACGACGCGACGTAGACCGCGGAGCTGATGCCGACCGCTGCAAGCGCCAGTGCGTTGTGCGACGCGGCAACTCCGCCGCCGCAATAGGACACGACGGTGGCACCACGCTCTATTCCGAACTGGTGGAAGTATTCTCGTAACTCGCGGTCGGGAAGTAGGAATCCGTTGTCGTCGAGTAGGTCAGTTGCCGGCGCTGAGATAGATCCGGGAATGTGGCCGGCGCGGAAACTGCTCGATCCTCGGGCGTCGAGCAATCTGCCGGCCGATGCCGCGCGCAGGGCGTCTTCTGCGTCGGCGAGTGTCGTGCTAGTGGTGGAAGGTGGTACGAGAATCGAATCGTTTGTCGATATGCGTTTCCGGGCTGTAACCCATCCGGACGATCCGCCGTCCAAGTACCGCACTGAACGTCCTGCCCAGCGAAGCGTGAACCACGCGCGGGCCGCAAGCAGGGGGCTGTCCGAACTGTAGACCACGATGTGAGCATCGGCGGATACTTTCAGATCGTTCAGTGTTCTTCCGAATGCGTCGAGGTCTGGCAGCGGTCGATTCCCGTCAGTCCCGCCGCCACTGCTTTGAAAGTCGTTGATCGACAATGTGATGGACTGCGGCGCAGTAATGATTCCGGCTCCGCCCTCGCTGTTGTCTCGCACCACGTTGACGACGACGAGCGTCCGATCGGAACGAATGAGTTCGCGGAGTTCGGTTGCGGAAACAATGACTGCGCGACGCTCGATTCCCCCTGCTTCTGACATGAAAGATATTGTGTAACAATTGCTTCAGTCAAGAAAGAGATAAGATCGTGGCAATCTTTACTCATGGCGCCACGGCTGCCAGCACTTGTCCGGCATCGATGACATCTCCCACCGTTACTGTCACCGCCGAGACGATTCCGGGTGAGGAAGCACGAAGGGCAGTCTCCATCTTCATTGCTTCTACGACCGCGACGACATCACCTTCCGACACCCGCGTTCCAGTCTGCAGCACTGCCAGCACGGTTCCCGGCATCTTCGATGTGATCTCTCCGTCGCTGAGATCGGAATCCTTTGCTGTATAGACTTTCTCGTCCACCTTCACGGTCCAGCCACCAACGCACACCCATGTACCGGTGCCGACTCCGAGGCGCCCAGCGGTGGTTGTCAAACCATCGGCGACCAGACTGAGTGTCACCTCGTCTGTTCCACCCCTGACGACCACCGAAATGTTCCGGCCGTCGGCGGCGACAATCCAGTGGTTGCTTCGTTGTGAGATGACGGTTGTCGGCACGACGCGGCCGTCGGCAATGAGTTCGCGTCCGATCGGGTCGGATCCCAACTTGCGCAATGTCTCTCGATGTAGTCCGTGGGGGCCGGTCCATGACGACCCGGTGACCGGCGATTGTTCCTCGACGGAAGTCCACACCATCGCAACAGCAGCGGCGGTGGCCTGGAGCTCTGCAGAATCCGGGATCAACCGAGTGAGGTGCTCGTCGACGAAGGAAGTGTGAATGTCATCCGCGCGCACAGCCGGTGTCGCCAAGAGAAGTCGGAGGAAACCGATATTCGAGGTTCCACCGAAGTAACTCGAGTCGGCCAAAGCTCGGTCCAATGATTCCAGTGCGGTTGACCGCGTCGGACCGCTTGCTATGACCTTTGCGATCATCGGATCGTAGAACGGCGGAATGCTGCCGGCACCCTCGAAAGCACCGTCGATGCGAACCCCCGACGGCCAGGCTATGTCCACGGAATGTGAAGGTGCGGGCCGAAACCCGTTCGACGGATCCTCGGCGTAGATTCTGGCTTGCACCGCGAAACCCCGCAGCGCGATATGGCGCTGCTGTAACGGCAAACGGGCGCCGAGGGCGATGTCGAGTTGCAGTTCGACGAGATCGACGCCGGTCACTTCCTCGGTGACCGTGTGTTCGACTTGTAGGCGCGTGTTGACTTCGAGAAAGTAGTAGCGGTTTTCGGCGTCAACCAGAAATTCGACGGTTGCCGCATTCACGTAGCCGACGCCTCCGAGTAGTCGCAGAGCGTCGTGCTGCATGGCTCCCAGGACCGATTCGGGGACAGAACTTGCCGGTGCCTGCTCGATGATCTTCTGGTTCCGACGCTGTAGGGAGCATTCACGGGTGAAGAAGTGAACTCCTGTACCGAAGGAATCGAAGAGGACCTGAACTTCGATGTGACGCGGACGCTCCACCAGCGTTTCGATCATCAGGTCGCCGCGGCCGAAGTTCCTTTCGTTCAAACCGATTGCAGAGGTGATGACCTCTCGTGCGTCATCACCCGGATGTAGTCGAACCATCCCCTTGCCGCCGCCCCCGAACACCGGTTTCAGCAGCACCGGCACGTCGAGAGATCGAACGTGACCGAGGACGGTATCGGGATCGGCGCTTGCCTCGCCCCACGCGGTGAGAGTCGGGATGCCGGCGTCAGCGGCGGCCTTCTTCGCTCTTGCCTTGTCTCCGAGTAGAGCGATGGATTCAGCGGCCGGACCGACGAATGTCAGACCTGCAGCGACGACGGCTTCAGCGAAATCGGAGTCTTCGGAGAGGAATCCGTAACCCGGGTGCACGGCATCGCAATCCGCGGCCAGCGCGGCCGCAATGATTTGATCCGAATCGGTGTAGGACTCCGAGGGGATGTCTCCGTCCAGAAGCACGGTGTGATCGGCGAGGCGATGCCACTGTGCGTGTGAATCGACGGGGGAGGAGATCGTCACTACCGACATGCCGAGACGACGGGCCGTGCGCGCGATGCGCGTGACGATTTCACCCCGATTGGCGATGAGAAGTCGAGTCATGTTCTCACATCCTGAAGACGCCGAAGCGCGTTGTTCCGTGATTGCGGGGAAGCATGGACAGCGCGAGTGAAACCCAGGATCGCGTGTCGACCGGGTCGACGATCGCGTCAACCCATAGCCTGGATGCGACGTACACCGACTCGCCCTGCCGGTCGTAACCTTCGCGTATCGGCCGTTTGATTTCTTCGATTTCCTCTTCCGTGAGCGGAGTTCCGCGTGTGCGCGCAGATTCGATCTTCATCAATGCCATCACCGACGCTGCTTGCTCGGAACCGACCACGGTGGTCTTCGCGTTCGGCCACACGGCCATGAAGTCAGGACCTATCGAGCGTCCGCACATCGCGAGATTTCCCGCCCCGTAGCTTCCGCCGATGACGATGCTGAGCTTGGGAACCCTGGCGCAGGCAACGGCATTGACCAGTTTCGCGCCGTGTTTGGCGATACCTTCCGCCTCGTACTGCTTCCCGACCATGAATCCGTTGACGTTGTGCAGGAACAACAATGGGATGTCTCGTTGTGAGCACAGTTCGACGAAGTTCGCGGCCTTGAGGGAGTCCTCCGAAAAGAGCACACCGTCGTTCATGATGACCCCGACGGTGTACCCCTCGATGTGGCCGGTCCCGCAGACGATGGTTCGGCCGTAATTCGCTCGGTACTCGACTAATTCGCTGGCATCGAGCAGGTGGGCCAGAACGTCGCGCGCGACGATCGGGGTTTTCGAGGAAGCCGGGATCACCGTGTCGAGCTGCTCGGGGGAGTGAAGAGGTGGTCGCGGAGATCGTGACGGCGCCCGTACCTCCCGTCGATGACCGCGGGCGACGATGTCGGCGATCATGCTCAGAGCCTCGATGTCGTCGTTGGCGATGTGATCGACGACGCCGCTGATCACCCCGTGCACGTCGGCGCCGCCGAGCTCTTGCGGTTCGACGTCGACACCGGTTGCAGCCTTGACCAACTGAGGGCCGCCCAGATAGACGGTGCCGGTACCGCGGACGATGACGGTCTCGTCGCACATCGCTGGGATGTATGCACCTCCAGCCGTGCAGGAACCCATGACTGCTGCGATCTGAACGATGCCGTCTGCCGACATTTCGGCGATGTTCTTGAACATCTCGCCGAAATGGTGCTCGTCGGGGAAGATCTCGTCCTGCATCGGAAGGAAAACACCTCCGGAATCGACGAGATAGACACACGGCAGCCTCAGCCGACGAGCGACGGATTGCAATCGCAGTTGCTTCTTGACGGTCAGCGGGTAGTAGGTGCCGCCCTTGACGGTGGCGTCGTTCGCGAAGACGGCGCAGAGTGAGCCGCGGATGAGCCCTACGCCCGTGACCAGACCAGCCGACGGGAGTTGCTCGTCGTACACCTCGAATCCGGCCAGTTGTCCGATCTCGAAGAACGGGGACTGCACGTCGAGAAGAGCATCGATGCGTTCGCGAGCGGGCAATTTGCCGCGAGCCCGGTGCTTGGCAACCGACCGCTCGGGTGCCCCGTGAACGGACAAGTGTTGGGCGTCCGCAACTCGCTCGCGAATTTCCTTGTATGCCAGTAAGTTTTGCTCGCGGGTACCGGGGTCGAGTTGTGCGGTGCGTTCAATGACGGGCATGGGACGTACCTACTGTCGGTTCGGAGGAAGCTGTGCGGAGGGAGAATACGAGCGCAGTCGCTGCTGCAGTGATCAGTGCGACGATTGCTGACCACACGCGTTCATCGGATGCGAGAGGTCCGACTACAGAGGCGAAGCCGGCAATTCCCTGCTGTACGAGTCCGCAGTACGCGACGGCGATGGCTCCGCCTTCAGCAAAATGCGTCACTGCTGATGCTGCCGAGTTCGGGAAGAGAAGCGATTGCCCAAATGTCAATGCGATGTATCCGAGCAGGAAGACCGCGAGCAACGGCGTGGAACCGAGTGGGGGATACCAGCAGAGCATGAGGACGAGGCCGGCAAGCAGCATGCACAGCGCACCTCGACGCATCAACTTCTCTGAACCGACGGTTGTGGCCCTTCGATTGACGTAAAGCGCGCCGCTGAAGTAGGCGGTTCCGTAGAGGATTCCGAAGGCTCCGAATGCCCACGGTTGCAAGTCGAATCGATCGCTGAACAGGAAGGGGCTCGATTGCTGCACAAGGACTATCGCGCCGAAACCCAGGCCCCCCGCAATGGCTGGTTTGTAGAACCGGGGTGTCAGGACTATGGCATTCCACCGAACAACGCGTTCGTTGTTGTCGCGGACTGTGGTGTTCTCGGTCCTCAGTGCCACCGCAGCGAGTGCTGCTCCGAGTACTCCGAGCACGCCGAAGCCGGTTCGCCACGAGGTGAACGACGCAAGAGCGCCGCCGATCAGTTGGCCACCGCCCAGTGCCACCACAAATGCCATCGACAACAGCGACAAGCGGCTAGCCAACTCCGAACCGGTGAACTTGTCCTTCACCATCATTCGCACGATGATGGCCGCACCTCCTGCTCCGATGCCTTGAACGATCCGGCCGATCAGTAGTACGGCGGCGCTCTGGACCAAAGCCAATGCAATGCAGGCGATCACGAACAATACCAAGCTGGACAACAGTGCCGTCCTGCGTCCGAGTCGATCTGCCAACCGCCCCCACACGACCACCGGAAGTGCGGCACTGATCACGAAGAGTGTCACCGACCACTTCACCACGGAATCTTCGATGCCCAGATCCGTCGCGATCTTCGGCAGTGAAGGGAGGTAGATGGTCGTGGCCATTTGTGCTGTCAACACGACGGCACAAGCCAGCGGTGTCACTGCGACAGTGCGGTCGTCGCTCATTCCGTGACACTTCGTAGGACGTCGGCGAAGCGCTCGATCGTTGCATGTGGAAGGTCCGCCCGAAGCATCAGTCTCAGCCCGGCTTTGCCCCGGCCGATGACAGGGAAGAAGACCGCCGATGTGTAGAAACCGCTAGCCAGCAGTTTCTGTGCTGCGGTGATGGTTTGTTCTTCCTCGTGGAGCGTGACGAAGCGGATCGGGAGTCCATCGCCCGATGCCGGCGTGTCGACGAGCGAATCGAACAGTTCGACAACCCTGCGAAGTTGCCGCTGCCGCTTGTCGACCTCTCCGCTGCGGTGGAGCTCCACGGACGCCGCAATAGCACCCAGCCCGGCTACGTTCACACGCTGCGACCACGTCAACGGGCCGCCGTAGCGAAGTGCGAGATCACGATTTCGACTGCCCCCGTTCCGGCCGAGTGCGATCGCACCGCCGGAAGCACCGAATCCCTTGTTCAGTGATGTCAGCAAGAATGTTCGATCATTGAGGCTGCCGATGAGATCCAGGACCGCGCCACGCCCGTTGTGTCCGATGACCGAGGTGCTGTGCGCCTCGTCGAGAACGAGAATCAGTCCGTATTTGGCCTGTAATGCAAACAGTTCGTTCAGGGGCGCCTTCCCGCCTGTGCTGTAGACGGTGTCCGCCACGTATGCCACCTGAGAATTTGTTCGGCAAAGACTTTCGAGTTCATCGACGTCGTCGTGCCGAATGGTCACGATCGTCGTTTCGTCGGCGACGCTCGCCTTCATGGCATTGAGGCAGAAGTGTGCGTTCTTGTCGAACACCATGAGGGGAGGTTCACCGCCGGTGAGCAACCCGGACGCGACGAGGGGGAGCAAGCTCCACGCAGCGTTTGCGGCGGATCCGAGGGTGAGCACATGTGCGTCAAGCAGTTCGCTCAACGCGGCCTCTGTGTCGTCGAGAAGGCTGGAGTGGACTCTCATCCGCGAGATGGAACTGTTCAACGTTCGTTCGCGCTCGAGAGCGGCGATCGCACCCGAACGAATTCGGTCGTCGGTGTCGAGCCCCAGATACGAGTACGTGGAGAAGTTCTCGAATTCGTATCCTTGGATCGTCCGGTGTTCGAAACCTGCGACGCGATCGGCGGTGATATCGGCCAGACCCTCACTGACTGCGCGATCCCAGAATGGGTTGCTCAAATCAGCAGCACGCCTGAGGTTGGAGTACAGATTCCTATCTTTCAAGCTCTCGGCAACCGTCATTTCGCGGCTGGTCCCTTCACTGGATTCGATTGCGGAATTACTGCGTTGATGCACTGAGATGCATCATCGTCAGTTGACATCGCTCATTGAGAACGAAAGACAATTCGATGTCAAGCATTACGGAATCGAGACGCCGAGAAAAAGGAAGAAACCCTATGGTTTGGAACTAGTTGAATCTGTAACTTAAGGCGTTGTTGCAGTTCAGAGACGGTGATGATTTATCGCGATTTCCCGTGATAAATCGGATAATGCCGTGAGTCACAGACTTGTGTGCACTTCCGCGTGATGTTCGAAGAATATTATGATCCGCATGCGTCAAAGGGTTGGCACGGAAGCGATAAGGCTTCTGTCTCATATTTTTCGAGGATCTCGTGGAGGTTCGGCAATCAGGCGATCCTGTATCTGGAATCGATTTTCTTCTTAATGAATTTCAAAACGTGTTAGGTCCGCTTATCGAATTCTTTACTCGGAGTATGGATGATCCGGTAATGATTCATCCTCGTCGCGACCACTTGCCGCGCAGAAGCATCAGTGCGGTAAGGGTGAGGCCCCATCCGATCGTGGACAGTGCGACGCCCACGCCTGCCTGTCCGGTGACATCAGTACTGGCGTCGATGCTGAATGCTCTGTGGTGAATCCTGCAGCAGTGCCGGCAGCGGCCGTCATACCGCCGGCCTTCATCCATCGCGAGCAATGTGCGGAACCGAAACACGCCAGAATCACTGTCAGTCCACAGGCGACGACCTGCCAGGTGGGGAACTGTGTCGGGGCAGGCAGGCCGGGGCCGCGGAATCCGCCTTTGTAGTCGGCTGACCAGCTGAGCCAGCCCACACAAGACAGAAAGCCCAGTGCAAAGGCCAACAGGCCGGTGCTCCACAGTCCGAGTGAGCCCGATCCCGTGTGCCCGCCGCCGAGGACGGTCGTGGAGTGCTCCAGGCCAGTTCGTTCCGAACGCCAGATTGTCCAGATGATGCTTGCGCCGATAGTTGTGGGTACGCCGACGAAGATGAATGCAATCCAGAGAAACTGCGGCCAGGAGAACTCGAGATCGACAGTCATGATCGGAGTATGCGCGAACTTCGAATCCTGTGCGCCCATCTACCGATCTGGCGAGTTGCGGGTCAGCCTTCCTCGACCTTCTCCACATGTGTACTTGCCGGGTCCAGGTCGATATTCCGTGCGTTGATCAGTCGAAGCCTGGGCACCGGATCGCCCGTGGTGTCGTCGATCAAGGTCGAGTGTGGCTCACCGTCATCGAAGGCGTGGCGCTCTCCCCACTGTCGCAGGCTAATGATCACGATGAACAGATCCATACCGCGTTCGGTCAGGATGTACTCGTTGCGGGTACCTTGCGCGTTCGGTTGGACTTCGAAGATTCCCTGCTCGACAAGGACTTTGAGCCTGTCCGTGAGAATGTTCTTTGCGATGCCCAGGTTTCGTTGAAACTGACTGAATCTCGATGACCCGTCGAAGGCGTCACGCACGATCAGCAGCGACCATCTGTCGCCGATGATGTCGGCCGCTCGGGCCGTCGGGCAGTGCGGGTCTGTCCATTGTGCGCGATCCGGCATCGAGTTCCTCATTGGTTGCGTTTTGAAACTGTATTGACGTAACCTCCAAATGGTATCAAAACGCAACCAAGTTGAGGTGGAAGTGACTGCACGTCATGCTGTCGAGAACGCGCGGGGCAAGTTGAAAATGTCTCGCGGACTTCGCCTGTTGCTCGCAGTGCTCTGCGGGGTCTCGGTAGCCAACATCTACTACGCACAGCCGCTCCTCGGGCAAATAGGCTCGGATCTTTCCATTCCTCCGGCCGGCCTCGGTTTCGTAGTCGCACTCGCCCAACTCGGTTATGTGGTGGGGTTGATCGTGTTGGTGCCATTGAGCGATCTCGTGAATCGAAAGAAATTGATCGCAATCCAGATCGTCGCTGCTGCAACGGGAACGATGCTTGTTGCTCTGGCCACCATGAATCTGCAGCTGTTGATCGGGATGGCGGTCGCAGGCACGTTCTCGGTAGTTGTTCAAGTCATAGTTGCCTATGCTGCGGCAATCAGTGACCCGGACGAGCGGGGCGCAAACATCGGTGTCATCACCAGCGGCGTTGTCGTCGGCATCATCCTCGCTCGGACTGTCGCCGGCGCAGTTGCGGATCTGGCAGGCTGGCGGGCGGTCTACGCGGGATCCACTTTCATTTCGGTACTGGTCGCGGCCGTCGCGCTGACGATGCTGCCGAAAGATCCTCGTTCGCAACACGATAGGCGTTCGTACGTGCGTGCAATGGGGTCTGTCGTGACGTTGACGCTTACGAACCGACTGTTTCGCACCCGGGCCCTGATCGCCTTGTTCCTTTTCGCGTCCTTTGGTGCTTTGTGGAGCGGAATGGCCCTGCCGTTGAGTGAGGAACCATGGCGGTTGTCGACCACACAGATCGGGCTCTTCGGAATCGCAGGATTGGTTGGAGCATTGGGCGCGGTCGGTGCCGGTCGGTGGGCCGATCAAGGCAAAGCGCAACGCGTCACCGGGGCGTCGTTGGTCGTTCTCTTGCTGTCGTGGGTATTCAACGCGCAGGCGACGCACTCGCTGGTGTTACTCGTTGTCGGTGTTGTTGCGTTGGACTTCGCCGTACAGGCTGTTCATGTCACGAGCCAGAATCTGATCGTCGCGAACACACCGGAATCGTCGGGGCAGATCATCGGTAGTTACATGGTGTTCTATTCGTTGGGCAGCGCGGCTGGGGCGGTTTCCACCACTATGGTTTTCGACGCGGCAGGGTGGGGCGCTGCAAGTATTCTCGGCGGCGCCTACGCGTTTGCAGCCTTGATCGCATGGACGATCGATCGATTGCGGACCCGCAACACTCTAGGGAGTTGGGAGCCACGTCCTGGCCGCGACGACCAAGGCGTTCACACCGATGGTCAGGGTCGGCTCGATCACGGGAGCGTAGTGCGGAGAGTGGTTCGACGGCACGGTTCGCAAAGCCGGATCAGTCATGTCACCTGTCGTGAACAGTGAAGGGTCGGTACCGCCCAACAGCCAGTACGACAGTGGCGCACCGGCACTGGTCGCGAGAATGCCGACATCTTCACTACCTGCTCCCGCACCGGGATCGAGAATCTTGTTCGTCCCCAACCATTCGGCAAACGCATCGAGTGTCTTGTCCAGCGCTGCCGGATCATTGACGACGATCGGAAAGTGCTCCGTCTCTGTGATGGTCGGTGAGGTGGGTGCACCGGCGGTGGCCGCTTCGCCCCGGACGATGCGGTCGACGCTGTCCAGGATGCGCTGACGCACACCTGCGTCGTAGCTGCGGATGTTGAGTTGCAGTTCTGCTTCGCCGGGAATGACGTTGGCGGCATCTCCAGCATGGATGGAGCCGACGGTGAGGACAGCTGTGGCAGTACTCGGGACCTCGCGTGAGATGACAGTTTGCAAACGCAACACGGTTTCGGCTGCCATGACCACGGGATCGACCGAGTTCTCCGGCATAGATCCGTGGGCGCCCTTTCCGACCAGTCTCACACGAAGTGAGTCCGATCCCGCATACGAGGGGCCGGCGTGCCCGGCGATCGTGCCTGCCGGTAGCGGCGATACATGTTGTCCGAGAACGATGTCGGGCCTCGGGAATCGCTCGAACAGTCCGTCGTCGACCATGGCTTGCGCACCCGCGCCAAGTTCCTCAGCCGGTTGGAAGACGAGGACAAGAGTGCCAGACCAGGTCGTCGTATCCTGAGAGAGGATCCGGGCCGCACCGAGTAAGCAGGTCGTATGCAGGTCATGGCCGCACGCGTGGCTGACCGAGACGGTCTTTCCCTGATCGTCGGTCGTTGTCACGGTACTGGCGTAGTCCAATCCGGTTTCTTCCCGAACCTGGAGGGCGTCCATATCCGCACGCAGCAGCGCTGTGGGGCCCGCTCCGTTCTTCAGGACTCCGACGACTCCGGTAGTCCCGACACCGGTGGTGGTGTCGAATCCAAGTGCTGTTAAATGTCTTTCCACCAGACTGGATGTTCGTTGCTCGTGAAACCCCAGTTCCGGATGGCTGTGGAGGTCCTTGTACAGGTCGATCAAATCCAGATCCACGGCGATCGTTTCGTGCACTGACGAGGTCATGAGTGTCCTCTCGGTAGCGTCTTTTCAGGCTAACCGGGATGACGGGTCGGTAAACAGGACCTTAGGTCCCACGGTGCCGGTGATGCGGAGTCTGGTGCTACGGCACGTAGAACGATGTGACACCTGGGGTGATGATGGATCCGGCCACGGACAGCACGGCAACAGCGACTTGACCGGTCCCGGTCTGCACGATCGCCTCTGCTGGGACTCCGTTGAGACCGTCCGAGAGCCGAGCGGAGCCGGAGGCCCCGGTCGAAAGGTTCAGCCAGCGCACTTCGGACGAGAGCAGGCATCCCCACCGGCCTTCCTTGCCTCCGGTGATCGTCACCGTGCCGGGTTGTTCACCGACGACAGCTACGCAGCGGACGGCCGGCGCGTCGAAGCTGCCGTTCGGGTTGCCGTACGGCGCAGGGTTGACCTGGAATGGAATGGTCACCGCGGCGGATGCGAGCGCTACCGACGTCAGAGTAGAAGCGATCACGACGGATGTGCAGACGCTCAGTCGGCGAACGAGATTCATCACGGAGGCCTCCAGCCATGTCCAGGTGATTTGCTTGTCTTCCCCGACGTAACGTTTTGGTCGTAGCTTCCCTTCTTGCATCGCCGCATTGAAGACGACAGCCTCACCATATCCGGTTGCACAGGAGAATTCAGGTACTCGTCGCTATTCGCTACATGTGGCGGCCTCAGATGCCGTCCGTCGAACCGCCTCTGCCGTCGTCGAAGCACGTACTACGGCAACCGGTGTTCCGGCTGCGGGATCGAAACTCCAGTCCTGCCGATAGGACTGGAGTAGATCTGGATCTGTGATCATCGCACCTGGCGACAATCGCTGGGCGAGCGTGTTCAAAGCGTCGACATTGACCATGATCTGGTTTCAGCCTTCCGCTCCGAGATGTGAAACTCATTGTGTCCAAGGCATGTCCGTGGACCCGAGAGTTGAAAGTCAGTATCTCGAGTGCGGTTGAGATCCACCGAATATGGCGTACGTCATATGTTGCTGAGGTCGGTCAGTACCTGATCGAAGGCGCCGGTACGTCCAGGTGTCACTACCTTCTGAAACAGTGTCAGGACACATTCGTCAAGGGCGTCCGTTGCCGTGAGGGTTCTTCTGGCGACGGTACTTCTAGCGGACCATCGGCCACGTTCCATGTGTGCCAATGCGATTCCGTCACGCCGGGCTGTTGCCTTTCGGCCCGATGAATGAACGAAGAGGTATGTTCTGCCCGCGATATCGACTTCGCACAGCTTGTTCTTGCGGCGCATGGCCTTGGGCTTCTGGTCGATCAGGGTCCCGATCGTTCCGTCGGACAATCGAAGTGATGCAGGTCGGCCTTTGCGGAATGTGAGCCTGGATCGATCCTGCTCGGCTGTTGACGATTTCCTCTTCCGCCCGCCGGCAACGCTCTCCGATCCGTCGTCGGATGCGGGAATCAGTTCGCCTTGAACGTTCCCCGACCGATCGAATATCGATACGGCCGAACCACCTTCGGCGAGGTTGACGAACCAGCCGGTCTCTGTAGGGGTGTTCCATTTCATGTAGATGATTATTCTTCATCAGTGCCGAGGAACATCAGCCGACAGCCCGAGACGAGGATCGCGGTCAGGATTCGACAGTCACCTCGACGACGCCATCGTCGCCGTTGAAGCGAACTGCCGGCCAGTACCCGTCCATGAAATGCAAACCGCACGAGTCTGTCAGACGTTGACAATCGCTTCGACGGCCAGACGGTGAAGAGCCTGGTGATGCTCGAAGGCGTGGCGTAGGCGGGGAAGCATGCCGCGTACAAGGGCGCCGAGCGTTTCGTCGACGATGCCGAAGCTGGGATTTGTCCTCACGTGAGCAGCGTAGACATCGAAGAAGGCAAGCCGCGATTCTGCTGGGGCGGGCACAACGCCCGACCCGTGGCAGGAGCCGTTCTTCGCCAATCCACTCGCAATGTCCCGCTGACTGGGCATCCGGAACCTTCTGCGCCGCGACTGCCTTAGCGTTCTACGTCGATAACCACGTGAAGGGATTTGTTCAATGGCGAAGAATCAGGCACCCCCCGCGACACAAGCCAAGGACATCGTTGTCGATCTACTGGTGATCGGGTCCGGTACCGGCATGGCTGCCGCCCTCACCGCGAACGAGCTCGGCTTGTCCACGCTGATCGTGGAGAAGACGCAGTACGTTGGCGGTTCGACGGCGCGGTCCGGTGGAGCGTTCTGGATGCCTGCCAACCCGATCTTGGCGAAAGCCGGTGCGGGCGACACCGTCGAGCGCGCGAAGACATACGTGCGTTCGGTGGTCGGTGATACTGCCCCTGCCCAACGTGGGGAGGCATTCGTCGACAACGGTGCGGCCACCGTCGACATGCTTTACCGCACGACGCCCATGAAGTTCTTCTGGGCCAAGGAATACTCCGATTACCACCCCGAACTGCCGGGAGGTAGCGCCGCCGGACGTACCTGCGAGTGCCTGCCGTTCGACGCGTCGGTACTCGGCGCGGAACGCGGTCGCCTGCGGCCCGGTTTGATGGAAGCCGGACTGCCGATGCCGGTGACAGGTGCGGACTACAAGTGGATGAACCTGATGGTGAAGAAGCCGAGCAAGGCTTTCCCTCGCATCATCCGCCGCCTGGCGCAGGGCGTTTACGGCAAGTACGTACTCAAGCGTGAATACATCGCAGGCGGTCAGGCGCTCGCCGCCGGCCTGTTCGCAGGTGTGGTCCAGGCCGGTATCCCGGTGTGGACGGAAACGTCGTTGGTTCGGCTCATCACCGAAGATGGCCGCGTAACGGGTGCAGTTGTGGTGCAAGACGGACGTGAAGTGACGGTGACCGCTCGGCGTGGTGTCGTTCTGGCAGCCGGCGGGTTCGACCACAACATGGAGTGGCGCCACAAGTACCAGTCGGAGAGCCTCGGTGAGCACGAGAGCCTGGGCGCAGAGGGCAACACCGGCGAAGCGATCGAGGCAGCACAAGAGCTCGGCGCAGGTATCGGATCGATGGATCAGTCGTGGTGGTTCCCCGCGGTGGCAAGCATCAAGGGCCGCCCGCCGATGGTGATGCTCGCAGAGCGTGCGCTGCCAGGCTCGTTCATCGTCGACCAGACCGGTCGTCGATTCGTGAACGAGGCGACGGACTACATGTCGTTCGGCCAGCGCGTGCTCGAACGGGAAAAGGCCGGAGATCCGGCCGAGTCGATGTGGTTTGTTTTCGACCAGGAGTACCGCAACAGCTACGTGTTCGCAGGCGGTATCTTCCCTCGTCAGCCGCTTCCGCAGGCATTCTTCGACTCCGGCATCGCGCACAAGGCGAGCAGTCCGGTCGAACTTGCCCGCAAGATCGGTCTTCCCGAGGAGGCTTTTGCCGAGTCCTTCGAGAAGTTCAACGAGGCCGCTGCTGCCGGTAGCGATGCGGAATTTGGTCGCGGCGGAAGTGCATACGATCGGTACTACGGCGACCCGACAGTGTCCCCGAACCCGAACCTGAGGAAGCTCGACACGAGTGCCCTCTACGCGGTGAAGATGACGCTCAGCGACCTCGGCACCTGCGGCGGTGTGCAGGCAGACGAGCATGCACGCGTGCTTCGTGAGGACGGCAGCGTGATCGACGGCCTGTATGCGATCGGCAATACTGCGGCCAACGCATTCGGTCACACCTACCCGGGCGCCGGTGCAACGATCGGCCAGGGGCTGGTTTACGGATACATTGCCGCTCACCACGCAGCCGAGAAAGTAGCTTCGACTCAGCAGTAGATCCACTAGGCAACAGATCGCCGAACGGGAGATCAGCACGCGTTTCCGATGCCGGGAACGTGCACTGGTCTCCCGTTCGGCTTGTAGGAGCAATGCCGCCTGTATGTCCCATCTCGGTAACGCTGACGCGCCAGGTGACCAAGACGCGGTATCGTCTCCAGAAGTGACATGGGGCACTGGCGATTGTTCGAACAGATGCCATCAACCGAAGGCGCGCCTGATATCGACCGGTCGGGTCGAATGCGCAAAAACAGGTATGTACCCAGGTAATTCAACCGTGGTGTGGAGCGTCGTGAAGCGACAGCGTATGAGGTGATTCCTCATCCGCAACGCAAGGATCTCCATGTTCCACCCCCTTTCCGACCATCCGGGTAGACACCCACCCTGTCGATCTTCGAATGAGAAGCCTTCGGTTTGTTCCGGCATTCGTAGTCCTCGATCAACGATCGATTCAGGCACTGCCTCGATGTAGAACCCGTATCTCCTGTGCTGTCACCAGGAGATGCAGACCTGCGGGTCTATGCGCGCGCTCGCGTTCGAGAGCGGTCACCGTACCTCTCTCCATGGCGCGATCCGAACATCTCACTCCAACGGAGTCTTGGTGCGATACACCGAGTAGCTCAGCACGTATTGAGTGCTGTCTGCGGGTAGAGCCTGCACCTGCTCCGAGCACATCAGTCAAGGAAAACATGAGTAAGCACAGAAAACACAAGCCTTCCAGCACAAAACGATTCAT
Organism: Rhodococcus sp. BH5; assembly: GCF_027583855.1. Classification (NCBI taxonomy): domain Bacteria; kingdom Bacillati; phylum Actinomycetota; class Actinomycetes; order Mycobacteriales; family Nocardiaceae; genus Rhodococcus; species Rhodococcus sp. BH5. The sequence continues at coordinate 48,336 of NZ_JAJHVW010000007.1, forward strand.
CGCCGTAACTGCGGGACTGGGCGCCCTTGTGGGGGCCGGAGCAGTAGCCAATGCAGGTACCGCCGGTGCGCAGGGCTGGTCGGCGAGTTGCAATTGGGAGTGGCCGGTAAGCGGATCACTTTCGCAGGGTTACCACGCGGGACATGACGGAGTCGACTTCGCTGTCAACGTCGGCACCGCGCTCCACGCGCCCACATCGGGCACGATTTCTGTTGCCGGACCCAATGATCCGGGTGGATATGGAACGTACATCCAGTTGGAAGCGGACAGTGGCGAGCAGATTCAGATGGGCCACCTCTCCGAAACATGGGTCGGTGTGGGGCAACACGTCGAGGTAGGCGACGAGATCGGGGCAACGGGTAACACCGGTAGCTCCACCGGCCCACATCTGCATCTCCGCATTCACAGTGGAGGCGCCGTCGATCCCATGTCCTTCCTGAGTTCGATCGGGGCGTGCGATACCGGGTCGAGTATTGTTCCCGCGCCCGCGCCGGCACAGGACGTAGCACCCGAATTTGCACCGGAACCGGCGCCTGCTCCCGTTGTCTACTCTGAGACATCCGAATCTGCACCGGTAGAAAGCATTCCGGAGTCGGAGACTCCAGCGCCCGGCTCAGAGGTAGTCGTTGCAGCCGGTGATACATTGTTCGACCTCGCGACAGAACGAGGTCTCACCTGGCAGCAGGTGTGGGACATGAATCCGCAGATCGTCAATCCCGATCAGATCCTTGTGGGCGACGTGATCAACTTGTGAGAGTTGATAATTCGATACTGATCCGGGGATGAGTCAACGGCTCGTACACGACCGGTTTCAGTACCCCAGTTGACTCCGAGTTCCACTTCGTGCGCGTGAGCGCTGCAGCCGGGCCGTGCATTTCACGGTCCGGCTGTTTTGCGCGCTCCGAGAAGTGATTCCTACCGAAGTACTGATGTGTGGTGGTTCGCTTCTTGGGCAGCCACGGCCAATCGCTGGGCATCTTGCCGATACTATTGAGCCCGTGAACCGGTCCGCGATCACCTCCCTACGTCGACGTTGGTCAGATGAGGGCGTCGATAATTTACGGGCGCAGCTGCTCGATCAGTCGCGGATCGTCAAGCCGCCCCACACTCTCGTCTCCCCATGGGCGGAGACCGATGACGGGCTGATCGATGTGCGTGGCCTGACAGCGGGTAGCGCTGGATTGGACATCCGGTATCTCACGTTGGAACGGATTGATCTGAGTTTCGCTCGGGGTCCGATCTCCGTCTTCGAATCCGAATTATTCGACTGCCGTTTCGATTTCGTGGCACTGACCGGACAGCCCCGTTTCAATCGCCGATTCGAACGGTGCAGTTTCCGGGGTGCGACGCTCTCTCGTCTGGCGCTCGGACCGAGGGTCGTCGATTGCGATTTCACTGGAGCCAAAGCACGCGGGCTCCGCTCCGTGCCCAATACTGTGTTCGAACGATGCGCATTCGACGACACAGACCTGACTGGTGCGCAGTTCGCCGATACCTCATTCGTGGAGTGCACTTTCGGCGGCGCACGATTCTCGGCGGCCACGAGTTTTGTGCGGTGTTCCTTCACCCGGACCGCTGTCGAGTTCTCCGAGGCGCAAGTGTCGCGAACAACGTGTGACGGCACCGCGATTCCGGATCAATGGGAAGGTGAGGCCGATTCAGCAGTCGCACTGGAGCGGTATGCCGGTCGATATGCCCGAGCACTTGGCGTGGGGGACACAGAGGGTATGGCCCTCGATCCTGAAATGGATGATTCGTAAAGGGGGCAGATCGATGACTCGCGGGGTCACGTTCAGGACAGTATTCGGTGGACCGTCGGTGCCGCTTGACTTCATCGAGGAGTTGACTCGGCTCAGACACCGGCTGAGGGGCATCGCGATGCAGTACGACTTCGATCTGTTTGTTGTCGTTGGTGGCGACATCTCCGTGGTGACCGATCCGACCGGGATCCGGCTTCCGCGTGTATTTCTGGGCAGGCGTACCGCTACGGCGCAGGTACAGATGAACACTGACGACGTGATGGGGGTGCCCGACCCGCGTGCATTTCTGTACACGACGATCCATGCGGCACTGACGGAACTGATCACGCGTGTCTCAGACCGCGACAACGACTTCGATGCGGACGGGGAGCGAGCGAAGATCGAGTTCTTGATCCTCGATGACATTGGCGAGCGCGAATCAAAGCTGTGATGGCAAATGACAAATGCTGCGCTCCCGAATTCGTCAGGCTGTTGTCACTCTCTGGCATCAAACACTGCGGTGACCACTTCACAGAAAATCGCCGGGTGCCGGCAATGGACGAACCTCACTATGAGTTCTGCGGTGCGCGGTAGCGGTGACAAGTAGGTAGCGTTCAGCTGCGGCGTAGTCGGTGATCGATGTTCCGTCGGGCCCGGGGGTTTGAGTGATCAGGTCGAGGTATCGGCGGCGATAGAGGTATGCGTCGGGCTGGGTCAACAGGTACTCCGCGGCAGCGACGACGTCCAGGCTCGGTGCGGCTCGTCTGAGCTGGGTGCGCGCCGGCTGGTACGCAGCTCTGGCGTGTTTGGTCGGCCCGGTGGCCGTGTAGTGCCCGTCGCTGTGGTCGTCGTCTCGGGCATTGTCATTCATATCGTCGCCTTGGTGTGAATGAGCTCGACGTTGCCGTTGTAGTAGCCGAGGACACGGTGATCCATCATCCGCCGCCACAGTGGTGGTACGGCAGCGCAGACGATCATCACCGCGTATCCGGCAGGGAGTTGCGGAGCGGTTGGAGCGCTGCGCAGAGATTGGTAGCGCAGACGCGGATTCGCGTGATGGTCACTGTGTCGTTGTAATTGGTACAGGAACAAATTGGACAAGAGATGATCACTGTTCCAACTGTCTTCGGGCCGGGCTTTGACAAAGCTGCCGTCTTGTCTTCGCGCACGGAGCAATCCGTAGTGTTCGAGGTAGTTTGCGGCCTCGAGGAACGTGATCCCGGCCAAGGCTTGCAGGAGCAGCCAGGGCAGTATCTGCCACCCGAATAAGGTGATCAACGTCCCGAACAGTGCGGCGCTCAGCGACCATGCCTGCACGATGTTGTTTCGAGGCGACAGTGCGGGTGAACCCTGCCGGCGCAGGCGTGCTGATTCGATCCGCCAGCCCGATTTCAGACCTCCGAATACGCTGCGGGGCAGGAATATCCAGAACGATTCCCCGAAACGAGCACTGGCGGGATCGCGCGGCGTCGCAACGTTGACGTGGTGACCGTGATTGTGCTCGATGTAGAAGTGCCCGTAGAACGATTGAGCGAGCACAATTTTCGCCAACCGCCGCTCGAGGCGGCTGCTCTTGTGGCCTAGTTCGTGTGCGGCATTGATACCGACGCCCGCAACGACGCCGACGGTCATCGCCAGTGCGATCTTCTCTCCGGTTGCCATCGGGGCGTGCGCCCAACACCATGCGGCGAAGACGAGGCCAGCGTATTGAAGTGGCACGAACAGGTAGGTACACCAGCGGTAGTAGCGGTCGTCCTGCAATGCCGCGATCACGTTGTCGGGTGGGCTGCGGCCATCTGCGCCGACTGCGACGTCGACGATCGGGATGACGAGAATCAGGATCCAGGCACCGGTCGCCCAGAACAGGCCGAGGTGCAAATATTCGACCAGCAGCCAGGACAGGAAGGGACTCAGCGGGATCAGCAATCCCAACGGCCACCAGTAACGCTTCCGATCCCGCCATGCAGGAGCGTCGACACCTGCTTCGGCGCTCGCTCGAATGTCGTCGGTGTCTGTCATCGAAACTTCTCGAGCACGGGAAAGTGGAATACGGTCATTGCTCTCCAACGGTTCGTGCGGACTTTCGAAGTGGTGTGCTGCGGCGTCTCAGGCGGTTAGGCCAGGTCGGCGAATGCGATGATGTTGTCGTTGTAACTGCGTGCGGTTTCGTCGAAGGATCCACCGCACGTGATGATCCGGAGTCCGGGGTGGTCGATGTCGCCGTATACAACGTCGGTGGGAAAGTCCTCTTTGGGGAAGTGTTCGACACTGGTAGCGGTGAACACTGCGCGACTTCCGTCTTCGCGGGTGACGATGATGTCGGCTCCTGTTTCGAGATTCCGCAGATCGAAGAAGACCCCGTCGGTGCCTTGCCAGTCGACGTGGCCGGCGATGATTGCCGGTCCGACCTCACCGGGGGCGGGAGCGCCGGTGTACCACCCTGCGTCCTTCCCATCCGGTGGGACCTCGAGTGCTCCATCGGTATCGAGTCCGAGATCGATGATGTCGGTGTCGACGCCGATGGACGGGATTTCGAGGCGCGCGGGGCGGTGGTCAGCAGTTACCGGCGCCCTTTCGGGCAGTGCAGAGTCAGTGGCGCGCGGCGCGGATGTGGTGTCTTGTCGAGGCGACGAGATTGGTTGTGAATTTCCGCTGTCGGATTGTCCACCGGCGCATCCGACCACCGTTACGAGTACTGAAACAGTAAGGGCGAGAGCCGTGATGGCTCGGCGAGTTCGCGGAGCCATCACGGAGTTTTCGTCTTTCATCTATCGACTTGTCCGACGGATGACGAGGGCCGACATAGCCACGACGCTGAAGAAGCCGACGAGCAGGGCGATCCACCCTCCACTGGACTGTCCGCCGCGTTGGGATTGTGTGCTTCCGTCACCGGTGTCGACCGACCCTCGTGGTACCTGCTGCACCTGAGGGGCTCGAACATTCGGGGATTCCGGGCCTACCGGTTGAGTGGTCGGGGTACCCGTTCGAGAAGCTGACGTCGTCGGCACCCGAGACGGGACGGTTACCGTCCCGGGAACGGTGGGAGGTATTCCCGGCAGTGGTGGGAGACCGGGAATCTCGGGTATGGACGGAATGTTTCGGCTGGTCGTGATGATCGGCGGTACGTCCACAGTGGTTGTAGTCGTGCCGTTCGGCCCTGGTGTGGTGGTCGTCGCTTCCACCGGTGTACCAGTCGTGGTTGTAGTCACCTCCGGCGGGACGACCGTCGTGGTTGTAGTCACCTCCGGCGGGACGACCGTCGTGGTTGTAGTCACCTCCGGCGGGACGACCGTCGTGGTTGTAGTTGTCGCGGTGTCAGGCGGGACCGTAGTCGTCGTAGTGGTCGGAGTCGTGGTCGTGACAGGAGGCGCACAGGTCGGGATCGTAACGGTGTTCGTATCCAGAGTGACCGCGCCATTGATCGCCAACAGTCGACCCTCGACGGTTGCCTCGGTTGTGGCAGTAATGTCTGTCAGCGCCAAGAGGTTTCCTCGGAAGACGGAGTTGGTGCCGAGGGTGGCGGAACTTCCAACCTGCCAGAAAACATTGCACGCCTGCGTTCCGTTGATCAGTGCAACGGTGCTGGACGACGATGTGATCAGCGTTGATCCCGCTTGGAAGACGAAGACTGCATCGGGGTCACCTTGCGCGTCGAGGGTGACGGTTCCCGACAGTGCGATCGACGAACCGGAGTTGTAGACACCCGAAACCAGTGTCCGACCGGTCAAGTCGGCTCCCGTCGGTTGTGTGGGTCCCTGACCGGCAAGAGTGTTGTAGGCAGTCAACACGTCGGGTTTCGCTCCCTGCGATACCGCGTCGCCACCATGATTGGTGCCGGTAATCGTCAGGTCCGATACACCGGTGATGGTTGGAGTCGGATACGTGCCGATATCGCCGCCGAGGGTTGTCGGTCCGGTGTTGGTGATTCCTGCTCCGGCAAGGACTGCAAAGGGCTCAGCGGTGCCGAGTCCGACAGCAGTCGCTTCCGCGCCGGCAGTGCCGGCCGGCAAGACGAGAATGCCGACGGAGAAAACGGAAATCGTTGCAATACCCGAGAATTGAAAGAACCGCGAGCGTCGTGTTGCGGTGGGTGCTGTCATGTTCTGTTCATCTTCGATCCTTTGAAGAAGGGACTCATGCGACGAAAGTGAGTCCGTACGTCCGCGCCGACTCCGGCGCCGGGACGTATCGATGAGCGCCCACGTAAATCCGGACATTCCGGGTATACGATGTGTGTATACGTTGTATGCATAGGGCGTATCCGAACAGTAAACCAGCCGTACTGTTCTGTCAACGCGTAGGCATACGATGTATGTTTTGTGAATGACCGGACACTCGCCAGATCGCACTAAGGGTTTGATTCCCGTCGCGGACCGCGAGGAGCCCCTCACCAGGGCGCTCGTACTCTCGACGGCGTTGGCGATCATCGACGAGGAAGGTGCCGACGGCCTCTCCATGCGCCGACTGGGCAAAGCGCTCGACAGAAATCCGATGACTCTCTACAGGTACGCGGCCAACAAGGCGGCCCTGCTGGACGGGGTCGTCGAGACCGTGCTCGAACAACTGGTCGTCGACCCGTCCGATCGCGACTGGAGGGGGCAGCTGCACGCAGTTGCGTACGGGTATCGCCGCCTCGCGCTCGCGCACCCCAACGTGGTTCCTTTGCTGGTCACTCGGCCGCTGTCCACCCCGCTCGGATTGCGTCCTCCCGGGACGTTGCGCTACGTCGAAGCGATTCTCGAACTGCTGATACGGGCCGGTTTCACTCCTGAAGACGCATTACACATCTACCGAGCAGTGTTCGGCTTCCTCAACGGGCACATTCTCAACGAGCTTCAGGAAATAGTCGAAAATCCCGAGGAGACGGACGATCTCTTGCGGCTCGGTCTGCATCGGCTTGCGCTTGCCGAGTTTCCGAGACTGCGGTCGATGGCTACGATCATGGCTCACTACGACGGGCAGGACGAACTCGAGCGCGGTCTGGCAATCCTTCTGGAGGGTCTGGCGACGGCATCTCCTCCGACGAGGGTTGAGGGCTGACCACTTTCAGTTTGGGTATCGACATGAGACGACCTCGACGGCCACACAATTCAGGGGACCGACGAGGTCGGTAAGCGTCAGCGCAGTCACTGACGTCTACATTTCAACCGTACGAGTCACGGTTGGCAGGTGGCGGCGAGCTTCGTCCTTGTTGTGTGAGTGTTTCGTCCTGCTTCGCCCATTTCGGGCGGTTCCTGACCTGCTGCAGGTGATGGCTCTTCGGTTCGGCCGGAATGCTTCATCGAGCTGAACGTGTGTAGAGCGCCTGTAAATGTCTTCCGTCCGCCTCGGTGGACGGACGGAAGGCATCAATTCATTTGTGGGTGACCGTATTCGGCGAACACGGTCTGGTTTTGTCAGGGTTGAAATTCTTCGTTGGTGGGGTTCTCGGGCGGGGTGGCCGCGAGGATGCGCTTCCACCAGCCTTGCCGCTGCGGGTCTTCGTTCCAGACGACCGGTTCAGCCAGAGCTGCGGCGGGGGCCATGATTGGCGCGGGCATAGTGGACCTCCTGGATGAAAGGCTCTCGTACAGTCGATTTCGTGCCAAGCCGTTCAGGTCAGGCTTCGATCTGTCCTTGGGTTTTCACCTCGGAGTTTGCGGTGCGGGACGGCGGTCCCGACGAGATTTCGATCCGCCGCGGTTTCGCCTTCTCTGCGATCGGCAAGGTCACGGTCAACACGCCGTTGTCGTATGAGGCGACGATCCGTTCGGAATCGATGTCCTCACTGATGGACAGCTGCCTTCTGTATGTTCCTGTGAAACGCTCACCGGCCAGCCACGTCACTCCCTCTTCGGAAATGGCGCTGCGGTGCGCGGTCAGGGTGAGGGTCGAGCCGTCTACCTGTACGTCCACTGATCCTGGGTCGACGCCGGGAAGATCGGCGTGAAGGACGTAGTGGTCATCGATCTTGTAGAGGTCCATCGGCATGAAGCGTGGACTTCGGCTGCTGCCGGTTCCGGTGGCAAGCAGGGACTTGGTGATCGCGTCGATGTCGGTGAAAGGATCGAAACGAAGCACAGCAACACACCTCCCGTATCGTCTAAGAAAGGTCACCGTCACCTCGACGGCGACCGAACTTACTGTGCGAGAACATGATAACCAGCCAAACTGGCACTCTGCAACCTTGAGTGCCAGATTTTTTCGGTGAACTTCGGTCCGATTTTCGGAAGTATCCGAAATGGCGCGATCAGTTCGCCAGGGATGTCAGAGGGTCCGGCGAAACACCTTGTCTTCGTCGACTGTGACGGCACCGGATGCGATGAGTCGTTCGAGGTGTAGCTGAGCTGTCCGTCGTTCGACGGCGTCGACGTACGGTGCCGATACGTGGGGGCGGTAGACGAGTCGATGAGCGACTATGTCTTCCAAGAGTTTTGGTTCGCCGAGGAATTGGATGAGACGGTCTTCGCGGCTCAGTAATTTGTCGCGGTATGCGGACAACCGGCGACGGAACTCGTCGCTGCCCTCGACCACGCCCTTCTGATGGAATGTTCCGTACCAGCGTGCGTCGATCGTTGCGACGTGGTCGATGGAGTCGAGGAAGTCGTTGACGCTGCTACCCAGGTCGCCGTACATCGGGCCGAAGGAGGTGAGGTCGATGTCGGCGACGTAGAAGAAGCCGTCGGGTTCAACGAGGACCCCGCAGTGTCCGCGGGTGTGCCCTGGCAAATGAATGACTGTCGCAGTGCGGTCGCCGAGGTCGAAGACGTGGCCGCCCGCGATCCCCGACACGTTCTCGTGGGTCGGGGGTATGCCGTATTGCGTAGCAATCGACTGCTGGACCTCGACTCGTTCGTTCGGAGGAAGGCCGTAATTGGTGAGCATCGTGTCGAGGGATGCGACTGCGGGTGCGTCGAGATGGTGCGCATAGGCCGGGGTGTCGAAATGGCGTAGTCCGGCGATGTGGTCCTCGTGCCCGTGGCTGACGAATACGAGGTCTGCGCCGACGGGGTCGCGGTCGAGGGAGAGCGAAGGGTCGATGACGAGCGTGCTTTCAGATCCGTGCACTACCACGGTGTTCCCGTAGGGGACGGCACCACCGTTCTCAGGAACCAGTACCGAGACCTTGCCGAATTCTGCAGGTGTGAACATCTTTCGCCTTCCTCGTGACGATCGTGTCGTGACGACACCGGCTTGCAGGCTCGAATCAGTGGAGATGTTGTCGAGACGTCTCGACAGTATCCGTTGCCCAAGCGGCGAGGTGCATCGGATAGTGGCAGTAGATCCAGTCAGTGTGCAGTGCCGGCTATTTCGTCGAGAGTCCGTTCGACGGCTCGGGCGATCTTGCTTGCAGGTGGGAGATGCTCGGCATCGGCCTGGATTCCGATCCAGAATGTGTCGTTGTAGGACGCTGCGGTGAAGCCGACGCGGACATTGCCCGCCAACGGGCCCAGAGGCCAGAGTTCGACTAGCGCTGCCCCGTCGAGCGTGAGCGGGCCGCGCGGTCCATGGACGTTGGACACGACTGCACCGATCATGTGCTGCCGCTTTGCGAGCTTGTCGAAAATGCCGGCGATACGCGGTGACCGAAAGGTTGTTCCCGCAGCGCGTGCGGAAGGTTTGGCCGCAGCGGTTTGCTTCGCGACGATCGCGACTGTGCGTTGTGGGTCGGTTTCACGAAGTGGAAGGTCGATGATCATGAACCCGACGGCATTGCGTGCGCTACCGATCGCTGTGACTGCGACGGGTACCGATACCGCAATCGACTTGGGGATGGGCTCGCCGCATTCTTGGAGGATGAATCGTAGTCCGCCGCCCACCGCAACGAGATAGGCATCGTTCAAAGTGCCTCCCGCTTGCTGCGCGGCATGCTCGATCAGCGAGGTGCGGACGTTGACGGACGAGATCGATCTCGTGGGACCAATGGCGCCCAGTAACACCCGTGATCGGATTGGCCGGTGCAGGAAAGTACCGATTCGAAATCGGAGGAGGTCGAGGGAACCGGCGGCCTTCGGAGGGATGTTCGGCACGGGAGCGCCCGGGTCGGTACTTTTCGAATCAGGTGAGGCGAACAAGCGCTCGAAAAGGTCGCTGGCTCTGGCGCCGTCGAGAACCGCGTGATGCACTCGGATCACAATGCCGCACAGACCCGGTCGAGCTGCAGGAACGAAGGCGATGTGCCACAACGGTCGGGTGGTGTCGAGGGGTTGCATCACGAGTCGACCACAGACGGATTCGAAGTCGGGTTCTGTAGGCCCGCGTTCGTCAAGCGAGAGATGGAGGTCGAAGTCGATGTCGTTTTCCGTCCACCACCATGACCCGTTCCGCATGATCGGTCGCTGCCGCAGTAACGGCTCCTGCGCGATGTGAGCGGCGAGGGTGCGGTGAAGTCGCATTAGATCAGGTCGACCGTCTCGATCGACGAAGCCACCAGGAGCGAGCAGTCCGGCAATAGTGACCAGGTAGGGCTGGACGTGCACACCGAGCTGGAAGCTCGCAGCGTCGACGGGTGATATCGGCACGTCGGGTGTGGTGTCGACCATCTGCTGAGCCTAATCGAGGCGACACGGTGGACGGCGATGGTTTCGGCTAGCGGATCACCAAGTCGTGGTCGGTGGCGCTGAGCGTGATCGCGGCAATGGGGTTTCCGCGCATCCAGTCCTGCACGAACGCGTCCAGAGCGGGGTTCGATGCCCGATCCGCGTACGCGTCCGACGGGATCTCGATTGCCCCGACGAGGTGGCGCGGATCGGCATCGAGGCCGGATGCGCGGGGAGCCATCCGTAGTCCGTCGGCGGTGTGCAGGACGACCGGAAGAACCGTGCCATCCGGTGCAGTCACGGTCGCGGTCCGCGTGGTGGCGACCGGGTCGAAATGGTCCACGTCCAGTCGGTATCCGGACGGTTGTGCGTGCTGGCCGATCGCGTCGAGCAGACGCGGATCCACCACAGAGTACGGAAACCCGATGTCGATCAGAGCCTGACCGTCGATGGCACCGTCGCGGGCGGGCAGGGTCGTGGACAAGTGCCAGGGGGCAGCGGGGGACAGGGTATCCGTCGACCGGTCTGTCGGCGCGTTTTCGATCAGTGTGCCGAGGAGGGACGCGCCGGTCGGCGTGAACTCCCAGGCATCCCCGACGAGATCCTTGTGCCAGAAGCCGGATTCGGCGCCGCGGAGACCCTCGACGCGCAACTCCCGCCGGTTCGGGCCGGGACCGAGTGAGTGCACACTGATCGCGGATGTGACTTCACCGGGAATTTTGGGCTGGTGCACCCAGTCTGGGGCCGGAAGTCGGATCGCGGCGGTGCTGCGGTCGAGTGTTTCGGCCACGAGGTTGGGTGCCGACGGCTTGTCCGACTGATCTTCCCAGCTGTAGCGGAAGAAGATCGAGTCCGATCCCGAAGAATCGAAATCAAATGTGCGGGTGTATATGTCGCCGTACTTGTTCATCACGAAAGTGGTTGATCCGGCCGCCGACAGCGAGTCCGCCTGGAATCGCCCGCCGAGCGGGCCGCCGATCTCGTAGCTGTCGTCGTTGGGCAGCCACGGGTCCGCGTAGGTTATCCGGCTGCCGTCCCCGGTCAACGTGGGGATCATCGTCATCTTGGCGAGTCCGACGAAGTGAATCCGTCCTGCGACGTCGGTGAAAGTTTGGTTGTCCCAAGGCGACGAGACGCTCAGTGCCCACCCGTTCGGGTGGTCTCCGGGGAGTTGTCGGCCGGGACCGCTCCACAGCGGTGCGCCCCATGCCGAGGTCCAATTCCACACCAGCGGATCCTGGGATGCGTTGTCCATCGTGTAGATCCAGCCGTTGTCGTCGACCGCGACGAGTTCGTCGTCGTCCAGTGATATCCCGACCAGTCGTCCACGCAGGCACTCGGGCATCGGCACGAAACGCCACGGTTGAGCCGTTGATGCGCCTGTCTCTCGCGGCCGAGCGAGTAAGTCGTGGTCGACTAGCGCGAAGTCCCAGAAACGATTGAATTGCGTAGTTGGCGTGCGGATCTGGACCGAGCTGGGGGCGGTTGAACCGGTGAATGTCGGTAGGTTTGCCAACCCGACTCGACCTCCACCGGAGGGCGCACCTGGTGGCAGTTGGGCGGTTCCGAATGATATGCAACTGGCCGGCCCAGGTTCGGTGGGCGCGGCAGCGGCGAGGGGAGTGGACCACAGGAGGGCGGCGGAGAGTAGGACGCCGACGCTCAGCAGTCGCGGTCGGTGCGGGTGCGAAACTCCACTCGCGGTCTCGTTCACCGTCCGATTGTCGCATGATCGGCACGTTGAATCTGCGAATTGTGAGGTTTGTCCATCTGTGTCGGTTGCGGCGAGAGTGCCGATCGCTGCGTTGGTTGTTGTGAGTGGAACGAGAGTGCGTGTACTGCAAAGGTATTCGCCGTGTAGCTGAGTTTGCCATGACCTGCAGATACGGTGGGGTGATGAGAAGGCCGAAGTCGCTGGGTGAATGGTTGGTAGCTGACCCTCCGGAGTCGTCCAAGCCACCGGGGCCGATTCTTTTGGCATTCACCGTTGTTCCGCTCATTGCGTTGGTCTGCCGGCATTACGGTTGGTGGCCTTCGCCGTTCGGGGAGTACAGATGGTTGGATCCCTTCCTCGTCAGCGCTGCGGCGCTGCTCATCTTGATCGTGGTCGGTCTGGTGTGGGCGATCCGCACCCTCTACGTCCTTGGCCAGGACCGGCGGTGGTCGTGGTGGATTCTGCCCTCCCCGATCGCCGTCATCGCTGCAGTCGCTCTGGCGTTGTTGATGCCGCCGGCAACTTTCCTCGACAAGAGCGGAGAGTTCGAGACCATCGCGATTGGTCTTTTGGAGCAGCCTGAATCGACCGTGGAAGAGCTCGAGATCGGCCAGTTCGATATCAGTAGTGCCCATGTCGTGCGGCCGGATGAGGTCTACTTCATCGACGACGACAGCATGTTCATCACCTCGAGTGGGTGGGTGTACTCGCCCAGCGGCCCACCATCGGGGTTCGATGATTTCTCCGCAACTCACCTCGGCGGACCTTGGTACGAGTTCACGGCGGTATGGCGTGACTGATAAATCGAGTGGCCTGTAACGCAGGCCTGTAGCTACCATCGCGGTGTGGATACGTACACGGTGACGCCCCATGGGCGTGAGGGGGTTGTCGGCGTCGTCTTCGCCGGCGACAGATAGCGCATTTCGGACCCGACAGCACTTGGTGCTGATCGGGCCATGAGCTGTACCCACCTTCACCGAGCCACGATTGGTATACACCCATGATCATTTTGACCGATACATCTATTCGTTCCAGCCTCGTCAACGCGAGTCGTAAGGAGAAGTCCGATCTCACCGTTCCGGACGGCTTCGGCACCATCGACTTCGACGCTCTCGACTACCTGGGCTGGCGAGATCCGAAAATGGGCCGACGCGCCTACGCGATCGTCCCGACACTCGACGGGGAGACCATCGGAGTCTTGCTCGTTCAAGCCGAGGCCACTCCGCGATCGCGCGCCCAGTGCTCCTGGTGCCGCGACACGCGACTCCCCAACGAGGTCGTCTTCTACGGCACCAAGTTGGCCGGGCCCGCCGGTCGACGTGGCAGCACGGTCGGAACACTGATCTGCCGAGACTTCCAGTGCTCGTCCAATGTTCGTAACGACCCCCCGCTCCCGTATGCCGGCTACGATGCCGCCGCTGCGCGCCAGAACCGGAAAGATGAACTGGTGCTGCGGGCTTCGAGTTTTGTCGAGCGGGTGGCTCGGCAGTAGAGCGGACCAAATCGGGGACGAGATAGCACCCTGTTGCGACGTTCGTCCCCCTTTCCTGACTCAGGGAGGGGGACGAGCTGTCTAGACGGGTTTGATCCGACGAGCACTTCGAGACGACGCGACATGTGGCGTCGCACATGATCGCGCGGTCACGGCGTTGCTCGACGCAACGTCGCCCAGGCTCCGGCGATGCACGCGATGGCAAGGGCCAGAGGGAGTAGCGCCATCGGTACCAGTCGGGGAGTATCGACAAACCACGAACCGATCGCCGGCCACCACCCAGCCCAGGTGATCGCGATCGCTGACAGGCCGAGCAAGCCGAAAAGCCCGGTGAGGGAGGCGAGTAGACCGGTGATCCTCCACCGCTGGTAGATAGCACCTGCCAGCATTGCGATCGAACTGGTCAGCAGCAGCGTCGCGAACAGTGCGAGCAACTGTACGGCGGTGTTGTCGGTGAAATAGCGTGCGATGCCGAACATGCGCATGTGCACACCCCAGCCGTTGGTGGCGGACTCCAGCACGGACAGCAGTTGCAGCGCGATTGCGAAGACTGCGGACTGTGCCAGCGCCATAACCGTGGTGGCAGTGAAGAACTCGCGGCGAGTCACGCTCAGTCCGAGCGCGAATGGGAACGTCTGCGTCATCGACTGGAGGTAGAACGCCAGCACGAAACCGTAGACCGAGAACACACTACCGGTGAATCCTTCACCCTCCTCGTTCCCGACGATCGCGTAGATAGTGAAGCTGATCAGGAACGAGATCAACAGGATGCCCACCGGCCAGGCGATCAGCAACGGCCACGCGACCGTATGCAGTTGTAGGACGGCACCGATCCTGGACCGAGCGGGCGTCTTCGGGACCGTCCGTGGCTCTGTCGTTGCGATACTCATACGGTGATCTCCTTGCGCTGCGTCGAAGTCGCGATGACAAGTTCCTGCAAAGATGCCGGTTCCACTTGGACTCCCGCCTCCCGCAGTCGGTTTCGCTCGGTCTCTGTCACATCGGCCTGCAACATGATTCGGCTGTGGGCACCCAGTGTCTCCCGGCGCAGGACCCTGCCGGACGCAGCAACGGCATCCACCGCATCAATGGGACCGGATACCACCACGGCGCGGCTACGCAGTGCATCCGCGTCTGCGTCGACGACAATCCGGCCGCCGTCGACGACAATCACGTGCTCGAGTAGATTGGCTACCTCGTCGATCAGGTGAGTCGAAAGCACCACAGTGCGAGGATGTTCGGCGTAGTCCGCAAGCAGGCGATCGTAGAACAGTTGGCGTGCAACGGCATCGAGACCGAGATACGGCTCGTCGAATAGCGTGAGCGGTGCACGGGAGGCAAGTCCGATGATCACTCCCAACGCTGACCGCATGCCGCGCGAGAGCTTCTTCACCTTGCGGCACAAGGGAAGTTGGAAGTCGTCGAGCAGTGTCTCGGCGAACGCGTGGTCCCAATTCGGGAGTAGATGGCCGGCGGCGACGAGTACGTGCTTGACCTTGAGGTCTTCGGGGTACGTCTGGCTTTCCTTGACGAAGCACACGTTTGCCAGGACGTCGGCATTTTCGAAAGGGGCAGCGCCGAATACCTCGACGTTGCCGCGGGTGTGCAGGTCCTGCCCGGTCAGTATCTGCATGATCGTCGTCTTGCCTGCGCCGTTACGGCCGAGCAGACCGTAGATCTTGTTGCGGCTGATCTCGAACGAGACGTCCGCGAGCGCGTCGACATCCCCGTACTTTCTGTCCACGGAGCGCATCGAGGCGACAAGTTCAGTTTCGTCGAAACGCCTGACTCGGGGCTCGGTCGTTGTCGTGCTTGCGTTCATCGGTCCGCCTTCCTGTCGTCCAGCATGGATTTGAGTTCGCCGAGGGAAATCTGGAGCCGGTCGGCCTCCGCGACCAGCGGCTCGATGTACTGGCGCGCGAACGCTTCTCGGCGTCTGAACCTGAGTGCGTCGCGGGCACCGACCGTGACGAACATTCCGATTCCCCGTTTCTTGTAGAGGATCCCCTCGCCTACGAGCTGATTGAGGCCCTTGGCTGCCGTCGCCGGATTGATTCGGTGGAACGCCGCCAGTTCGTTGGTTGAGGGCACCTGCCCGTCTTCCGGCAGGGAGCCGTCGATGATCGAGCCTTCGATCTGCTCGGCGATCTGCTGGAACAGTGGTCGTCCGTCGTCGATCACGATGATCGATGGCCGATGTTCACTGGTTCATTACTCATGTAATGAACCATAGAACGTCGTGGGGCATGTTGGCAATGAGATCGCGGAATCTGGCACCGATGACTTGGGTCTCCGAGCGCTGCCTATCGGGACATTCATCGCAGAGGCTGATGGAACAGCTTGGATGCAGACCAGCTACGACTTCCAGATCCCGGGGCGTTGCGCACAGGCATTGAGCTTCTGCGGAACCATGGAACCGCCGATCTAGGTGGTCGACCACGGGACGGGGCACCTTCGGGTGGCCGGTAGTTATTGCCTCAATGAATTCGGCCACCTCATCGAAGACGGCAACTATGTCGCGGGGGTCATTCTGCATGGACGTTGTAGATGGGAGTTCGCTATGCGTTGACGCAAACACCAGTCAGCATCGGCAGTTCGCCACCCAACGTGAAGCCGGCGAAACCAGAAGCCGCGGCTTCGGGGCGTAACCCGCAGTCGTAGAACAGAAGCCGGACCGCACGCCGCGGTCGGGCCCCTTTTCGTCAACCCAAAGACGGAGTCGTATCCACCGCAAGTAGGGACTTAGCGCCCCGTTTTGGTGTTTCTGTACTGATTTGCAATCCCGATACGTACGCTTCCGGCCAGGGAATCGGACACTCGACCAGCAGGGGTATCTATGCCGAATGTGACAGTGAAATTCGGGGGTTCAGACCCGGAAACAGCAGACCTCGCACGCCGGGCACTGCAACCAGTACTAGACAGCATCTACCGCACATACCGCAGGAAACCGCTCCCATTCGTCGAAGCCGCACTTAGACGCGCAGGTCGAGGAAGCTTCTCACAAGCAGGAATTGAGCGATTCGCCGACTACATTTCAAGAGGAGACCGACCGATTCTCACCACATAGCGGCCGCTCGTGATCGGGCCGAAGACCGAAGCGCTTCCACCGGCTACCTGTTCGACGACCTAAATTGGTCAGTGCCAACTAGGTACAGGTCCATCGTGGTCAACATCAACATCAAGAGACAGCGCCCGCCCGCGTCCGAGATCGGTAGCTTGCCTCACCGTGGCAAGGGCACTCGAGCCAGCAGACGTATTCGATCAAACGGAGCTGAGAAGGCTGATTCAGCAGATGCACATTAATCGACCTCTGTGTGAATTCTGCTCACGGTGCGCACTCGCGTGATCAAACCAGTCGGCGCTGTGACATTCGGTTGCTGATCCTATTCGGGGCGGCCTCGACCGACTATTTGGGACCTGTCAAACATACGCTCCCCTTCCTGGCCAGGTAGGGGAGCTTATGTTTGTGACCACCGCACGATCCACGCATCTTCTGATATGCAGGTTTCAGGCAGAGCTGAAAATGTCATCCACATGCGGTCGGCCGATCTTCTCTACAAGTCGGGAGCGGTTAGTGGCCCTGCGCCTTCTAATGAGAGGGGGATCGTGGAACCGTTCGCCATCGCCACGATCACGTTGACGATAGCAAAGAGGACGTTATCCATTTGAATTCACCTCCTCGCTCCGTCTAGGGCCCGGCAGTATTCGCTACTGCATACAGGGCAGATGTCCTGCTATCGAAATTGAGACCTGCAATGTAAGCGGCGAGCCTGGACCGAATGAGGTGACTGTCCTGATATATCCGAGGCCATTCGAGGAGTTGTAGTCCACCAACCAAGATCCACCAGAAGCACCTGCGCCAAAGTTGCCCGGTTTGGCAGTTGCGTGAGAAGCCGTAGTTCCGAACGTCATAACCAGGGAAGACGCTGCGATGCTTGCGGGGAATGAGGTTTCGACTCTGGACACTTACGGCCTTCTATCGAATTGGGGCCAGTCTGCCGGTTTCTAAAGATCTTCGGGAAGGTAGCGCGACGCTAATGTGACGGTCCTCGAAACTGGGGTATTTTTTCGAGCTTTATCCGGCTCTCCGGATTCGGAGTGTATGAGTTGATCCACGGATGATCCGAGCAGGCACAAGATGTAGGTTGGTGAGGGTTTAAATGTGCAGACCGATGGCGTGCGTTGGGACTTACGGTCAGCGCTGTCCGGTACTGAGGAAGAATACGTACTTGATGCTTTTCGAAGGTGATTTTTTGACGCACTTGGGTCCTTTCACAGCTGTGATTGTGAGAAGACCTGCATTCGTGCGTGAGTTGTGGTCCTCGGCGTATGGGTGCGCTACGGCAGATCGTTTTTGCAATATTCAACTGACAAGCTGCGCGGAGTCCGAGCGGAGACAGTTTCCAAACCCATTTGTTGGTAGTCGCGCTCGAATCACTGATGGACGGCAAACGAACCGAGGTACCGGCGACCATCGGCTTCGAGGTCGACAGCACTCTCCTGACAGTGCGCGCAATGGACACCGATTCAGGCCGGGGGACGACCAGTCGGACTGCATCGATGAACTGCAGAATTCCGAGACGCGGTCCTCTAGCACCCCCATTTTCGTTGGATTCACATTGACTGATCACTGAATGGAGGGGGTTGTGTACCTGCCGTGTACCTGTCACAGGATTGGGTCCCAAACAAGCGAAGTTCGACTGCCCCAAAAGGGCTCTGAACTGCGGAGAATCTGTGGAGCCGATGACGGGAATCGAACCCGCGTATTCAGCTTGGGAAGCTGATGTTCTACCATTGAACTACATCGGCGTCGCAGCCGACCGGACGTGTTTTCACCGCCGATCAACGTGCTTTCCGAACATTATCAGACGAGCTTTCAAGCGGCGGTGTCCCCGGGCGCCATTGATCAACACAGGCGTGTCGAAGTCGGCGCCTTCGGTAAATGATTTGCCCAAAATTTTTGCGCAGGAACACCTTTCGGGATGGAGAACTTGAGATAGGTGGGGCTGGGCTCTCCCGTGGGAGTCCAGAACCCGCGCATCGTGTTCGGTAACCACAGTGTGATCGCCCCGGCGATGGGCCGGCACTGCCCGCAGAACCGGTAACCTCTACCTGTGCTGCTCTCCGATCGTGACATCCGTGCCGAAATCTCCGTTGGACGTCTGGGTATCGACCCTTTTGACGACTCTATGGTGCAACCGTCGAGCGTCGACGTGCGCCTCGACGGTCTGTTTCGGGTTTTCAACAACACGCGGTACACGCACATCGACCCGGCACTTCGCCAGGACGAGTTGACCAGCCTGGTCGAACCGGCAGAGGGCGAGCCGTTTGTGCTTCATCCCGGCGAGTTCGTTCTCGGTTCGACTCTCGAAGTGTGCTCACTGCCGAACGACCTGGCCGGCCGCCTCGAAGGTAAGTCGAGCCTCGGGCGCCTGGGCCTTTTGACGCACTCCACCGCCGGTTTCATCGACCCGGGTTTCAGCGGCCACATCACACTGGAGCTGTCCAACGTCGCAAACCTGCCGATCACGCTCTGGCCGGGAATGAAGATCGGACAGCTCTGCCTGCTCAAGCTCTCGAGCGCTGCAGAGTTCCCCTACGGAAGCTCCGAAGCCGGATCCAAATACCAGGGCCAGCGCGGCCCGACACCGTCGAAGGCGTACCTGAACTTCAACCGCGGCTGAACGAACGAACTTCGGGGGGAGTCGCATGATCGGAATTTTCTACGGTCTGGTTTTCATGAACTTGTTGTTCGTGACCAGCACCGTGTGTTTGATGAAGCCGTCCAAAGCCAGTGTTGTTGTGACCGTCTGTGCAGGGGTGGCGTGGCTGTTCTTCAATGGACCGCTGGAAGGTCAGGTCTTGTGGTCGTTGAACAGAGAACACGGTCTGACGGTCTCGGATCTGATGTCGCTTGTTGCCTTCGGCATCGCCGCTCGTGGTTGGAATCAGGTTCGCAAAGCCCGTGAAACCGTCGGCGCAGATCGTTTCTGACCTGCGCGCTCAACTGGATTGACCGCCACGATTCGGACAGATGTTTCGACCTGGAGCACAACAGTCGTCGAATCGGGCACAATTACTGGTTATGTGGTGGATTGTCGGAGGCGTACTACTCGTATGGGTCGTGTGTTCCATTCCGATTGCCATCCTGGTGGGGCGGGGTATCGCGCGTCGGGACCGCGCGGAATTCGACGGGCGAAATCAACAGTGGGCCGACGAGGTTGTCAGGTCGATCGAGAAGCAATCGGAGCAGGACAATGCCGATCGGCGTAAGCCACCACTGATCAGCTGACCAGCTGGACTTTTCCGGAGGTGAGTGGGCATGGAACTTCCACCCGATACTCCCGACGACGTCGTGGCCGCGGCCGCAGCAGGGCCCAGGGTTCCTCAGTTCGATTCAACAATCGGGATTCCGGTAGTTCCACCGGGTGGCGATGCTCCCCACCGGTTGGTGGTCATCGGGGATTCGCTGTCGCAGGGATTCCAGAGCGGGGCAATCTTCAATACTGATCTGTCGTATCCGGCGATCATTGCTCACCAGCTGGGCCGGCTCGATCAGTTCCGCTTTCCCCGTTACGGCGGCCCGGGCGGGCTTCCGCTCAACATCGAACTGTTGCTCCGAACCCTCGAGGAGCGGTTCGGCCCGCGGCTCGACCTCTGGGAGGTTCCGCTCGCACTCTTTGCTGCGCGCGCGTTCATGGATCAGGTAGAGGACTACTGGGAACGCGGACCGGGCAGCGAAGCGCCGACATTCTCGACAATCAACCACAACCTCTCGGTGTACGGGTGGGATCTTCGTGACGCTCTGACCAAGACGGCGCAGGGCTGCGAGGATGCTCTTCACCAACCGCACGACGATTTGATCAGCCAGATCGTCGAGAACAACGGCGAGCGCGCCGCACTGCGAGTTCTGCCGCGAGGCTCCGACGCCGAGAAGCGTATGACCGCGTTCGACGCAGCAGCGGAGTTGGGCAAGGAAGGCATCGAAACTCTGATCGTCTTCCTCGGTGCCAACAACGCGCTCCGCACCGTCACCGAACTTCGAGTCGAGTGGAGCGGCAACAACTTCCGTGATCCGGGCGGCAAGCGCGACTACACGGTGTGGCGGCCTGAGCACTTCGCGTCGGAGTACGCCGAGGTGCTGGCCGCGATCCGCAAGATCAACGCCCAGCACGTCATCCTCTGCACCGTCCCACACGTGACCATCGCACCGATCGCCCACGGGCTCGGGGGGAAGATCGAAATCGGATCCCGCTACTTCCCGTACTACGCACGACCGTGGGTGCGCGACACCGACTTCGACCCACAACGCGATCAGCACATCACCGGCGCGCAGGCGTGGGCCGTCGACACCGCAATCGACATGTACAACGACGGAATCGAGCAAGCCGTCGCGAATGCCCGTCGGGTGGGGAAGGACTGGTACCTCTGCGATATTGCCGGGTTGCTCGAGCGCGTGGCCTCACGGCGCTACGTCACCGACGTCAATGCGCGGCCGTCATGGTGGACGCCGTACCCCCTTCCCAAGGCGCTGACCGACTTGCAACCCGTGCCGGACTCGCTGTTCCTCTCCGCCGACGGTCGCGGCGGCCGCGCTTCGGGCGGCCTCTTCTCGCTCGACGGCGTTCATCCCACGACAGTCGCGTACGGGGTGATGGCGCAAGAACTGGCGAACATCATGGTCACGGCAGGGGTCCAGTTCGACCGCGCTCAGATCGATTTCGACCGACTCGTCCGACGCGACACCTTGGTGCGCACTCCGCCGCAGAATCTCGATTCCACGCTCGGCGT
The DNA here is from genome assembly GCF_027583855.1 of Rhodococcus sp. BH5. Taxonomy (NCBI): domain Bacteria; kingdom Bacillati; phylum Actinomycetota; class Actinomycetes; order Mycobacteriales; family Nocardiaceae; genus Rhodococcus; species Rhodococcus sp. BH5. The sequence goes on from NZ_JAJHVW010000007.1 coordinate 69,591, forward strand.
CATCGGCTGGGCCGACGAGCATCTCGGCTTTGCCAAACGTGTGTTCGGCCTCTGACTTTCAGCTTGCCTTCGACATCGTCGGTGCAACGATGCGTTCCGCGTACTCCCGCAACAGCACGACCAGGTCTACGTCGTCGACGGAAAGTCTGCCGGTCGGACCTATCGCAGCCAAGGCACCGACGACACACCTTTCCGCGTCGTGGATCGGGACGGCGACGGCGGAGCGTCCGACACGAATCTCGTCGACCTCACGGGCGGCCTCACCGCGCCGGATCCGAGAGAGTTCGAGTTCCAACTGGTCGCCGTCGGTGATGGTGTGTGCGGTGACCTTTCGCAGTGGGGCCTCGGCCAATTCGGGTCGGTTGGCGAGGAGCAGCTTCCCGATAGCCGACGCGTGAACGGCTGTGACCAGTGTCCGTTCACCACTGAGTTCGTGGTCGGGATCGCGATCGACGAGCCGAATTCTGTTTTCTGCAAACGACGCGAGGTAGACGCCGAACCGTACCTGCTCGCGGAGTTCTTCGAGGAGCACCGAATTGTCGATGGGTGTGGGTTCGGCGGCAGCCCCGGCTAATTCACGGGTGCGTCGGCCTAGTGCGAAGCCGGAGAGGTCGGCGATCCGAACCAGGTAACCGTCGGCGACAAGGATGTTGAGTAACCGATACGCAGTGGCAGGTGGGATGTCGGCCAGGGCGGCAATGTCCTTGGCGGTGGCTCCCGATCCGAGCCTGGCCGCCGACTCGAGGAGGGCAAGGGCGCGCTGAACCGCTCGGGGTTCGTGCCCACCGAGGTCGCGTGGTCGGCCCACCATCAGCGGGCGCCGGCAGTCGGCTCGCCCACCAGCACGATGTTTCCGGCTGCGTCGGTGGCGAACACCCCAGCTCCTGGTAGTACGTCCTCGGTTTCGGGACTGTCGAAAGCTCCGACGTGCAGCAGACTTTTGGGGCTTCGGCGTCGCAGGTAGAACTGCCAGAGTGTGCCCGAAGTCAGGATCACGAGCACGGCGATCGGTGCAACGTACGCGTGGTCGATCGTGTTGGCATAAACCAGGTAACCGAGGACTATCGCTCCGGCACCACTGCCACACGACGCGGCCGCGAGAACGCCGGGAGTGTGCTCGCCGATCCGTGTCAGGAAGACAACGGATGCGATAGCCGTCAGTGCATAGGCCACGATGACGGCGCCGCGAACAGTCAGTCGAACGTCGTCGAAGATTTCTCCGCGCCCGAGAACGGCAAAGGTTCCGCCGCCCAGCAGGACGGTGCAGACCACGGTAGTCAATGCGAAGTAGGGCGTACGGAAGGCACTGTGAACCGAGGCGAACCGGCGGGGGAGTAGGCGCTCGACACCGAACGAATAGACCAGGCGTGACGCAGCATTGGACGACGCCATCGACGACGCCAGCCACGAGCACCCCAGACCGACGTTGAGCGCGATCACGACACCGGGGCTCACGCCCGTCGCCGTTCCGTGGAGATAGGCGTTGACGAGGGTGTCACTGCGCCCGGACCAAGCGGCCCAGCCCGCGAAGATGAAGAGCGATCCACAGATGATCGGAGTGAGAAGGACTGTGCGGGTGACGGTTACCAGCGGACGACGGGCCTCGGGGCCGAAGAAGGCCGCGCTCTCGAATCCGGCGAGAGCGAACACGGCAGCCAGGGCGGTGAGTAACAACCCGTGGCCGGAGGTGGGTGGAACGATCTGTGCTTGTTGACTTCCGGAACCGCCCAGGATCATGAGCCCGACGATGAACAGAAGTGAACAGCTTTCGACGACGAGGATCGCGAGCGCGGCAAATCTGACACTTCGCACGAGAGCGCCGAGAATCAGCAAGGCTATCCCCAGATAGAGCGCGATGACGTGAAAAGTCTTGTCCACGTGCATACCCGCGAAGCCGAGCAATGCGATTGCGGCCTGTCCGCCGTGATAGAGCGTCATCACCGCGCTGCCGACGTACTTGACCAGCATGGCGATGCCGGTGGTCAATGCTGCCCGGGTGCCCAGGCCACGAAAGACGAAGCTGTGCAGTCCGCCCGACGCAGCCATTCGGCGAGTGAACTGCGAAACGCAGAAGGCTATGAGCGTCACCAGCACGGTGGCGGAGATGATGGTGATCATCCCGCTCAACAATCGGCCGTGTGTCAGCATGGTGACGGGCAGAACCACCATCGACACAGCGGGAGCAGTGGTTGCCACCGACTGGGCCAGCACTTCGGCGCCCGAGAGTTGCCGACGGCCCAACGCCCGCAGCGGTGATCGCGCCGGGGGCTGCTTCTCGCGCGTGGTGAAGGACCGCGCGATGGCTTCGGTGAGAGCGGACATGTCGCGTCACGCTAGTCCGGTTCTGTAACGCCGATATTGCGGGCATGCTTCCGCTGATCGCACTCGGGTGAGAGAGCAAGATGCGAACGCTCGCACGTTTCTCACTCGGTCCCCACCGACTGTTTCCTGCGCGTCAAGTTCCGGACCCAACGCTCCTGAAGTCTGTGTTCAACACCAACCACCCGGGTCACCGGGAGCACACTGGGGAGCTCGAATGCCATACACACGTAGATCTTTCATGCGCAGCCTGGGAATCACCGGCGGCGCGGGCCTGGCGCTCGGTGCTATGTCGTCCATCGGCCTGGCGCCGGCAGTGGCGTCGACGCCGAGGCGATTTCAGGCACCTGCTGCGGGTGACCTGATCGGAAAGGTCAAGGGAAATCACTCCGTCGTGATCCTCGGCGGCGGACCGTCCGGGCTGTGCTCTGCCTACGAACTGCAGAAGGCCGGATACAAGGTCACCGTCCTCGAAGCACGCAACCGCCCGGGTGGTCGGGTGTGGTCGATCCGCAACGGCACCGAAGAAACCGACCTGAACGGTGAGACACAGACCTGTTCGTTCTCCGAGGGGCACTTCTACAACCTCGGTGCGACGCGTATTCCGCAAAATCACAACACCATCGACTACTGCCGCGAACTGGGCGTCGAACTGCAGATGTTCGGAAACCAGAACGCGAACACCTTCGTCAACTACACCGGCAACAAGCCGCTGGCGAATCAGTCGATCACCTACCGAGCAGCCAAAGCCGACACCTACGGATACATGTCCGAGCTGCTGCAGAAGGCCACCAATCAGGGCGCTCTCGACCAGGTCTTGAGCAAGGAAGACAAAGAAGCACTCTCGTCCTTCCTCGCCGACTTCGGCGATCTCTCCAGCGACGGCCGCTACGTCGGATCCTCGCGTCGAGGGCACTCCGCGGAGCCGGGCGCCGGCCTCAACTTCGGAACCGAGATCGAACCATTCGGGATGAGCGATGTCATCCAGGGCGGCATCGGGCGTGCATTCTCCTTCGAGTTCGGTTACGACCAGGCCATGACGATGATGACCCCCGTCGGTGGCATGGACCGGATCTACTACAAGTTCCAGGACGCGATCGGGATGGACAACATCGAGTTCGGCGCCGAGGTCAGCGGCATGAAGAACGTGCCGGAAGGCGTCACCGTCGACTACGTCGTCGACGGCAAATCCAAGTCGATCACCGCCGACTACGCAATCTGCACGATCCCACCGCACTTGATCAAGCGGCTGAACAACAACCTGCCCTCCGATATCCTGCTCGCGCTGGATGCCGCCAAGCCGTCGTCGTCGGGCAAGCTCGGTATCGAGTACTCGCGTCGGTGGTGGGAGACCGAGGACCGCATCTACGGTGGCGCGTCCAACACCGACCGCGACATCTCCCAGATCATGTTCCCCTACGATCACTACAACTCCGACCGCGGCGTCGTCGTCGCGTACTACAGCTCGGGTAAGCGTCAACAGGCTTTCGAATCGCTCACCCACCGTCAGCGGCTGGCAAAGGCCATCGCCGAAGGCGCAGAAATCCACGGCGACAAATACACTCGCGACATCTCGTCGTCCTTCTCCGGAAGCTGGCGTCGCACCAAGTATTCGGAATCCGCCTGGGCATCATGGGCCGGCGCGGGAGATTCCCACGGCGGCATGGCAACTCCCGAGTACACCAAGCTGCTCGAACCCGTCGACCGGATCTACTTCGCCGGCGATCACCTCTCCAACGCCATCGCCTGGCAGCACGGGGCCTTCACGTCCGCGCAGGACGTCGTGACCCACCTGCATCAGCGTGTTGCGCAAACTGCCTGACGTGCTTCGTTTCCCATCACTTTTTCTGGAGGTCTAATCATGAAATCTCGCAGCACCAAGGTCCTTGCAGCGGCATTCGCCGCCACCACGCTACTGGGCTTCGCCACTGCCTGCTCGTCTGACGAGGCGGACGCCGAGACCACATCGAGTTCGTTCGTCTCGAAATCGATTCTCGAAGCGGGGCAGGCAAACCCGATGATCGCTCAGGGCGTCGCGATCGGCGGCGACACCGCAATCTACAAGACCAGCGGCATCGGTCCGTCGGCAGGAAACAAGGCGGCGCCGGAAGGTTCGCCGGAGTCGTACATCGACGGTCAGTTCTCCGGCGGTGTTCTGCCGACCGGTGTCACCGTCACCGAGGCGCAGGGCATCAATGTACTCAAGAAGATCCGCGACAACCTCGAAGCTCAGGGATTGAGTCTCGAAGACGTCGTGACGATGCGCGTCTTCCTCGACAACGCGCCGGGATCGGACAAGGCCGACTACACAGGATGGAATCGCGCGTACCGGCAGTTCTTCGCCAACACCAATCTCGACACGGGTGACACCGAGTTGGTGCCGATGGGCACGGCCGAGCCGATCGCTCCGATCGAGCGAAACAGCGCCCGGCCCACCCGATTCGCCCTCGAGGTTGCCGGACTGCCCGTTGCCGGTTGGCTCGTCGAGGTAGAGGTCGATGCGGTGTACCCCGACGGCAAGGAACCCGCCTGATGGGCGCGCTCAGCCCGACTCACTGGGCGATCGTCGCAGTAGTGCTCGTGGTGCTGTTCGGTTCGAAGAAGCTGCCCGACGCGGCCCGGGGCCTCGGCAGGTCGATGCGGATCCTGAAGTCCGAAGTCGGTGAACTGCAGTCGGATACGGACCTCGCGTTGGAGCAGCGAGACTGACCCCCGTGCGCGGTTGAGGAGCCCCCACACTCCTCAACCGCGCACAGGTCTACTAGATCAGACCTTCGGAACGAGCTACCGACGGTGGTGACGGCGGACCCTTCACGAAGACATCGATCAGCACGTCCTCGTCCTGGTACGACGCGAACTGCGCCAACCCCGGCGTCTGGCGCACAGCCGAATGAACAGCGTCACCGTTTTGCGGATACTCCGGCACGACGTGACGCCAATGGGCGCACAGCAGCGTTCCGCCAGGCTCGAGATGCTCGACGACCTGCAGCATTGCCTCGATGAGCTTTTCGAAGGTCAGGTAGTAGCCGACTTCGCTGATGACGACGAGGTCGAAGGTTTCTTCGGACCAGTCGTCACCCAAGGCCCAGAGCCGAAATTCGGCGTCATGTCCGGTAAGCCTCGCACGAGCGCTCTCGAGTGCGGTCGGGACGATGTCGGTGGCGAGAACGCTGTCGCAGCGCTCGGACAACTTCTCGGTGAGAACCCCGATCGAGCACCCCGGTTCGAATGCGCGACGGTATCGAGGTTTCGGGAGCATAGCGACACTGAGTGCGTACTTCCGCTGCTCGTACCAGCGGGATTCGAAATCCCATGGGTCGGACTGTGCGGCATACATCTTGGCGAAGTAATCCGCGGGGAGTTCACTATCGCTCATACGAACACCGTCTCGTACGGCCTCAGTAATCGTTCCATCGCATGGCGGGGGAGGATGGGTGCATCCGCGGGATGATCGGAAAGCGGAGCGATCTGTGAAGTGAACTCATTGGTGGCAGCAGATTTCGCAGCCTGAACGTCGGAGGGCAAGGTCACCTTTCGTGCTCTTTCCCACGGGACTGCCGCATGATCCGGCGCGGCCCAATGCCACGCCCAGATGGGATACTCGATCAAGCGCGATCCAGTGTCCGCGCACGCCCTCGCCGCCGCGTCTCCGGTGGCTTCGTGGTCCGGGTGGCCGTCCCCGCGCCACGTGGAGGCGCACCAGGTATCCGCCGAGGAATCACCGAGAATCGAGCTGAGGCGGTCGGTCAACTCCTGTCGGTTCTCGCCGATCTTTCCGTCCGGGATGCTCAATCGAACCGGTGTGGGAATTCCGAGGACACGCGCTGCCCGATCCGACTCGGACCGTCGACGGCGTTCCATCTCGGGCTGAGTCACGGTCGGTGAATCGGGATGCGAAGCTCCGCCGTCGGTGACAGATACGACCTGAACACTGATGCCGGAAAGTATTGCCAGAAGAGCGGTTCCGCCCAGACCGAGTATTTCGTCGTCGGGATGGGGAGCGACGATGATCAATCGTGAGCATCCGGTGAGATCCAGTTCCGGAAAACTTCTTCCCCACTCCCGCCATGTCGATTCGGGAGTACCGCCGTCGTCGACAGGCTTCTGCGCGAACAGTTTCGAGTTCACCACGGCCGTTTCCCCTTGGCTGCAATCCGGCCCAGCTCGGCGAGATCCTTCTCGGCGTGACTCTGCCGCAAGTAGACGGTGAGATCGGCTACCCGTGCGGCGTGCGCGGCGTCCATGCAGAGCGGTGCGGCGCCGAGAGCGCGTCCCACCCGATCCAGGGTCTCGGTAGCGGCGCGCTCGACAATTGCGCGCACACGGAGTGCCCGCTGCATGGCCTCGGCATTTTCGTCGAAGGGATCCGCATCGACCTCGGCCGCCGCGACTGCGAGCGCGTTGCGCGCTGCGGCGAGCGCTGCATCGACCGCACCGAGGTGTGCGAGTACGTAGGGGTCTTCGCTGCTTGCAGCCTTGTCGTACAACGGATCAGCGACGCCGCAGGCGCCGCCGTACCAGCATGCAGCCACGCCGATCGCGCCGTGCCAGAACCCCGGGCGGCTCAGGTAGTCGCCTGCCGTCCCGACCGGTATAGCCGGAACCATGTCGAAGTCGACCGCGCTGGAGTCGCTTTCGGCCATACCGACGGCCTTCCACGAATCGGGAACGGGATGCACCCCAGGTAGTCCGAGCTCGACCGCGAAGAGGGAGGGGACACCGTCGACCAAGGCGGTGATCAGTGCATGCGTGCAGGTGTTGGCGCCGGAACACCACAACTTGCGACCGGTGAGCGTCCAGATCCCCACGTGCTCAGACGCATTCACCACAGGTTCGGGTGGCTCGGCCGCCCACACTCCCCACAGCTGCCCGGGTTCGGGATCCGGTCCGTCGAGTTCGGTGAGTATCGCGACGGCATCGGTGTGAGCCTCAGCCATCCGGCCGAGAACCACATTCTCCCGTGTGAGCTCTGCCAGGGAGGTCCACCGTGCGGCCGTCGCGCCGCCGCCGGGCAGCGGCAAGTACAGTCCACCTGCGTCCAGGAGTGTGTGTAGTCGTTTCATCGTGCCAGCTCCGCTTCTTCGTTATCGGCGGTCGTACCACCCAGGTTACGGATATGTCCGGCAAAGCCGCCCGGAGTTCGGCCGTCGAGACGCGCAGACGTGGTGACCGCAATGTCCTCTGCCCACGCGATACAGGCACCGGCCTCGCTCAACCGCCGGACGAGATCGACATCCTCGTCTTCTTCGAGATCGCAGAATCCTCCGACGTCCCAGTACATATCGGCGCGGACACCGAGGTTGGCACCGTGGACGTGACCGTGTCGACCATAGGGGTGTGCGTGGTACATACGTTCGTACCGTTCGCGAACGGAGTGCGGATGGCCTTCCCAGTCCGCGATGCGAACGGTGCCCGCGACGACGTCCGCAGTACGCGCATACTCCAATTGGCGCGCAATCCAGGTGGGGCCGACCACCGAATCGGCATCGGTCGTGGCGAACCACGCTGAGGCCCCCAAATCCGAGCCGAACGCAGAGAAACCCGTCGCTCGCGAACGGCCGACGTTCTGATGCTCGACGCGGAGTACTTCCACCCCGTCGGGGATGACCCCCGCGGTTCCGTCCGAACAGTTGTCGAGGACGGCAACCACTCGGACGGGGACAACGCAAGCCGACGCCGCTGTTGCGAGTGCACGAAGGCAATTGGGGAGGTCTTCGGCTTCGTTGTGGGCGGGAACTACGACAAGAACCTGGTCGATTGGCACAGTGACGATCCTTTCCTCACCCTGGTACGGTCGGGTCTTCTTTCGTCCCGGTTCTCAACAGATAACCACATTTCGGACGGGTGCCGCCGCGCGACCGCCAGCAGCCGTGCAGGTCGAAAACTGTTTCGGTGAAACATCTCTGGATACGTTTGAGAGATGTGCCGGCGGGGTACAAGACGGGGTTTTGCGACTGTGCTTTCGGGTGCAAAACGGGGTTTTGCACCGAAGAATCTTCAGAACCGGCGGTGGCGCACCGAATCGACGAGCATCCGGGCCACCTCGTGCAGTTTCACGTTGGTGTGCTGCGATTGCTGAACGAGTCGGCTGAATGCTTCGTCGGCGTCGATGCCGTGGATGGCGATCAGCACGCCCTTGGCTTGTTCGATCTCGGCACGAGATTCCATGGCGCAGTGCAACTGTTCGATGTGCTCGTGTGCCTGACGCCAGCGTCGTGAATCTGCGATCGCCGCGCCCGCAGCGGCGGTGAACAATTTCATCAACTCTTCGTCGAAGGGCTTGAACTCTGTCGAGGCGAATCCGTAGACGTTGAACGCGCCGAGAAGTTCGGTGCTTCCTTCGCCCATGGTGAGCGGCACGGACAAGTAGGACCGGACACCTTGTTTCCGGGCCTCGGCGGTGAATTCCGGCCATTTGTCGTCGTGATCACCCACCTTCGACCGAACCGACGACATGGTGCGCGCGGCGTCAACGCACGGACCACGATCGGCGGAATGCTGGGCATCGTCTATCGCGGAAAGGTAGTCCGCGGTAGATGCAGCAGTTCGTGGGCCATCGGCGGACAGCACCGTCACGCTGACAGCATCGGCATCCGGCAGCGCTTTGACCGCCGTCTCGGCCAGACGTTGGAGCATGGAGTCGAGATGCGCGTCCGTGTTCAGAGTGGACCGGAGTCCGGCAATCGCTTCGGCGAGGGTGTCGAGCGAATCTGCTGCGGAAGCAAACGCCGCGGCTCCCTCTGGGGTGTCCGCATTGCCTGTCATGATTCAGGTCTACTCCGCAAATTGCGGCGATGTAACCGTTCCAGGCGGTCTTTGCTTCGATGTTGCATGAAATCCGAGGTTCCTGGGTAGCCGCACGCAGCGATGTGCGATGTCGCCTGAAAAAAGAGGAGCCGATGATGATCCTGCGTTTACCTGGTGTGTATCCACCGCAACATGACACGTCGTTACTGGCGGATGCGCTGCTGTTCGAGCGCCTCACCGTTCGCAGTCGGGTGCTGGATCTGTGCACGGGGACCGGCGCCCTCGCTGTCGCGGCATCCGCGGCAGGCGCAGGCCACGTCGTCGCGGTCGACATATCTCGCCGCGCGTGTGCCAATGCTCGTCTCAACGGGATCCTCAACGGAACCTCGATCGACTCCCGTCGTGGCGACCTCACCGAGGCGGTGCACGGCGAACTCTTCGATCTGGTGATCTCCAACCCGCCGTACGTCCCTGCTCTTGCAGATGATCTCCCTACCGCTGGAATCGAACGTGCTTGGGACGCAGGCAAGGACGGACGCGCCCTCATCGACAGGATCGCAGCCACCGTTCACGAGGTGCTCGTCCCGGGCGGCACACTGCTTCTCCTGCAATCGGTGCTGTGTGGGGTCGACAAGACCGAGGCGATACTCGAAGAACACGGTATGGCCGTAGAGATTTCAGCCCGGAAGTACGTTCCCTTCGGGCCCGTGATGCGCGAGAGGCGCACCATGCTCGAGGCACGAGGGTTGATCACCACCGGTCAGGAAATCGAACAACTCGTGATCATTCGCGCAACGAAGTCTTGCCCTTCTCCCAACTCGATGTGAGGTGATCGCCGAGAAGATCGTCGAACGCCAGGCACGCTGCGGCGCCGAACAAGATGTCATCAGTGCGGTGCGGCTGCGAAGAAGCGAGACCGCCGGCAAGGTCCCGAACGGCGATCTGTTCGTGAACGGAATCCGCTTCCACGTGCTCGTCGTAGAACAGTGTCGCGCCCGAACCGAATCCGAGTCGGCGCAGTCCTGCGCTGTATCGTTTGCTCGGCAGCGCAGACGTGGTCTCGACAGCGCACAGGTGCCCGACCAGCGTTCCGAGATGGCGGCGATGAAAACCGAAGAGCGAGAGAGCATTCAACGACGCCAACGTTACCGCGGGAACAGAATCGATGTAGTGGCCGTAGCGGTCCGAAAGACCCACAGCCCGCATGGTGTCGGCAAAAAGACGCGAATGCATTCGCTCTGCGCGGCCGCCTCCGTACTCGTCGCTCTGCACTTCGACGAGGGCGGCCTTGACGGCACCGGAGAGGCGCGAAATTCCGAGGGTGTGCACATCCGCCTCGCGGAGCTGATTGAGCGAACGGTGAATCAGCACCTCCGAGAACTGATCGATCGTTGCATCCTTCGCCATGAAGGACGCAAGACCTGGGCCTGCGCTGGGGGCGGTCATCGACCAGAGGTCGGCCACGACGTCGCCAGACGACTCCACTGTCCCCACGAGTTGCGCGATGGCGGACTCGAAACGCTCTTCGAGCCGAGACCGCACCGCGAGCAGGTCCGGATTCCACTCCCATTTGTCCGAGACGTTCTCGATTCCCTGCAAATGAAGCTCGTAGAGGAGCGTCAGGGTCAGCTGAGCGTCGTCGTCACGAAGAATGTCGTAGGTGAGGTCGGTGGACTGTGCATCCTCGTACGCGTCAGCGGCAGCCGTAATCTCCCTCGGATCGGCCGAGGAGCGCAGAATGGAAACGAGAGTGGCGCTCAATGGGCCGCGGGCCTGTGGAACAGGCATGGAAGTGGGCACACCAGTGGCCGAATCGAGAACTGAAGAGGACATATGACCGCGTTTCCCGAATCGTCATCTGCCGAAACACCGAGTGTTCCCGGTAACAACACCACCATAACCGCCTGCACGGACGGCCCGCTGCTGGTGCGTGGTGACTTCGAGTTGCTCCGTGACGACGGCACTCCGATAGAGAACAAGCGCTCTACGGTTGCATTGTGTCGATGTGGGCGGACCGGCATCGCGCCGTTCTGCGACAGCTCCCACAAGAAGAAGCGGGCGCGAGCGACGTAACCGGTGCCAATATTCGGAACAAGCCCGACCCGTGAACCGAGACGACCCGGAAACCAAGAAAAGGCTGGATGCCGGCACCATGCGGTGCAGCGTCCAGCCTTTTCAGTCTGAAGTCAGACTGGGATCGAACTCAGATGGCGCGAACGTTCTGAGCCTGGGGGCCCTTCTGGCCCTGTCCGATCTCGAACTCGACCTTCTGGCCCTCGTCGAGGGACTTGTAGCCGCTGCCCTGGATCTCCGAGTAGTGAACGAACACATCCGGTCCGCCACCTTCCTGCTCGATGAATCCGAAGCCCTTTTCACCGTTGAACCACTTGACACTGCCCTGAGCCATAACCAAATTCTCCTGGATCCATCGAGCCGAGCCCTCCCATCGAGAGTCCGGTCTCACACCTGATCCTGCCATGCTCTTCTTTTTCTGTCTCCAATTACATGCATGGCGAGTTGCAGTATTTGACGGCTTTGTCCCGTTCCGGGACCACGTCGGAAGCAGGTGATTGTTCAACTATGCGCGTTTACCTGCTGTGATGTATTCGTCCCTTCGATGCAGCGCGAAATGACAACACCTGTGTTAAATCTGGATTCGCGGCGCAGAATGCCACCCCGATACCGAGGAGGGGACCAAATACCCAACTCGATCGGGGTCGAGATCAGTCCGAATCGTCGGGTTTGGTGTGCCCGTCGAACGTCACATGGATGTTCTCGTGGGGAACCGCGCGTTGTGCTTTTGCTTGATCGGCGAAGGTGCGCCGATCGCCTTCGATGAGTTCGGTGTTGTCGGTGAACGGAGCCAACAACGCCCGCGGATGGAGTTTGTCGACTCGCACGACGTTGATTTCCGCACACATGACGATCGAGGCTGCAGCGAGGAACAAGAAGGCCAACAAACCCAGAACGATGGCAAAGACGCCATTGGTGGTGGAGGCACCCCGCACCACAGAGGTCACATAGAGGGCACCGAAGGACTGAAGTGCTTGCCAGAGAACAGCAGCGGCGATCGCTCCAGGTGCCACATCGGCTACCGAGAGCGGGCGGGCGCAGGTGAGCCGGAAAGCGACGATGAAGATGCCCGCATTCAAGACGACTACCGCAAGGGTCAGCAGGAAGCTGAACGAACCGCCCAGATGAAGCGCACCGCCGATGTTGGAGACAGCGGTGGTCCCCAAGATCGCGAGACCGATCGTGCCGAGGAGTAGTAGCCCTTGGAGACGCCCGCGGATGGGATCCGGTCGCATGTTTCGGGGCACCGACCACACCGTGTTCATCGCGTTCTGGCAAGCCAGAGCGACACCGAGGCCACCGTAGAGACCACCGACGATTCCGATCACCAGACCCGTGACACCGCCGCCGATCTGTTGCGCATTGCCCAGGTCGTCACCGATCACCGGAAACTGATGCAGCGCGGAGTCCAAGATCTGTTGCTGAAGCTCAGGGTTGCCCGACAGCACGAAGCCGAGAATGGTCGAGAGCAACAGAAGAAGAGGAAAGAGCGAGACGAAGCCGTAGTAAGCGATCAGCGCGGCTAGATAAACACCTTGATCGTCGAGGAACTTGTAGAGGACCGCTATCGGGAACCCCAGGGCCGGATGCTTCTGTTGCAAGGCATCGAGGCGCTTGGCGATTGTCATTCTCGGTCTCTCTCAGCTCGTCGGACAGCCCGACGAACCTTAGTCGCTGCGAGCGCCCGGCGCTCGACGCCGGTGCAGCCGTCGCGTCAGGAGGCTTCGAGTGACTTCTCTGCTTCGTCGAGCGCGCGCATTGCTCCCTCGACAGAGTTGGTGACCGGGAATTCCTCTTCCGCCCGCGCCGCGCGAAGCAAGCGTCGAAGCGGGTGTGACCCGATCGCGGCCCACTGGAAGTCGTTGGCTCGCGAACGGGAGTTCAGCTCGGCGAACAGTTCGAGGCAGACCGCACCGACGAACAGTGAGTTGGACAAGTCCAGAATGACGCGAGACCACTCCGCAGCGTACGAGTTGAGAAGTTCTCGTAGTGCTGGGGCGGCGAGTTTGTCGAGGTCGACCTCGACCTGGATCAGGACTGTCGAGGGCGCTATCCGCCAGGCCGCGAAACCATGCGTTTCCACGATCGGCCCCAATTGTGTTGAGGGATCGATGGAATCGATCGGTGTGTGGTCGAGTTCATTCAGATTCATGGCAGATCCGGTCTGTGTGCTTTCATCGAAAGGCTGACGACCGATCTGGCGGCGCGGAAAGTTAATGCGTCCAGGCGTGGAAAGCTTTAGAGCTCAATGGAAATGAACAGTACAGATGTGCGCAGGAAATGCTCACCTGATCCAGAGCCTTGATGCGAACCGAGCGCCAGTGGCTTCAACCCCGGCTGTATTCTCAACCTCGGTACCGTTCAGTGTAGCTCGAGGGCGTGAATCGGTCCAGGTGAGAGGTCGAATATTAAGCGGTGCAATGTTTTTGGCTCGACGCTTCGGTATGGTGGAAGATCAGCGTCACCGGACGAAGGGAATCAGATGAACGACCGCGATGCACTCACGGCCATCTCGACCAAGCTCGACACACTGATCGGCGCGGAGACCAACGGTTTGCGGGACGAGGTTCCGCCCGGTTCCAGTGTGCAGCGCACCGAGCAGGACGGCGAGCACGGCCGGTGGGGGCACGATTACCGCCTCGCCAACAAGTATCTCGAGGCCCTCGACATCGGCCAGCCCGGTCTCATCGATCGAGACGAGCTGGAACGTCTTGCACAGGAATACATCTGATCCTCGAGACGTACCTTCAGAAGATTTCACCCATCTCGGTGCGTAGCTGCTTCAGTGACTGAGTGAGGATTCTGGATACATGCATCTGAGAGATGCCGACCTTTTCGGCAATCTGGGATTGGGTGAGATGGCCGAAGAATCTGAGAACGACGATCGTGCGCTCGCGCTCCGGTAGTGCCAGGAGCGCGGGCCGCAGGGTTTCGTGATTGTCGATCCGACTGATCGCTTCGTCGTACTGTCCCAAAGTGTCTATCAGAGTCAGACCACTCCCGTCGCCGGCGGACGCGGTGTCGAGCGGTGTGGTTCGGTACGAATTACCGGCGGTCAAACCTTGTTCGACCTCGTCCGGTTCGATGTCGAGTTCCTTGGCGAGTTCCGCGACTGTCGGTGCACGGCCGAGCGTCTGGGACAAAGTCGTGAGCGCCCGGTTGAGGGCAAGGTGCCGTTCCTGAAGGCTACGAGGCACTCGCACGGACCAGCCGTGATCGCGAAAATGCTTTCGAACCTCACCCATGACGGTCGGGACGGCGAACGAGAGGAAATCCGATCCTTTGTCGACGTCGAATCGCTGCACGGCCTGTATGAGCCCGACGCGAGCAACTTGCTCCAAGTCCTCGAAAGGCTGGCCACGCCCCTGGTATCGGCGAGCGACGTGTGTGGCCAGGGGTAGGCACAGTTCGATGATCGAGGTGGTTATTTTTTCTCGGCTGGGATCATTCGGCGGAAGCGAGGCCATCGAGACGAACAGTTCGACAGCTGTTTCGTACTGGTCCTTCTTGTCCGGTGGGACAGCGGTCACGCACGCTCCTGGGGCAAGCCCTTTTCAAGCGTCATCGTCAGGGTGATGTGACCGTCCGCGTCGATTTCCGACTGTTCCAGGCGGACGGAATCGACCAGCGCTTCGAGAACGAACCATCCGAAGCTGTGCGACTTGTCGGGTATCTCGGAGTGCGCGATCACGGACACGACAGTCCGAAGTGTGCGGCCGACGGTGTCGAATCGGCAGGTCAAGTCGCTGGACGGTATCGCGTGGCCGATGAGGATGCTCGCGACTTCGTCCATCGCCAGAGCAAGGTCGGCTGTTCCGTCGACATCGAGTCCGGTGTTGTTGGCAACCGTTCGGGTGATTCCGCGCAGAGTGGGAAGTTGAGAGTACGACGCGCGGACGCGGAGCGAGGCGATGGAGTCGTGAGTTAGTTCGGTTTCGGTCGGACTCGACAGAGGGATCAAGGGGCTTCCTGTAGGTAGATGTGGCGTAATTCCGGCGGACCGAGGCAAGGACCGGTACCGGCCGTGCGTGCCAGCCATCTCTACCCCGGAAGTATTCATGGCCTTGGATTACCCTTCGCCCGGCGAACTAACCCTCTTTACCCGAACTAGAGGATGAATTGTGAGACACATCACCTGTGGTGCGGACGTACCGAATCCTCATCTTTCATTTTCGCGTCGTTCGGGTACAGCCGCTTCATGGACACCCATTCGGACAGACAGATCCCCGTACACATACGACCGGAAGGTGTCACTGATGACGAGGTGAAGGCGGCAGGAGTGCTGTCGAACGCCCTTGAAACGGTGGAACGGGCACGCGGTGCTCTGTACGACTTCCATCAGCTGATAGGGCATGCCGATCTGATGCTCGACGAGGTCGTCGAGCTACTGCGATCCAGCGGCAACGACGACCTGGCCGATCAGGTCGAGGGCGAGTTGATGGGCCGGAACGTGGTCGAGGGGCGCTGGACTTTCCAGTTGGTCGAAGAGTTCGACGAGAACTACTGGTCGTTTTTTCGTGAATGCGAGAAAGTGGTGCGCGACAAGCTGGCAGGCGGAGTGCCGCACCTCTTCGAAGCCGAGATGAAGGAGCGACGCCGCACGCACGGTTTGCGGCACCACGAGGCCAGGCCCTGAGGTTCCTGTCTACTCTCGTGAGCTCGTCGCGGCACTGATCAGTGGTTCAGTTCGAGCTTTGCGCAACGATTCTCGCTCGGTCGCCGTCATGCCGCCCCAGATACCGTGGGGTTCCCCGGTCTGGATGGCGTGCACCAGGCATCTCTGCACGACAGGGCATCTGGCGCACACCAGCTTCGCCGAACTCTCGCGCTTCGCTCGCCTGGAGCCGCGCTCGTTCGTGTCGTCGTAGAACAGAGCGGGGTCGGTGTCGCGGCAGGTGCCGGACAGTTGCCAATCCCACTCGTCGGCAAGGGGCCTGGGAGATGTGTAGGAGCGCATGAACATGGACGTTCCCTTCGCTGCGTGACGAACTCGACTCGGATCGCGGATCCAGGTCGGGTGTTAAGGCAAAGCTCGGTCCCGCCGGCCTGAACCGGCGGGACCTTCGAGGCTCCTCCCTCGAGGGGGAAGATTTCGGGGGTACCTCTGGTCGGTCATTACCCAGCCGTACAACTTTTGAATCCCGGTCGTCAGGAATTCTTTTGATCCACGGCACGTCGTTCTGCTGCGGCGACAAGACCACCGGCGATGTCGCGCACCTTGACGTTCCATTCCTGCGACATCTGGACCAGAAAGTCGAAGGCTTGGTCGGCCGAGCACTCACGCTCGGCCATCAGTAATCCCTTGGCCTGCTCGATCAAGGGCCGAGAATCCAAAGCTCTTCTCAGTTCGTCATTTTCCGCGCGAAGGCGGGTGAGGACGTCTGACGCCGAACTGGACTGCTGAGCCAGCGGTCGTTGAACCTCGTATACACGATGAAGCACACCGATGACCCTGCCGTCATCATCGGTGACGGCGGAATTCACCGTATTCCAATAGCGGGTGACAAACATCCCGCTCCCGCGCTCGTCGCGCACGTCGTAACGCTGAGTCGGCAGTGTGTCCCGAGTTCGGGACCGCATCGTGCGCTCGAATGACGCTGTCAACGAGAAGATTCCATCGGCAAACGAGTCGTCGGGATTGTCGGGGAAGGCTTCGAACACTTCCACTCGGTGCAATTGATCGAGGCTGCGACCGGATACGGCAAGGTATTCGTCGTTTGCGCCCTGGATACGAAAATCGCTGTCCACGAGCAGAAGAGAAGAACTGCTTGCCGCAAATCGATCGCTACGAACGATCGAGCGGAGAGTGCTCGAACTCATGATTGTGTCGTTTCTGTCCTGTCTTCGACGGTTGCGGCCCCTGATATTTCAGAAGTAGGTGATCGCGAGAACTCCAAGGGCGGTGCCTGCCAGGATCGATCCGAACAACAAACGCTGCTGCAACACGAACATCTGATACTCGCGACGTGTTTGTGTCGAGGTGCCGCGCGAGTCCGCAGACATGCTCTTGCCCTTTCCTGTTGTGGGGAGTGCGGTTTCGGCCGACCCCCGATCGGCCGAAACCGCGGACGGTGCATCAGTTCTGACGCGCCTCATTTGCGGCATCCTGCTCGGTGGACGCGCCTTCGTGTACGAGGCTGCCACCCGAGTTCTCGAGGTGAGCACGAACGAACCACTGGAACTTTTCCAACTGCGCCGTCTGGCCGATCAACATGTCCTCGGTGATCGGATCGATCTTGCCGACACTGTCGATTGCGGTGCGACTGTCGGTGATGATCCCGGTGTAGACGAGGTCGAGCGCAGCGAGGTGCGCACGAGCGTCGTCGCGGCCGACGGAGTAGTCGTCCCACGTTCGATCGCGCTCGATTGCTCCCGCGGTGCCCTTGGGTGAGTTACCCAGTGCCGCGATACGTTCGGCCACATCGTCGGCGTAGCCGCGAACCAACTCCACCTGGGGGTCGATCATCTCGTGCACGCCGATGAAGTTGGGGCCCACGACGTTCCAGTGAACGTGCTTGAGCGTGAGGTGAAGATCGTTGTAGGCGCTGAGGCGTTCCTGCAGAATATCGGCGACGGACGAACCGTCTGCGCTGCTCAGTCCCGGTACGGTGAACTCGGACATATGTTTTCCTCTCGTCTTGATGGGGATCGCCCTCCAGTGGGGCGGTCTCGCGCCATCGTCAATCGGATCGCGTGTCGGTCAGGTTCAGTGCGCGAGTGCTACTGGCTCCTCTGTCACCGGGTCGCCGTACATCATCGCGATTCGGCGCTTGACCTCTTCGGTTGTCAAAGTCGCACTTGCGACAGTGATTCCGATGCCGGTGGTGCTCTCGCCCTGTGTGGGCGGGATGTCGATCGTCGTCATCTTGCTCCCGGTGAAGAGTGTGCCGTGAGGGAGTCGGCTGAACCACCGACTCCGACGTCTGGGTGTTCTGCGCCTTCGAGCTCCAGTTATGGCGCTTTCAGGTGCTACAAAATCTATATCAGCCGATGTAGATAATTGGCAAGGCTTCTTCGATTCGCGGGCGAGGGAAAGCGCATTGTGCAATCTTGTCGAAATCGGCTTTGATCTGCCATTTCACGCCCTTTCTGCTCGACGATTCTTGTTGTCAGTGGTCCTGGACACGCTTGAATCTATGTCCTGGGCGTCAGATTCACTGCGTGATGGTGCTAAGGTCGGGTGACGCCGATTGAGACAGCCGACACCGAACTAGGAGGTTCCAGTGACGTCGGAATCCCAGACCCGGGCGCTGCGCGGCGTGTACGGGATCTCAGTGATGTCTGAACTGTCCGGGGTAGGACCTCAGACGCTGCGCCTTTACGAGCGAAGGGGCTTGCTCACACCAACCCGCACCGATGGCGGTACGCGCCGGTACAGCGAGGCCGACCTGGATACGCTCGGACGAATCACCGCGCTGATCGACGACGGAGTCAATCTCGTCGGTATTCGTCTGATTCTGTCCCTCGAGGCCGAGAATGCAGTCTTAGCGGCTCGAATCAGCCAGTTGACCGCCGAGGGGGACTAGTGGTGCTGCTCGAGACGATGCCGTTCAGGATGGAGTTTCGGTGCGGGTAGGGTCGCCGAAGTCCGCGTCGGCGGAGATTTTGTTCCCTGCCGCTGCGATCTGTTCGAGCGCGGCGTCCAAAGCATCGACCAACCATTGATGCGACGCCTCCGCGAGGAGGCGATCCGGAGTGTCGGTGTTCTCGGATTGGAAGAACCGCACCAGCCATGATTCTCCGTTGTCGGGTCGATCGGAGAGTCCAGCCGCGGTATTGGTCGCCAGAAGGAACCGGTTGTATTCGAGGTCAACACGAATGGCGTACTCGCCGAACAGGTTCACCACGTTGGCCGGCCGATGAGTAGCGGCAGCGAGCGCAATGAGAGCGTCGTTGTAGGTTTCGGAGTACTTCATCGTGAGGGGCATGGTCGGCCTGTCTTTCTGGGCCGATGCAGCATTGCACGGCTATGTCGAGGAGATCAGTTCGCAGCCGCTGCTTGACGATGAACTGAAACCAATCCTAGCTCGAGTCTCCGAGCGCACTGACGCAAGCCCGTGAGGGTCAGTTGTTGCGCGCAAAGTTCGACTCACGCTCCGTGAGGAACTGATCGTCCGGAAGCGGTCCAGCTGGGGCAAGCGCAGTCAGGAACGACTCGGCCCACTGATGCACATCGTGTGTCATGACCTGTCGATGCAGCGCAGCCATACGTCGACGGCCTTCCTTCGGATCCTGATGAACCGCGGTCAGGATCGTATTCTTCACGCCGTCCAAATCGTGCGGGTTGACCAGATATGACTGTCGTAATTCCATTGCGGCACCGGTGAACTCGCTGAGAACGAGAGCACCTCCGAGGTCGCCACGACAGGCCACGTACTCCTTGGCCACCAGATTCATCCCGTCGCGCATCGGCGTCACGAGCATGACGTCGGCAGCGACGAACAGTGCGATCAGTTCTTCACGGTCGACCGGCTGATACAGATAGTGAACGACGGGGCGGCCGATCTGACTGTGGTCACCGTTGATGCGGCCCACCTGCTCTTCGATGACGCTACGCAGGTCGATATAGTGCTGCACGCGTTCACGACTGGGCGTCGCGAGCTGCACCATCGTGTACTTCTCCGGATCCAGACGATCCTCGTCGAGGAGTTCCTTCAAGGCTTGAAGCCGCAGGTCGATACCCTTGGTGTAGTCCAGCCGGTCGACTCCCAGCAAGATTTTCTCGGGATTTCCCAGCTCTTCCTTCAATTCGCGCGCGCGACGCAGGACCGAATCGCTTTTCGACTGGCGCTCGAGTTCGGCAGAATCGACGGAGATGGGAAAGGCGCCCACCTTGACGACGCGAGAATCGAAATCCACATGCCCGAGCGCGCTTCGAACACCGACGCCCGCGGTCGTCGTCTTGAGGCCGAGAAGTTTGCGGGCCAAGAACAGGAAATTGTTTGCGCCACCAGGTAAGTGGAAGCCGATCAGATCGGCGCCCAGCATTCCCCTGACGATCTCCTTGCGCCACGGAAGCTGCATGAAGAGCTCGACCGGAGGGAACGGGATATGAAGAAAGAACCCGATCGTCAGATCTGGCCGCAGCTCGCGCAGCATCGCCGGCACAAGTTGCAACTGATAGTCCTGCACCCAGACAGTCGCTCCGTCCGCGGCGCAACGCGCGGTTTCCTCGGCGAACCGCTGGTTGACTGCGACGTAGGTGTGCCACCACGACCGCTCGAACGTCGGAGCCACCAGAACGTCGTGGTAGAGCGGCCACAACGTGTCGTTGGAGAACCCCTCGTAGTACTCGGCGAGGTCCTGAGAGGTCAGCTCGACGGGAAACAGACGAAGGCCGTCAACCACTATCGGATCGACCTTCTCGTCCGCGACCCCCGGCCAGCCGACCCAGGCGCCATCCCGCTGTCGGAGGATGGGTTCGAGCGCAGTGACGAGCCCACCCGGACTTCGCTTCCAGTTCTTGCTTCCGTCTTCGTCGGTTTCGAGATCGACCGGCAGTCGGTTTGCGACGACGACGAATTCGGAGAGCTTTTCGAGATCGGTACTCACGCCGACATCGGCTCCGCCAGGGTCTCGTCCAGGACGGAGGTCGAGGACAGGTACGCGACTGCATCGGCTGTCGAGTCGGTGTACACGATGTCGGTGTCCATCTTCAGAAGAGACAGCGGACGCCTGACAGGGTGCGCTGCGACGAGCGTCCACGGCACGCCGAGCCTCCGTGCCTTGGCCGACAGAGTCTCGATGATGGAAAGACCTCCGACGGAGATGAACTGGACGTCCGAGCAGTCGAGTACGAACGGGTGTCGCTCACCGATCAGGTCGTCGACGCAGGCAGCGAAATCAGCTCGGGACCGGACGTCGATCTCGCCGCTGACCACGAGCGACTGAATGTTTTCGGCACAGGTCGTCGTGAAGGTGGGGGGACTGTCCGTACGCTCATCTGTAGTTCTCGAAAACTCGTTCATCGAAACTCCTGACGGATTGCTCGAAACGGTTCGTTCGAACGGTCTGGTTCGAAACGGTTTCGTTCGAAACCGGGAAACGGCACGGGAAGCAACGCACGAACCGTGCTCGTCTTCAACGGCTGGGTACTCAACCGTGCTGAGTGCCTACCTTACCGCATCGCGAAAACCCAGGTGAAAAGCGTTAGATCCGTACGGATTTCAAGGTCCCGTGAGCGTCGGCCCACGGGACCTTGGTCCCGATGGTTCAGACCTTCCGGGATCAGTCGGTGTCAGTCGCCGGGCCGGTGCTCGAGGCTCCGCCCTCGTCGGCCCACGTACGTTCGCCCGACGGATCGGTCTGAACGTCCTTGGGCGCGGTGTCGGAGCCGGTTCCCGGACCGTGGTCGGTGCCGGTGGTCTGCGGCTCGTCCGTCTGATCCGTACGGTCGGTGGAATTCTGTTCACTCATGGTGTGCGTTTCCTTCGGGAAGTCGTTGTTCATGTACTTGTCGTTTCCTGCTCACCCGCGAGGGGTACTCAGTAGGGGGTAGTGCGTCACGTCGAGCCAGTACGTCACGTCGAGTCCATACCGGCAAAGTCAGCTGTCACCGAAGCAGGAGATTTCACGTGAACCATATGACCGTGACGACCGAACACCTGCGTGCACTGCTGGGCAGTGGCCCCCATTCGGAACTGGTAGCGGTCGGGGGCGAGATCGAGATCTACGTCCCCGATGAAGAAGGGTTCGGTCTCGAGGGTATCTCGCTTGTCACTCGCGAGCAGTTGGCCGAACGTCTACCGTCCTCACCCGACAACCCCGACGAAGGTGAACTACGTATCGCCGCAGAATCGTTGAGCGAGATGATCGCCGAACTCGGCGGTTGAACTCCGAAGTTCGGGGCAGCCGACGTCAGATCTGCGGGATCGGATCCGGAGGGTACGGGTTTGGTGGCGTCGGAGTCGGTGGCACGGGCGGCGGATTCATCGGATCGGGTGGTGTCGGCGCCGGTGGTGTCGGCGGCCCCGGGTCGGGGGCGGGGCCCGGATCCGGTGGTGGGGGAGTGGTCATGAGTGCCGGGTTCCCAAACACTTGCCGAACAAACACCTAGTGTTCGGAGTGGCTTTTGGTGTTCCCTTCGGCAGGTAGATCATCGACGATGTCGACTACGGCGACGTGGATGCTCTCTGCAGAGACCGGTGGGTCCGTGTCGCCGAGGATCAGGTGAACGACATCGACGACGGTGAATCGAACCCGGTCCGACAGTTCGGCCAGATCCACTCCGTATGGCGCTGCCAGTTCGATACGTAGTGAACGTATTTCGTGGCCGTCGACGAAGAACTCGATGCTGCTCGGCGAGCAGTGGTGCCGAGAACGTATCTCGGCGGCCAAGTGGGTGCGGAGTACGTGATCGCTCACCGACACCGTGCCTAGACGTGGACCTTCCGACGCGTGTGCGTCGAGCGGCCAACCGGACGCCGAGGTCGACCGTAGCGCCCGGATCACCTTGTCGCTGATTCGATCCCAGCCCGGCTCGGGAGCGTTCCGCAGGACGTCGGATGCGTGCGCCATCAATGCGTCGGTTCGTGATTCAGTCATCGCCACCTCGTCATTCGTTCACTCAGGTTAGCCCGTGCACGATGGTGATGCCCGCGCACCGCATCCGGGGTGAGTCTTAGAATCTTGCCGATTTGAACGAACGTGAGCATCTCCACCTCTCGCAGCGTCCATGCCGCACGCTGGCGATAAGGCAGTTCACCCAACGCTTCTTCCAGTGCCTCGAGGAACGCGGAGTTCGAGGTCGTGTCGAACGGGCCGGCCTCGGGAGACGGCACGAGAGGATCGAGCAATCTGTCGTCGATCGGTTGAGCTCTCTTGATTCGATAGCTGTCCACGATCTTTCGGGAACAGATCGCGAAAAGCCATGTTCGCATCGACGATTCGCCACGAAACGAATCGAGTCGACGCCAGGCGGCCACGAAGGTGTCCTGGACTACCTCGAGAATGTCACCTTCGTCTGCGAGCATGCGACGCGCATAGCGGTGAAGTGCAGGTCCGTAGTAGTGCACCAGTGACTCGAATGCTTCTCGGTCGCCGAGTATCGCAGCGTTCACTGTCGCGGTGTCCAAACCGTCAGGTGCTTCGGTGAGCCCCTGTGTATGCGGTAACGCCACAGTCGCTCCTCTCGCGGAAATGCGGAACACTCGGCTGCGTTCGAAGATTGTTCGCCCGGCCGGGGCGTTGAATGTTACGGACAGTAACTAACAAGTGTCAGTGATGCACGTCACCTGACTGGGGCATTCGGTTTTGCCTTCGAGTGACGACTACACAGGTAGATCGATCAACAGGAGGAGATGACAATGGTCAGCACGCAGGTTGCGACAGCATCTACGAAGGATGTTGCATCATCGAACGACTCGGCTCTCGTGAGTTCGCAAGGAAAGACGTCGATCGCCGACACCGTTGTCTCGAAGATTGCCGGCATCGCTACGCGAGAGGTGAGCGGCGTGTACGACGTCGGCGGCGGAGCGTCGCGGGTTGTCGGGGCACTGCGCGAGCGGATCCCCGGCGCGAGTGTCAACCACTCCCAGGGAGTATCGGTCGAGGTCGGCGAAAAGCAGGCAGCGGTCGACATCGACATCGTGGCCGAGTACGGCGTATCGCTCGCCGATCTGGCCACCGGCATTCGCCGCAACGTCATTGCGGCGCTCGAACGGATGACGGGTCTCGAAGTGACCGAGGTGAACATCACGGTTCACGACGTTCACCTCGACGAGGGCAGTGACGACGAAACCGGCGAGCCCAAGACTGCACGGGTGCAGTGAGTTCCGAAATCGCCGACACCATCGCGGCGGCTGTGACGGGGATACCTGGGGTCGCCTCGCTTCATGCCGGAATGTTCGGCGAGGTTGGCACGTACCTCCCCGGTCGCCGCGTCGTCGGCGTGCGGGTGACGGAGTCGTCGACAGACATCCATGTGTGCATCTTCGCCGACGCCGCCGTTCGAGATACGGCTTTACGTATCCGCCAAGCGGTTTCAGGACTCGTTACAGGCCCCGTGAACGTGACAGTGGAAGACGTAGTCGGTCGTGCGCACGATGCCTGAGCACTCTCGTGGTCCAGTTCCTGATCGCCGATCCGCACGCCGAGAGGCGATCAGGAGCTACCACCCCGACGTGGGCGGATCTGCCGACGCGCTCAATCGAGCGCTCGAACGCGTCGACCGGGACTTCGCGTCCCCGATCGGTGTGGGTGTGCGCAGGACACTGCGCGGCACGATGCGGCAGATAGCGAAACCCGCTCGGACCCAGTACACGCGTTTGCGCGCTCGGTTTCCGGGTGCCAAGACCTACACCGAGATCTGACTCGCACCAACGAACATCATCCACAACGGAGGATTCACATGACCACCTCGACTGTCGGCCTACTGGCAGGACTACTTCTCGGAGTCGCAGCTGCTGCAGGCGGTTTCACCGGATTCCTCATCGCTCTGGTTCTCGGTGTGATCGGATACCTCGTCGGTGGTCAGCGTGACGGCGAGTTCGATCTCGGTGTGATGCTGAAGGGTCGCGGACGTGGCTGAGACAGCTCGACCGGAGTCGTCTGTGCTTGCCGAGCCGGGCGATCGTGGAACGCTGACGATTCGAGACAGAGTCGCGCAGAAGTTGGTTCTCGAGGCGACGCGCGGGACCCCGGGGGTGCGTCATCACGCCGGCGGCATGGACAAACTGACCGGGCGTGAACTGCCGAGGGCGCGAGTGCTGGTATCCGGCAAGCGGGTACGGGCCAAGGTGGACATCGCGATCGAGTGGCCCGGATCCTTGTCGGTCATCGGTACAGCGGTGCGAGAGAACGTGACAACCCAGTTGCAGTCTGTATCGGGCCTGGACGTAGACGGCGTGGACGTGGCGATCGTGAGCGTTCTCCCGGCATCGACCACGCGTGACGCGGGAAGGAAAGTGCGATGACCGCCGACAAGGTCGCACCACCCACTGCCTCGAGGGCTGCTGCTCCTGTTCCCCTTGCGGCGCCCGGATCGGCCGTCACGGGATTCCTCATCGCCGCGGCGCTACTTGCGCTCGGCGTGGTCGGCGTCCGCGACGCGCTGGTGGATACCGGCGTGATCACCGGGTCGCAGTGGATACCAAGTGCTGCCGCATATGTGGACGGGCTCGCGTACCAGGGTTGGATGTTGCCGGCGGGGATCGCAGCCGTCGTTCTCGGCCTGTGGTTCGTCATCCTCGGACTCAAACCGCGACGAAAGACTGCCAATGCCTTGGTCGGAGTCGCGAATACGTGGATCGATCCCGTCGATGTAGCGGCGATAGCGTCTGTTCGCGTCGAGTCACTGGCCCAGGTTCGATCCGCTTCGTCACACGCGACCCGGCGCAAGCTGGAAGTGAAGGCCTCGGTCACGCCCGATGGAGCCGCCACCGCTGAATCGGAAATCCGTGCGGTGCTGGGGGACTTGGCCGGGTCGCTGTCACCATCGCCGCGAATCAAGGTTCGTATCCAGACGGGATCGCTGTCATGACTCGGACGGCGACGGCGATGGATCGCGTGGCGACATGCGTCGTGGGGATGCTCGCGATAGCGGTGGGAGTTGCAGCGATCCTGTGGAATCGCGACGTGATCAAGGATTTCCCGGCGCGTATCGAGATCCCGTGGGCTGAAGATCTTGTCGATCACTCGTGGTGGCCATGGGCTGTCGGAGCTGGGGGAGTACTGCTAGTCCTCCTCGCGTTGCGGTGGTTGATCGCGCATGTGCCGCTGCGTCGGGTGAAGGAGATCGCCGTCCATGGGTCGAACTCACACAATTCCATCACCGCGGATCTGGGTGCGGTGGCGGAAGGGGCGAGCGCATCACTGGAGGACTTCGACGAAGTGTCGCGTGTCCGAGGAAAAGCGTTGCTCGATCGTGGAGTTCGCACGATCGATTTGCGAGTGACATTGAGACGTAGCGTCGTATCCGGATCGGAAACGTTGTCCGAGCTGATTTCTCGCGTCACCGACACGGGGGATCAAGTCGCTGCGGTGGTCGGTGATCCATCCATCGCGACCAGAACTCACATCGCCGTGGAAAGCGCGAAACACGATGAGCCGAGAACTCTCTGATCAATCGAGGTTTGAGCCTCCCGACGGCCGGGTATTGGTAGACCTCCCGATCGTGCACAGAGTCATGGATGTTGCTGTGGCACTGTGCGTCACGGTGCTCCTGGCGACCGTCACTTCGATGGCGATCGCGATCGTAGTGACGCTGATCATGTGCGCGTCGGTGAGTGTCGTTTCTCGTATGTGGTGAATCGCCAGTCATTTTGGTTCTGTCGTGAACACCTGATAGAAAGGTAAGCAGACAATGTGGCTGCTACTGAGTGCACGATCCCCCGCGTCGTGCGGCGGAGAGTCCGGTTGTGTGCAAACACTACCCGCGATCACGGTCTAGTTGCGCGGGCCGATCGCTCGGAACTCTCCCTTTACCGGCAGTCTCTCATTGCGCCGCCCCTCTTTACTCTAAGGAGTCCAAATGCTTCCTCTCGGTATCATCGCCTGGATCATCATCGGTGGACTGGCGGGTTGGATCGGCAGTAAGATCATGAAAACCGATGCGCAGCAGGGGATCTTCCTCAACATCGTTGTCGGTATCATCGGCGGTCTGATCGGTGGTTTCCTGCTTCGAGTCTTCGGCGTCGATGTCGAGGGCGCGGGCTGGATCTTCAGCTTCCTCACTTGCCTCCTCGGCGCTGTCATCTTGCTGTTCCTGGTCAAGGCAGTCACCGGAAAACGCTGACACGCATTTGTCCACGCAGTTCGAGTTCGACTGAATCCACGACCGAATTCCACGGCCGAACGCACGACCGAATCCACACCGAATTCAAGAAGGAGAAATACATGTCTGACTTCATCGACAAGGCAAAGCACCGCGCTGAGGATCTCATCGGCGAGGCGAAGGAAAAGTTCGGAAACGCCACGGGCAACGATGATCTGGCTGCCGAGGGTGTTGCCGATCAGGGCGAGGCGAAGGTCAAGAAGGCCGGAGACACTGTCAGTGACAAGGTCTCGGATATCAAGGACAAGTTCACAAGCTGAGTGAGCTTCAGCGCGGTTGATCGGCATGTCCGGTCAACCGCGCTTTTGTGTGCCTCCCCGGCCGTTGCGGCTACCGCGATACGCGAACTTGCGCGTTTCTGCGAGCCACTCCGGAAGCATGCGCATGTGGGCCGGTGTGTTCAGAATCGGATCGAAGGACGGCTGTAGGCAATCCGGGTGGTCCTCGACTTCGTCGAGGCAGAGATGTCCGATCGGTATCAACTGAAGTTGAATCCTCGCGAGGTACACGGAGAAGTGCAGCGGGGAATGATCGACCGCAGCTTTCAATGCTGACAAAGAAGTGCCGGCCGGATGGACACCGCGCGGTGTCACGATCAGCCACGCCGCGGCACCGCCCGCGCGTGAGTAAGGAACCAGTGTGCTGTATCTCGCGCCGTTCCACGAGAAAGCCGGAGCTGGAAACATTTTCGAGAAGGTAGAAAGTCCTGATGTTGCGAGAAGAATGTCCCACGGGTTTTCATCTGCGCCGACATCGTGCAACCGAAGCGCCAGGCCGAGTACGTCGGGTAGGTCTCCGGGTGTTCCGAGGGCTTTCGACATTCGAGCGGTGACGGTAATCGTCGACGACTCCGATACCGGCCACCATGGGGTGGCCGGCTTCAATGTTCCCTTCAGTTCGATCCCGTGAGGGTGAAAAACCCTGGCCATGCGCAGCGATGATGCGAAGTGGAACGGCGCACCGACCAGCTTCCCGATCGCACTCTTGCCGGCGGGGATGATCGAATTGATCGTCACAGCTTCCTTTATCTGAGAATTCTCCGCCCGTGAAGCGCCCGGACTGGACGGACGTTCAGGCGTATTGACGGGCTTTTCAGTGGCGTCTTTCGACTTCCCAATGGTGGTGATTGCTAATCATGTGACATGCCGTAACAAAAGTCTCGCCCGCCGGGATAATTAGCCAAACGCATAAATTGGTCGTTATGGTTTGTTTGTCCGTAACGGTGCGATCGGACCTGCGACCGTCGCGAACTGGCGAGATTGCTACTCGTGATTTGTGTTTGGTGATTGCGCGGAAACAAGAAATGTCGAGGAGACACGCTGATGGGCCACTCTCGAACCTGGCTGACGCGCGCGCTGGCAATGCCGGTGGCTGTCGCGGTCACTTTGTTGCTTCCGCTCGGCAGTGTCGCCTCCGCCCAGGATTTCGAGGACGACGCAGATACTTCGGTGGCCGCCGCAGCCACAACTCCGATCTCCTTCACCGAACTCGGACGAGGAACAGACATCGTGTTCTCCTCTGATGACGCACCCGTCTTGGTGACCGTGCCGGTGCCGGACGGACTCACCGCAACAGCCGTGACCGGAATCCTGACCGCCCCGACCGACTTCAGTAGGGGTTGGCTCGAAGTGACTGCGGACGGCAGATTGGTGAGCCGCGTCGACTTCGACGCCGGGCAGGCCGGAACCGGCCTACCGATTTCGGTTCCGTTGCAAGGTCTCGAAGTGGTCGACCGGAGCGTGACCGTGTCGATGATCGCTCACCTCGTTCCCGTCGACGACCGCTGCTACGACCGAACGAGATACCAGCCCCTTGCGCTCCGGGATGCCTTTGTCGCCTACGACGGTGCCGAGCAGCAGCCCACGACTGTTGCAACCTTCTTTCCGCCGATTTTGAGGAAGGCAACCATCTACGTCACGGATGGTTCGTCACGGTCACAGCAGAGTGCGGCTCTGCAGCTGAGTGCAGCGATTGTCAACAAGTACGGAAGTCAGCCTGACGCCGTGGTGGTGGAACAACTGCCGAACGGCCAGAGTCTGCCGTCCGCTGAGCCGGGACTGTTCGAGAGAGCTGTAGTACTCGGCAACAGTGGGGACGCCGGCATCGATCTCGCGGCTGCTCCGAATGGTGCACCAGTGCTGCGAATTTCAGGGGACGACAAGACCCTCGTTCCTCAGGTCAGTCTGTTGGCGGCGAACTTCGACGGCTACTGGGCGGCGAGCAGGGCGCTCGCGTCACCGGACAACACAGTTGCCCAGATTTCCCAGGACGCCATCACCGTCGGTGAGCTGAAGCTCGGAACGTTGACGGCTTCCGGTCTCAATCACATCGAGGTCGACGTCCCGTTCAGCCAGTCGCAACTGGGGCGTCCGATGAAGGACGTGTCGATCCGAATGATCGGTTCCTATGTACCGCTGCCGAATTCACGCAACGGAGAACTGTCGATTTCGCTGGGGGACTCACGGCTTGCTTCGCAGACGGTGAACGAGACAGGGCGCTTCGACATCGGCGTCGATGTTCCGAACGAACTCCTGCGTCGCGACCTGACCTTCGAAGTCTCGATGGATGTGACCGGCGACTTCCAATGCGGCACCAGTAGCCCGTCTTCGCTCACTGTCGATCCGGCAAGCACCATCACGTCCACTACCGGATTCCCGCCGACGCCTGGAGGATTCCAGGCATTACCGCAGTCGATGCTGCCCACACTCGATGTCGGTTTGAGTCACGGTGATTTCGCAGATCTCGTTCGCGCGCAGCGCCTCGTTGTCGCGATGCAGCGGTTGAGCTATCTGCCGCTGCAACCGCGTGTGCTCCCCTTCGGCGACGCGGCGACCAGTTCGCTGCCGGCGTTGTTGATCGCGGCGGACGGGAAGCTTCCCACTCCGGTGGCTCTACCCATGGACACAGCAGATCAAGGGCTCCTGCGCTTGCAGGGTCTTGAATTCGGTGGACAATACGGTGCCTTGCAGGTGGTTTCGGGTTCGCACAACGAAGTGGTGGCGCTGACCTCTGAGGGTGATGCGGCCGATGCCGACGGTCTGCTCAACTGGTTGGAAAGTGGGAAGGACCGGTTCGCAGAACTGACCGGCGATCTCCTGGTCGCGCCTCGGGGAAGTGAGCCCTTCGATGTCGGAGTCAACGTCGCCCCGTTGGGCACCGCGGCCTCGGCCGAAGAGGAGACCGGACTGAGCGCGGTCACGATCGGCTGGATCGGATTCGGGACCGTGGTTCTGATCGCTGTTGCCGTCGGTGGTGTGCTCGTAGCTCGGCGTCGCGGACAGTGACCGTCACCGATCGCCCGGCCCTGTCCGTCGCGGTCCACGATCTACCGGGCCGCAAGCCATGGCGGATGTTCGTCGCGCTCTTCGCGATCTACACCGCGTTGGGCGTGTGGATGAACGCGGGTATCGGGTTCATCTTCACCGATTCGCTCAGCCGCGTCGCCGCGGTGTCGGCGATGCTGCTCAGCCGTGATCCGCACTTCGCGGCGATCGGGTTCGTGTTCACCCCGTTGACGGCGGCAGTCCAGATTCCGATGGGCCTGATGGGTCATTGGTGGCCGGATCTGCTGCGGTGGAACATCACTGCGGTCGTGATGTCCGCGGCCTTCATGGCTGGTGCTGTGATTCAGGTACGTGGGATCAGCCGCGACCGTGGGTGTGCGCGATGGGTCACCGTCGTCCTGACCGTGCTGTTCGCTGTCAACCCGATGATCGTCATGTACGCGGCGAGCGGAATGAGCGAAGCTCCGTTCCTCTTCTTCGTTCTGTGGGCGACACGTCGGTTGATTCGGTGGATGCGAAGCGACGACGTACACGACCTCATCGGTGCCGGCCTCGCTTTCGCTCTGGCGTACCTCACCAGATACGACGCATTGGCCCCGCTGTTCGTCGCGGTGGTGCTGGTGACCGTGGTGAGTTGGCTTCGTTTCCGCCCGACTGCTGACGAGCGCGGCGAGGGCGCGGGGCCTGGCTTGCGGCTCTGGGCAGCAGCCCTCGACGGTGCCGTAGTGCTGATGCCGGGATTCCTTGCCTTCGCCTTGTGGTCGTTTGCCAGTTGGCTCATCACAGGTCAAGCGTTCCAACAGTTCTCGTCGGTCTACGGGAACAGTTCCATCCTGGAGCAGGCTGGTGCCGGAACCGACTCACCGATCGCCCGTCTTGCGTTCTCGATTACCGAAATGGCCGTACTCGGCCCGGCGCTCCCGGTGCTCGCGGTCCTTGCAATCATCTACGCACTTCGGCGGCGCGACACCGAAGTGGTCGTGCCTCTTGTGTTGTTCGGCGCCATCCTCGGTGCCCAAACCTTGCTCTACGTGATGGGATCGACGTTTCCCCTTCTGCGCTTCTACATTTCGATCATTCCGCTGTGTTTCGTGTTGGTCGTCCTGATCGCACCTCGCGGTGCGCCGGTCGTCACGCGTCGACCGGGGGCTGCTGCGTCACGCTCGGTATCGACGTACCCCGAGCAGTCGGGGCCCTCTCTGCCCCTTGTGATCTCTCTGTGCTTGCTGGTCGGGTCGACGCTGGTCACGTTTGTCGCGATGGGTAATGCGCGGATCGCAGTGCTCGAGCATTCCATTGCCAGTGCGATCATTCCGGGCCGGCAGAACCTGGAGGAGCAGACGAATCTGCGCACGTTTGCGGCCGAGCGTCGCATCGCCAGGTACCTGGACGACTTGGCTCTGCCGGAGGGGTCGGTTCTGCTCGACACCGTGCAGAGCTATGCCGTCGTGGCGTCGTCGAACAACCCTCGGCAATTCGTCGTGCCTTCCGATGCGGACTTCGTGCGCGTACTGAACAACCCCGCCGAACATCACGTCGAATACATCCTGTCGGTGCCGAACACCGGTCGCGGTGTGTCGGACGCGGTCAATCGGCGCTATCCGACGATGTACGACACCGGGGCCGGCGGTGTGGGAGCGCTGGTACTCGAGGTTCCCAACGACGGCGGCATGGACCCTTCGGCCTGGCGTTTGTATCGCGTCACCGGTGAACGGCAAACGGGTCGATGAGGCAATTCGTGTGGGAGGATTGTCCGTATGACGTGGATGGTTGTAGATGTCTTCTGAAGAAGTGCGTCCGCGTGTGCCTGGCACAGTGCGTCGCCGTATCGCTGCCGCTGTAGTCAGCTTTGCAACCGTCGCGGTGGTGACAGGAATGTTCACGACGCCGGTGGTTGCCGATTCGCCCAAGACGGTTCGGGTGGGAGTGTCGTCGAGCGGACTGACGCTCGACGGACAGCCATGGTGGCCTACCGGGCTGAATGCTTATCAACTGGCCACTGATTGGTCGGTGAACTTCGGCTGTGGCGCCATGGTCGATCTCGATGCCTACTTCGGTTCTCTGCCACCGAACTCCGTCACGCGTTTCAACGCGTTCCAGGCGCTCGCGGTGAACAAGGTGTCCGGGGAGATGGATTTCGGCCCGATGGACGCGGTGTTCGACGCTGCGGCGCGACACAATCAGTTCACGATTCCGGTGCTCTCACCCCAGGACAGCGGGTGTGATGACGGGCTGTTCAAATCCAGGGACTGGTACACCGACGAGTGGAAGGTCGCGAACCTGATCCCAGGTCGAGCCACCATGAGCTTCCAGGACTGGATGCACACCGCCGTCGACCGTTGGAAGAACGAGCCTTCCGTCGCGGCGTGGGAATTGGTGGGGGAGCCGGAACCGAGCCTGTGTACCGATGCCGCCTGCAATTGGTGGACAAGAACGTGCCCGTCTGATTCCGCGCAGGTGTTGCGGGAGTTCTTCGACACGGCAGGCGCCGAACTTCGGGCGATCGATCCGAACATCCTGATCACGGCCGGATACGTCGGGGGCGGTCAGTGCGGCACTGCGGGTGACGACTACCAATACGTGAGCGAGTCCGACTTCGTCGACGTTCTGCAGTATCACGACTACGGAGCAGACGGGGTTCCGCTTCCGGGCGACCAGTGGAACGGACTGGCGCGTCGCATCGAACAGGCCGCGAACGTCGGGAAGCCGTTGTTGGTCGCCGAGACAGGCGAATTGGCAGGCAGTTGTGAATCACTGGCGACCAGAGCCACGAATATCGAGACGAAGCTGACGGGGCAGAAGGTGGCCGGTACGGCCGGAGCTCTCCTGTGGGCATTCGTGCCGGATCCACGGCCGAACGAATGCACGATGGATATCGGGCCTGACGATCCACTCTTCGACGTGATTGCTTCACTGGCAAGTTAGGACACTGCGAGTAGTCCACTGGGAGTTCCGCCCAGTGGGAGTATGGTCACGATTTGATAACAACCTGAACCTGGTGTTGCGGCGTGATGATCGTATTTCGTTCGTATTCAATGGTATTCAGTGGCATTCACCTGTGGATAACCGAACTTGAAGGCTGGTGAAGTCGCACGGGACCATCGATGCGACGCCTCCAGGACCTACGTCCGGGTCGGCTGGGGACGGTCCGGTTGAGGCGCTGAGTTCGGAAGTTGTGTCGTACCTGTCTCTTTGGTCAGTTGCTACGTCCCGCCGTGGTCAACGTCGAAATACGATCACAACCGTTCGCCGCGGTAACGGGTAGTGCGCGGAGTGCGGCGCGCCCCTCGTGGAAGTGACATCGAGGGGTGGTGTGTAGCTCTCGCGCGCAACGAATTCCGAGTTCGAGTCAACTTGCGGCGGCATCGGCCGCCCGGTAGACCTTGTGCGCAGGCTGTACATGCGGTGTGAGCTTCGGTCGTCGAAATGAGGGGACGACCGCTGCATGCGCGTAACGGTAAGTGTGTGAAACATCGCGTGAGCGGAGAGGTGAACGATGACTGGGTGCGCTGAACGGCCTTTCAAGACTGCTGTGGTTCCGGCTGCCGGAATGGGGACTCGTTTCCTCCCGGCCACCAAGACGGTTCCGAAAGAGTTGCTCCCCGTGGTCGATACACCCGGGATCGAGCTGGTCGCCAGCGAAGCGGCGCAAGCAGGCGCGGAACGTCTGGTGATCGTCACTGCGCCGGGCAAGGCATCGGTCGTCGGGCATTTCGTCGAGGACCTGGTGCTCGAGGGCAAGCTCGCCGCCAGCGGGAAGCACCATCTACTCGAACGTGTGCGTCGGGCTCCGGGCCTGATCTCGGTGGAGCCGGTTGTGCAAGAGTCTCCGCTGGGATTGGGACACGCTGTCGGTCTGGTCGAATCGGTGCTGGATGCGGACGAGGACTCGTTCGCGGTGCTGCTTCCCGACGATCTGGTCCACCCCTGCGGCATTCTCGACGCGATGGCGAAGGTACGTGCCGAGCGTGGTGGTTCTGTGCTGTGCGCGTTCGACGTCGCGCCCGATCGTGTTGGGGCCTACGGAGTATTCGACGTCCAAACACCTGTGGAGGGCAGCGATCCCGATGTGCTTGCCGTCATCGGCATGGTCGAGAAGCCGGCTCCTGAGGATGCTCCGTCCACTCTCGCCGCGGCCGGACGATACCTTCTCGATCGCGCCGTGTTCGACGCGCTCAGACGAATCTCACCCGGGCAGGGTGGCGAACTACAACTGACGGATGCGATAGCGCTGTTGATCGCGGAGGGGCATCCGGTTCACGTCGTCGTCCATCACGGAACCCGCCACGATCTTGGTAACCCGGGAGGCTTTCTGCGAGCATCTCTCGACCATGCGCTCAGTCGCACCGAGTACGGACCGGAGTTGCGAGTCTGGCTCAAGGAACGATTGGATCAGCCGGATCCGCAGCTGACCTACTGACTTGCAAGGCTATGCGACGCGGAGCGTCTCGCCAGCTCATCGAGGAGATCTTGCGTGCTGAGCGACGACAGCGAAATCGGCTTGTCGTCCAGACCCGACTCGTCAGGTGTCATGTAGCCCGCCGCGACAAGAATTTCCTGGACGTGGACGTCGAAGACGCGGCAAGCAGTTCTGATCGTGTCCTGCGTGGGGGGGCGTTTCGCGGACAGCCACCGACCGAGTTCGGAGGGGCGTATTCCCAGCGCACGCGCAGCATCGGCTACGTCAGTTTCTTGGCGAAGTTCCAGTTGATGCTTCACCCATTCCGAAAAACCGCTCATACCGGTCATAGTGCCTGAGTGCTGCGCGGTAAGCCAGCGCCGTCTCGACACGTAAGGCGCTCGACGGCTGATCTGTGATCATTCGGCAACCAATCACCGCAGTTCTCGCGTACCGGTAGTTAAGTTTTGTGACTGGATTGTGTGTTTACCGCAACCATCTAGCTGTGCGTTTTCCGGTGAAACCCGAAATCGGGTGAAATTGTGGGTGAGGCGGATCAGTAGACATAACTCACACCTGTGTAGAACGTGAGGGTTGCGTTGTCACGTGTTCAGACCGTGGAAGGTTTTTTCCCAGTAGGACGGGTTGCGAATCAATTGGTAGGTCCCCTTGATCGCCGCGATGCTCATCAGCACCCAATACAACGGAGCAGTCAGACAGGCGAGGAGGAGCATCGCGTTTCGCGTTTCTCGGCACGCCACGAGGTTCATGTAGAGAACAGCGGCATTACCGAATGCCAGAGAGATCAACGCGGGGAAATAGACATAGTTGGGGAAGACCTGGTGGATCACTTCAGGTTGTCCGAGAATCCAGTCCAGACTGATGAGCCAGAACACCATGTTCAAAGTGGCGACCAAAGGTGTGCCGGCCATGAGAATCGTGAATCGGAGAAAGCCGATCGGACCCAATCCTCGCCATAATTTGACGGGTTGGCGCATGTGGACGAGCCACGTCTGCAAATAGCCCTTGTACCAACGCGAGCGCTGTCTGATCCAGTTGATCGTGTCACTGTTGGCTTCTTCGAGCGTGGTGGAATTCAAGACCGCGGTGCGATATCCGCTCTCTGCAATCCGCACGCCGAGGTCCGCATCCTCAGTGACATTGAAAGGATCCCACGCCCCGATCTCGTCGAGGACGCTACGGCGTAGGTGATTCGAGGTGCCGCCGAGAGGAATCGGTGAATTGCTCCGCATCAATCCAGGAAGGATGAAGCTGAACCACAGCGCGTAATCGGCGGTGAACCACGCGGTCAACAGGTTCTGAGTTCCGTTGTGGAATGCAAGTTTGGCCTGAACACAAGCAGTGTTCTCGGGAAGTTTCGCGAAAGTTGCGACTACTCGACGTAATTGGAGTGGGTCGGGGGAATCCTCGGCGTCGTAGATCGTCACGATCTCGCCCGTAGAGAAATGCAGACCGTAGTTGCATGCTTTCGGTTTGGTTCGTGGATCGGCCGCGGGCACCTTCAGAATGCTGACGACCTCGTCCACACCGGCGGCAAGTGCAGCTTCGATAGTGACGGCGTCGTCTTCCTCCAGTAGGAGAAGGACTTGCATCTTGTCTGCCGGATACTCGATCGCTCGCATGGCTGCGATGAGGTCGCCGACGACTTCAGGCTCGTTGTATGCGGGGACCAGAATGGTATAGGTGGGAAGGTCGTCGTATGAAAGAGCAAGTGCCTCTTCGTCACTGATCGTCATGATCGAGGACGCATCGAGACCCCTCGTGAACAAGATCAGACGGTCGACCATCGCCCAGATGTATCCAATGGTGCAGATCAATGTCAGCGCGATGAGAGTCGGGACGAGGAAGAACACGAGGCTGACGACGACCAGCGCAAAGCCTGCCAACAACGTATTTCGCTGCCACGGATAGAAGGCCACGGAGGCGGATGAGATCGGATGGCGCTCGCGTAGACCGTTCACTGCATCGTGCAGGGCGGCCTCGTGGTACTCCGCTGTATCCGGGTCACCGCTGACCACGACACTGTTGGACTGGCTTCGGTTTTCGTTCACCACGTCTGAGCCTCCACGAGTAGTCGAGCGAGTGCTTCGAGCATGTCCAGGTCCTTGTACTCGGATTCGGTGTCTTCGGTCGAGGTTTCACCACGCAGTAGAACGGCGAGGGTATTGCTACCGTTGGACGCCATCGACGGCTTCGGTTCGGGGAAGTAGGCGTCGGGTTCGTGATTGTCGACGCTGATCAGGCTGACTCGTTGCGCGGCTCCGTCGCCCCGCGTCCAGACGAAATTGAGATTGCTCCATGTGAGAAGGAGAGCGTCGTCGACGATCGTGTACATCTCGGCGACGATCCCGTGCGGCAGCTCCAGCGTGACCGTCGGGCTGACTCTCGCGTTCTCCAGGTCGTAGGTGGTCTTGCTGGGATACACGGCGAGCGTGGAGGGTCGACGGACCTGGACGACGTCAATCTGTACCGTGCGAGGCCGCATCTGTGAGTCCCAAGCGGGATTCGGAGTGTCGGCCCGAATGGTCTGACGACTCAGCTCGGAGGTGCTGCCGAAGTAGCGACGGGGCCAGTCGTATTCGGATGCTCCAATCTGATGCCAGCCCAGTGGAACGACAAGTCGAGGATCCGCAGTAGCCGGGGGCGGACCGACGTTGACTGTCAAACTTGTCGATGGCAGCGGCGTGAAGAACATCAGCACTGCGGCGGCAAACACCGCGAGGATGGTCCAGTTGCTTGTGGCTGTCGAGGGCTTTCGGAGTGGTCGGTCGAACGGTTTGAGCGACTTACCCCGGCGTTCGTACAGATAGAAGGCGCCGCCGACGACGATTGCGGTTCCGAGTGCCGGAAACAACTGCACGGCGAAAAGCGGAGCAGTGGGATACTTCTGAATCGTGAAGTAGAGAATCACCACACCGAGCACCGTTGCGGCGACGAAGGCGATCGCCCCTCGCCTCCACGTTCTACTGACGGCGATCGTGGTCGCGGCAGACGCGACAAGCACCATGAGGACGCTGTAGTCGAAACGAGTCCCGCCCATTTCGGTCGCGATGGCGCGGTAATGCAGCGGCGCCAAGATGATCGGGACCACCCAGATTGCCCAGTACCGATTGACCGGACGGAGGCCGAACATCAGAACCGCTGCGCTCCAGACGAATACCCAGGCTGCGATGACGTCGATATGCATCAGTTCGTAGGTCTCGGCGAAACGCGGTAGCAGGAGCGCTTGAAGTCCCAACGCGACGAAGAGACCGATGCAGCCGACTATCTTGTCGGTCTCACGATCGTGAATCGGAAGCTCCGGGCCGCGCCTCAAGTCTGTTCCGACGGCTGCAACCAGGCACAAGAGCGGTAGAGCGAAGACGTAGCCGATGGCAGTTCCGCTGGCCGTGCTCTGCCAAAGCTTGGTCCAGGTGGGCCAAAATGCAAAGATCGTGGCGAGCGCGATCATCAACCACCGCACTGCGAGTCGAGGAATGATCCCGGACTCGGAGCGGATCTCACGAATCTTCAACATTTCCAGTTCCATTCGCTTACTACCCGACATCTGCGTGCGATTCGAGGCTGCGCACCGCTGGGCACTGCCGACCATCGCCATCGGTCCGGCGCCATATGCAGACATTACTTGATCGAGACATATCGCCCTCGCCACGTCGAAGCGCCAGTCCCCGAGCAGTCCGGCCGGAACGTCTCACATGCTCACATCTCACATAGTGGGAATTTTGAAATCTTTTTTTCGGTACCCAGTGCGGGTCTGGGTTGGCCGGATGGCATGGCGGGATTTCGGGTCTGCCGAATTACTCCATATCGAAGGGCAATTCACTTGCGAATTGCAGAAAGTTCAATCAGGTCCGGCGGATTCGACCTACGGGGACATAGGTCCCCGGCGTGCAGGGACGGTTCTCGGTTGCGTGGATTCGGGTCCAGTTACCCATGCGAAAGAACTGTGGTCAGCAGTGAGAGGCAATGTCTGCTTTGTGAGCTATTGCAGTCGTCGGGACCTAAGCCCTCGACGTTTCCGCGGATTTACTCAATAGCTGAACTATAGCTACTAAATGGTAACTACAGCGTAAATGGCACCGTGACATTGCGGCGATTGAACGTGAACGATCGTCCAACATCCTTTGGGTGTGTGCTGGGAAGAAAAATTGCCGGTTAGAGTCTTGACCTGCAACATTATTCGAATTGAACTCCGGCCTTGGAGATGTTCTCATAGTACTCACGCGGCACGTGCAATGCCTCCGGATTATCGAGTTGCAATGTTGCCGATACCTAAGCGGAACATTTGCTCTTCTCCATCTTTAGCTGTGCCTGAAGCGTTCGGGTGCAAACGGGAAATTCCGAAGAACGGTCGGGGCCTGGCGGCTCGCAAACGGGAAGGTTGGTCAGATGTCGGCATTGGACATGTCCATGGCGCCGTCGCTCGGGTATCGGCGTCCGCGCATCGTGCCGGACTCCCGTGCGGAGTTTTCCTCGCGTGCTGCGTGGCAGCATCGATACATACGTGCTCTGGCAGTGACGGATTCGCTGATTGTCGTAGCGGCGGTTTCGGCTGCGCAGTGGCTTCGATTCGGCGCCGCGCCGACCGCCGTCGACGCTCGTGAGCTCGGGCAGTTCAGCTACACCGGTTTGTCGATCGGCGTGGTGATCGCGTGGCTGGCGACGTTGCAGATATTCAGGACCAGATCTGCGAGTGTGATCGGAAGCGGTCCTGAGGAGTATCGGCGAATCCTGGTGTCCGCGATGAGATTGTTCGGCGTCATTGCGATAGTAAGCCTTCTGCTTCGTCTCGATATCGCCCGGCTCTACCTCGCATTCGCGTTCCCTGTCGGCCTTCTCGCGCTACTGGTGAGCCGTTGGCTCTGGCGTGGGGTGATCGTGCGAAGGCGTACTCGCGGGGAGTGCCTCACATCGGTACTGGTGGTGGGCAGCAAGGATGCCGGCGCTGAACTTGCACGAAACTTCGAGCGGGGTAGCGCAGACGGTTTCCGCGTGGTGGGAGTGTGTGTGCCGGGGTTCCTTCGGCGCGCGGACGAGTCCATCGCAGTCGACGGGCGTGACATACCGCTCCTCGGTGGTGAGACATCGGTAGTCGAAGCGCTGGAACTTGTCGGCGCAGACACCGTTGCCGTGACGGCAACCAAACATCTCGGCTCGGATGGCATCCGTGCACTTGCCTGGGATCTGGAATCGCGGGACGTAGATCTGGTCGTTGCGCCAAGTATCGTCGACGTGTCGGGGCCGCGCCTGTCGATGCGGCCGGTGGCCGGTCAGCCTTTGATACGCGTCGAGCGACCGAAATATCATGGTGCGCAACGCTTTGCGAAATCGTCGTTCGACGTAATTTTCGCGTCATTGTTACTGGCAGCAATTGCACCTGTTCTCCTGGCCGCGGCTCTGGCGGTCAAGCTCTCGAGCCCGGGCCCGGTGTTGTATCGAGCGGAGCGAATGGGACTGGACGGCAAACCATTCCCGATGCTGAAGTTCCGTTCGATGGTCCAGAACGCAGACTCACAGGTGGAGTCGTTGATGGCCCAGAACGACGGCGCCGGTGTGCTCTTCAAGATGCGCGACGACCCGCGCGTTACACCGGTCGGGCGCTTCTTGCGCCGTTACTCGATTGACGAGCTGCCACAGTTCGTCAATGTTCTTCGGCGCGAGATGAGCGTGGTCGGCCCCAGGCCTCCGCTTCGCCGCGAGGTCGAGGCCTACGACGGAACTGTCAGTCGCCGACTTCTTGTCAAGCCGGGGATCACAGGATTGTGGCAGGTCAGTGGACGATCGGACCTTTCTTGGGAAGAGACTGTACGACTGGACCTTTCGTACGTCGACAACTGGTCGCTGATGGGTGATGTATTGATCGTCGGCAAAACGTTGAAAGCGGTGTTGGCCAGTGACGGTGCGTACTGAGACGTGAATGCGGATTCGGGACCGACTTCAGTTCGTGACGTTCTCGGTGGAAAGGCATAGCTCCCCTTGATCTTTCGTACGTCGACAACTGGTCGATGGCGAGCGAGAACACGATCGTCGCGAAGGCGCTCAAGGCGATGTTGGGAAGTGATGGAGCAAATTGACCAGGAGAAGTTTGTGTCGGAACCGCCAAAGTTGAAGTCGTTGCTTGTTGTGGCGCCCTGGTTGGAAGGTGGGGGTGCACAGAAATCATTGTGCGGGCTATTGCGCGGGCTTACCGACACACATACGACCGTGGTCACTTTGTTTGCAGGCTGCCGCGACTTCAACGAGGTTGCGGACCTCGCAGACGAGTTCGTCATGCTCGACTATCCAAGGAGTCCTGGCGGACTGGTCGGAGCCAGTCGTGCCATAGCAACACATCTACAGCATTCGGATGTGGTCTATTCACTGATGAGGGGTAGCCATGTCGCACTAGGCGTTTCGAGTTTGCTCAAACGTCTTCCGAGTGAGCTGATTGCGACCTTCCATCAGTTGCCGAGTGCGGATGAAACTGGCGTTTTCTCCCTGGTCGAGAACATGCTCGTTCGTAAAGCACTTCGGCACGCAAAGCTGATCACCGCACCTTCGGAATCAGCCGTGAGTCAGATTCGTCAACGACGTTACGGACCGCACGCTCGGCTTGTTTACGAGCCGAACTTGATCCGAGTTGACTCGAGAGAAACCATTCGTCGTGAATCTTCGGGGGCACCTCTACGGCTCCTGGCCTGTGGCCGTCTATCCAAGCAGAAGGGCTTCGATCGTATTCCCGAACTGCTGTCAGATATCGAGATTCCGTGTGAAATAAAGATCTTGGGATCAGGACCGGAAGAAGAAGACCTGAAACGGCGGTTCGGCAATACGAAGCCTTCTTCGCATACGGTGGAACTAGTAGGACGCGTCGATGACGTTGTGCCCTATCTGGATTGGTCAGACGCGGCATTTATGCCCAGCCGAAACGAACTCAACCCTGTGTTCGTATGGGAGGCGTGGGCGCGCGGCCGGCCGGTTGTTGCTGCCCATCTACCTGCATTCGAGGATCTGCGAACCTCCGGGCCGGTGCTCACATTTACCGGCGCGGCCAGCCTTCGGTCCGCCCTCGGCGTCGTATCGAGTGACGAGTACCGAGATTTCGCCTATTCAATGGGTTTGCAGGCGTCCCGAACCATGACGACCAGGAGTGAGATCGTTGCCCGAATACAATCGTGACCACCCGCGCATCCTGGTCATTCACGCATACAGTGCTCAAAACTCCGGCGACCGGTTGCTGGTGGAGGAAACACTCGAATTGCTGAGATCGGTGTGGCCGGATTCTGTCGTCGACGTGATTGCCACTGATGCCGAATCGTTCCGCCACCATCCGATCGCGAATCATGTCAAGTTTCATCAGTGGACGTCGGCATGGATTCCGAACCCGAAAAAGAAGGCATCCGTACGTGTTTCCATGCTGGCCAGTACCGTCACCGGCGGGCCGGCACCTGTCAGGATACTGTTCGAGCAAGCGGATTTGATAGTCGCTGTCGGGGGCGGATACCTTCGGGGTTCGTCCGTTTCCGAGGCCCTGAAAACTGCGGGGGCGCATTTCGGTCAACTCGATCTTGCCGCACGAAGTCGTGCGCGCAAGATCTATCTGCCGCAGAGTATCGGTCCGTTCCCGAACATTCTCCGTCGGCGTATCGCGAGTTCACTGAAGGCGATGGATCAGGTGCTCGTTCGTGACGATCGATCACGGGAATTGTTCGCCGACCTGACCAATGTCGAACGAATCTCGGATCTGGCGGTTCTCAAGATGGCGGAGGTCCGTACACCTCGTACTATCGAGATCACGCATGGCCCGGTAGTCGTGGCACGTGAGCTGTCCCGCCCTGGATCCTACGAGAACACTCTGTCCGACTTGGCTCGGTCAGATCATGTTGTATGGGCGATTCAGTCCACCGGTGGCGGAAACAATGACACTCCACTCACCGTCAAATACTCCTCGGGAACCCCAAAGCCATTGCAGCACTATCTGGAGAGCGCGGAGAATCGCGTCGTTGTCAGTACACGCCTGCATGGATCGTTGTCTGCATTGCTCGCCGGAAAGCCGAGTGTGCACCTGGGCTACGAACGAAAATCATGGGGAGCATTTCATGATCTGGGGTTGGAACAGTACGTTCTCGATGCCCGACGGACTTCGGCAACTCGCGTTCTCGACGCGGTGGAATCGATACGAGACGATCCAGCCACTTACTGGCGCCTGATCGATTCACGCATCGAGGCCGTCGCGTCCCAGAGGGAACGCCTACTCGGCTCCCTGGCTGTGCCATGCCACCTGCCGACGGCTGGCCAATGACATGAACCTCTCGTTCCTGTTGTTTGCCAGTGTTTTTCTCTTGCTGATCGCACGTGTACGTGGGGTGACGGTGTTGCCAACCCGCCGTCAAACCTCAACAGGTACCAGAAGCGGGCTGATCGGGATCTGGTTTTGGGTATCGGTGATATGGCCGGTCCTTTTCAAGGCGGTGTTAGGTAGCGTCCTTGCCCTATACCTTCCAGTTTCTGGCTCCGCGGTCTTCGTGATCTCCTACGTGCCTTCGATTGTCATCGGAATCGCGATTTTCATCGCCTCTCTCGGGTCCCGAGATTCATTCCCCTATATCCCCGCGATACTGGTCATGGCGGTGGCGATCATGCCGATCCTCATCTTCGGGGTCGTGGACATCGGTGTCGTCGGAGCGATATTCATGATTGTGCCTACGCT
Source organism: Rhodococcus sp. BH5 (assembly GCF_027583855.1). NCBI lineage: Bacteria > Bacillati > Actinomycetota > Actinomycetes > Mycobacteriales > Nocardiaceae > Rhodococcus > Rhodococcus sp. BH5. The sequence continues at coordinate 112,895 of NZ_JAJHVW010000007.1, forward strand.
CCTGTGGTGCCGCGCGCTCTCGGTTGACGTACTGAACTGGCCCCGTCTTTGTTACCAGGGTCTGCTTGCGCTTTGTCTGAGCATGGCTGTGGTTTTCGTCGTCTGGCCTGAGGCTGTGGTCGAGACCTGTCGGTTGGACAAGTGCACTGTGGCGGGCCAAGTGCTCACGTCATCGATCACAGGCAATGGCAACTTCCTGGGGCTGTGTGTCGCACTGCTGAGCGTCGTTGCCGTGTATCGGCAACACTGGATCACAGTTGCGGCGGTTGGACTGGCGAGCCTCATCGTGATCGAAATTTCTGGCAGTCGAACAGCGATGATCGGTCTGGTTCTCGGCTACCTCGTAGTCCTCGGTATCGGAAACCGCATGTCGCGGGTTGTGGCTCTGGCAGCTGCGATGGTTGCGTTGGTGATTTCTTTTGTGCCAGTGTTCCGAGTTTACGGGCTCCGCGATTACACCTATCGCGGTGCTTTGTGGATGAGGGCGAAGGAGCTGATTTCGGAGAGTCCGAATGTTGGTCACGGCGCGAACTATTGGACGGAGCATAACGCGTATCGCTTCTCCTCCAACTATGCCGCGCACAACATTTGGTTAGAACTCGGCGTTGCCGTCGGGTTTCTCGGAATTGCCGTGCTTGTCGTCGCTGCGGCCTGGGCGTTGCTGACCACTGACGTGGAAAATCGATACTTGGCATGGGCGCTGATCGTAACTACGGTCGCTGTGGGATTTCTGGAGGCGCCCATCCAACCGTATCGAACCGGTCTGCTTCCCTTCCTGTGCCCTCTCATTCTTCTCTTGTGCTCCTCGGGTATGCGGAAAAGATCAGTTGATACTTCGGAGACGGAAGACCTTGCGATGGACGATATTCGAAGCTCACATGTTGATGCCGGCCTGACGAGGGATGGTGCGCGATGAAAGTTCTGCATGTCACGGAAGCGCTCGGAGGAGGTGTAAGCACCGCGATCTTGAACTATCAGGCGTTGACGCCAGAAATGCATCACTGCGTGATTGCTCGCGAACGGGCCGGGCAGAGCACATACAATTTCCCCTCCGAACTCAGCGTGACATTGGTACCTGGAAGTTTGGCCGCACTTTTGCTGTCCGCGATTCGTATGGTGCGCCGGGGAGATTTCGATGTTCTCCACCTGCATTCCAGTCTTGCCGGTCTCGCCCGGATCATCCCGGGGCACCGAGCTGGAATCGTATACACCCCAAACTGTTACGCATTCGAGCGCACCGACGTCAGTCCCCTGGCGCGGGTACTCTACAAGTCCGTTGAGCGTGGGCTACTCTCGATTCGGCGTCAGTGCGTTGTTGCCGTGAGTGGACGAGAAGCCGAGTTGACTACGGAGTTGTCGAACTCCTCCACCTCCATCGTGGTCGGCAATGTATCCCCGACCGATCACGGCGCATATTTGCGCGCAAGCAGCCCTCGGACAGCGGAAGCATCGGCTGAAAGAAGCCGAGTAGTGATGGTGGGAAGGATATTTCCCCAAAAGGATCCCCAACTGTTCGCCGATATTGCAGCAAGGTTGTCGAGCAGGTTCGAGTTCGTGTGGGTAGGAGACGGCGAAGCCGGGTTGAAAGAAAGTCTCGTGGAATCCGGGGTTCGGGTGACGGGCTGGATTCCAGCTGAACAGGTGCTGGATGAAGTGCGCGCCAGTTCGCTGTATCTCCATACCGCGGCCTGGGAGGGCGCTCCGATTTCCGCTGCGGAAGCCGCCGCGGTCGGTGTCTCGGTGATCAGTCGTGACATCAAAAGTATGGTCTCGCTTGGCTATCCAGTCGCTGGCAATACTGCGGAGTCTCTGTCAATGGCCGTCACACATTACTTCGACTGCCTGGACTACCGAACGACTGTTCAAGCCAAGACACAATATTTCAACCGAACAGTGGACGTCATGAGTTCGCGTACAGCACTCATCGACGCCTATGCATTCGCGATAGGGGCTTCTCGATGACTTCATCGGTCACCGTCATTACCATCACCAGGAATGATCTTTCGGGGCTGGTCCGCACGATCGAGAGCGTCCGGGCTCAGAGTGCACAGGGAGTCGAACACATCGTGATCGATGGTGGTTCGACGGATGGAACTGTCGAATACCTTGATTCGTTGGGTGATTCGTTAGTGTGGAACACAGGCCTCGACAGCGGTCGCTATGACGCAATGAACATCGGTGCGGAACTGGCGAGTGGCGAGTTGCTGTGGTTCATGCACTCGTCCGACGTGTTCCATTCATGTGACGTTCTGGAGAGAGTCTCTCGAGATCATCAAGGAGGGGGCGTCTCTTGGCGGTGGGGTTACGGGCTGAGCAACATCCACGACTCCGGAAGTTCCATCGGAATCGGTGGCCGTATCCCGTTCAGTCTGTCCCGATTCGCGCTAGGTGGAAACATCATTCCCCATCAAGCATGTGTGATCGAGAAGTCGCTGCATGTTGAGATCGGCGGTTACGATACCGAATTCGGACTCAGTGCCGACCAACTGTATCTGTTGAAGATGGCGGTCCGATCGCAACCGCGCGTGTGGACCGAGTTCTTCTGTGACTTTGATTCGGCCGGCGCTGGTTCGGTGCGGGGCATGATGGATCATTACCGGGACATGCGGCGATCACGCGCCCTGACCGGAATTACAGTCTTCAGGGCGCAGTGGCTCGATTATGCGGTGTCCTTGGGGGTTGCGCTTCTCGCAAAAACCGACCGTGTTCAAAGACGAGTTCTAGCAGGGGTGACTCCTCGTGTCCGATGACTATTTGGAACCCACAACGCAATCAAGTGCGGAATTCGCAGTTGTCATACCAGCTTTCAACGCGGAAGCCACACTTTTGGCGTCAATCGAGAGCGCGCACAATGCGGGCGCTTCGGAAGTCATCGTGGTGGACGACGGATCCACAGACAGTACCGCCGCGTTATGTCGCGCCCACGATATACGTGTCCTGACGCAGCCAAATGCGGGTGCATACCTCGCGAGACGACGGGGGGCCACGCTCGTCACGGCACCGTACATCGTGTTCCTGGACGCGGATGATCTTCTGGTCGCACCCGGCATTCACGAGTCCTTGGGTATTCTCTCTGCGCAGGCGGACTGCGCAGTCGTCGCTGGACGTGTGATGGCGAGTCTCCCACATGGGCGTAGTCGGTTGAACAATCAGTCGTACTCCGAGATCAATACTCGAACCCTGTTGACACAAGGGTATGGTCCGTTTCCACCGGGAGCGGCGCTGGTTCGGCGTGCCGATTACGAAGCAGCGATTGCGCTGGACGTACCGGAGATCGTCGAGCGTTACGCCGACGACTACGAAATGTTCATTCGTCTATCCGTCGTCGGCCGAGTCGTTCAACACAACACCGTTTCCCTCGTGTATTCGATGTACGCAGGCAAATCCATTGGTTCTCCTGAGAAATCGCTGTTGTGCAAGGAATCGATCAGGGGGCACTACGCGCGACATCTGGGGATCCCAGTTCGGCTGATGAGCGCATCGGCGGTTGCCGCAGCTGCGAACGCACGCATGGGACGAGCGTCGTTCGCGCAAGGTTTGTACTGGCGGGGTTGCGTGAAGGTAGCAGTTGCCGCGTGCTACAAGGTACTCGCTCGGATCGGCGACAGCGGTCTGAAGCAGTCCACAATCGTGTCTGGCGCTGGAACCTCGGAGACACGAGGGTGAACACAGTGGTCAGCTCGTACGTGAGGTCGGCGAAGTCGATCGACCTGGGCGGGACCGGGTTCTTTCGACTGGTAGGTCTGCTGGCCGGCGCTTGCGCGAACTTCGCCGTAATAGCAATTCTGTCTCGGGACTACGGCGTCGAGTACTACGCCTTCTATGCGCTGATGGCGTCCATGTTGAATCTACTTCCCTTCGCGGACTTCGGTATCGGCGCGACCATGGTGAACGCGACAGCAGATTACCGAAGTGGTGCACTCGATCGGATGTCGTTCCAATCCCATTTTCGGCGGGCGAGTCTGGTCACCGTTCTGGTATCCCTCGCTGTCGCAAGCCTCGCGTTCCTGTTCTATCAGATGGGGCTGTGGGTGCCAGTTCTAGGCGCAGTCGGTGAGATGGATCATGCGTCGGCGCTGGCCACAGTAGTGATTGTATCTGCGGCAGTTGGTATTCCATTGGGTTTGGGGTCACGCATCCTGCAGGGTTGCGGAAAGATGCGCGTTGTCGTTACCGCAGCGTTGATCGGTCCGATCATTCAACTGATCGTGATAGGGGTTTGTTGGACTACTCAGGCGCCGGCCTACCTGTTTGTTCTGGCACCGTGCGCAGGCTACCTCGCCGTCGGATTTCTTACCCTTGCTCTCGCGCTTCGATCGATTTCCGGCGATGAGGGTTCGTTGATCGGCTGGCGTCTTACAAGCCCGGTGCGAGTTCGCATAGCTGAAACGGCGGTTCCGTTTTTTCTCATATCGATCGGCATGGTTGTCGGGTTCCAGAGCCATAGGTTGCTGATCTCCACTTTTGGAACGGTCGAAGACGTCGCACAATATTCGGTGGTGGCGCAATTCGCTGGACCCCTGCTGGCTATCTTGGGAGTGATGGGCCAGAACTTGTGGTCAAGATATCGCGAGCGATACCGAATCGGGACACTTCGGGTGCGTGAATTCGCCCAGCATATAGTACTTCTCGGCACTGTGGGCGCCGTATTTGCGCTTGCTCTGGTCGTCATCAGCTATCCGGGAATTCGGTTTGTCTCGGGTGGAAGTCTTGTCGTCCCGCTGGCAACCGTTTTGGCCGGAAGTGTTTACATCCTTGTTGTTTCGGTGCATCAGCCGGCGGCGATGTTCCTCATGGACCCGCGAGGACTATGGTTGCAAGTCCTCTGTGTCTGGCTGAGCGGCCTCGTCGGAATGGTATTGGCAATATCCCTGATTCCTGAACTCGGAGCCGCCGCACTCTACTTGGGACTATCCGCAGGAATGGTTGTACTCCAGGTTATTCCGTGTATCTATATTTCGGTTCGGCGAATTTCAAGCATGGAGAAGGCGGTGGAGGCAGGCGTGACCGTGTGAATAGCTGCCCGAAAATCGTGAAGTCGCACATACATGAAGGAGAGAAATGAAGAAGGCACTGATCACAGGCATCACCGGTCAAGACGGCTCCTATCTCGCGGAGTTGTTGCTGGGCAAGGGATACGAGGTCCACGGACTTATTCGTAGATCGTCCACGTTCAATACAGCTCGAATCGATCACATGTATGTGGATCCCCACACGCCGGATGCAAAACTGTTCCTTCATTACGGAGATCTCAGCGACGGGGCGCGTTTGGTCACTCTTCTCGCACAGATACGCCCGGACGAGGTCTACAACCTCGCAGCGCAGTCCCATGTACGGGTAAGTTTCGACGAGCCCGAACATACCGGTGACACGACGGGAATCGGGTCGATCAGGCTGCTCGAAGCAGTCCGGATGGCTGGTCTCGAATGCAGGTTCTACCAGGCGTCCAGCTCCGAGATGTTCGGTGCGACACCGCCTCCGCAGGACGAGCAGACTCCCTTCTATCCGCGATCGCCGTACGGTGCGGCGAAGGTGTACTCGTACTGGATCACCAAGAACTACCGCGAGGCGTACGGGATCTTTGCCGTGAACGGAATTCTGTTCAACCACGAATCTCCGCGGCGAGGCGAAACATTCGTAACTCGCAAGATCACGCGAGCGGTGGCGCGGATCAAGGCCGGCCTGGAAAACGATTTGTACATGGGTAATCTCGATGCAATCCGCGACTGGGGCTACGCGCCGGAGTACGTGGAGGGAATGTGGAGGATGCTTCAGGCCGACGAGCCGGACGATTACGTGCTCGCGACAGGCGGTAACTACTCGGTCAAGGATTTCCTGACGGTGGCCTTCGAGCACGCGGGTCTGAACTGGGAAGATCATGTGCGCTTCGACGAGCGCTATCTGCGGCCGACGGAAGTAGACGCGTTGATCGGAGATGCAGGTAAGGCGGAGCAGAAGCTCGGCTGGAAGGCGACTGTACATACCCCCGAGCTGGCTCGAATCATGGTCGATGCGGACATAGAGGCTCTGAAGTGTGAGGGCAAGCCCTGGATCGACCGCCCGAACCTGGTGGATTGGGAGCATGCCCGATGACGGGGGAGTACGCGCAGAAGTCCCTCGATCGGAACGATGCGGTGTACGTCGCGGGCCATCGTGGACTCGTGGGTTCAGCGATCTGGCGTCGTTTGGAGGCCGACGGTTTCAATCGCATTGTCGGTCGCACGTCCGCCGAACTCGATCTTCGCGACCGCGGTGCCGTGTTCGAGTTCTTCGCCGCCGAGAGGCCGAAGAACGTGGTCCTCGCGGCAGCCAAGGTGGGCGGGATACTGGCGAACAGCACACTGCCGGTGGACTTCATCTCCGACAACCTTCGCATCCAGGTGAACGTGATGGACGCGGCGGCCGAGTTCGACGTAGATCGCCTGCTGTTCCTCGGATCATCCTGCATCTACCCGAAATTCGCTCCTCAACCGATTCGCGAAGAATATTTGCTGACCGGTCATTTGGAACCGACGAACGATGCATATGCCATCGCCAAGATCGCGGGAATCCTGCAGGTACAGGCTGTTCGAAAGCAGTTCGGGCGTCCGTGGATCTCCGCGATGCCGGCCAATCTCTACGGCCCGGGTGACAACTTCTCTGCCAAGGGCTCTCATGTGCTGCCAGCCCTCATCAGACGCTTCGACGACGCGCGCCGTGATGGAGCTGCTTCAGTCGTGAACTGGGGCAGCGGGACGCCGAGGCGCGAGTTTCTCCACGTCGACGACATGGCGGATGCCTGCCTTCATTTGCTCGACCACTATGACGGAGCAGAACACGTCAATGTTGGTACAGGCGAGGACCAGAGCATCGCGGAGATCTCTGCGATCGTGGCGGACGAGATCGGGTTCGACGGCGAGATCGAATGGGATCATTCGAAACCTGACGGGACGCCGCGGAAGTTGCTTGACATCGGGAAGCTTCGAGATTTGGGGTGGCAGCCCAGGATTGATCTTCGTGCGGGGATCGCATCGACCGTGGAGTGGTATCGACAGAACGTCGATTCGATCAGGACATGAAGTACTACAGCATTATTCGACGTAAACTCGACTTCGACAGGCAGACATCGTTATGACTTCTCGTATTGCGGTATTCGGCACAGGCTACCTCGGGGCGACACACGCAGCTTGCATGGCCGAGTTGGGTCACGAGGTTCTCGGGGTGGATGTTGATCCGAACAAGCTCGCTATGCTCGAAGCTGGGGAGGTTCCTTTCTACGAACCGGGACTCGAGGAAGTACTGCGCCGCAACATAGCCGCGGGACGTCTTCGATTCACGGCTTCCTACGAGGAGGCCGCAGAGTTCGCCGACATCCACTTCCTCGGCGTCGGTACGCCGCAGAAGAAGGGGGAGTTCGCGGCCGACATGCGTTTTGTCGATTCGGTGATCGAGACACTCGCACCCCTCTTGACCAGGCCGACCGTAATCTTCGGGAAATCAACTGTGCCAGTCGGTACAGCAGAGCGATTGGGTGCGCGGGCACGGGAACTGGCGCCTGCCGGACAAGACGTGGAGGTGGCGTGGAACCCGGAATTTCTCCGGGAAGGCTACGCGGTGAAAGACACGCTTCACCCGGACCGGCTTGTGCTCGGGGTCGACCGCAATCGACCCGGACGTGCGGAATCGATTGCGCGTGAAGTGTACGAGCAACTCTTGAACGAAGGTATTCCCTTTGTTGTGACCGACCTTGCGACTTCGGAGTTGGTCAAAGCATCAGCCAATGCATTTCTGGCAACGAAGATCTCGTTCATCAATGCGATCTCGGAGGTGTGCGAGGCTTCAGGTGCGGATGTGACCGTTCTTGCCGATGCCATCGGCCATGACGAGAGAATTGGTAGGCGATTCCTCAACGCCGGAATCGGTTTCGGTGGGGGCTGCTTACCGAAGGACATCCGTGCTTTCATGGCACGTGCTGGTGAGCTGGGAGCAGATCAAGCACTCACATTCCTACGCGAAGTCGACAATATCAACATGCGTCGTCGTACTCGGATGGTCGAACTGGCTCGAGAAGCGTGTGGTTCTCTACTCGGAGCCAATGTGGCGGTTCTCGGTGCAGCCTTCAAGCCTGACTCCGACGACGTGCGCGACTCACCTGCGCTGAACGTTGCCGGGCAGATTCAGCTGCAAGGCGCTGCCGTCAATGTCTATGACCCGAAGGCGATGGGAAACTCGAAGGCGTTGTTCCCCACCCTCACTTACACTTCGAGCGCACTTGAAGCGTGTGCAGGCGCTGATGTCGTCTTGGTTCTGACCGAGTGGGCCGAGTTTCGAAAGTTGTTGCCGTCGGACCTCGAACCTGTCGTCCGCAAGAAGGTCATCATCGACGGACGTAACTGTCTGGAACCGACCACCTGGCGCGACGCAGGGTGGACCTACCGAGGTCTCGGAAGGCCGTAAACCGGTGAAACCTTCACGGAGGGTGGGTGTTGTAGGCATCGAGGGGAAGTGGCCGTGTGCCCGGGACCAAAGTCCGTCAGCGAGCGAGCTGTGGCCGGGGGAGATGCTGGGATAGCCGCTCGTGCATCACAGGGTGAGGGGCATGTTGCCTTGTTCGGTTGGTATGCATCAACTTCCGGCGGCAAGTTGCGTAGTTGGTCGTCGACGGACGTTGGTCCTACGGCCCGCTGTGGTATGTGACCCTTTCATGGTCGGCGCGGTCGACTGACGATGTCTAGGAAGTTTCGAGGCTCCGTTGCGGTGGTGAAAAGACCAATGACGCAGTAGAGTTCAGCCTGGCTGCACGTTGTGTCTGCTCTGCGCGATGTGTGAGTGGGCCCGATGTCAGTGTCGCGGGTTTGTCAGTGTCGCGTGTTCGCCACTTCCCGATCATGCATCGGCCAGGAAGTGAGATGTGTGAGATGCCGTGAAGGCCTCTCCCCCCTGGCTGTTTCGGCAAATACCTCGCGCTGTGACGCAGGGACACGCGATAGAAGATTGGCTGCCTCGTTCAGCCTGCATTGAGTGCAGCGGCTCGACAGCGGCTGTCGATTACTACTCGAAGACGTGATACGTGTTCGAGCCGAAGGAGATTCGACGATGGATGTACGGGACTACCTGAAGATTTTGCAGGCACGGTGGAAGATAGTCGCTGTCGTCACTGTGGTCGTGATCTTGGGCGCATTGGGCGCCTCGTTGATTGCCACGCCGATCTACCAGGCTTCCACGCGCCTGTTCGTGTCGACTTCTACCGGAACAACCGTGAACGAGGCTTACCAAGGTAACCAGCTCTCACAGCAGTTGGTCACTTCCTACGCCAAGCTCCTTACCGGCGAGACACTGGCACAGAGAACGATCGATTCAGTCGGGCCCGATCGACTCGGCGGGCTTTCCGCTGCGGAGATTTCGTCCAAGGTGACCGCCACATCGGCGCCGGATACAGTACTGCTCGATTTGAGCGTGCAAGATGCGTCGCCTGAACTGGCACGTGAAATCGCAAATGCGCTCTCGGACGAGTTTGTCGTGATGGTCAAAGATCTGGGTACGCCCGCAAATGGTGGCACAGCACCTGCGCGCGTCGTTGTCGAACAGCGAGCACAAACTCCCGCGGAACCGGTGTCGCCGAAGACTTCGCGGAACGTGGCGCTCGGTGCCGCGATCGGGCTTCTGCTGGGGATCGGGTTGGCTGTGGTGCGTGATCGCCTGGACAACACCGTCAAAGAGCGCAAGGTGGTCGAAGACGTCGCCGGCGCGGCGATGGTGGGAACAATTCCGTTCGACAAGGAACGCGAAGTTCATCAAGCGATCAACTTCCACGAGGGCAACTCCGCAAGTGCCGAGGCGTACCGCGAGCTGCGAACCAATCTGCAGTTCCTGGCCGTGGATCGCCCACCGAGTGTCATCGTCGTTACGAGTTCTCTTCCCTCCGAGGGAAAGACCACGACTGCGGTGAACATCGCACTTGTGTTGGCCGAGGCAGGCAAGAAGGTGTGTCTCGTCGAAGGTGACCTCCGTAAGCCTCGCGTTTCGAAGTATCTGGGACTTATCGGAAGCGTTGGTCTGAGCTCGGTCCTGGCCGGGCAAGCAGATCTCGACGACGTACTTCAAGTCACGAGCAATGCTGACCTGACGGTTCTTGCCTCAGGTCCGATTCCCCCGAACCCGAGCGAACTTCTGGGCACTGACACTGCCCATGCGGTCTTTACCGATCTCCGCAGAAGGTTCGACTACGTCATCATCGACGCCTCGCCGTTGCTTCCGGTTACGGATGCTGCAGTTCTTTCAGCGCTGGCGGACGGTGCGCTAGTGATTGCTCGTCACGGCACGACGAAGAGGGAACAGCTGAGCAGGGCGGTCGGCAATCTCCACAGTGTGGGCGCGACGATTCTCGGTACTGTCATCACGATGACCCCGCTGAACGGTCGTGGTGTCTACGAGTACAAGTACTACTACGATTCCGATCCGGTTGTCGCTGACGTGGCCGTGGAAGGGTCCGTGGACAGCAATCCAGTCGGCGAACGAAAGGTCACGTCGACAGTCATCTGACCTGGTCGTACTCTAAAATCCCGACGCCTCACAGGGCCCTCGAGCAATGCTCGGGGGCCCTTCTCTGTGTGGTGAATCGGACGCGATCTCCAGTCGGGTCCTCTGAGTCTGCGACGCGCACTGCCGGAATGCAGGTTCATCGGCCGTCGCAGTAATCGGGTAGGCACGGGCATGCGGGATGTGACGCTGCGGTCTGAGCTGTCCCTGCTTGACCGGTGCCTCTATGACTGTCGATCTGGTTGCGCCCGACGAGGCCTTGGGCGTCTTGGTTGGAATCGCGTAGCGAGTGTGGCGGACCGCAGGCGGACCAGCCCGATTCGGCCTCGAGAGTTTCGCAACGCCTAGATGTCGATCTGGCATCCCTCGATGGATTTGGACAGCGGGTGCGGGGGTTGTCGGCCAGCTGCGACTCAGCATGAACGAGTTCTTGGCCGATGTCGGTGGTCATATCGGCCACGGGTCCGTCGGTCGGAGGGCCGGAAAGGGATAGCGTCGACTGCTCTGGGTGAGGCGCTCGCGTATGTCGGCGACCCGGTGGGGCTCAGTCGCGTCCTGGTTACCTGCGACGAAAGGAACCCGGTTTCGCGTAAGGCAATCGAAGCGTGCGGGGGTTTACTCGAGAGCGTGCGCCCAGCTGATCAGTTGTCCCGCAATGTCGGTTGTTCGAGAGACACGCTCCGCTACTGGGTGCGAACGAGCGTGTCGAGCGTCCGTTGACCCTACACGGCCACACACGTTTGCCATGGCCATGGCCATAGCCATAGCCATCGGTAGCAGTCGCCCCGCTTTGCAGCCGAGCGGCTGCGCAACTCGCATGTCCCTAATTGGGCTGTGCTGCAACTATTTCAGGACATCACCGGCGATCGCTGGCGGTCCACACTCCTCCTTTTGCATGTCTGAATTCTCGGTGTCGCCCGATCGTAGGTTCGCGCAATGCCGGCCAGGAGTAGGTAAGACGCCCAGAGGCGAAGTGTCGAACAATCGTCCAGGTCTGAGTCGACGCTGAGCGCATCAAAGTATGGATTGCAGAGTGTTTACCAACCGCGTGCTGGTTTCCGTCCAAACGCGGAGCCCAAATGGGCTAGGCGATGAAAACTATAGGTACGCAATGGTAATGGTGAGCAATGTTCACTCCTTCTTGTCGGAGGGTGAATAACTGACGTCAATGCTGGCGTCGGGAAGAACTTCGGAAAGCGCTATTGCCACGCTGTCCGGAATGTGGCAAACTCCTCACTGGTACTGACCAGCCAGCCGAAGAGTTGCCAAGATGTGAGTCCTGGCAATATCGAGGCCGGCGACGTCAGCGGGCGAGGAGAAATCGCCGATCGTCCTGTGTTTGGGTTGTTAGTGGACTCTGCTTCAATCATGGGGTGTGAGCTGCGGCAATGCCGCAATAATCGACAGTTGGGCCGAGGCCTGACAATAGTCGCCGGGTTAACTGCAAGGCGCACGTAATGCGACCATACGCACTGAACGCAGCAATGCGGAGCAGTTGCTTCGCTGTCGAAGTTTCGGGAATCGGCAAGGCGGTCCGATGGACCTCGGCCGGTGAACATCTTCAGGCCGAATTCTGTGCATGGGGAAAGGTTTCTGAACACATGACGGTTCTCGAGATGGCCGCGCCCACGAAAGAGCGGCCACAACAACACCGACGAGTAACGCCGGAGAGAGCCGGTGGAGTTTCCGCACGCAGGAAATGGCAATCTGCGTATCTTCGTCGTCTGGCGATCACCGACACGATCATCGTTGCGGCAGTTGTGTTTCTGGCTCAATGGTGGCGATTCGGTAGCGACGCGGATGTCGTCGACGGTGAAGCATTCGGCCATTTCAGCTACACCGCACTGTCTTTCGCCCTGATTATCGGCTGGTTTGCCGTACTGAGGGTATTTCGGACCAGATCTCCTCGTGTGATCGGAAGCGGCCCTGAAGAGTACCGATTGATCGCTGTCGGAACGCTCCGCCTGTTCGGACTGATTGCGATCGCCAGCCTTCTCCTTCACCTGGAGATCGCGCGCCTGTACCTTGCCGTGGCGTTTCCGATGGGATTGACCGCCTTGATCGCGAGTCGTTGGATCTGGCGACGGGTGATTGCTCGTGAGCGAGCCCGAGGTGAATTTCGAACTGCCGTACTTGTGGTCGGTGTGCGAGGGGCGGTTGTCGATCTTGCACGCAACCTCGAGCGCGACGATGCCCATGGATACCGAGTTGTCGGAGTCTGCGTACCCGGCTACGGAGGAGACGTGGGCGAAGTTGTCACAGTGAACGGTCGGGACATTCCGGTGCTCGGAGACGAGCACAGTCTCACCGACGCACTCGAACAGGTCGGTGCCGACACGGTGGCGGTGACGGTGTCGGAGCGACTCGGACCGGAAGGGCTGCGCAAGCTGGCCTGGGATCTCGAGCGCGATCATGTGGACCTTGTTGTCGCACCGGGGATTCTGGATGTGTCCGGGCCGAGGCTCTCGATGCGCCCGGTCGCAGGATTTCCGCTGATTCATGTCGAGCGTCCGCGCTATCACGGCGCACAGAAGTTCTCGAAGACGACCTTCGACGTTGCTTTCGCGGCGCTCGTGCTGGCCGTGATCAGTCCGGTGCTTCTGGCGGCTGCGATCGCCGTCAAGCTCACGAGCAAGGGTCCGGTTCTGTACAAGTCGGAGCGGATGGGGTTGGACGGTCAGCCGTTCCCCATGCTCAAGTTCCGCTCGATGGTCCAGAATGCGGATTCACAGGTCACGGCACTGATGAAGGAGAACGAAGGCGCCGGAGTGCTTTTCAAGATGCGAGACGATCCGCGTGTGACGACGGTAGGTCGATTCATGCGCCGATACTCGATCGACGAGTTGCCCCAGTTCGTCAATGTCCTCCGGCGAGAGATGAGTGTTGTAGGACCGCGGCCACCGCTTCGGCGCGAGGTCGAGATGTACGACGACGCGGTCAGTCGTCGGCTACTGGTCAAGCCCGGTGTCACCGGCCTGTGGCAGGTCAGTGGACGTTCTGATCTTTCGTGGGAAGACACTGTCCGCCTGGATCTTTCCTACGTCGACAACTGGTCGATGATGGGTGACGTCATGATCGTCGCGAAGACGCTCAAGGCGGTGGTGGGAAGTGATGGCGCCTACTGACAAGAAGGCGGTACCGGCGCCTTGCGAAAATGAGGCGCCGATCAATCCGCTGATCTTGCGAACGGCATTGGTGATCGCGGTCATCGGCGCGAGCGGAGCCTTTCAGGCGTACACGCAGAGGACAGCGCTCGGATCGTTGCTCGTACACGGTTCGGCCGTTCTTTCGGCGACACTTGCGTTGGTCTACTTCCTCGACCGGCGATACTCACGCAATACGACGTGGCCTGTCTTCACGCTTATGATCTCGGCCGGCGTCCCGGCAACCAGCTGGTACTGGTCGACACTGCCCCGGAACTCCGCCGTCGCCGGCATCGTCGTCGTGTGCCTGGCGATCACGGGAATCATCGTCGCCCGTGAGTTGACCTTCGCGGTGCGAGTGCGGACTGTTGCCCTCACCTTGCTGGTACTTCTCGTGCTGTCGCTGATGGTCGTGTTCCTCGATCCTTCGACTGGCATCGACGTGGACACCCGCGCCGTTGCTTATCGCGGAATCTTCACGCACAAGAACACTTTGGGACGAATGGCTGCCATCGAAGTTGTACTTGTCGGTGTCATGCTCATGCTTCCCGACATCAAGCGTATTCCGTAGGTGGCGGCGCTTGCTGTCGCCGGCATCGTGTTGTTCGAGGCCCGGAGCCAGACCGGTCTCGTCGCTGCAGGGATTGCGCTGGCGACAATGCTTGCTCTGAGGTGCTTTAGACGGACACCGAACGCTCACCTCGCCTCGACTGTGATCATCGGCCTGTACCTCGGGGTGTCCGGCGCGATGAAGGTGCTCGGACCCGATGTCGCGGCGCTACTCTCGCGAGATGTCACGCTGACCGGCCGGTTACATCTCTGGACGGTATCCGACTACTACGCCGAACAGCGGCCTCTGCTCGGATGGGGCTTCGGCTCGGTGTGGGCGCCGGACAGTGCAGTGGGGCAGATGATTCGGTCAAAGCTGTCCTTTCCGGCGACCAGCGCACACAACGGAATGCTCGACATTCGGCTGCAGATCGGTTGGATCGGATTCCTGCTGCTGTTGGCCGGCTATTACCTGCTTCTGAGCACGGCGCTCGGGCGAGCCCGCAGCAGAACGGAGTACATCGCCGTCGTCGCGATCATGGCTCTCGTCTTCTCGATGGACTTGACGGAGTCGACGCTCTTCTTCGGCGCCATGTGGCTGATCGCATGGGTCTTCCTGGCGCCGTACGGACCGTCGACCCACCGCTCCCACAATGCGGGCAACGCCGAGTTGTCGATCCGTGGGGTTCGTGCCGACAAGAACGACGCGTACAGGTTCGCTCCGGAGCGAAGAGGAGGTCACTGAGATGTACAAGTCGTTCGATGTAGCGCGTTCGAAGCCCGAAGTGAACCCGACGTCCGCCGGTGGATTCACGCCGCCGAAAGCCTTGATGTTCCATGCGATCTATCGGAATCCGGGTGGTGAGGAGCAGAGCTTCGCCAACGAATCCAAGCTCCTGAAATCGATCGGATACGAGACGGTTCAGTGCACCACCGAGAATTCCAAGATCTCCCGGGGACCGTGGGCGGCAGTCACCGCAGTGTTCAGTCCTCGCGTACTCGTCGATGCGTTGCGCATCATCCGTTCGGAGCGCCCCGACGTCATCTACGTGAACAATCTCTGGCCGGCGTTCTCGGCTTCGTTGCTCGTGGCCTCAAGAGCCGCCGCAATTCCTACGTTGCAGGCGGTTCGGAACTATCGCCTCGCCACACCGTCAGCCAAGTTGCGCGCAGATGGCACGTGCACCGAATGCGGTTCCACCAAATACTTCACGAGTTGTGTCCGCAACGGATGCTACGGAAACAGCCGACTGCAGAGCCTTGTCTGCTACCTGAGCGCTACGGCGGTCAAGCTGAGCGTCTTTGGGTGGAAGCAGCACAGGTTCGTCGCAACGAGCGCGATGACAGCACGTCTGGTCGAAGGACGACTGATCAGTTCTGGCCGCGTCGTGGTTCGTCCGAACTTCGGATTCGAAGAAAATGAACCCGAGTTTCGGAGCACTGATTCGGTTGTGTGCGTCAGCCGACTGACACCGGAGAAGGGCGTCCTGGATTTGGTGCGCAACTGGCCGCAGGGCGCTGGAAGTCCCTCGCTCACAGTTCTCGGTGACGGACCGCAGTACGGCGAGATCTCCAGCATAAGCGCAGCTCTCGACAACGTCACGCTGGCCGGATTCACTTCGCACGAAGATGTGATCGAGATACTTCGCGACAGTGCGGCGTCCGTGGTGCCGTCTCAATGGGCAGAACCGTTCGGACGCGTTGCGATCGAATCGATGTCGGTTGGCACCCCGGTCATCTACGCAACCAACGGTGCACTCGCGGATATCGTCGGACCGGGCGGAACGCCTCTCAATACCTTGGAAGAGTCGTCGATACGCGAGGCCCTCGATCGAATCTTCGGAGCGGACGATCGATCGGCGATACGCAGATCCGCTTATCGTCACTACTCGAATCGCTTCACATCGCGCAAAGCGGCGACGTCGATGCGTGAGCTCATCGACGAGGTGAGATCGTGAAAGATCGCACTCGGCATGTGACATTCATGGCCGATCAAGGGCTTTCGAGCGTCCTCACTTTTGTCGTTCTCACCTCGGTGGCACGACTCGGTGGTCCGATCGAAGTCGGCCAGGTTGCCGTGATTCAATCGGCGGGTCTGTTGGCACTGGCACTGGGGAGAGCGATCGGCGTCGACGTCTGGCTGTCGCGAGGGGCGGGGTCTGACGAGCGTGGACCGGCGTTGGCGCCCACGATCGTGCTGGCGGCGGTATCGGTGACATCGGTGTGGGCACTGTTCGTGATCGCCGGCTCGGACTCGATGAATCTCACGGTATACGCCTTGGCTGCAGCTGGTTTCGTGGTGTTGGACGTGATACGCACGATGCTGATGCACGACGGTGCGAGTTGGATCTCTGTGTCGATACAGATCGTGACACTCTCGTTCGTCCTTATTGCAGCTTTCCTGGTCGAGAATCTGACACTTGCACTCGTGACCTATACGGTCGGTGTCTTCGTCGCGCTCGCTCTCGGTCACGCATCCATGCGTCTGGTACCGCCGGTACCGTCGATCAGGTACTCGCGCACTCACCGATATAGATCCGTGCCGTTTGCGATCGAGATATTGATGGGATCAGCTGCGCAGCAGGCGATGTTCTTGATACTCACTGTGGTGGCGTCGATCTCGATGATCGGTGAGATCAGAACTGCCCAGACACTGCTCGGTCCGCTGTCCTTGATGTTCGCGGGCATCTCGCCAATTCTGATGCGTAAGTTCGGCAGTGGTGTCGAAGCGATGAGCCCGAGCGAGTGCATGGCACTCGGCCGCCGAGTGGGCTTGCAGATCTTCTGGGTTTCGATCATCTGCGTTTCGCTGATCTGTCTCACGCTCGAGATTCGATTCTCGGGAGTGCGATTGATGGATCATCTGGTCGGGTCGCACTTTCCGAACTTGATACCGGTCATTCTGCTGTGCGGGTTGGCGGTGGCGTTCAACGGGATTCTGCTGGGAGTCGGCACGTCGATCCGCGTCGTGGACAAGACGGGAAACCTCAACAGATTTCGCGCCTTGCTGTTACCTCTGCAGTTTCTGATCGTTCTCGGGGCGGGACTGACCGACAGCGCCGTACCCGTCGCAGGAGCATTGGCCGCGTCGGCGTGCGTCAGCGCGAGCGTCGCACTTCTGGTTTCGATGAACCGTGACGCCCGACCGAAAGTTGACCTCTCATGAAGAATCCCAGCGGCGTCGTAGTGGCGATTCTGACCTTCCGTCGTGAATCGGAACTGGCTGTCTGCATCGACAGCGTCCGGGCATCGATCCAGGCTTCCGGTGCCTCCGCCCAGGTCGTAGTAGGCGACAACGATCCGGAATCCACCACGCCGACGTATGTTGCCGACGGGATCGAACGACTGCATCTCGGATTCGGCGGGGTATCTCCGGCGCGACGTGCGCTCGTCGATCTCGCCCGTGCACGAGATCGTCGTTACATCGTCTTCGTCGACGACGACGAGTACGTCGATGTCGACTGGCTGTCGAATCTCCTCACCTGCGCAGCAGATTTCGACGCAGGTGCTGTGGCCGGTCCTGTGATTCCGGTGGGTCTGCCTGCCTCGGAACTTCCATTGCACACTCGCGTTCGCCATTCGACCGGCACCCCGGTTGCGTCTGCAGGCGCTGGAAATCTGTTGTTGGACCTGAAGGCTTTGAACGGCTTGAACTTCAGTGACGACTGGGATCTACCTGGCGGCGAGGACACCGAGTTCACGCTCAGGATGAGCGCCGGCGGTGTCCGGTTGTTGTGGTGCGACGAGGCGCTTGCGTACGAACCCGTAGGCGAGGATCGGCGTCGGGATTCCTGGCTCTTCGCCCGGTATGTCAACAACGGACGAATCCTCGCGGTCTGTCAGGGACAGCTCGACCTGCCACTGTTGGCGGCTCAGAGTGCCAAACGCGCTCTGCTCGTACTCGCGTCGGCGACGTTGATCCCCGCTGCCTTGATCAGTCCACGGATCAAGCGCGTGGTTCTCGACAACGGTGCACGCAACATCGGTTGGTTCTCAGAGCGATTCAGCCGCAGCGATTCTCGGACGCCGCGCGCACAGAGGCTGGTGGTAGCGCGATGACACGGTTGTTGATGACGGCATACGCCTGCGATCCGAATCAGGGGAGTGAATCCGGTGCGGGTTGGGCGCTTCTCTCGGCGGCTTCCGAACTGTGTGAGTCGATCACGGTGGTGACTCGCTCCGGTGAGGCTCCCGCATTGGAATCAGAGTGTGAACAGCTCGGTTGCGAGGTTCGTGTCGTGCGAATAGCGACTTTGCCCGCGGAAGAAGCCGGATCGTACGGTCGATACCTCCGATGGCTCTGGCACACTTCACTGTTCGTTCGGCGTGAAGCGGCAAACTTCGACGTCCTGCATCATGCAACGTTCGCCTCCGACTGGTTGCCCCCACCGGTGCTGTTCGGTGGAGCCGGCGGAGTACGACTGGTATGGGGGCCTGCCGGGGGCAACACCTACCCGCCGATGCCGCTCGCCAGGCGCATCGGTATGCGGTACCTGGCAACCACGGCAGTTCGGACCTGCTCCACGAAAGCCGTTCGGTCACTGACACACATCTTCATGTCCGGACGAGTCGACACTTTCATCGCGATGAACTCCGACAGCGGACGAGGCGCACCGCGGGCACGCAATGTCGTCGTCCAACCCAATTGTGTTCTGGACTACGACGGAATCGAGAAGCAAGCGGTACCCAGACCGAAACGAAGACTCTTGTTCGTAGGAAGACTGTTGCAATACAAAGGAATCGACCTGATTCTGGATGCGCTCGAGCAGCTGGGCACCGATTGGTCCATGACCTTTGTCGGGGAGGGACCCGCCCGCGGGCGGATCGAGAAGTCGCTTCCGTATCGGCGCGGTCAGGTCACGCTTCGCGGATGGCGCGACAGATCGGAAGTGGTAAGCGAGATGGGGGCCTCCTCCGCTCTGCTCTTCCCGAGCATGCACGATTCGGGCGGCTGGGTGGCGGCCGAAGCGGCTGCGGTGGGCCTGCCGGTGGTCTGTTTGGATCTCGGCGGTGTGCCGACACTGGCAGGTAGGAACGCCGTGACGATCCAGGTTGCTCCGGCGTCGACTCTCTCCTCTCGTATCGCTCGATCGATTGTCGAGACAGAGCTTTCTTTCTTTGAACCGCAGCGTGATTGGACTCGATCTCGGTTGACATCAGTCTTGTCACGCAGCTACGGCCAGTGCAATGAACGTCGACAAACGAACTCGAAGAAGTGGTGAGACAGATGAGCAGTCCGTTCGAGGTCATCGAGGTGGGTGGCATTCCGTTTGCCGCGACCAATCTCGAGGGAGCTACCGATTGGGTAGTCAACGACAGACGAGAGGGAGCCGGAACCGGAGTCTCCGTGAGGTTGTCGAATTCCTACTGCGTGTCGGCGGCGCACAGTGATCGCGACTACTCCGCGGTTTTGAAGGGTCCCGGTGTGAACTTCGCAGACGGAACCCCGGTCAGCTGGGTGATGCGCCTGATCGGCGGCACCGCCGATCACGTCGGTGTTCGACCAGTCCGGGGTCCGTCGTTCTTCGAGGCCACCCTGGACAAGGGACGCCGCTACAGCCTTCGTCACCATTTTGTCGGCACGACAGAAGAGACGTTGAATCTCTTGACGGATCGAGTCGAGGAGTTATACCCGGGAATCAAGGTGGCCGGCACATATGCCCCGCCGTTTGCCGCGTTCAGCGAGGAGTTCGTCGACGACATCATCACGAAGGTCGATCCGACGTCACCGGACATCGTGTGGGTCGGTCTGGGTGCGCCGAAGCAGGACTTTGTCACGAAGGCGATAGCGGATCGAACCGACTACGTGGCCGTCGGTGTCGGCGCGGCCTTCGACTTCTTGGCCGGAACTGTTTCGGAGGCGCCATCTTTCGTCCAGAACTCGGGTTTCGAGTGGTTGTATCGACTTGTATCCGAACCCAAACGTCTGTGGCGGCGCTACCTGTTCGGTAACTCGACATTCGTACGGCTGGCATCACGTGACATACGAAAAGTCTTCGGCCGTTTGGGGGGACGCGCATGAGCGAGATCAAGACTGCCGAGCGATTCGGAGGACTACGGACCACAACCGTGGTTTCGCAACTATCAGGCGGGCTGTCCCGCAACGGAAGGAACGCAGGATGAAACGCGCACTGATTACCGGAATCACGGGGCAGGACGGCTCTTACCTTGCCGAGTTGCTGCTCTCCAAAGGCTACGAGGTTCACGGACTGATCCGTCGATCCTCGACGTTCAACACTTCGAGGATAAACCACATCTACGTTGACCCGCACGATGCGGATGCCCGACTTTTTCTTCACTACGGTGACCTCAGTGACGGAGCGCGCCTGGTGACACTACTCGCGCAGATCAATCCGGACGAGGTGTACAACCTCGCTGCGCAGTCTCACGTCAGGGTCAGCTTCGACGAACCCGAACACACCGGGAACACCACTGGCGTCGGGTCGATCCGACTACTCGAAGCGGTTCGGATGGCCGGACTCGACTGCCGGTTCTACCAGGCGTCGAGTTCCGAGATGTTCGGTGCCACACCGCCACCGCAGAACGAGGAGACACCGTTCTACCCACGTTCGCCCTACGGTGCGGCGAAGGTGTACTCGTACTGGATCACCAAGAACTATCGTGAGGCATACGGGATCTTCGCTGTGAACGGAATTCTGTTCAATCACGAGTCCCCCAGGCGTGGTGAGACATTCGTGACGCGGAAGATCACGCGCGCGGTCGCACGCATCCAGGCAGGTATCGAGGATCATCTGTACATGGGCAATCTCGATGCGATTCGCGACTGGGGATATGCGCCGGAGTACGTGGAGGGAATGTGGCGCATGCTGCAGGTCGACGAGCCTGAGGATTTTGTGCTCGCCACCGGTGGCAACTACTCGGTGCGCGACTTCCTGACCGTCGCGTTCGAACATGCAGGTCTGAACTGGGAAAACCACGTTCGATTCGACGAACGGTATCTTCGGCCGACCGAGGTGGACGCACTGATCGGGGATCCGAGTCATGCCGAGCGCAAACTCGGTTGGAAGGCCGGCGTGCACACACCCGAACTGGCCCGGATCATGGTCGAGGCAGACATCGAAGCGCTCGAACACGAAGGGCGGCCGTGGATCGACACTCCGGCACTTCCCGACTGGTCGGCGACGCGATGAGTGATTCATTCGCAGCGCGACCACTCGATCGAGGCGCACCGTTCTACGTGGCCGGCCACCGAGGTCTGGTCGGCTCTTCGGTGTGGCGACACCTGGAATCTGCGGGCTTCACCAGGTTGCTCGGAAAGACCTCGGCCGAACTCGATCTACGTGACCGGGAAGCTGCTTTCGATTTCTTCGCCCGCGAAAAGCCGACCAACGTGATCCTCGCAGCAGCAAAAGTTGGTGGGATTGCGGCGAACAGCACTTTCCTCGTCGACTTCCTGTCGGAGAATCTGCGCATCCAGGTGAACGTGCTCGACGCTGCCCTCGCACACGGCGTCGAGCGTCTCCTGTTCCTCGGATCATCGTGCATCTACCCGAAATTGGCACCGCAACCGATCAAGGAGGAATACCTGCTCACCGGGCATCTCGAGCCGACCAACGACGCCTATGCAATAGCAAAGATCGCGGGAATACTCCATGTTCAAGCTGCCAGGCGGCAGCATGGTCGCCCCTGGATCTCAGCTATGCCCACCAACCTGTACGGCCCGGGAGACAATTTTTCGCCGCGCGGATCGCACGTACTTCCCGCCCTCGTTCGGCGTTACGACGAGGCGCAGTCGTCGGCAGTCCAGTCGGTTGTCAACTGGGGGAGTGGCAATCCGCGACGTGAATTCCTGCATGTCGACGACTTGGCGTCGGCGTGTCTGCATCTGCTCGACAACTACGACGGTGCATCGCATGTCAACGTCGGAACCGGCGAAGACCACACAATTCGCGAGATCGCTTCGATGGTCGCCGACGAGGTCGGATACACCGGCGAGACGCAGTGGGACACCTCGAAGCTTGACGGAACGATGCAGAAACTGCTGGACGTGAGCATGATTCGTGAACTCGGATGGCGGCCGACAATCGGATTGCGCGAAGGAATCGCGTCGACGATCTCGTGGTACCGCGACAACATCGGTGCCGTACGCACCTGAATCACTTTTCCCATCAACACACTTCGCACACTCTCGAGAAAGCAGATCGAGCAACATGAGCACTCGCATAGCAGTATTCGGCACGGGATACCTGGGCGCGACACACGCGGCCTGTATGGCCGAACTCGGTCACGAGGTCCTCGGAGTGGATGTCGATGCGGCAAAGCTGGAGAAACTGGCAGCAGGTGAAGTTCCGTTCTACGAGCCAGGGTTGGGCGAGGTCCTACGAAACAACATCGATCGAGGGCGACTGAAGTTCACGTCGTCGTACGAGGAAGCCGCAGAATTTGCGGTCGTGTTCTTCCTCGGGGTCGGCACGCCGCAGAAGAAGGGTGAGTTCGCCGCGGACATGGTCTACGTGGATGCCGTGATCGAGACTTTGGCGCCGCTGCTCACCAAGCCCTCGGTCATCTTCGGCAAGTCCACAGTACCGGTGGGCACCGCGGAACGGCTCGGCAAACGCGCGCGGGAACTGGCACCGATCGGTGACGGCGTCGAAGTCGCGTGGAATCCCGAGTTTCTCCGTGAAGGATTTGCCGTCCAGGACACGTTGCACCCGGACCGACTTGTGCTCGGAGTCGATCGAAATGTCCGCGGTCGAGCGGAATCTGTTGCGCGCGAAGTTTATGCAGAGCTCCTCGATGAGGAGATTCCGTTTCTCGTCACGGACCTTGCGACGGCGGAGTTGGTGAAAGCGTCAGCGAACGCTTTCCTGGCCACCAAGATCTCGTTCATCAACGCCATCTCCGAAGTGTGCGAGGCCGCGGGCGCCGACGTCACAGTGCTCGCCGACGCGATCGGGCACGACGTTCGGATCGGACGTCGATTCCTCAACGCGGGAATTGGTTTCGGCGGAGGGTGTTTGCCGAAGGACATCCGCGCCTTCATGGCTCGCGCCGGTGAACTCGGTGCCGACCAAGCACTGACGTTCCTGCGCGAAGTCGACAACATCAATATGCGCAGACGTACACGCATGGTCGAACTGGCGCGGGAGGCATGCGGATCGCTTCTCGGTGCGAGAGTCGCAGTTCTGGGTGCCGCGTTCAAACCGGACTCGGACGACGTTCGTGATTCGCCGGCGCTCAACGTCGCGGGTCAGATTCAGCTCCAAGGTGCTGCAGTGAACGTGTACGACCCAAAGGCCATGGACAATTCGCGCGCGCTGTTCCCGACGCTGACCTACTCGGCAAATGCATTGGAGGCCTGCGAAGGTGCCGACGTCGTCCTGGTATTGACCGAGTGGCTCGAATTCTTGAAGTTGCAGCCGTCCGATCTCGATTCGGTGGTTCGCAACAAAGTGATCGTCGACGGGCGCAATTGCCTTTCCCCCGACGACTGGCGAGGCGCAGGTTGGAACTACCGCGGACTGGGACGCCCGTGAGCACAGGACGTCTCGTCCGTCGCAGCTGATCTATATCGAAATTGATAAAGCCCGGTTCGCCCTCGCGGTCCGACCGGCAAAGACCGCTCAGACCCGCAGTGGACATGCGTGAGCCGAAGGAGACATCAAGATGGAAATTGTCGACTACCTGAAGATATTGCAAGCCAGATGGCGAATCGTCGCTGCTGTAACCGTGCTCGGAATCCTCGGAGCCCTTGGCGCTTCTCTTCTTTCGACGCCCGTTTACCAGGCCTCGACGAGGCTGTTCGTTTCGACGTCGGCGGGTACCTCGGTCAACGAGGCACTGCAGGGCAGTCAACTTTCACAGCAGCGAGTTCTGTCCTATACAAAACTCCTGACCGGCCGAACACTCGCACAGCGGACGATCGACGAACTGGGACCGAGGGTGGTCGGCGGGATGTCGGCTGACGAGTTGGCCTCCAAGGTCACTGCGACGTCGGCGCCCGACACTGTGTTGATCGACCTCGCAGTCAAGGACGCGTCACCGGAACTCGCACGCGAGATCGCAAACACTCTCTCATCCGAATTCGTCGCATTGGCAAAGGAACTGGAGACACCCGAGAACGGCGGAACACCGCCTGCACGTGTGGTCGTCGAACAGCAGGCTCAACAGCCGACTGTTCCGGTGTCACCCAAGACTTCGCGCAACCTCGCGCTCGGCGCGGTGGCGGGACTGGTTGTGGGGATCGCGCTTGCGTTGATTCGTGATCGACTCGACAACACGGTGAAAGATCGTCGAACTGTAGAAGAGATCGCGGGTTCGGCGATGGTGGGCACGATCCCGTTCGACAAGGACGTCGAAGTCAATCACGCGATCGCTTTCAGTGACGGAAGTTCCGTGAGTGCCGAAGCCTTCCGTGAGTTGCGCACCAACCTTCAGTTCCTCGAGGTGGACCATCCACCGCGTGTCATCGTCGTCACGAGTTCGCTTCCCTCCGAAGGTAAGACGACCACGGCCGTGAACATCGCTCTCGTCTTGGCGGAGGCCGGCAAATCAGTGTGCCTGATGGAAGGCGACCTCCGGAAGCCGCGAGTATCGAAGTATTTGGGATTGCTCGGAAGTGTCGGCGTCAGTTCGGTGCTCTCCGGTCAAGCGACGCTGGACGATGTGCTTCAGCCGACTGAGTTCGACGGGCTGACAGTGCTCGCCTCCGGACCAATCCCGCCGAACCCGAGCGAACTACTCGGCACGGACACGGCCAAACATGTTCTCGAGGAACTGCGGGCGCGATACGACTACGTCATCATCGACGCCTCGCCGTTGCTACCCGTCACGGATGCCGCGGTCCTGGCCGCGATGTCGGACGGTGCACTGGTGATCGCCCGACACGGCTCCACGAAGTGCGATCAACTGGCGCGCGCGGTCGGAAACCTACAGAGTGTGGGTGCGCACGTCCTGGGCACTGTCATCACGATGACGCCGTCTCGCGGACGCAATGCGTACGAGTACAGCTACTACTACGAGTCGGACAAGTCGCTACCGCAGTTGACCGCGGTGCCCGCGCTCAACGCTCACCGAAGCGAAGTCGGCTGAGCAGCGGGCCGAGGAGATCGGCGATCTCGAGTCCGATCTCGTGAAACACGTTCTCTTCCTTACCCATCGGATCCATGACGTCCTCGGGTTCGGTGGCACGAAATCGGGGTCTGGCGGCGGCGAGGTTCTCGACAGTTCCTGCATCTGCGAGCGAGCCCAACCGTGCGGCTTCTCGAAGTGTGAACGTGCGCTTGAGCCGCGCCGGAGCCATCGCCAGGACTTTGTCTCGCTGACTTTCGGTCATCGTGAGAATGAGGTCGGCGTCCGAGGCGAGCGCTGTTGTCATGCGCCGGGCTTGAAACTTCGTGGGGTCGCCGCCGAGCCCCGCGAGAACCCTCGCAGCAGTTGGCTCGATCGGGTGTCCGACCATCGCCCGGGTTCCGGCACTCGAGGCGGTGAATCCGGTGACCCCGGCTTCGGCGGCATAAGCACGTGCAAGGCGTTCGCCCGTGGGTGATCGGCAGATGTTTCCCGTACAAACGAAGAGAACGTGCATGGCAGAAGCATAGGTTGCACACGCGACGCACTCGTCGTACGCCCGATGTTGGTTTCGCGCCCACCTGGCGTACGCGTTTCGGAAAGTTCGGACGCATACCAACAACACATGAAGATGACCGTGTTCGGAACGGGATACCTGGGGGCGACCCACGCAGTGTGTATGGCCGAACTTGGCCACGACGTGCTGGGAGTCGACATCGACCAGTCCAAGGTCGACAAGTTGTCTCGTGGGGAGGTCCCGTTCTTCGAGCCGGGTCTGACCGACATGCTGGAGAAGAATCTGGCGTCGGGTCGGCTGCAGTTCACGACTTCCTACTCCGATGCCGCGGATTTTGCGGACATCCATTTCGTCGGTGTGGGGACGCCCCAGAAGAAGGGGGAGTACGCCGCAGATCTGAGTCATGTTCATTCGGTGATCGACATGTTGGCGCCGTTGTTGCGAAAGCCTTCGCTGATAGTCGGGAAGTCGACGGTGCCGGTAGGCACGGCAGCGGCTCTCGGCGAGCGACTCCGAGCGACTGCGCCGGCGGGTGGCTCGGTAGAGGTGGCCTGGAATCCGGAGTTCCTGCGTGAAGGACACGCCATCGCGGACACCTTGAGCCCTGACCGGTTGGTTCTGGGGATCGATCGTGACCGGCCGGGAAACGCCGAAGGCGTTCTTCGCGAGGTGTATGCCGAGATACTGGACGCGGGGGTGCCCTTCCTCGTGACCGATCTGGCGACGTCCGAGTTGGTCAAAGGATCTGCGAATGCGTTTCTCGCGACCAAGGTGTCCTTCATCAATGCGATTGCGGAGGTGTGCGAGGCGACCGGCGCCGACGTCACGATGTTGGCCGACGCTCTCGGGTACGACGCTCGGATCGGTAGACGATTCCTCAATGCGGGCTTGGGGTTCGGCGGTGGTTGCCTGCCGAAGGACATTCGGGCGTTCATGGCACGCGCCGGGGAGTTGGGTGTCGACCAGGCGCTGTACTTCCTCCGCGAGGTCGACAGCATCAACATGCGACGACGGACAAAAGCTGTGGAACTGGTGACGGCAGCCTGCGATGGCAGTTTGCTGGGAGCTAACGTGTCGGTGCTGGGAGCCGCGTTCAAACCCGAATCCGACGATGTACGCGATTCGCCTGCGCTCAACGTTGCAGGAATGATGCAGTTGCACGGGGCGGCGGTCACCGTTTTCGATCCGAAGGCAATGGATAATTCTCGCCGACTGTTTCCCACCCTTCACTACGCAACCTCCACGTCAGAAGCTTGCAGGAATGCTGATGTGGTCTTGATCGCCACTGAATGGGACGAGTTCGCCTCACTGATGCCCGCCGATTTGGAACCACTCGTTCGGCGGCGGGTGATCGTTGACGCCAGAAATTGCCTCGATCCGGACCTGTGGCGCGCCGCCGGTTGGAACTATCGCGGATTGGGGCGGTAGGTCGAACGTACAGGTAGCGAAAAAATAGCTGCGAGAAGGCCTTAGGTGAGATGCGCGAACCTCGCAGACCATGCCCAGTGGGTAGACTTCCGGCCGGGGAATGACGGGGTCTGGTGACGGAACCCGTCGACGGTCGACGAAGGTGGATCATGAACTTGGTTTTGGGTGTGACGGTGGGAGCCAGCGCTGTGCGTTTGGCGCGCCCGGGGACGCCCGACCACAGTGGTCCGGTGTTCCGATCCAGAGCGGTCGATCGAGGCCGCGAGATTCCGGAGGAAGTCGCAGCAGAGGCAACCGGCGTGGCCTTGACCGAGAATGCCGACCTCGGCAGCAATACGGTCGTCGCCTACCGGGATCAAGCACAGGCCGGAGCACTCCAAACAGCGTTCGAACAGAAAGGCATCCACAACTTCGAGCTGGTTCCCGAAGTAATCGCGACGCTTCGAATGCTCGAGGAGTCCGGTGCGTTGACCGACCAGAGCACACTCGTCGTCGTCGACATCGGTAGTTCTGGATCGACGATCAGCATTGTGGACAGGCAGATACGGTCTACCGTCGTCACCGCCCGGTCGACGCGGGTCAGTGGAGATCACTTCGACGAGCTCGTCTACTCGGATCAGACCGTGCGTCGCCGTATAGCTACGCCGGCCGACCCGGGCGGCGATGCCGAACTGCAGGCGCGATGCCGACTCGCGAAGGAACAGCTGTCCTCACGAAGTGCGGTGTGCCTGCCCGGCCCCGGCGGGCTTCTCCTGCTGTCGCGGGAAGTTTTCGATTCGTTGGTCGTCACGTCGGTGGAGGCCTTCGCACGCGAGATACGAGAGGTCATCGCAACGTCCGGCCGTAACCCCGACGCGATTCTCCTGATCGGTGGCGGTGCACGCATTCCGATCGTGCGGGCGACCCTCGCCGCGTGGCTGGAGTGCCCCCTCATCGCGCCCGAGCAGCCGGAACTCGTGACTGCGCAAGGTGCTGCGCTGATCGCGGAGTCGTCGATGACGCCATCGGCGCGCGCGGTATCTGCCCCGGTTCAGGTTCCGGCTGTAGCGCCGATCTTTGCGCCGTATCCGATCCACACCCCGGCGGAGGTACCCGTTCCGGTTCAGGCGTTCAGCCACGGAGGGGTGGCAACGCTCGCGGAATCGGAGCGGCCGAATGCCTTGTCCGAAGCCGCTTCCGGTACGAAGTCCGTTCCGCAGGAACAGGTGCCGAGCCCTTACGCGGCGGAACTGCCTCAGCCGCGACCGAACCGACACGAGCAACGATTCGATCCGGCCGCAGATCTCGTGGTCGCCGACAGCGACCAGGCCACGGACGGATTCGGCACAGAACGTGACGCAGACACCGAGGCCGTGATGGTTGACGCCCAGGCGTACTCGGCGATGTACGAAGGCGAGGGACCCGGGGCAGGAACCGCACACCCGTCCTGGCTCGCCGGGACACAACCCGTTGAATCGACATCCAAAGAGCCGAGAAACCCGCTACGGTTCGCGGGCCTCGGCGCCGGTGTGATCGCGGCGATCGTGATCGTGGGGCTGGGATTGGGCTACGGAGGAAAGGTCTTCGATTCCGAGGACGCCGGACCCGTGGCAACCGAGGTGACCACGACGGCACCGACGACCACGACTACTCCGCCGCCGACGACCACAACGACCGCGCCCCCGACGACGACGGAGGAAGCCCCTCCGGTCGTCGAGGCTCCGCCAGTCGTGCAGGACACTTACGTGCCTCCCGCGCCCGCGCCCGCGCCGCCACCGCCGGCGATCTACATCCCGGGGCTTCCGCCGATTCTGTTGCCGGTTCTCCCACCGATTCCCGGACTCTGAGCAGTTGATTCCTGGACCCTGAGTCGCCGATTCGTGGACTCTGGGGCCGGTTGGGCTGTTCCTGACGGGCGGCGCGGCCTTCGCAAAGCAGGTCCGGTGATCGACTTCACAGGGTTCCCGAAGGCTGGATGAGCAAATTTCTGGCTACTTTACTTTGGTGCCAAATTTCTTTGCTTTCGTGTTCCAATAACCGGGTTGTTGGTCTCTTTTCGCCCAAAAATTCAGGCAATTCCCCCTTTGAGCTGTAATTATTCGCCTTGCGAACAGTATCTTGCGACGATTTGGCTTATACAAACGAGGTCATGGTTTGCGCTCAGACGGATGACTATCCCGTGCATTCGGCGCAGATTCGTGTAGGTTTCGATTTGCTGATTGGTAGCGATTCGATGAATCTGTATCGATTGAGCATCACTGTGAGGCACACGACCGAAGGAAGCACATCATGGACAACGACGCCCCTGCGGCAGACGAGCGTATGCGTTCGGCGACGATGCGCCCCCGTGTCACGGTGATCGTGCCGGCGATGAACGAGGCGAAGAATCTGCCTCACGTGGCTGCTCAGATGCCGAAGGGAATCGACGAGATCGTGTTCGTCGATGGAAATTCGGTTGACGACACCGTCGAGGTCGCCACGATGTTGTGGCCCGACGCCACGGTGATCACACAAACGCGCAAAGGAAAAGGAAACGCCCTGGCGTGCGGGTTCGAGGCGGCGACCGGCGACATAATTGTCATGATCGATGCCGACGGGTCCACCAACCCCGGCGAGATTCCGCTCTTCGTGCAGGCACTCGTGGATGGGGCCGACTTCGCCAAGGGTTCGCGATTTATCGCAGGGGGTGGAAGTTCGGACATCACAAAGTTGCGGCGGCTAGGCAACTACGGCCTGAATTCCCTGGTGAATATCCTCTTTCGTACGCATTTCACAGACCTTTGCTATGGGTACAACGCGTTCTGGCGCAATGCACTCGACGTCATGCAGCTCCCGGATACAGGCATTGCTGCAGCTCAGTGGGGTGACGGATTCGAGATCGAGACGTTGATCAATGTTCGTGTAGCTGCCGCCGGATTGGGAATTGCGGAAGTCGGAAGCTTCGAGGCCGATCGAATTCACGGTGTCAGCAACCTCAATGCCTTCTCTGACGGAATGCGCGTGCTGCGTATCATCGGGATGGAGTGGCGCCGCCGACGCAGCGCGCGCAGGGGCGCCACCTCGCGTCGTTCCATCCCTCTCGACCCGCAAAAATTGACGTTGCCTGAGTCGATCGTCAGCTGAAGCAGGTTGGAGCGCACATTAAATCGGTTCCTGTTCGCGTCTGGTTGCCGGTTCGGAGCCCAGGACCGTCGCCAGCGCGATCAGGCCGATCAGTGAGGGGTACACCGTGAACCTTTGGATCGTGCCCAGCCCGAGCATGCCGAGACCGCCGACTGTGTGGATGAAGTAGGCGCTCAGTCCGAGTACTCCGGCTGCGAGGGCGACCCATTTTGCTGGGGACGGTCTGCGGAGCGTCCGGGACGAGGTCGCGATCATGATCACGGCGGTGTTGGCCAAGACGAAATACATGTTTGCACCGATTCCATGGAGGATCGATCCGCGGTCGAGGGACGACACGGCGATCAGGATCAAACCGCTTGCCGACACGAGTAGAAAGGAGCCTTCTGTAGGCGATACGACTCGCGACTTCCACCACAATAGTGTGCCGACAGATATTCCCAGTGCAGTGGTCACGAAAGAAATGTTCATCAACCAGTACCAACTGCACACGCCCGCACGACTGTCGCAGACACGAACACCTAGTTCGCTTACGAATTGATTGCGGCGCGAGTAGTTTCCTCGCCAGCTCCACGCGGTCAAGAATTCACACACAAAAAACAGGAATGTCGAAATCCACGCGTATCTGGCGAACAGCTCGATAATGTGCGAGCATTTGCCGTTTCCTTTGTTTGCGACGAATTCTTCGTTGTAGTCCGAGTGGATCATTCAGCGATTCCTTCTCTGAAGAACTTCAGTGGATTTTTG
This sequence comes from Rhodococcus sp. BH5, assembly GCF_027583855.1. NCBI lineage: Bacteria > Bacillati > Actinomycetota > Actinomycetes > Mycobacteriales > Nocardiaceae > Rhodococcus > Rhodococcus sp. BH5. The sequence continues at coordinate 143,927 of NZ_JAJHVW010000007.1, forward strand.
CATGCATTCTCGAATGCGGATCCGATTCTTTCGGCGTCGAATACATTGTCGTGAAACGAAAACGAGACATTGTTCAAGGTTCCCAGTCGTCCGACTGCAATCACGATATGTTCGGGACTTTCAGGTAACAAGGTCGCGATATAGACAGATTCTTTCGGGGTGCCGGTCAATGGAAAATTCTTGAACTGCGGAGCGCCTGACATATCGCTGTAAGCGATGCGCGCACGAGGGTGTGCCGGAGCGCTCGTCACAGCGTCTCCCACCGGCCTGCGCGTAATGCGACCGAGTCGGGACTTTACTGAAGTGGCGGCGAGATTGAGCAGCGGTCGACCCGAATCGGCCGCGGCGGAGATACCGTCCCCGACAGATGCAGGTGAGCCCGCATCGTCGAATGACAAGTCCAGGCCTGCCGCGAAGTTGGAGAGCGTCCGGTGGTTCTCGGGGAGGTACCGCCTGGCGTCGAACAGGACCTTCACAGTGTTGTCCACCTTGATACCTTCCTCTCGAAGTGCGCGCACTATGGAGGCGAAGAAGATCGACGACAACGACGCGGGAACGGCGTTTGCTTTCCTCCAAGCCGCGAGATCACCAAGCGCAGTGGGTGACGATGTTGCGAATCCGACGTGATGGGAAGGTTGCCACTTCGCTGTAATTGGTTGTGAAGAAACCTCTTTCGGTCTCCCTGCGGTCACGCTGCGGAGAAGCTTGCCGGGGCTCGACGCATAAAGATTCCAGGAGGCGGCCGTCAGAGGGAATCGTGTCGGTTGTAGCGCAGTGCACCATTGTGGGACTTTGCCGGTACGCGTCGCAGGGTCAGCGAGCGCGCGCGTGAGATTGACTGTGGTCTGGCCGTCTCCCACTCCGTGTGCAAGTCGCACGATCAGGTATCGGCCGCAGACCGTCACCGCAATAGGCAGCGACACGTCGGCCAGGCGGACCGCAGCGGCGAGGGTGGCAGGTAGGTCTTGTGTGTGAACAGCAGGGATTTCGTGCACGCCGCGCTGCAGTGAGTCCGGTTCGAACACCCAATTCCGAGTTCGACTGCTCGGGATCAGTCCGACTCGCGCGTGTGGGCCCGAGGACGCGATCGTGCGGAGCGCAGCGCGAACTCCTTCCACACCTCCATGGTCGATTGGCCCCATTGCGACTAATGTCCAGTTTTCAACCATGGCAACGTCGAGATCGGTAACTTTGTAGCGCGTGGGCTGAATCTCATTTCGCACGGTGAGGCCTTTCTAATAGTAGAAAGTGGGGAGATATGCGACATTTCGGAAATTGTGTCCTCATGGCGCGTGATTCTTTCTTGGTATGCTAATTCAGTGACGCGTAGCGAGGTTATCAAAGTGCTTGGAGTGACGCTTTCGGAGAATGTCGGCGGAACCGATCACAGCTTCCGAAATCTAGCTCTCGTTCTTGCCTCGGAAGGTATTCAATTGTCGCTGGCAGGCCCGTCCGGAGATACCCCGACCCGGCGCTGGTGGACAGAATCGAACCTTGAATATGTTCCGCTGGAAATTCCCAAACGAGTTGGATTGCGTCCGACAAGCGGGGAAGGCTTCAACTCCAAGTATGACTTTTTCTCGCAAGTCCCGAAAAGTATGCGCGCGGTCAAGGCTTTGATCGGGAAGGTTCGTTCCTTCGATGTCGTCCATTCGAACGACTTGATGACTCACGTGGACGTCGTGCTCGCCGCGCGACTAGCAGGAAGGCCGTCGTTGCTCGAGTTGCACGACATCGTGCCCCCAGGTGGTGGGCGGCTGGTGATGAGTAGTGCGGTGTCCACCGCAAACGCAGCAGTCGCCGTGAGCGAGGCTGTATTCGAGCAGTTGGGCCCGCTGGCACGGAGGAAGACCCGGGTCGTCCATCAAGGTGTCGACTCTGTTCGATTTAGTCCGGGAGTGGCCGATCCATCGATTCGCGCCGAGCTGTCAGCAGATCCCCGAGCATTGCTCGTGGCGGTGGTGGGGAGGTTGGACAGAGAGAAGGGCATCGGCGAGTTGATCGAGGCACTGGGGTCGTTGCGTCGATCGGGAGTTGACGTACATCTGGCTGTTGTCGGCGCACCGGCCAAGAATGACGCTGCATTTGTCGACGCGTTGCACACCTTGGCGCGGGCATCGATGCCGGGCGCCCATCGGTTCCTGTCGCCCAGAAATGACATTCCGTCGATTCTGCGTGCCGTCGACGTCCTCGCGTGCCCGTCTCACGACGAGCCTTTCGGGCTGATCGCGTTGGAAGCTCAAGCCTCCGGAGTCCCGGTGATAGCCAGTGACAGTGGAGGATTGCGCGACTTCGTTCACGACAACAGGACCGGCGTGGTCTTCCGGACAGGGGACGTCGATTCTTTGACCGTTGCCGCACAACGGCTTCTCGGCGATCCCGCACTATGCACCCGAATCGCCGCCGAGGCGTTGGGCCGGTCCAGAGACGACCTGTCCATCGAGCGACGAGCAGATTCGTTCGCCACGTCGTACAGAGCTCTGCTCCGTGACGCAGGACGGCGGAGGCGAATATCGAGGTTCGATTCGAACGGGCAGGGGTGATCATGTCTTCGTCGCCGGTTTCGAAGGTCGAATTCCTCGACAAGACAACATGTTCGGTATCCGTGGTGATCTGCGCGTACAGCATGAGTCGGCTCGAGATGCTGCTCGCTGCGGTTGATGCCGCCACTGTCCAGGCAAACGGCCCAGGCGACGAGGTCGTTGTTGTCATCGATCACAACGAGTCCATGCTTGCTCATGTTCGTGCACACGTACCAACGGGGGTCCGGGTGGTGCCCAACACTGCCGAGCAGGGCTTGTCCGGCGCGAGAAACTGCGGAATCAGTGCAGGCAACGGTCATCTGGTGGCATTTCTCGACGACGATGCGATCCTCCGAACTGGCGGGATCGACGCGATCCGAGCAACGATGAGTGCAGATCCCACGATTGCGGCAGTCGGAGGGGCAGTGCACGCACGGTACGAGGGGTCTAAGGCTCGGTGGTTTCCGGAGGAATACGGCTGGGTCGTCGGCTGCGACTACCGCGGCCTCCCACCAGACGGAGAACAGATTCGCAATCCGATCGGCGCATGTATGGCGGTTCGGCGCACCGCGCTCGAGTCCATCGGCGGGTTCTCGAGCGAACTCGGGCGGGTCGGCACGTTGCCGGTCGGTTGTGAGGAGACGCTGATGGGAATCAAGATCCGCCAGCGGGATCGCACTGCCAAGATACTGCGAGTCTGTGATTTCGCAGTCGATCATTTTGTTCCTGCCGACCGCCAGCAGTTTCGCTATTTTCGTCGACGTTGTTTCTACGAAGGTCGGTCCAAGCGAATTCTCACCCAAGCGGTGGGGAGCGCGGACGGGTTGTCCAACGAACGGGCGTACGTCGTCGGTGTCTTGAGCAGTGGAATCTTCACCGCAGCCAAGGATTCGATTCGAGGCGATCGCTTCGCGCCAGCCCGCGCGGCAGCTCTGATTTTCGGGTTCCTTGCCACCTTGCTCGGGTTCCTTTCGGCGAGAACCGTATTCGGTGGAGAGCACCTGGTTGACGACTGCGACGACATAAACGCCGATGAACTGGTGTCTGTGGTCGTGGCCACCGTCGGCCGTGATTCGCTCGCTCGGACACTGGACGCTCTGTTGGGTCAGAGCCACCACAATCTGCAAATTCTGGTGGTCGACAACAAACCTGATACCGATCGCGTGGACCAGGTCCTGTCGGCGATGGACGACGAGCGTTGCGTGATACTGAGACAACCAGTCAAAGGTGCTTCTGCCGCGCGTAATCTCGGACTTCACCACGCGAACGGGCGAATCGTGGCCTTCACCGACGACGACGCGGAGCCCGACCCATTGTGGATCGAGAAGATTTTGGACGTCTTCGTGCTCGACGCCTCCCACGAGGTTGCTGCGGTGACCGGTCGCGTTGTGGGAATTGGCATCGACACCGCCGAACAACGGTGGTTCGAGGAAGTGGGCATATTCGACAAGGGCGATACCACGACCTTGTGGGCGATGGAGACGCCGAAAATTGCTTCGATCGGATTGGGTCAGCGGGGGACTTCACCGCTTTTCCCCTACACGGCAGGCGAACTCGGTAGCGGCAACAACATGGCCTTCCGCACCGAAAGCATCCGACGTCTCGGCGGGTTCGACGAGGCACTCGGACCCGGAACACCGACGCTCGGAGGCGAAGACCTCGACCTGTTTCGGCGGGTAGTTCTTGCTGGAGCGACGCTGGTTTACGCCCCCGAGGCAACAGTAGGACACCATCACCGCGCGAGTGTCGCGGAGTTGCGGGACCAGATGTACGGCTACGGAACGGGAATGTCCGCGGTTTTGGTCAAGATCATTTCGGGCGGCGACCGGACTGCTCTGGGTTTGTTGAAGGTCGTGCCCCGAGGTGTGCGCATGCTTCTCGTTCCCGACACTGCGCGTTTCGGTGACAGAAGTACAACGATGCCCGGCGATCTCAAGCGAGTGGAACTGGCCGGGTATCTGGCCGGCCCCTATCTGTACGCTTCCAGCAAGCTACGCCTGCGTCGTAGACGGGCGCAGGCGGATCAGTTGTCCCGATGATCGTCGGACAGGCGTCGACTAAGGGGGACGCGGAAACGAAGCGAGGTCGTCATCGAGGTGACCTCGATGACGGCGGAACCACTCGCACCGCACAACTGGGACTCGATCATGTCGTCCTCATCGCAATCGCTGTATTGACCTGTACCGCGCTGATTCTCGCGTTGCTTGTTCGCCGCGATGGAGGGGAGGGAGTTCCATTCTCACTGCGCGTGTTGATCGGGGTCGCGACGACGGTTCTGGTTCCTGGTGTGCCTATTGCACTCATGGTTCGCATTCCGGATCCAGTGATCACGACGGCAGTGGGGATAAGCCTCTCACTCTCGGTCAACATCATTGTTGCGCAGTCTCAGTTCGTTATCGGCGCATTTCATCCGACCTTGATTCAGACAGTGCTGTGCGGGCTGTCCCTCCTCTCCTGTGCGGTGGCGTGGAAGGTTATGCCCTATCGAGAGATCGGACCGCCGCGGGTAGGGCGTCGGCGAATGCTCGCCGGTGTGACGATCACGGTTGCAGTGCTCTTCTTCGCGGTGGCAGTTCGAACTCTGGACACCGCTGCCGCAGGCGCGGCAGGAATCATTCCAGAAATCGGGTGGGCGTACTACGTTGCGCTTTTCCTGGTCTCACTCGTAGCCGGGATCGCACTGACTTCGCGCAGACTCGACGCAGTAGTGCTGACTGTCGCAGCACTGACTTTGATCACATTCACGACTTTGCTGGTAAGCCTTGCAGACGGGGTGACATCAATCCCCACAGCTTACGTACATCGTGGTCTCATCGAGATACTCGTCCATTTCGGAGAACTTCCACCACCCTCCGACGCGCGCTTCAGTTGGGCTGGATTCTTCTCCGGGAGCGCCCAAATGAGTACCGCCTATGGGATTACCGATTTCACCGCCATTTTCATCTGGGCACCCGTGTTCTTCAACGCGATGATCGCGTTGCCGATCTACTCGATCGGGTTGTCGATATCACGGAGTCGACGTGTGGCATGGCTGGGCGTGTTTGTCTATTTGCTTTTCAACTGGTACCAACAGGACTACTTTGCGCCACAACCAACCGCAATGATGTTCTACACCAGCGTGATTGCAGTGCTCTTGTGGCAACTGCGTCGTGCTCCACTCCCCGTGGTCGAGGGAGGGTTGGTGGCGAGAACTGTCGGCGCATCTCGTCGCACTCCGGGGCGTGTGCCTGGACAGAGTTCGGCGCAGACCCTCGCCGTAGAGGCGATTCTGGTTGTGATTCTGGCGGCGATGGTTGTGACACACCAGTTGACGCCGATGGTGATGGTCGGTGCACTGTTGATGTTCACGCTGACGGGATCGACTCGCTATCGGTTGTTGTGGGTGGCCGCCGGCGCGCTCTTTCTCGTCTGGTTCAGCTACGGCGCAGTCGACTACTGGAAAGGCCACCTTCAGGCGTTGCTGTCAGATGTCGGGCAGGTGAGCGGCGCGGTGCAAGGCGGTGTCAGCAAACGCATCGGCTCCGGGCCGACCTACCAAGCAATGCAATATCTGCGGCTCGCAGCTACAGGTTTCATGGGATTGCTCGGGTTCCTCGGCTGGGTTCTGACACGTGGACGAAAGACGTGGTTGATGTCGGGAGTGCTGTGTGTGGTTCCCTTCGGATTGGTGGCAGTACAGAGTTACGGCGGCGAAGTGGTCATTCGGTGTTTTGTCATGGCAGCTCCGATCCTGGCTCCACTTGGCGCCGTGACGATTGTGCGTAGTGCCGCTGCGCTTCGGAACGTTCTGATGAATTCGAGACGACGGCGTGGCGGGCGTATACCGCGTGTTGTCATGGCGTCGCTGTCGATTCTCGTTCTCTCCGTCATTCTCACCGCTACTCGAGGGTTGAACACCTCATTCGAGCACTCGTCGCCTTATCAGATCCGGATTGGTGATGCACTCCTCGCGTCAGTACCGGACGGTGCCACGATCATGGCGTGGGGACCGTCCGCGCAACTGGTCTCCCCGCGAATTCTCACCGGAGTGACGGTTTCTCAAGTTGATTCGATCGATTGCCTGGACAACTTCGATACATGTGTCGCTGATCGAGATCCGGACTACGTATTCGTTGCGCAGCAGGCTTCCTCCCAGATATCCCTTCAATACGGATACCCTGCGGGAATGTTCGACGATGCCATCGCCGATATGCTCGCGTCCGGCAATTTCGAGATCGTCGTCGAGAATGCCGATGTCACCGTGCTGCGTCGCGCTGGTGCCCCCGAGATCGACCTGGAACAGCGATGACAAATCTGTTGGGAGCATGCATCTTCGGATTGTTGTTCGTTGTGCTCACTCTGATTACGGTGACTCGGGAACGGCAGGTGCCGGACCTCGGCACCATCGGCCGTGGGAAGGCTGCGAGAGCTCTTACCGTTCTCGGGGTCGTCCTGGTCCTGTGTGCAGCCGCCGTGGTGTTCTTACGATTCGACCAGATCGCGCTGATCTCGAGTCAGGAGTGAAACACATTGTTGTTCAACAAAATAACGGCCATCGGTGGAGTTGTCGCTTTGTGCTTGTCAGTGGGGTGTTCGGTCACGGGTGACGTGCCAACCGACGCATGTGAAGAAGGACCGAGCGCGCCAGGCACCACGAATGCGCCGACAGGGGATCTGCGCGGGTGGAAGCAAGTCTTCGTAGACAACTTCGATCGCTGCGAGTTGGGAGAAATGTGGGGGGCGTACAGCGGCAAGCCTGGGGGTGATCCTCACAGTTGGTGGGAGCCTGAGCAAGTCAGCGTCACCGAAGGGGTTTTGCGCCTGCGTGCGCAGCAGGATGGTGACCAGTGGGTCACTGGCGGTGTTTCTAACAGTGCAGTGTCGCAAACTTATGGGAAATGGATGGTTCGTCTGCGGGCGGGGGTATCGGACGAGATCAGCTATCATGTGTTGCTGTGGCCGCGAGACGAGGTATGGCCGCCAGAGATCGACATCGCGGAAAGTGTGTCGGGTCGACGTGAGTCGATGTCATCTTTCATTCATTGGTCCGACGAAGGTGAGCATCACTTCGCACAAGCGGACACAACTGGTCGATTCGACGAATGGCATACCGTCGGTGTGGAGTGGGGCCCGGGAATTGTTCGGTACCTTGTCGACGATCGTGAGTGGGCTGAATTCGAATCATCTTTTGTTCCATCGACTTCCATGTGGTTGGGGATTCAGGCGCAAGCCGGGGCATGTGACAAGCAGAGGGAGTGGGGAACGGGGGATTGCCCGGTTTCGGGGTCGCCGGCAATCGCTGACATCGATATCGATTGGGTCAGCGTCTACTCGCCCGATTTCGCGGCTCTGGCAGCTGTCGAGTCTGCGCGAAGTACTGATCTCGAACTGATCGAACTGACTCCACGTCGGTAGTAGCTGTGGATTAATTGTCGCTGAAAATTTATACCTTTAGTCCCAATTGGTGCGTTATGCTCTCGTAGCAGATGAACATTCACTGCGACTAGACGGTGGCATGATGGTAAATCCACGGCAGCGAGTTTCGAAGCGGTTCTTCGGTTGGCTCAATCTTCTTCTTCTGTCTGTTCTTGTGGGAATAGTGCCGCAGGCAACTGTGAGCGCAGCTTCGCTGTGTTCTTCGGTAGCGAGCTCCGGTACCAAACCTGCTCCGGTCGGGAATATTTCGACCTGGCCGAAGTGGCGCCAGATCTTCATCGACAACTTCGACCGGTGTTCGCTGGGCGGGGACTGGGGTCCTTACTATGGTGCACCAGGTGGCAATTCGGCGAGCTGGTGGGATCCGTCGATGGTTCGCCTCGACGGTGGCAAGCTGCAGCTTCGTGCGCAACAAGTAGATGGTCGATGGCTCACGGGTGGGGTTTCCAACTTCACCCGCGCGCAGCAGTATGGCAAATGGGAAATGAGATTTAGAGCAGACAAGTCCGACGAGATCAGCTTCCATCTTCTGTTGTGGCCGAAGAATGAAATATGGCCCCCCGAGATCGACATTGCGGAAACTGTTGACGGAAACCGGAAGTCGATGTCGGCGTTCGTACACTGGAATACACCGACAGATGGATTCGGTCAGGGGCAAGCAGACATCACAGGCGACTTCAGCAACTGGAATACGGTGGGAGTGGAGTGGGGGCCAGGAATTGTTCGCGGCACTCTCAACGGTCGCGTGTGGACTACGTTCGAATCTGCAACCAAGGTTCCGGCGACGCCGATGTGGCTCGGACTGCAAACCGAGTCCGGGGCCTGCGCGCGGAAAGTGGCGTGGGGAGTGGGGTCCTGTCCATCTGCGGGTACGCCTGCGGTCTCGAACGTCGAAATCGATTGGGTGAGCGTCTATGCCCCCGGCTGGTGATCGACCGTCGATTCGTTGGATTCGATTTGAGTCGGAGTACGTGCGGCGCGTCGCAACATTCCGACCAGTGGAACCGAAACAATTGCTGCGGAGAGAATTTCGGCCGCGAGGTAGGACCAGCCGACACCGGCTATGCCGACGTGAGGTGTCAGGACAATTGATCCGGCGATGACCACGATGGTGTTGAGTACTTGCGCAACAACAGCCGAGCCCATTCTTTGGTACACCCTGGCGAGTGCGTTGTGTAGAACGACGAGTGCGGATATCGGAATGATGATCGCAGACAAGCGAAGTAGGGTCGTGCCTTCTCTCCGATAGTGATCGCCGACGGATCCCAGCGCAACCGGTGCCACGAGTGCGAGAAAGATTGCACCGAGAACGGCGAGTCCGGACAGTAGTGCGATGAATCGACGGGTCAGTGGCTGTATCTGCGTCGGAAAGGCGCTCGCCTCTGAGACGAATGGGCCCATGAGCATGTAGAAGAGTACGAACAGGGCGCTCACCAATGCCCAGGTTATCGCGAAGTATGCATTCTCCTCCGCGCCGAGAAGTGAAATGACAACGAGCGGCACTGCAAGCGGGGCAAGGGAACCGAGCGTCATGAGGCCGTACGAGTGGCCGAAGTACGACCACAGTTCACGTGCAGGGGGAAGTGCCGGTTGGGCCGCGGACTCACCTCGCGTGCGCAGTTTCCGACGTATCGCAACACCGAGGACCAGGGCCGCGATCGCCGCCGACCCACCCCAGGCTCCGACGACAGCAAGTTCATGCGCTGTGAATGCCAGTGACGCGACAAGAGCTAGTTTGGCGATGGCATGAACGATGTTCTTCGCGGCTGACCACCTCGCAACTCGAAGACCGTTGGTGGTCTGGTCTTCGAGGGCGAACAGCGCGAGGGTAACGACGAGCCCTACATACGAGAGCATGGCCCACCCCGAGGAGAACAGTTTTTCACGTGGACCGAACATCAACAGTGCGGTGGCGAGGATTGTCGCGAGGAGCGCTACGAGGAGATATCCGCGCGCCACCAGTGCGCCGGCACGGCTTCCTGCCAAAGGTAGGAATCGCTCGTACATCGATCCGAGGCTCAACGTAGACAGAGTGGACAGTACCACCGCCGAATTGATCACCGCAGATGCCCGGCCGACAACGTCGACCGGATACATCCGAGCTGTGACTGCCCAGAACACCAGCCCGAGTACTGCCGTGACGGCGCCCGAGATCAGCACGGCGATCGAGTCGTACTCGAACTTGCGCTTGTCTGTAGCTGGCGTTTCTGGTGATGCCACGGTTGTGACCGGTGATGAGTGCGTCATGTCCACTTTCGGAAGTCGATCTTCCGATGCTACTTGCCAGTAGTTAACTTGTGCATGTCGACGGGTCGGTCAAAATTGCTCTATTGAGAATCGTTGCTCTTCAAGGCGGGTGATAGCGCGAATAAATTGTGAACTTCCATGTGCGAGCGATTTGCCTGATGCGACCGACTGGTCGGGTTTGTGCAGTCCAGTACGATGGCGCCGTGGCTAATGGCGAGGGCGAAGTATGTGCATGCGGTCATGCAGAGGTGGCACACAGCCATCATCGTGCGGGAACCGACTGCGCCCTCTGTGACTGCGTCAGGTTCAAGCGTCGTGGGAGCATACTTTCCCGTCTGCTTCGCTGAACAGCTCGCTTTCAGCGTTTGGAGTGTCGGCCACCTGACGTGGGGCCGGCCTTGACCGCGCTACCGGGCGGACGGGCGAGAATCACGGCGATGGCAGTGGTGAGTGGAACCGAAAGCGCCAGGGCTATTCCGCCGACAGCGGACCTTACGATCTCGATTGCGACGGCGTCACCGACCAGGACGTCCTGAAGAGGGCGCCCGCTGACGCTGAAGAGCAGTAGCAGTGGCAGCGCCCCACCCGCGTACGCGAGAACCAAGGTGTAGACCGTGCTGGCGATGTGATCACGTCCGACCCGCATCGCACCGCCGAAGACTTTTCGACGGGACGCATGCTTGTCGAGTTCGGCCAACTCGAATGCCGAGGATGCCTGGGTGATGGTGACGTCGTTGAGAACGCCGAGCGAGCCGATGATGAAGCCCGCCAGCAGCAGGCCGGTGATGTCTATGTGCTCGATATAGGTCTGAACATTGGTGTTCTGCTCTTCAGACAAACCGGTGAGGTGTGTCAGTTCAATGCAGAGGTAGGAGAGAACCGCGGCGAGCACCATGGCGGCAAGGGTGCCGAGCAAAGCAGAACTGGTCTTGAGTGAGACCCCGTGCGCCAGATAGAGAACCGCGTACAAGATCACCGCCCCGGCGACCAGCGCAACCGGTATCGCAGGCTTGCCGTCGAGCAGAGCGGGTAGGAGAAACCCGACGACTACGCCGAAGGCGATCACCAGGCCGACGAGTGCGCGCAGCCCTCTCCACCGTGCGACTGCGATGATGACGACGGCGAACGCGATGACGATCAACGCCAGCGGGAGCCCACGCGAATAGTCTTCGAAGGAGTACTGCGTGTTTCCGTTCGGGTCGGTCTGACGCACCAGCCGAATGTGGTCACCCACGCGAAGGTCCGGCTGACCGGCGCCCGGAATGACCTCGAGCAATGTCTTCGTTCCGGCATTCGGCCCGGATTCGATATCGACGATACTTCGCTGGCACTGGTAGGCGGAGGTAGGCGGCGGTTGCGGGGCACCGACGAATACCCTTCCGGCAGAGGAACTTCCGCAGTCGCCGAGATCCTGCATCGTGACGGTGCCCGCCTCGGTTTCCACCGAGCTGCCGTCGGCATTCTGGAAGGGGAGTGGGACGGGAATGGTGTTCTTGTCCGGCCACAGTGCGACAGCTGCCGCGACGACGACCATGCCGATGACGACGAGCAACCCGATGACGACGCGTGATGCGGTGGGGCCGATCTGAATGGGGCCACCGTGGCCATGGCCGTGACTCATCGGAAACTGAGTGTCGGACTGGGGATTTGCACCGGTGCAATGTTATCGGCTCCGAAGCGAATGGTCAGCTTCTGACGGCAGTGTCGGTGAAAGGCAGTGTCGCTGCAAGGCAGAGTCGGCGAAAACCGGTGCTACCGATGAGGGGTTGTGAAACTGGGATTGGTCGAGCTGGGTGGCGGGGAACAGGGGGGGTTGTCCCCGCCACCAACCTGGTATCCACAGGGGGGGGAGGGATACCAGGTGCTCGCGGCACCGAAGTGCTGCTAACTAATGTACCCAATTTCAAACCGATTTGGCGCGTTGTCCAACTACCAATTTCACAACGAATCACGTACCGGTTGGACCGTTTTCACATCGGGGCAGGTCACTAAATAGTTAAAGAGTCAATCAAACCGCCTGGTTTGCGAAAAATGTGACCAAGGTCGCACAAATGACCCGCAGTTTTACGTTTACGGGGCATTTGTACAACGAATTGTTTACTCGATTTCAGCCGGATTCAGCGTGAGAATCTACTGTTTGTAACTGGTGAGGAAGTTGCCGAATCGCTCGATGGCCACGGAGAGATCTCGGGCCCACGGAAGGGTGACGATCCGAAGGTGATCGTGATTCGGCCAATTGAACCCGGTGCCTTGAACCATCAGGATCTTCTCCTGGAGAAGCAGGTCCTGAACCAATTTCTCGTCGTCGTAGATCTCGTAGACGTTCGGATCCAGACGAGGGAACGCGTAGAGCGCGCCGCGAGGCTTCACACACGAAACGCCCGGAATCATGTTCAATCGCTCCCAAGCGACGTCGCGCTGCTCGAGCAGGCGGCCGCCGGGCAGGATCAGGTCTTCGATGCTCTGGTGACCGCCGAGGGCGACCTGAATGGCGTGCTGTCCGGGGACGTTGGGGCACAGACGGGTCGACGCCAAGAGATCGAGTCCCTCGAGGAAGCCGGCCGCGTGATCCTTCGGGCCCGTGATCGCCACCCAGCCGGAGCGGTAGCCGGCGACGCGGTAGGCCTTCGAGAGGCCGTTGAACGTCAGGCACAGCAGATCAGGGGCAAGTGTTGCCAGCGAGATGTGCTTGGCGTCGTCGTAGAGGATCTTGTCGTAGATCTCGTCGGCGAGCAGCAGAAGCTGATGCTTGCGTGCCAGATCGACCAACTGCTGCAGAACCTCCATCGAGTACACCGCACCCGTGGGGTTGTTCGGGTTGATGACGAGGAGAGCCTTGGTCTTGTCGGTGATCTTGGATTCGATATCGGCGATATCGGGATTCCAGTCGTTGGCCTCGTCGCAGAGGTAGTGGACGGGCGTGCCTCCGGACAAGCTCGTCATCGCAGTCCACAGGGGGTAGTCCGGTGCTGGAATCAGAACCTCGTCGCCGTTGTTGAGGAGGGCCTGCATGGTCATCGTGATCAGTTCGGAAACACCGTTGCCGAGGTAGATGTCGTCGACGTCGAGCTCGGGGAAGCCGGGAACCAGCTCGTAACGCGTCACGATTGCGCGCCGCGCCGACAGAATGCCCTTCGACTCCGAATAGCCCTGTGCATAGGGCAGGGCGGCGATCATGTCCCGCATGATCACATCGGGGGCGTCGAATCCGAACGGTGCCGGGTTGCCGATGTTGAGCTTGAGGATCCGGTGTCCTTCCGCCTCCAACCGGGCGGCATGCGCGTGCACCGGTCCACGGATTTCGTACAGGACGTTCTGGAGCTTCGACGACTGCTCCAGCTCGCGCTGCGGCTGACGGTGGCGGACGGGTTCTGGTGTGCTCACGAGTTACATGATTCCACCACTGTGCAAGTGCATTGTCGGGGACCGTGTCGCACGCCCCGTTGGCTATTGTCGAGCGATGACCCCCAGCGAGCAGATTGCAGCCCCGTACGGATCGTGGACTTCTCCGATCGGAGCAGCTGATCTGGCTGCAGGTGGGCATCCTGTCGAGGGTGGACGATACGTCGGTGACGAGATCTGGTGGGCTGAACTTCGTCCGACCGAGGGTGGTCGGACCTCGATCCGTCGATCTGGTCTCGACAACCAACCCGTCGACATCCTCCCCGCGCCGTGGAACGCGCGAACCAGGGTTCACGAGTACGGCGGTGGCGCCTGGACGGTCACCGAGTCCGGAAAACTGGTCTTCAGTGAATTCTCCGATCAACGGGTGTACATCCTCGAAGGAGTCACTCCACGGGCTCTGACGCCCGAACCGGCGTCGCCGGCCGCGTGGCGATACGCAGACCTGCAGATCGTGAACGGCGAGGTGTGGGCGGTTCGGGAAGCGCACGCGGAGGACGGGGCGATCACTCGCGATATCTGCGCGATTCCGCTGGACGGTTCCGGCAACATCCGCTCGATCGTCGGCGGCTCGGACTTCCTCTCGTCACCGAGGCTTTCGCCGAGTGGAACCAAGATCGCCTGGATCGCATGGAACCATCCGCAAATGCCCTGGGACGGTACCGAACTGAGGGTAGCTCCACTCGTCGACGGCGTCGCTCAGGCGTATTCCGTGCTGATCGGCGGACTTGAAGAGTCCGTCCTGCAGCCGGAGTGGATCACCGACGACGAACTCTACGCAATCAGCGATCGCAGCGGCTGGTGGAACATCTATCACGTCGGCGGCAAGATCAGCCCGATTTGCCCGGTGAACGCGGATTTCGGTGGCCCGCAGTGGCGCTTCGGTGGGCGCTGGTTCGTCGAACTCGGCAACGGGCACCTTCTCACCGCACGCACCGTCGGAACCGACACGCTGGCGGTACTCGACCCGGCGTCGGGGGAACTGCGCGACATCGCGACCCCGGGTGTCACCAGCATCGGCCTCATGCAGGTTCGCGGCGATCGGTTACTGCTCATCTCGGGAGGCGCGAAACTGGCGGGCGCGCTACGTGAACTGGACCTCGGTACCGGCGAACTCACCGAAATCCGTTCGTCGGTCGAAGAATTGCCCGAGTCTGCCTACCTTCCGGAAGCGCGAGCCGTCGTGGCTCACGGACACGGGCGAGAAGTTCACGCCGTTGCGTATCCGCCGCGCAGTCCGCGATACAAAGGGCTCGACGATGAACGACCGCCGTATGTCGCGTTTGTTCACGGTGGGCCGACGGCGCACGTCGCACCGGCCCTCAACCTCGTCTACGCCTTCTTCACCAGCCGCGGAATCGGCGTCGTCGACGTGAACTACGGCGGGTCGACCGGTTACGGACGTGAGTACCGTAATCGATTGCGTGGTCAGTGGGGTGTCGTCGACGTGCAGGACGTCGTCACCGCCGTCAACGGGTTGGCCGAGCAGGGGCTTGCCGATCCGGCCCGCCTTGCCATCGAAGGCGGATCCGCCGGTGGTTGGACCGTTCTGGCCGCACTGACGACGTCCGACGTGTTCGCTTGTGGTGCTTCCTATTTCGGCGTGGCCGAACTGGACCTGTTCGTGCAGGAAACTCACGATTTCGAATCGCGTTACGTCGACGGTTTGATCGGCCCGCTGCCGGAATCTGCCGACCTGTACGCGGAACGTGCTCCACTCAACAACGTCGACGGGTTGAACTGCCCGGTGTTGCTTCTCCAGGGTCTCGACGATCCGATCGTGCCACCCTCGCAGGCGGAGCGATTCCGGGATGCTCTGGTGGCCAAGGGCATTCCGCACGCGTACCTGGCCTACGAGGGTGAATCTCACGGATTCCGCAAGCAGTCGACCATCATCAGCTCACGCAACGCCGAGCTGTCCTTCTACGGGCAGGTGCTCGGATTCACTCCACCCGGCATTCCGACGCTCGAGCTGTGGAAGCCTGCGATCAGTAGCTGACGGCCCCGTGGCTGCGCGCGAAGGCCGCCAGGATCCGACTTGCCACCAGTGACGGGGTCGACAGGTCGGCCCACGTCCACCTCGCGACCTCCCACCCTGCGTCACGGAGTCGGTCTTCGCGGAGCTTCTCGTTCCAGAGCGCGTCCTCGGGGCTGCGACCGGCGGGCACCAGTCGGCCGTACTTGATGCGGCCGTCGAACTCTCCGATGGTGCGCTGCTCACGCCACAGGAAGTCGACGCGGCCGGCGAACCCTCGAGCGTCGTGGATGTCGACCTGGGGTTCGGGGAGCGGTAAGTGTTCGTGCAGGAACAATGCGAGGCTCCGTGATTCACCGACGCTTTCGATACGGGAGTCCATCGCGGTGAGCGCGTGGAGCGCATGTCGATGGCGCGGATCGTTCGGGCTGAGTGCCAGCGATGCTGCAACCGCGTCCTTGGGCAACCTTGAACGGTGCAACGCTGAATTGCCCACGACGAGAGCCTGTTCGAAAGTGAGTGTCCTCGCGAGATCCGCAACAGTTCGTGCCGGAGTCGTGACGCGCAGCCCATCGACTTCGGTGATCTCGTTGTCCGCCAGCCATGTCGAGTGCACGTGACGTCGAGCGGACTTTCGGCCACCACCTCGCCGGTTCCGGGACAGGTGAACGACCTCGAGCGGAGTGTTCCAGAGTTCGAAACCGTGCAGAACCGCAGCCGAGACGTGGCTGACGGTGGCACCGGGTGAAGCGGCGCAGGCCACGGCCTCTGCCCGTAATCGATGTCGTCCGTATGCGTCGAGGCGGGACAGGTGGCCGCTGTCCACGTACGCACCACGATGGATTCTGGCCCAGGTTCCACTAGCGCAGGCCTGTCGGATCTCGGCATCGGTGCGACCGATCGACAGTTGGTCCGGCCTGCGGATGATATGTGTCTGTTCCCCCATGTCGATCGATCTTGCTGTGCCCGGCGCTGGAAAGGAAGCCGTGACCCCGGGGGTGTGGATAGCCGTGAGTGAACACCACTTGTCCACAGCTCGAACCGGTTTCGCGTCGCTGGAGAGGGTGTTCGGTATGGGAAACGGTGGCAGGTTCCCGGTGTCGCGCTCTAGGAAACCCTTGCGTCCGGAGCGTTCGCGTGCCAGGCTGTTCAACTATGACTACAGGAAAGGCGGACACCGCCACCGTCGCGTGAGCGCCGCACCGATTCGCTCGTCGGCATCACATCGAGCGACATTGCCCGAGAACTTCAATCTCTTCGATGAAGACAGTCTGGCCCTGGAAAAGATCCGCGACGTGTGGCTCGAACGCGGATTGTGTACTCGTCCTGCTGATCGAAACACCGCAGAAGCCTCTGTCGCGCAACTGTATCGACGTTCCGGGCTCCCGAAACCGGAGTTCGTCTGGGTCCCGTCGCCGTCTGCTGGTTCGGACCTGATCGTCACCGAAGGACTGTCGACCAAGATGTCATTGGACGGCACCGGCCTCGACTGCGCTTCCGGGTATATCGCGAGCATGTTTGCGGCATCGCGCCGACGCATGGACGCGCGAATCGAATGTCGGAGAACTGGCTGGCAGATGGAACGCCGGCAGGGGGAGCGCCTGATCAGGGCGTCCATTTGGGAATCGTTGCACACCACGCTGTTCGACGGCGTCGCAGCTGCGATACGAACGATGTCGACTCCGGTGGCCGGGGAAGTGACCTGGTACGGGCAGCAGGACGCACATCGAATCGCGTACTACGACACATGCCATCGATTCGGTCTTGCGACCTTCCGCTCGGAAGACCGTGAACTCCTCGACGTGCAGACCGCACTGGCCGACTCGACCGGGTGGTGGTGGGCGTTCGACGACGTGTGCATCATGGCGGAACGACCCACCGCCTTACATGCCGAACCGATTCCGGGCAGCGCGCAGGGAGCACGGCGCTTGCATCATTCTGATTCCCCCGCAATCGAATTCGTAGACGGTACAAAGGCGTTCGTTCTACACGGAGCGATCGTTCCAGACTGGGTAGTGCTCGACCCCACCGCCGAACGCATCGCACACGAGCGCAATGTAGAGATCCGTCGATGTGCAATCGAGCGGATCGGGTGGGATTCCTACATCGAGCTGGCGGGCCTGACACTGGTCGACCAAACCGACGATCCCGGTAACGCCGGTTGCCTGCTGCAGCTCCACGCGTCGCCGGAGGGCTGGGGTCGAAGTGGACGGATTCTCCTCGCGGTCAACGGTTCTCTCGAACGCGACGGGCATCGGCGTCGATACGGCCTTCACGTACCCGGATGGTTTACCTCCGCGTTGGATGCCGCCGGATGGACTTACGGCATCACCGGTACCGACTATTCCCGTCTCGTTCGTCGAACCTGAATCTCGAACCCTCTACCCTCAATCCTCAAACCTTGGGTGATACTTATGAACTCGAACATGACCTTGTCCGCTCTCACCAGCCTCACCGGCCTCGATGTCTTCGACTACCTGGACCAGGAAGTGTCCATTCCTGTGATCGACGGACTTCAGGCGCAAGGCGATCTCATCGTGATCCCGTTTTCGCTGCTCGCAAATATCGTGGCGCCTCTGCCATGGACACGCTCTGTGAGAGTGCCGCTCTCCGGCGTGGAACTGCTGCGAAGTGCGGCGGGAGGGAACCCCCACAGTCTGGTTGCAGACGAAGGGGAGTGCACGTGGTCGACGCCGGTGAAAGATGCTCGGGGCCTTGCACTCGGCATGCTCGACACCCGAGTGACCGCGTACCTCATCCACCCGGAGCACGGCGCGACCGGCATCGCTCAGGGACGATACGTCATCGGCCGGCAGCAGGAAAGGGGCGTCGGGCGTGCGCGCGGTGCGGTGATGCTTGTCGCCGATTGACACGCCGGCCTCGAGTTGGCGGGGGAGTGAGCACCACTTGCACAGGGCGAGCACCGGTTTCCGTGTGCTGGACGGTGTGTCGGGTCGAGGGAAAGGGTGCTCGGTCGGCAAAGGCTCCCGCACAAACACGAATGCCCTCACCGTGACGGTGAGGGCATTCGCGTGTGGTGCGCTTACTTCTTGCGGCCAGGAGCCTTCGCGCCGGCCTTGAATCCGAGTCCGCCTGCCTTGGGGGCGGGCGGCGCGGCAGCGGGCGCCGGAGCTTCCGCGGGTGCGGACGCCTCAGCAGGCGCTTCAGCGGGTTCTGCCTTCACAGGTTCGGCCTCGGGAGCCGGGGCCTCTGCAGCCGGCGCCGGGGCCGCAGCGGGAGCTGCCTTCCGGGCACCGGGAGCCTTTGCGCCCGACTTGAATCCGAGTCCGCCGGCCTTGGCAGCAGGCGGAGCCTTCGGGGCTTCCGCCTCGGCGGCCGGAGCCTCTGCCGGTGCAGCCGGAGCCTCTGCCAGAGCCTCTGCCGGAGCAGCAGCAGGTGCTTCAGAAGCAGGAGCAGCCTTTGCACCAGGAGCCTTGGCCCCACCCTTCATCTGCAGTCCCTTGCCGCCGGGTGCCTTGGCGCCGGACGCCAGGCCCAGACCCTTCGGCTTGGCGACGGGTGCAGCAGCTTCGGGTGCAGCAGCCTCAGCAGCCGGAGCTTCCGCTGCCGGCGCGGCAGCGGCCTTTGCTCCGGGTGCCTTGGCGGCGCCCTTCATCTGCAGTCCCTTGCCGCCGGGAGCCTTGGCCCCGCCTGCCAAGCCGAGACCCTTGGGCTTTGCGACAGGTGCTGCCGGTGCAGCAGCTTCGTCAGCGGGAGCTTCCGCGCTTGCGGCGGGAGCCGCCTTCTTGGCGCCAGGAGCCTTGGCCCCGCCGGCCATTCCGAGCCCCTTGCCTGGTGCCTTGGCGCCGGGAGCTTTCGCGCCTGGTGCTTTGGCGAGGCCCTTCATGGCCAGACCCTTGCCTGCCGGTGCAGCCTTGGCTTCCGGAGTCGCGGCGGCTTCCTCGACTTCGGCGACCCGATCCTGCTCGACGGTCTCAGCCTTTGCCTCAGCAGCGACCGGTGCCTTCTCGCGCGGGATCACCTTGATGTTCTCGCCGAGCTGGGCGGGATCGAGGCGGGTGACGGAGTTCAGCATCAGCTGCGCGACGTCGACGACCTCGACGCCTTCGCCCTGGCCTTGCTCCTGGCGGGCAGTGACGCCGTCGGTGAGCATGACGCGGCAGAACGGGCAACCCGTGGCGATCTTCTTGGGGT
Organism: Rhodococcus sp. BH5; assembly: GCF_027583855.1. Lineage (NCBI taxonomy): Bacteria > Bacillati > Actinomycetota > Actinomycetes > Mycobacteriales > Nocardiaceae > Rhodococcus > Rhodococcus sp. BH5. The sequence goes on from NZ_JAJHVW010000007.1 coordinate 163,643, forward strand.
TGGTGGAGAGCGCTTCGTCGACGCGGTCGACGTTGATGCGCTTGCCGATGTTCTCTTCCATCCACATGCGAGCACCACCGGCACCACAGCACATGGAACGTTCGCCGTGACGCGGCATTTCGACGAGCTTGGAGCCTGAGGCTTCCATGAGTTCACGGGGAGCGTCGTAAACCTTGTTGTGGCGTCCGAGGAAGCACGGGTCGTGGTAGGTGACGTCTTCGCTCACGGACGCAACCGGGATCAGCTTCTTCTGGCGCACCAGACGGTTGAGCAGCTGAGTGTGGTGCACGACCTCGTAGTCGCCGCCCACCTCCGGGTACTCGTTGCCGAGGGCGTTGAAGCAGTGCGCACAGGTGACGACGATCTTGCGCTTCTTCTGCTCGATACCGTCGAAGACCGAATTGAGCATCTCGATGTTCTGCATCGCGAGCTGCTGGAACAAGAACTCGTTGCCGGCGCGACGTGCGGAGTCGCCGGTGCAGGTTTCGTCGGCGCCGAGGACCATGAACTTCACTCCCGCGGTGGCGAGGAGTTCGGCGACGGCCTTGGTGGTCTTCTTGGCACGGTCTTCGTAGGCGCCGGCGCAGCCGACCCAGAAGAGGTACTCGTAGTCCTCGAAGCTGTCGGCGTCCTTGCCGAAGACGGGGATCTCGAAGTCCATCTCGTTGATCCAGTTGAGGCGATCCTTGGAGTTCTGACCCCAGGGGTTGCCCTTGTTCTCGAGGTTCTTGAACAGGCCGGCGAGTTCGGAGGGAAACTCCGATTCGATCAGGACCTGGTAGCGACGCATGTCGATGATGTGGTCGACGTGTTCGATGTCGACGGGGCACTGTTCGACGCAGGCGCCGCAGTTGGTGCAGCTCCACAAGGTTTCGGCGTCGATGACCGGGGCCATCTCACCTTCGACGGTTTCACCGACGAGCTTGCGGTCGGCCTCGAGGCGCGCGGCCTCGGGGATGGCTGCGAGGGCGCCTTCCTTGACATTGCCTTCGCTGTCGACGAGACCGATCTCGTCGCCGCCCATGTCCTTGCGTCCACCAGCGAGCAGGTACGGGGCCTTGGCGTAGCCGTGGTCACGCAGCGACATGATGAGCAGCTTGGGCGAGAGCGGCTTTCCGGTGTTCCACGCGGGGCACTGGGACTGGCAACGACCGCACTCGGTGCAGGTGGTGAAGTCGAGCCAGCCCTTCCAGGAGAAGTCTTCGATGTTTCCGGCGCCGAGAGTGTCGGTGTCGGGGTCGACGTTCTCCATCGTCAGGACTTTGCCCTTGGACATCATGGGCTTTGCCGCGCCGAGGGCGACGGTGCCGTCGTCTTCACGCTTGAAGTAGATGTTGAAGAACGCCGAGAAGCGGTGCCACGCGACGCCCCAGGTGATGTTGCGGCCCACGATCGCGAGCCAGATCATGCCGGTCATCAGCTTCACGAATGCGAACACCGAGATCATGACGGGGCTGGCGGGAAGCAGTTTCGCGACCTGCATGGTGAAGAAGTCGGTCCACGGGTTGGCGTGACCGTAGGTCGCGATCTTGCCTGCCTTGACCATGATCATGCCCAGGCCCTCGAGCAGGACGATGCCTTCGATGACGTAGGCAGCCTTGAAGTTGGAGCCGCCGAAACGGGACAGGCGCGCGGGCAGACGCGGGTGGTTGAGCTGACGGATCACGATCAGCGTGGTGATACCGATGACGGTGCCCAGGCCGAGGATCTCGTCCCACAGGTGCCACGCCCACGTGTTACCGAAGATGGGCCAGTGGAACTCGGGGTTGAACGTCTGGCCGTAGGCCTCGAACCACAGCAGGAACCCACCGAGGAAGCCGACCATGACGAGCCAGTGGGCCCAGCCGACGCTGCGGAACTTGTTCATGCGCGTGTGCGCGATGAACTCGATGATCATCTGCTTGAAGCGAGGGAAGAACGGGCGCCATCGATCGGGTGCCGACTGGCCGATGCGCACGGTGTTGAACATCCTCAGCGCGCCTGAGAGGAAGATGTACCAACACACCAAGCTCAGCAGAGCACCAATCGTGCCCAACGTAATCGTCAGGGCATTCATGTCGCGGCCTTTCGTTTCAGGGCGACGCGTCGGCCACCTCGGGACAGCCCACTGATACTAACCTGCGTTATGTTACCCGCCAGTAACTAGCATTACCAGCCTGTAGGTACCGGCTGGTAACCGCTCGTGGCCTGGAGAGATCGATCTTCTGCGTCGGACGGGCTGGGCCAGACGCAGACATGTCTGGTCGTCACGTTAGGCGGTGCCCGTCAGGTGTCCATCTGTCAGGCAGCCCTAAGTCGGGATCCGAGCAGGTGATAACAACCGACCGGCTGTTATCGTTACGCCCGTCACGCACAGGGGAAACGGGTGGTGTGAGTCATCGACTGACGCCCGCCCGATCCCGGGGAGGATCAAAAATGTTCATTCGAAAAGCTGCGGCCGTCGCAGCGATGACCATTGCCGCTACGGGCATCGCTGCAGGTACTTCTTACGCAGCTCCGGAGACGTCACCCGACGTTTCGTACACCGCCGAGGTCGTCGACCAGGCCGTTGTCACCACCATCGACGCCGGAGCATTCCGGGTCTCGGGCGACGGAACTCACGTCGACTTGCAGAACAGCCAGGGCGCAACTCTCGTGAGCCTTCCGCTCGCGTTCAATCTCGGCGACGTTCAGTTCCCGTTCGACGAGACCGTCAGTGAGGACGGCAAGACCCTCACCCTCAAGCCGAACCTGGACCCGGCCAGCTCCAAGCCGAAGCCGGTCGCTGCCGAGTTCACCCCGGTTGCTTCGCCTGACGAGGATCAGAAGGCAATCGAGAAGTTCCAGTCACAGCTCGGGCTTGCCACGCAGATCGGTAGCCTCACCGGCACGATCGTCGGGGCGGTCATCGGTTGCATCGTGGGTCTGCCCGGCCTGGTCGTCGGCTGCCTGCCCGGCATGGTCACAGGGGCCGGTATCGGTGGAGTCGCCGGTACCATCCTCGCCGGCGGCGGAACTGCCGTCGTCGCGGGCTTGGACCTGATCAAGGTTCTGAACGCTCCGGCTGGAACAACTCTCTTCCAGTAGAACGTCACGAACGCCGAAACGGGCGCCACACCTTCAGAAGGTGTGGCGCCCGTTTTGCTGTCTCGAGTAATGCGTGTGATCAGTAGTCGCGAACCTTCAGGCCTGGGTTGGCGGCGAGGATGTCGTTGATCGGCGTCGCGTACTGGGTCGGGGCTTCTTGCCCGAACAGTGTCTCTGCCTGAGCGATCTCGCACAGGGGAGAGGTGGCGACGTTGGACGCACTCGTGATGCCCACTGCCAACGTTCCGGAGACGATCGGGCCACCGCTGTCACCCTGCAGGACGCAGATGTTGGTGGTGAAGCCGTTGTCGAGGGTGTGATCCAAAACCTTTGCGACGCGGTTGACGCCGGTGACGACGCCGCAGCTGAAGCCTGTGGTCGATCCTGCCTTGCAGACCGGGGCGCCCACGACAGGATCGGCGGTACCGGTGATGTTGACCGAGCGGTTGAACGGGACCCGCACGCTGTTGTTCTCGAAGCGGTACTTCGCGTTGTCGTCGATGTTGATGATCGAGTAGTCGCGCCCGTCGAAGCTGCTCTTGGCGAAGTACCCGACGCGGGGCCCGGTCTGGTTGTTCACCATTGGGAAGACCTGGCTGGAGTTCGAGGTGCCGGCAGCGGCACGGTTGGGATCGCAGTGACCGGCGCTGATGTTGACTGTGCGTCCTGAACCGTCGGTGCCGTTGAAGCCGAACGAACAACGCAGTCCAGTGTTACCGGAGGTTGCGCCGAAGGCGTCTCCGCCCAGTGCAGCGTCGCCGGTTGCGGATCCGGTTGCGGGGATGAGGTCCGCGACGATCGGGGGAACCAGTAGCGGAGCAGCGGTATGGACGACGGTCCGCTTCAGGAATTCAGGCAATTCGATGCCGGCGGCAGGATCGGCCGTGAGGGCGACTCCGTTGCCGACGACGTCGACGGCGATGCCACGCACGAGGTCTGCGACCTCGGCAGGCTGCGAATCGAGCCAGGTGTTGAGTGCCGAGAGTTGACCTTGCAGAGCCTGCTCGCTCTGCGCGACGTCCTTGACCTCGAAACCGGCCTTCTCGGCGGCCTCGCGGGCAGCATCCTTGTCGCGACCGTCAGCGAGAGCGACGATGCCCTTGCCGAGGTCGTCGAGCCACACTCCGGCAAAAGAGTCGGGAAACTGGACGCGCGCGATGGCGGCGAACTCCGCGAGCTTCTGCGCGAGTTCGGAACGCGAGACGAACTGGTCGGGCGTCAGCGCCAAGTCGTGCTGTAGGGCTTCGGCGAGTTCGACGGGCAGATGGGCTGCCTGATCGGATACCCCGGATTCGTTCGGTTCTGCGTTCGCGACCGCGGTAATCGGTCCGAGGAGCAGCAGCGCGGCCGAACCGAACACTGCGGCGCGACGTGCGATGGAGCTTCGCATGTGGGCCTTTCCACTTCGTTGACCGCGTACCACCCCCCTGGGAGCACACGGATACGGCTCACGGACTTGTGGTGAGCCGATCACAGTCGACCATGACTATATGGGTTCGAACGCGCTATTCCCACCCGTTACATGAGCAGACAGCGCTGACCCCGACCGACAACAGCACTGTGCCCGCCGATCGCGAAACGGATCGGCGGGCACAGTGCGTGAATCAGTGGTTGGTCAACCTGCAGTGCGGACGCGGATTCCGGCACCGACACCGCCACCGGAAGCGCGATCTGCCGCGTCGAGGATGTCTCCGACCGGAATACCCAGATTCGAGGTTCCACCGGAGGTCGCCAGTACCAGGTTCGCTTCGTTGCAACTGGGTGCTCCGCTGCTGTTGGAGCCGCTGGTGATGCCCAGAGCCAAGGTTCCGGAGACGATGGCGCCGCCACTGTCCCCGGCGAGGGTGCACGCGGTGCCGGCGAATCCGCGAACGGTTCGTGAATCACCGTCCGCCATGACCAGTTGAGTTTCGACGCGATCGGCTGCCACGACACCACAGGTGAAGGACGACGTCTGGCCGGACTTGCAGATGGGAGCGCCGATCACGGGACGTGCTGTTCCGGTGATCGCGAGGGTGGTCCCGTTGGCACCGCGGACGGCAGCACGGTCGAGGCCCGCGTCGATGCCGGACTGGTCGAACTTGATGACCGAGTAATCGAGATCGCCGGCGTTGTTGCCGACGGAAGACTGTGAGAATGCTCCGATCAACTGACTGTCGTCGACGTTCGCGTGATTCGGCAGGTAGACGGGCGACTTCGAACCCTCGGCCGGATTGCAGTGTCCGGCACTGATATTGAGAGCATTGTTCTGATCGTCGACGGCGTTGAACCCGAACGAGCAGACCGAGATGTTCTCGGTCGGTGTCTCGCGAATGGGGCCTGTCGACGTGATGTAGGTGTCGCCGCCGAGTGCTCCGGGATCAACCGATCCGCCGCCATCCGGGCTGAGAACGATCTTGGTGTTCTCGAGCAGGGTCGGAAGATTGAGCGCCTGCCCGACGGGGCTGTTCGCGACGTCGATGACGACCTGGTTGTTCAGGACGTCGATAGTCGCCGTATTGACTGCGCGTGAGATTTCCTTGGGCAGCCCGGCAATCCATCCGTTGACGTCGGCCAGCGTCTTCTCGAGGGTGTCGGCGGAGACGGGGGCGACGTGCGTGCGGTAACCGTCGTCGGCCGCGATGCGTGCAGCTTCGGTGGTGGTGACGGCTACGACGGGTTGACCGTCGAGTCCCATCCACGAGCCGGCGTAGTCGCCAGGGCGCTCGGACTTGAATTCCTGGGCGTATGCACCGAGTTCCTGAGCTTTGGCAGCGCGGTCCAGATACTCCTGTGGGGAGATCTTCAGATCGCGTGTGATCGCCTCGACCAGCTCAGCCGGAAGCTGATCTGCCCCGAGCTGTTCGACATGCGTGTCGGAGGCGGGCTCTGCCGATGCCGTCGTGGTGAATGGAGCTGCGAGCAGTAGTGCCGAGGCGCCGACCACAGCGGTGCGGATCGCCAACGAGTTACGCATGAAATCCCTTCAAGTCCCCGGCACCGAGCCGGTAGGTACCGCACCCACCATAGGGGAAAAGTTTCGACGAGGAATATGTGCCTGTTGTCGGCAAGTCGAATTATTCTGTCTAACTTGGCATTCCGGGTCTCGGGGCCAATGGCATGACGGGCATGTCGGGATTCGGAACCACCGGATCGGTTGTGTCGGTCGGGTTGGGCGGCTGCGTCGGCGTTGTCTGTGTATCAGTGGGGTCGGTCACGGCGGGAGTGTCCGGGGTATCCGGATCGACCGGATCCAGCGGTCCGACGACCGGCGGCAGGTTCTCGATCCGAAGGGGATCGATCTGGATGGTGATCGGCGATCCCTGTTGCGCGGGGACGTTCGCCGTAGTGGATTTCTCTGTACCGGTGCCCGGACTCACCGGGATGGGCTGGGATTCGGATGAGGTCGATTCCGCTTCGGATGCCCACGACTGCGCCGTCGGCTGCGCGCCGAGAGCGGGTACTTCCGGTGGGGGTGAGGTCGCTGATTGCGTGCCTGTCCCGGATGAACTCGTCGGGGTGGCAGCTGTGTCCGTCCCGGGGGACAGGGAAGATTGTGCGTCGAGAATCCCGGGCGCTGAAATGGTCCCGATGATGACCGCTGCCGCGCAACCCGACACCGTCAGAAAGACTGCGGCGGCTGCTGCGGCGATGATCGGTCGGCGCTCCGAGCGCCACTGGCGATTCAGCCAACCGTCGATGCTCGGTTCTTTCGTGACCGGTGCCTCCACGCCGGATTCCGGCTCCGGTTCGATCAGAACGAACGGCGGAAACTCTTCGGGGGTGTTCTCTGGCTCGGCAAATTCGGTTGGCTGGGGTTCGGGACAGGTAGAGGTGATCGAGAAGGGTGCGGCCAACGCTGCGGCTCCGCGAGCAGCACGGTCGTCGGCGTCCGGATCCGCGAGCCAAGCCGCAGAGGCTTCATCTTCTGAAATCAGTTCGACGCCGTCGAGATTCATGCTGTCGAGTGCGCCGCGCAGTACGTCGACGGAATCGCTCGACCAACCCGCGGGGATCACCGCAGAGATGTTCAGGTTCTGATCGGTGAGTGTTCGGACTTCCTTGACCAGGCAATACATTGCTGTCGCTACCAGTTCCTCCCCTCGCGTCATGTGCTCGGAGAAGTTGTCGGTATCGTCGGTGCCGACCCTGTCGAGGAACCCGCGCAACCCGGTGGACCCCGCCGCGGTTCCGCCTAGCTGCACGGTGCCGTCGGGGGCGTGGTGCAGAACCGATTCGCGTTCGAGGGTCACCAGCTCCGAGTCAGGTCTCGCGATCGCAGCAATGCTTCGTTTGTTGCCGACGGCGAGTCCGACTCCCCACTTCATAGCGATCCCCGTTTCACAGTTACCGAACTTTGCTCGGCAGGCATGCCCTGATTACTGTGAAAACTATCACTTAAACGAATATACGCAACCCTCTGGACAATATGCAGCTAACTACTTGTTCGGCGGTGTCATGCTGCGAAGGATGGTGAGCAGTTCCGAACGAGACTGCGCCCCGACGCGCCGCTTGATCCGTGCGACATGGTGCTCGACGGTTTTAGCGGAGATGTAGAGGCGTTCGCCGATTTCCCGATACGTCAGTCCGACGACGACGAGTTCGGCAACTTCTTGTTCGCGCTCGGTCAGCACCGACGGTGGCGCCGCACTTGTGGCGGTATCGGTTGCACTTGTCTCGGCCGTCGACGTTGTGCGTAGCGAGCGCGCAACGTGGAGCAGTGCCGTGGCCGATTTGGTGTCCGGGGTGCGCAGCGCTGCTTCGCCGGCGAGGCGAGCGGCGTCCCACGGGAGTCCGATCCGACTGAGCGTTCGTGCGGCGGCTTCGACACCGTCTGCGTCGACGTTGCCTTGCATGAGTAGGAGCCACTGGCGTCCGGCGATCGCCAAACCGGCTGCGTAAGTGTGAGTTTTGGCTGATTCGGCGAGTGTATGGGCGTGTGGGAGGAGATCGGCCGGCGACTGCGAGAGGATCGACGCCTGGACGCCGTACCAATGCAGCGGCGACGACCACAGCGGCGGCTCGCCGAGCGCGCGGAGGAGTGAGCGCGCGTCGTCGACGAGATGCTCGACCTGCTCGGTCTCCTCGAGCCGTACTGCCGCAAGCCACAGTTCGCCGATGGGAAGCAGATTGAACAGATCAACGCTGCAGGACGAGAGGGTGCCTGCCGCGCCCGACCAAGCTCGACGCAGCTGGGCGAGATCGCCGGAACGCCGAGCGAGACCCACGATCAGAGCATGCAGAAACAGTGCGTCACGCTCGCGGAGGGGGCCGCGGACTACCTCCTGCGGTAGGTCTTCGAGAATCGCGTCCTGCCCGCGGACCATCGCGATCCAGGCGCCGAGAAGGTGAAGTCGTGCCCACGTGTGACTGCTTGCGTCGTCGGCGGCGATCGCGGCCGTGACGACAGCGGCGGCCCGTTCATGGGCGCCGTTGTGCAGGAGTGCGAGAGCGACCAGCGCCGGGGCGGAATCAGGCTGGAATTCAGATGTGTCGGCTCCGCCGGGGAGCGAGAGTGCGCGCGACATCGTGTTGAGCGCACTCGGCGCGCTCCCGGTGACCGATTGCATCAGTCCGTTGGCCAGTGTGGTAGCGCCGACCGTCGAGCTCGACGGTGATCCTGTGTGTCCGGTGAGCGCGGCGTTCGCGTCATCGACCTTGCCGATGCCGAGGAAAGTGATTGCGGCGAAGGGGGATTCGTTTCCGGTGCGCCCTGGCCCCAGCCAGGTGTAGAGATCTGCAGCGGCGCCGAGTTGGCCGCATGCTGCGGACGAAGCTGCGCGGATTCGCACCGCCGCAGCCAATCTCGCGTCGTCGAGATCGGGTGCGGCGATGACGGAATCGGCCAGACGGCAGGCAGTGTCGAGGTCACCACTGCGAGCCGAGACCTGGGCGTACAGCAGCGTGTCGGCCACGCCGAGAGGCTCGATCGAATTCACGCGGCGAAAGAGATCTGCCGCGACCGCCGGCGTGCTCGCCTCGACGGCGTCTCGTAGTACACCCGTGAGATCGCGGTGGCGGATTCCGGAGTCGAAAAGTCTTCGTGCTGTGTCGATATCGAGGGTTCTCGTGTGTGCGCGTGATTCGACGATTCTGATCAGCTCGCTGCGGATACGCCCGGTGCTCGTCGACTCGGCGAGCACGCTCGCGACGAGTGGTGATCGCGAACCGAACAGTCCGGTCGCCAGTGCCCGGTCGAATGCAGCTGTGAGGCTGAACTTCTCCTGTCCCAGATCGAGCTCGAAGGCGTCGATGTCCGGGACGGCGAGTGAAACTTCGAGGATCTCGCGCTCGATCGGATGCAGAGCGGTGACCTGGTGGAGGATGTGTGTGCGTATGGCGTTCGGCATTTCCGGGCGGCCTGCCGAGGCGGCGGCGAAGTACGCTTCGATCGCCCCGAAGGAACCACCGGACAGATGCTCGAGCGCCACCACGGCGCGGTCGTCGAGCGGGACTCTTCGCTCGGCCGCGATCTTCCGAATATCGTTTCGGTTCAACGGGTTCAGATGCAACACGGTGCCGAAACTCGAGATGTTCGAGTAGATCGGTGCGAGTGGTGGATCGATCCGATCGGAGGCTACGACAACTCCGAGGTCGTCACGTTGGACAAGCTCTTTCAGGGCACGGATTTCATCGGAGGTCAGAGCTTGCGCGTCCGCGATCACCACAATCGCGTCGGCGGGGACGTCATGCGTGACTGCGGTGACCACGGGCTTGTCACCCGATTCGATTCGCTTCCGAACAACCCTCGTCACTTGGGGCCGAGCGCTGGCATCGGTCCCGGTGACGAATAGGCGCAGTGGCGATGCAGTCAGGTCGACGTCGCGCAAAAGTCCTGCGATGAACGACGATTCGGTGCCGTTGTCACGGTTCATCGAAAGACCGCCGGTCAGCGGATCGGTGCGGTGACGCCGCCGACGACACCACCGACCACGTTTCCGACACCACCGACGACGTTACCGAGACCTCCGACCACGCCTCCGACTCCGTTGCCGACACCGTCGACCAGACCGCCGACTCCGTTTCCGATGCCGGTCGCAGCGTCACCGACACCGGTCCCGACGCCGGCTCCAGGCGCGGGTGCGGGTGCTGGTGCCGGGGCGGGAGCAGGTGCGGGCGCCGGGGCGCCGGGTGCGGCAGGTGCAGGCGCCGACGGAGCGGTCTCGCCCGGTGCGGGCGAGGATCCCGCCGGTGCGCCGGCAACCGGAACTGCCCCCGGCGCCGTCGTCGAGCCGCCTGCGGCAGCAGGAGAACCGGGCTGATTGCTTCGAGTGCCGTTGTTCGCAGTCGTGGATCCGGTGCCTGCCGCTTCCGCTGCCGTGGTGCTGCCGGGAGTAGAGCCCGCGGTGGTCGAAGCGGTCGAGGAGGTGGACTCGCTGGTGGTGTTCGCCGAACTGGACGGAACGTTGATCTTGTCCATGGCAGTTCCGATTCCGAGCCCGCCTGCGGCGAGCACGATGAATGCTCCCACCACTGCAGCAACGACGCCGACCCTCGACGAGCGTCGAGTCGCCGTGTTCTCTTCTTCGGTCGGCTCGGCAAGCAACGGAGTGGAGAAGGCGGGAACTGGTGCGGGCTTGCGAGACGGCTCGGCGGGAATCACTGCAGTGGCGGCGGCCGGTACTTGCGAGTCTCTGGCGTCGAGTGCGAGGGCCGCGGCGCCGGACGCCGCGCTCGACGCTGGATCGGCGTCGGCGATCACCGGGACACGAAGCTCCGCGGACAGTAGTTCGGCGACAAGGGGAATGGACGAGCTTCCGCCGGCCAGGACAACCTGATTGACGTCACTGGACTCGACGCCGGCAGATCGCAGGCTTTCGCGAACCAATGCCACCGATTCGGTGAGGGCGGGCCGGATCAGATCTTCGAGTTCGGAACGAACGAGTCGAACGTCGCTGACGGCACCGGGAAGCGCCACGCGGGCAACGGTTTCCGTCTCGGTGGAAAGTTCCTCCTTGGCTGCGCGGGCATGCTCGCGCAGAGTTTCCAGCGCTGCAATCGTCTCGGGTGCAAAGGGATCAAGGGTTGCGAACTGGTCGGAAACCGCATCGAGCAGGTGAACGGTGACGAGGTGATCGAATTCGTCGCCGCCGATGTCCTCGCTGCGCAGCGGCTTACCGAAGATCTCGCTTCGTCCGTCGGTCGTGGACATCATCGTGACGTCGAGCGAGCGAGCACCGAGGTCGTAGACGACGGTCAGACCGTCGCTGACGACAGTTCCGGAAGCGGCGAGCCACGCCATGACGGCTGCGGGTTCGGCGACGAGAGTCGCCCCGTGAATTCCGACGTGGTCCAGAGCGGACTCCATGGTGCGTGCCGTGTGGCGGTTCCACCCCACCGGGTGAGCCAGGACGACAGTTGGCCCTTCGTTACCGCCTGCCTGGTCTACCAGTGCGCCGACCGCTGTCGCCGCGAGAGCCTCGCCGCGGTACTCGGTACCGTCGGCGGCAAGTATCGGAATCGGGTCTCCGACGCGCTCGACAAATCCGGTGATGACGGATCCGTCGTCCAATTGCAGCGCACTGGGTAAGCGGACCTGTTGCGTTTCACCGGTCGAGCCGTCGGTGACAGCTACGAGAGTGGCCGAACCGATGCTGATGCCGAGCCCTGCCGCCATGAACGAACTCCCCTGGTCGTGGGCGACAGAAGGACTGTCGCGGTTGTCTGCGATGTCGGTTTCAGGACCTAGATCGTTACCGGATCGGAGGCGTCGCGACGAAGTAGGGGACCGATCCCCTAATCGGGGCAAATCCCCTATTCCGACCGGGCGTAGCCCAATGGGGGGCTTCCCCACCTGTCCCTGGAGAAGAGGGGGGTGCTCCCCGTTGGCCCCAGTCGCAAAAGTTCTTAGCGTTGATTCCACTCGCTACCTCTGGCAGCGCACCAGTTTCCGGACCACCGGCAACTACCCACCGGCAACAACCCGGTCAACGAACTTCAGGAGAACCCGCCATGGCAACGAACGCCGTACTCGAATTCATCCTCGGGCTACTTCGTGACGACGAGGCAGCTGCCAACTACTGCGCCAACCCGACCGCGGCACTCGATGCTGCCGGTCTGTGCGACGTCAGCCCCGCCGACATCGTCGCGGTCGCTCCGCTGGTCGCTGAGTCCGGACTCTTTGCCGGTGGCGGCGCCGACCTGTCCGCGATCGTCAACGCCGGTGCGTCCGCTGCCGGTGCAATCGGCGGCGGTCTCGGACTCGGCGGTGGTCTCGGTGGTGGACTCACCGGTGGTCTCGGTGGTGGCCTCGGCGGCAGCCTGGGTCTCGGCGCCGGTGCAGGAATCGGAGTCGGAGGCGCCCTCGGCGGCCAGTTCGACCTGGTCGGCGACTTCGCAGCAGCCCTCAGCGCTGCGCTTGCCATCGGTGGCGAGATCAGTGCCGAACTCGGCGCAGCCTTCGGCGCTGTGATCGAAGCCGGTCTCGGTTTGGGCGGCGCACTCGATCTCGAAGGAGCTCTCGATCTGGGCGCACAGCTCAGCGCGGCTCTGGGCGGCGCCCTCGGTGTGACCGGCGGCCTGACTGCGGAGCTGGGAGCAGCCCTCGACGCCGCGATCGGCGCAGTCGGCGGACTCGACCTGACGGCAGGGCTCAGCGGAGCTCTCGCACCCGTCTTCGCCATCGGTGGTGACCTCGGAGCCGATCTCGGCCTGGCTCTCGGTGGACTCCTCGGCGGCGCAGCAGACCTCAGCGGTCTCCTTGACATCGGCGGCGAACTGGGCGCGAGCCTGACCGGCGCACTGGAATCCGCTCTTGCACTCGGCGGCGGCCTGGATCTCGCCGGCGCTCTGACAGGCGACCTCAGCACGGCATTGTCCGGCGCGCTCTCGGGCGTCCTGGGAGCCGGCGGCACGATCGGCGCCGATCTGGGTGCATCGCTCGGTGGCGTCCTCGGCGCGATCACGGATGTCAGCGTTCTCACCGATATCGCGGGCGGCCTCGATCTCGGTGCTGCCCTGAGTGGCGCCCTCGGCGGAGCGCTCGGCGTCGGCGGCGGTCTGGAAACTGCATTGGGCGGCGCACTCGACGCAGCACTGGGTCTCGGCGGCGGACTCGACCTCGACGCCGTACTCGGCGGCGGCGCAGACCTCGGCGCGCAGCTCAGCGCGGCACTCTCCGGCGCCCTCGGTGCCGGCGGAACGGTCGGAGCCGACCTGGGTGGCGCACTCGGTGGACTGCTCGGGGGAGCACTCGACCTCGAAGGTGGTCTCGGCGCAGACCTCGCGGCAGCTCTGGGCGGAGGCGCGAATCTGTCGACGGCCCTCGAGGGTGTTCTCGGTTCGGCACTCGGCGTCGATGCCGGGCTCGCGGGCGGTCTCGGCGGCGCTCTCGACGCAGCGCTGGGCGCAGGCGGACTTACCGGAATCGACCTCGGTGGTGCACTCGGTCTGGGCGGTGAAGCAGGCTTGGCAGCCGGTGTCGCTGCGGCTCTCGACACCGCCCTCGCAGGTGCAGGCGGCTTGGGTGCTGTCGGTTCCGTGGGCACGGACCTGACCGGCGCGCTGGACGGTGCGCTGGGCGCGGGCCTCGGGCTGGGGGGCTCTCTCGACAGCGTTCTCGGTGCCGAAGGTGCACTCGGTGGAGCGCTGGACACGGCACTGAACCTCGGCGGAATCGACACCGGTTCGATCGGTGCCGACTTGCCCTCCGTCGACCTCGGCGCTGTGAACCTCGGCCCGATCTCCGCTGAACTGCCTTCCGTCGACCTCGGAAGCATCGCGGCAGAAGGCCTGAACCTCGGCGGTGTGACCGGCGACCTCGGAGCAACTGTGGGCGGCGCGCTGGACGCAACCGCAGGTCTCGACGCAACAGCAGGTCTCGACGCGGCCACGAACGCTGCGGCTGGTTTGGGTGGGTCGCTCGGCGGCGCACTGAACGGCGTCACCGATCTCGGTGGATCGCTCGGCGGGGCTGTCGGAGCAGTCACCGACGTGACGGGTTCGATCGGTGCCGACGCAGCCGCAGCTGCCGGTGGCACAGTCGACGGCGGCGGTACCGTTGGCGGCGGCGGAGTCGCTGACCTGGGCGGATCCCTCGGTGGAGCAGTGAGCGGAGTGTCCGACCTGACGAGTTCGTTGACCGGTGCGCTGAACCCGTGGTCGTCGATCGATGCGACCGATGCTTTCGGTTCGGGTTCCACTTCGGGTCTGAGCGCCGATACCGAACACTCGCTCTTCGCCGAGGATTCGGTTGCAGCGCCGGTCGATCACATCGACCCGGTTGCGGTTGTCGATCACCTGCATCCCTGATCTGCTGACGCAGGAACTGAAATCGGTCAAAATGACCTGATGTAACAAATCCGGCCCTGCGTGCGCTATGCGTTCGCAGGGCCGGATATTCGAGTCGGGAAGAATTGCGGGTCAACGTAGCTCATGAGTGATTCAGCGAGTCAGGTAAGCAGTCGGAAGGCGCGCGTCGCGTCGTCGACGGCGTCGTTGCTCGAACGAACAGCCGTCGTGGCGAAGGATTTCGGGCGCACGGATCTGGTGCGCCGACTCGAGAACGCTCAGGTGAGAGTCAACGACCCGCGTATTCGCATCGTGGTGGTCGGACCCCTCAAGCAAGGCAAGAGCCAGTTCGTCAATTCTCTGCTCGGCATCGACGTGTGCTCGGTCGGTGACGACGAGACCACTGCCGTGGCGACGGTAGTTCAGTACGCGGAGACCGCGGTCGCCGAACTGATTCTCGCCGATCCGGGTGCGGCGCCCATTCGGGTGCCCCTCCCGCTCGAGGAACTGATGGGGATCACCCCGGCCACGCCTCGCGCCGAAGGGCGTGAGGTTCTGCGTGTGGAAGTGGGTGTTCCCAGTCCGCTGTTGGCCGACGGTTTGGTTCTGATCGACACCCCTGGTGTCGGCGGTCATGGAAATCCTCATGCTGCAGGAACATTGGGATTGATCACTGCGGCCGATGCAGTGTTGGTTCTGTCGGACTCCAGCCAGGAGTTCACCGAACCGGAGCTGGGATTCATCCGCCAGGTCGTCAATCTGTGTCCTGCGGTAGCCGGGCTGATCAGCAAGACCGATCTGTACCCGCACTGGCGGCAGATCCTCGACGCCGATCGCGGACATCTCCAGCGTGCCGGGTTGGATCTGCCGCTCATTCCGATCTCCTCGGTACTGCGCTCGCACGCGCTGAGGCTGGGGGACAAGGAACTCGAAGCGGAATCCGGATTTTTGGACCTCTATCAGTTCTTGCGGGACAACGTCGTTGCGCGTGCCGAATCGAATACTCGACGCGCAGTTGCGATGGATGTGCGTTCTGCGGCAGCGCATCTGACGTTGGAGATGGGCAGTGAGCTTGCGGCGCTGAAGGATCCGTCGACCGCTCAGGCAGCGGTCGCGGGACTGCAGCGTGCCCGGGCAGCGGCCGAGGAACTGCACAAGAAGACCTCACTGTGGCAGCAGAGCCTCGGTGACGGCATCGCAGACCTCGCCGCCGACATCGATCACGACCTCCGGGACCGGTTGCGCCGGGTGACCCGCCAGGCCGAGGAGACGGTCGACGAAGGCGATCCCGGTAAGGACTGGGACGTCGTGGGGGAGTGGCTCGAACAGGAGATCGCCACCGCGATCGGTGACAACTTCGTGTGGGCGCATGATCGCGCACAGTGGCTGGCAGAAGTTGTGGCGCAGCACTTTGCGGAGACCGGTGACGTCGCGCTCCCGCATCTCGACGTCGCCGACACCGACGGTTTCCTGGAACCGGTCGGTGCATTGGCGGACCTCGAATCCGGCCGTATCGGCATCACTCAGAAAGTCCTGGTCGGCATGCGCGGCTCGTACGGCGGCGTGCTCATGTTCGGCTTGATCACCACGATGATGGGCATGGCTCTGGTCAACCCGATCTCCATCGGCGCCGGGGTTCTGCTGGGCACCAAGGCTTATCGTGAAGACAAGCAGGCTCAGGTACTCAAGCGTCGCGCTGAGGCGAAAGCGGCCATCCGACGGTTTGCCGACGACGTCAGCTTCCAGGTGGGCAAGGAGTCGAAGGATCGCCTACGCCTGGTGCAGCGGCTGTTGCGTGATCACTTCACCGACATCGCCGAGCAGGCGTTGCGCTCGATCAACGAATCCCTCCGCGCCACTCAGGAAGCCGCGCAGTTGGAATCGAGTGAACATGCCGCTCGGATCAAGCGTCTGGAGACCGACATGCGCGTCGTCGCGGAGCTCGACGCCGTTGCCGGAACGCTGATCGGCGAAACTCCCGCTCCTGCCTCGGCAAAGGTGACCAACGCATGAATGCCACGACCACCGTGACCGCAGTGGAGTCGGCACACGCCCTGATCGACCACGCCAGACGTGCCTACGCCGATCAGCCGCAGACGCGCGCCCAGTTGGAAGAATGTGCGGCCAGGCTCGACGAGCCACTCCGGGTGGCGCTCGCCGGCTCCCTTAAAGCGGGTAAGTCGACGCTGCTCAATTCGCTTGTCGGACAGGATATAGCGCCTACCGACGCGACGGAATGCACACGCGTAGTCACCTGGTATCGGAACGGGACGACGCCGCAGGTGACCGCGACGGCCGAGAACGGTGCCGAGTTCAACGTGCCGGTGACGCGCCGCGACGGCAGGCTCACGTTCGATCTGGGCGAGTACACCGCAGACTCGGTGGACCGCATCGACGTCGACTGGCCGTCTTCGGCATTGGCTCGTACGACGATCATCGACACACCGGGCACCTCGTCGCTCTCGACCGAGGTCTCGGCCCGCACCTGGGACATGCTCGTTCCCGACGGTGAGGCACCGGGCGCGGATGCAGTGGTCTACCTCTTGCGGGCTCTCAACGCCAGTGACATGCAGTTCCTCGGGAAGATCGCGGATCACGTGGGCGGAGAATCCGGGCCACTCGGAGTGATCGGAGTGCTCTCGCGTGCCGATGAGGTCGGCGCAGGCAGGCTCGACGCGTTGTCTTCGGCGAAGGACGTCGCGGCGCGATTCGCCGAGGAGTTGGAGCGAACCGGCCTGTGCCAGTCGGTGGTTCCGGTGGCAGGTCTACTCGCGCTCGCTGCTCGGACGATGAGGCAGAGCGAGTTCGCGGCCTTCTCGGCGCTCGCGCAGGTTCCGGCCGAGGATCTGAGCCTTGCACTGCTCTCCGCGGATCGCTTTGCCAGGCAGGACAGTCCGCTGCCGGTCGACGCGGCGATGCGGGCGCAATTGGCCGATCGGTTCGGGCTCTTCGGAATTCGCCTCGCCGTGACGTCGATCAAGTTGGGGGCGACCGATTCACCGTCCCTGGCGGCCGAATTGTTGGAGCGTAGCGGCCTGGACGAACTGCGTCAGGTGATCGACGTTCAATTCGGGCAGCGGGCAGATCAGCTCAAATCGCACACGGCGCTGGTGACGCTGGGAAGAATCCTCGAAGCCGATCCGAGCGAGGAAGGCGATCAGATCGCGGCGGAGGCGCAACGGTTGCTTGCCGATGTTCACGGCTTTCACGAACTTCGCCTGCTCGGGCGTCTTCGTTCGGTACACACGGATCTGCCACCCGACGACCTGGCACAACTGCAAAGACTGATCGGCGGCTACGGAATCCGGGCAAGTGACCGGTTGGGCTGCGAACCGGAAGAATCGCCGGAGGTGCAGCGTGCGCGGGCCACGGCGGCTGTCCGCAGATGGCGCGAGTTGTCCAGACATCCGCTCTTCGACAGGTTCACCTCGCGGGCCTGCCTGGTCGCCGCCCGCAGCGCCGAGGGCGTCCTGGCTGAAATTGTGCCCGAATAGGGACCCGTTCACTATGCGAGCGCCGGACGAGGGTTCTATCTTGAGTTCGGGATGATCCGGACATAACTCCCAGGTTCGGGTCCCACCTCGATGGGAGCACGCGCATGGCGAGTGACATCAAGTCCGCTTCACCGGATCGAGCCACCCTCGTCCTGGGGACGCTCATCCTGGTCGCTGCGGTCGCGAACCTCAATCTCTCGGTCGCGAATGTCGCTTTGCCCGATATCGGGCGGGCTTTCGACGCCAGTCAGACGCAACTGAACCTGATCGCGGTCGGCTACTCGCTGGGCCTGGCCGGAACGGTGCTCTACCTGGGGGCCTTGGGAGACCGATACGGCCGCAAGATGTTGCTGGTCACCGGCATGGCGCTGTCCATTCCGGCGTCGATCGTGGCGGGATTCGCCGGGAACTTCGAAGTGCTGTTCCTCGCTCGGATAGTCGGAGGCGTCTCGGCAGGTCTGGCGTTCCCGACCACGCTGGCAATCATCACGGCGTTGTGGGCCGGACCGGCACGAACCAAGGCGATTGCCATGTGGTCGGCAATCGGTGGCGCGATTTCAGCACTCGGTCCGATCGTCTCGGGGGCGCTGCTCGAGCAGTTTCACTGGGGTTCGGTCTTCTTCGTCACCCTTCCCTTGGCCCTTGTGGCACTGATCTGTTCCCTGGTGTTGGTTCCCGCTCACGTCAACGAGACGACCGAGCGAGTCGATCACCTCGGCGGCATAGTGTCGATCGTCTTCATCGGGGCGCTGGTATTGTCCATCAACTTTGCGCCGGTGAAGGGTTCGGGCACGTTGGCTCTGGTGCTCGGGGCGATAGCAGTTGTCGCGGGTATCGGGTTCTTCCTGCAACAGCGACGCGCGGTCAATCCGCTGTTCGATCTTCACGTAGCTGCGCGCCCGACCTTCTGGGTCGCGGCGGTGGGTGGGTTGGTCGTGTTCGGTTCGCTCATGGGCGCGATGTTCATCGGCCAGCAGTTCCTGCAGAACGTCCTCGGGTACTCGACGCTGGCAGCCGGTGCGGCGATCATTCCGGCTGCGCTGGCGATGGTGATCGTTGCGCCGCGCTCGGCGACCATGATCGAAAGGTACGGCGCCCGCGTCACGCTGCTCGCCGGCTACCTGTTCGTGGTTCTCGGGTTGTTCGTCGCGCTGTTCCTGTGGAACGAAAGCACACAGTATTGGCAGGTCGCGTTGGCCTATGCGCTTGTCGGCATCGGCGTCGGTCTGGCCGGCACACCGGCATCGCGTTCGCTGACCGGATCCGTTCCCGTGCACCGCGCTGGTATGGCGTCGGGAACCTCGGACCTGCAACGCGACCTGGGCGGCGCCATCATGCAGTCGATTCTCGGCGGAATACTCACGGCCGGGTACGCAAAATCGTTGGGAAATGCGATCTCGTCCTCGCCGAACGCATCCGAAGTGACTCCCGAAACTCAGGCCGCGCTCACCAAATCCTTCTCCAGCGCCGAAGTTCTGGCGGAACGCTACCCGCAATACGCGGAGCAAATCATGACCGCCGCCAAAAACGCCTTCCTGGACGGGGATACAAACGCCTACATCGCGGCGATCATCATCGTGTGTGCCGGTGCCGCGGTGGTGACGTTCTTCTATCCGCGTCGCGAGCGCGAACGAGTCCTGCTGGCGCAGTACGCGGCGGAATCCGATCTAGCCGCGGAGAAGAGTTGAGCGCGCTCTGGTAGTGATGAGGGATGCCACAGCTACTTCACATCGATTCGTCCGCCGAACTCCACCACTCGACCTCACGTGATCTGACCGCACTGTTCGCTCAGCAGTGGTCGAAGAACAGTCCGGATCACACGACGGTGACGTTGGACCTGCACCGGGATCCCTTGCCGCACCTCGCGGACGCGGCCCTGCACTATGCACCACGCTTGCGAGTCGAGGGCGAGATTCCGGATCCCGCCGCGGAAGCACTCCAGGCTCGGGTCATCGAGCAACTTACCGCTGCAGACGTCGTCGTGATCGGTGCGCCGATGTACAACTGGTCGATCCCGTCCACGTTGAAGGCGTGGATCGACTACGTACACGTCCTGGGGACTACGGTGCCTTTCGACACGCGTACTCAGCCTCTGGCAGCTAAGCCGGTGGTGATCGTCTCCAGCCGCGGAAACACCTATGCGCCGGGCTCGGGAAACGAGGCCAACGATCACACCGTCCCGCCACTCGTTCAGGTGCTCGGGGTGTCGATGGGAATGGATGTCTCCGTCATCACCGCGGAACTGACTTTGGCGCAACGTATTCCGGCGATGGCACCTCTGATCGAGCAGGGTGACGCGAGCCTGCGTGCTGCCCGGGAGTCGTTGACCGAGCTGGCCCGTACCTTGGGGGCCTGATCAAGAAGTTCGACCGGGTTCAGGTGAGAGACGAGATCATCGACGCCACGTCTGACGGTTCTACGTCGTAACCGGGGAAATAGCAGCACACTTCGTCGGCATGTTCGCCGAACCGCCGCCGAATCTCGGTGGCGCACTCTTCGGGAGTGCCGACGACGGCGAGTGTGGTCAGCATCGGATCGGTGATCAGCGACGCCATCTCGGTGTAGCCACCTCGCTTCGACAGGGCATTGAGTTCCGGTTGGACCTCGCCCCACCCTTCGACGTCGAGCACCGGACGGTATGCGGGCGTCGAACCGTAGAACGAGAGCAGGGCTCGGACGCCTCTGGCGGCCGCGGCAAGTTGATCCTCGCCGCGGCCGACGCCGACGATGACCTGCGGGATGATCGTGAATTCGTCTCGGGTGCGGCCGGATTCGCGAAGACCTGCATCGACGGCCGGAAGTGTTCGTTCGAGGAAATGACGTTGCGTGTGGAACGGCATGACCAGTAGTCCGTCGGCCACCTCGGCAGCCGTCCTGGTCATCACCGGTCCGAGCGCACCCATCAGGATGGGCGGCGGCCCGTAGGGGTTGGGGCCGGGATCGAACGTCGGAGGCATCAACGTGTGGGTGAAGAACTCGCCGCGGAAGTTCAGCGTCGAGGTGTTCTCCCACGCAGTGAAGATCGCCTTGACCGCTGCGACCGTCTCCTTCATGCGGGCCGCCGGACGCGACCACGTTGCGCTGTAGCGTTTTTCGATGTGCGGTTTGATCTGCGATCCGAGACCCAGTCGAAAGTGGCCGCGACTGAGCAACTGCAGGTCGTTGGCCGAATGCGCCAGATGCATGGGACTGCGGGGGAATGCGATGGCGACGTTGGTCATCAGGTCGAGGTCGACGGCCGATGCTGCTTCGACGAGCGGGAAGAACACGTCGTGTGGTCCCTCGAACGTGAACAGGCCACCGGCGCCGGTCTCCGCGAGTTCACGGCTACGAGCAGCGCCCGCGCCCGGCGCGGAGTCCAGTTGTACGTGAACCTTCATCGGCGTCCCCGCAGCCAGGTGCTGACACCGGGAGCGAACGGAGCGATCGCCGCCACCGCGACCAGGGCGCAGTAGAGAATCGGGCCCCATCTCAGAACTCCGGCGCCGATGTCTGCTGCGCCGTCGACCAGAGACATGAAGCCGAGTCCGGCCGCGATGCTCACGACTCCCACGATCGCCGTCATCACCCGCCCGGCGTTCTTGCGTGCGCGGAGGAGTTGAAGGCTCATGAGTGCGAGCAGGACCAGGACGAGAGCGCCGCCGCCGCTGCCCGCGAGTACGACGGTCACGGCATCGGAGATGTCGGTGGACGAGTATCCGGGATTGTCGCGCGCAGTCGATTCTTCGAGAGCCGACCGGACGTCGTCGAGGCTGGTGACTACCACTCCGGCGATTCCGGCCAGGACGACGAACGAGCCGATCCAGGCAGAGGTAGACAATGTCACGGCTTTGGGTGTCTCGTCGCTCGCTGCAGGTCGGAGCGGCCGAACCGAGACGTCGGGTCGCTCGGGTGCCGGGCGTGGAGGTGACGGGCGAGGAGGTCGCGCGGGAGAATTGTCGGGATCGGTCACCGGCCGATCGTAGCCATTCGGAGAGATACGGAAGTGATGTGGCGCACTTTTCCGGCTTTTCGGGGAAGGCGGGAACAAATCTACGTGGGCTGTAGTTGACCATTTCGACAAGCTTGAGCGCCCTCGGCTCAACTTCAAGTTGACTCCCGGCCACGGTCGGAGGCAAACTTGAGCGGAGGACGCTCACCAAGCGAAAAACTCGCGGTCATGTTCGAGATCAACCACTCGGGCAGAGAACCGCAGAACGAAAGGTAGGAACACTATGGCTCGTGCAGTCGGTATCGATCTCGGTACGACCAACTCGGTAGTTGCAGTGCTGGAGGGCGGCGAGCCCGTAGTGGTCGCCAACGCCGAAGGCTCACGTACCACCCCCTCGGTGGTCGCATTTGCCAAGAACGGCGAGGTTCTCGTCGGTCAGCCCGCGAAGAACCAGGCAGTCACGAACGTCGACCGCACCCTCCGCTCCGTCAAGCGCCACATCGGCACTGACTGGAACGTGGAAATCGACGGCAAGAAGTACACGCCGCAGGAAATCAGCGCCCGCACGCTCATGAAGCTCAAGCGTGACGCGGAGGCTTACCTCGGCGAAGACATCACCGACGCCGTCATCACCGTCCCCGCGTACTTCGAGGACGCACAGCGTCAGGCAACCAAGGAAGCCGGCCAGATCGCCGGCCTCAACGTCCTTCGTATCGTCAACGAGCCCACCGCGGCTGCACTGGCATACGGACTCGACAAGGGTGACACCGAGCAGACCATTCTGGTCTTCGACCTCGGTGGCGGCACCTTCGACGTCTCCCTGCTCGAAATCGGCGACGGTGTCGTCGAGGTTCGCGCAACCTCCGGTGACAACCACCTCGGTGGCGACGACTGGGACGAGCGCGTCGTCGCTTGGCTGGTCGACAAGTTCAAGGCTCAGAACGGCATCGATCTGACCAAGGACAAGATGGCCCTGCAGCGTCTGCGTGAGGCTGCGGAGAAGGCGAAGATCGAGCTCTCCAGCTCGCAGAGCACCTCCATCAACCTCCCGTACATCACGGTCGACGCGGACAAGAACCCGCTCTTCCTGGACGAGCAGCTCACCCGCAGCGAGTTCCAGAAGATCACCTCGGACCTGCTCGATCGCACTCGTGCGCCGTTCCAGGCAGTGATCAAGGACAGTGGAATCGCCGTCAAGGACATCGACCATGTCGTGCTCGTCGGTGGCTCCACCCGTATGCCGGCCGTCTCCGATCTGGTTCGTGAACTGACCGGTGGCCGTGAGCCCAACAAGGGCGTCAACCCGGACGAGGTCGTCGCCGTCGGCGCCGCACTCCAGGCCGGTGTGCTCAAGGGTGAGGTCAAGGACGTTCTGCTCCTCGACGTCACGCCGCTTTCCCTCGGCATCGAAACCAAGGGTGGCGTGATGACCAAGCTCATCGAGCGCAACACCACGATCCCCACGAAGCGTTCCGAGACCTTCACCACCGCTGACGACAACCAGCCTTCGGTGCAGATCCAGGTCTTCCAGGGTGAGCGCGAAATCGCTTCGCACAACAAGCTGCTCGGCTCCTTCGAGCTCACCGATCTGCCGCCCGCCCCGCGTGGCGTTCCGCAGATCGAGGTCACCTTCGACATCGACGCCAACGGCATCGTGCACGTGACGGCGAAGGACAAGGGCACCGGCAAGGAAAACACGATCAAGATCCAGGACGGCTCCGGTCTGTCCAAGGAAGAGATCGAGCGCATGGTCAAGGACGCCGAGGCTCACGCCGAGGAAGACAAGGCCCGTCGCGAAGAGGCAGAGGTTCGCAACCAGGCCGAGTCGCTGGTCCACCAGACGGAGAAGTTCGTCAAGGAGCAGCGTGAAGGTGAGAACGCGGGCAAGGTCTCCGAGGAGATCCTGACCAAGGTCGAGGCAGCGGTCAAGGACGTCAACGACGCCCTGGCAGGCACCGACATCGCTGCAGTGAAGACCGCAGTGGAGAAGCTGGGCACCGAGTCGCAGGCTCTGGGCCAGGCCATCTACGAGGCTTCCGCTGCAAACGAGGCCGGAAACACCGACGGCGCAGGCAATGACGACGACGTCGTCGACGCCGAGGTTGTCGACGAGCCCACCGACTCGGACAAGAAGTGACCTCGGACAACCCCGAGAACAACCCGGTCGACCCCGAGACCGGTGCACAGGGAGAGGCGGCGGGGGAATCCCTGCCGCCGCTCGACTCGGAAGACACAGGGGTAGTTCAGGAAGCAGAGTCGATCGTGGAGGAAGCATCCGCCACCGATCAGCTCGCCGAACGGACTGCGGATCTGCAGCGACTTCAGGCGGAGTTCACCAACTACCGTCGTCGCGTCGAGCGTGACAAGCAGGTCATCAAGGAAACCGCGCGGGCTTCGGTCATCACCGAGCTCATCGGAATTCTCGACGACCTGGATCGCGCTCGGGCACACGGTGACCTCGAATCGGGTCCACTGCGTGCACTCGCAGACAAACTCAACACGACCCTGACGGGTCTGGGTTTGACCGACTTCGGCAGCGAGGGTGACGATTTCGATCCCGCACTCCACGAAGCGGTGCAACATGAAGGCGAAGGCCACGACCCCGTACTCGGGACGGTCATGCGCAAGGGATACAAGCTCGGCGACCGGGTCCTTCGGACCGCAATGGTGGCCGTGACGGACCGGGTAGGCGACAAGCCTGCAGACGGTTCAGAACAAGAAGCGAAGTAAGAGTGAGAGGAGGAGACGCCCAGTGAGTCAACGGGAGTGGATCGAGAAGGACTTCTACAAGGAGCTGGGCGTCTCGTCCACCGCGACGGCCGACGAAATCAAGAAGGCGTATCGCAAGCTGGCTCGGGATCTTCATCCCGACGCCAACCCTGACGATGCGAAGGCCGAAGAGCGTTTCAAGTCCGTCAGTGAAGCTCATGCCGTTCTGTCTGATCCGGACAAGCGCAAGGAGTACGACGAGGCTCGGCGCCTCTTTGCCAGCGGCGGCTTCGGCCCCCGCGCGCAGGGCGGCGGCGGATTCAACCCCGGCGCTGGTGGTTTCGACATCAACGACCTGTTCGGCGGCGGGGCCGGTGGGCAGGACTCGGGTCTCGGAGACATCTTCGGCGGATTGTTCAACCGCGGGGGAGCGGGCCAGCGAACAGCTGCGCCCAACCGCCCGCGTCGAGGCAAGGATCTCGAGACCGAGACGACGCTCGCCTTTCGTGAAGCAGCGCTCGGTGTCACCGTCCCTCTTCGTCTGACCAGCCCTACGTCGTGCACCACGTGTCACGGCAGCGGCGCAAAGCCAGGCACCAGCCCGCGAGTGTGCCCACATTGCAACGGAACCGGCGTGGTCAGCCGGAACCAGGGCGCCTTCGGATTCAGTGAGCCGTGTGACGATTGCCGGGGAACCGGCTCGATCATCGACTCGCCGTGTGAAGACTGCCACGGTAGCGGAGTCACCAATCGCACACGGACCATCACGGTTCGCGTGCCTGCCGGTGTGAGCGACGGTCAGAAGATCAGACTCAAGGGCAAGGGCGAAGCGGGACTCCGCGGCGCTCCGGCCGGCGACCTGTTCGTCAACATCCGCGTCAAGCCGGACAGTGTCTTCGGACGCAACGGCGACGACCTGACACTGACGGTTCCGGTGAGCTACGGCGAGCTGGTGCTGGGAACGACACTGTCCGTGCCGACTTTGGAAGGCCGTGTCGGAGTGAAGGTTCCGGCTGGAACGGTGGACGGACGCATTCTGCGAGTTCGCGGACGCGGTATCCCCAAGCGGCCGGACGGTGCCGGTGACCTTCTGGTCACGGTCAAGGTATCCGTTCCGCAGAAGTTGGACGACCCGGCGATCGAAGCGCTGAAAACCTATCTCGAAGCCGAGAAGGCGAGCGGGTTCGATCCACGGGCCGGGTGGGCCGGTGCATGATGACAGAGCGACCGCAGAATCAATGGGATGCGACGGTCGATCCTGACGCTCAGATCTTCGTGATCTCGGTGGCAGCCGAGTTGGCCGGAATGCACGCGCAGACTTTGCGTAACTACGACCGACTCGGGTTGGTCACCCCGCATCGAACCACCGGTGGCGGACGACGCTACTCCCCGCGCGATGTTGCGCTTCTTCGTGAAGTACAACGGCTTTCGCAGGACGAGGGAGTCAACCTTGCCGGAATCAAACGAATCATCGAACTGACCAACCAGGTCGAGGCTCTGCAGCATCGCGTCCGCGAATTGGCCGAGGAGATCGCGAAAGTCCATGCGGGCTATCGCCGGGATCTCGTGCCGATTCCGCGCAACAACGCGTTGGTGGTCTGGAAGCCCCGCAACCAGCGATAGTCGGACCTTTACACAAACGGCTCCACGCCCTGTCGGATTCATTTCGTCGAATCCGCCAGGGCGTGGAGCCGTTTCGGCGTTTCCACCCAGCGGGAAGAGATCTGTCGACGCCGCCTCAATGTGCATAGCGTCCGCTTCCATGACTCCACTTTTCAGCGTTTGACGTTATCCAGATCACATTCTATGCTCCATCCCAAGCAACTGCTTGCTAGATCATCAAGCGGGTGCTTGGTTGGCTGGTGCTCGAAATCAGGCACGTCCACCGGCCGATCATTCTTTCGTCAGGTATTCGCCTGACGTTCGGTGCATACATGTGTTCTAGGAGTGCAGACATGAATCGTCGGCCCATTCTTGTTGCGGCAGTTGCCGTGACGGCTCTGGCTCTTGCAGGGTGCAGTGGTTCTTCGGAGTCCGACGGAGGTGCGGACTCGCCCTACCGTGTGCTGCTGACCGGCGGGATCAGTGCACAGGGAGTCCTCGCGGCTAATTCGCAGACCTCGCTGCTCGCCACCAAGGCGGGCGTTCAGGTCCAGAACGAAGCCGGGGGGATCGGTGGCCGTCAGATCGAGCTCACTACGGTGGACGACGCGGGTGACGCAACCATCGCCGTCACCAAGCTGCGCGAAGCCATCAATTCGGGGAACAAGCCTGACCTCTACCTGAACTCGGGTCCGTCGTCGATCGCGGCTGCGGTTCTGCCGATCCTCAAGCAGAACAACATTCTCTCGATGAGCATGGCTCCCTCGCCCGATTCGACGGACCCCTCGAAGTTCCCGCTCAACTTCGATCTGGCTCCGGGTGCGACCGATACCGCTCGCGGAATTTCCGAGTACGCGAAGTCCAAGGGTTACAGCAGCGTCGGAGTCTTGCACGGCAGCACCGCTTACGGTGAGCTGTTCGGCGAAGAAATGACCAGTGCTTTGCAATCCGCAGGTCTGAAGGCCGCCGGTAACGAGGAGTACGACGCCGCCGCTTTGGACATGACGGCGCAGTTGCAGTCGCTCAAGAATTCGGGTGCCGCGGCAATCGCCTTGGATGCGTACGGCGCTCCTCTCGGATACGTGTTGCAAAGCCTCGAGCGACTCGGCTGGGACGTGCCGCTGGTCGGAAACACCTCGGTGTCTGCCACCAACCTGATCGCGAATGATCCGCCGGCCGGTGTGCTCGGCACCCCGCAGATGAAGAACCTGGTGACGCAGGTGTTCAGCAGCACGGTGTTCGATCCGAACAACGCACTCGTCAACACGATGGTGGACACGATGGCTTCGCTGGGCTCCATCCCGTCGACGCTGATCCTCGCGGACAACTACGACGCTTTCCCCCTCGTCGCGGCGGCAGCGGAGAAGGTCGGCAGTTCGACCGATCCGAAGAAGCTCGCCGAAGCACTGGAAACCACTGAGGTCCAGGAGAATGCCAAGACCGCATTCCTCTCGCGCTACAACTTCAGCTCCGACAACCACGGCCCGAACCCGGACACCAGCGAGCTGAAGTTCATCAGTCCGACGAAGATCCTCAACGGTCAGTTCGGAAACCCGGCTGCGTCATGACCATTCTGTGGTCCGGGTTGGCGCTCGGCGCGGTCTACGTGCTGGTTGCCATCGGGTACAACATCGTTTTCGTTTCCTCCAACACATTCAACTTCGCTCAAGCTCAGCTGATGATGGTGGGCACCTTTGTCGCCTACACGGGTCTGGTGACCCTGAAACTCCCCGTTCTCGTGGTGGCCGTCATGGCTACCGTGACCGTGATGCTCCTCGCCTCGGTCGAGGAGATCGTCGCGATCAGACCGGTGGCCGATCACCAGAACCAGTTGGTCACGACGTTGGGTGTCGCAACTCTGCTCAACGGCGCCACTCAATTGATCTGGGGTAGTGAACCTCTCACGGTTCCGTTCTTCGGATCGAACGAACCGATCACCCTGCTCGGCGGCCGTACCTACCCGGTCGAGATCGCTCTGCTGGTTGCGGCGATCGCACTGGTCGTCGGGTTGAGTTACGTCTCGAAGAAAACGATGACGGGTCTGGCTCTGATCGGCATCTCCGAGGATCGTGAAGCGGCGATGCTGCGAGGAGTCAACGTACGACGGTTGGCACTGGGAGCGTTTGCCTTCTCGGGTGCCTTGGCCGGTGTCCTCGGACTCTTCGTCGGCCCCAAGACGTTTGCAGTTGCGACGTTGGGTGCAGCGTTGGCCCTCAAGGGATTCGTGGCGTTGGCGATCGGCGGGTTCGGCTCTCTGCCTGGCGCTTTGATCGGCGGTCTGACCGTCGGCCTGGTGGAATCGTTCACCGCCCTGTGGGCGGGAAGTCAGTACAGCAATATCGCCGTCTTCACGGTGCTGATCGTCATCTTGATGGTCAAACCGGCTGGACTGTTCGGCAATGTCCGAGAACGGGTGGTGTGAGATGGTAAGTGCGTGGCGGACTTCCCGTTCCCTACCGAGCTGGATCATCCCACTCGTCCTGGCCGTGGTGATCCTGCTGCTGCCCGTGATGGGACTCGACCTGTCGACATCACGTCAGATTCAATTGGCCTGCATCCTGGCACTTGTGGTCAGTGGCCTGAACTTGAGCCTCGGCTTTGCTGGTGAACTGGCACTCGGCCAGGCAGCGATGTACGCGGCCGGTGCCTACACCGCGGGTCTGATGTCCCAGGCAGGTCACACCGACATTCTGCTTCAGCTTGCTGCCTCCGGAGCAGTGGCACTGGCGGTCGGAATCCTGACCGGTGTTCCCGGTCTGCGCCTGGGCAACTGGTCCCTGGCGATGACGTCGTTCTTCCTGGTTCTGCTGGTACCTGACGTACTGGCGATCTTCGGTGGCAAGACCGGCGGCCGAAACGGCCTCACCGGTATGGAGCCGCCGACGTTCTTCGGTTCCGAACTCGACACCCAGCAGTACTACATGGTGGTCGTCGTCGTGACCGTGCTCTGGTTCGCGGTGATGCGTAACCTGGTGGTCTCGCGGCACGGCATCGCGTTCCGCACGCTCAAGCAGTCGCCGGTTCTGGCGTCGTCGCAGGGTGTATCGGTGTTCCGGATGAAGCTGCTCGGTTATGCCATCGGTGCGTTCCCCGCCGGTCTGGCGGGTGCGCTGTTCGCCAACACCGACCTGTTCATCTCGCCGGAAGCCTTCGGGTTCACCTTTGCCACAGCAGTTCTGGCGGCGTCGATCCTCGGCGGTGCGGCAAGTGTGTACGGCGCCGTGGTCGGTGCCGCGATCATGCAGCTCGGTCCCAACCAGTCGACGGCGTTCCAGGAGTATTCGCTGATCTTCTACGGCGGCTTCCTGATCATCGGCGGTGTGCTTCTCTCCGGGGGTTTGACCAAGGTCGGGCGAGCGATCGTCTCGAAACTCGATCGCAAGGCCGGCCTGGGCGTAGTCACCGCAAAGGAAAACAGCGGTGGGACACCGGAACTGGCGCCGATCAACGGAGCACGGTTGGTGGTCGACGGAGTGTCCAAAGCGTTCGGTGGCAACCAGGCGCTCAATGCGGCAACCCTGACCGCCGAGGCCGGTAAGGTCACCGCGTTGATCGGGCCCAACGGTTCGGGTAAGACGACCATGCTCAACATGATCTGCGGCTTCTACACCGCAGATGCGGGCGTGATCACGATCGGTGACACGGTGGTCTCGCAGTCGTCGCCGCACAAGGTGGCGCGCGTGGGTGTGGCGCGCACGTTCCAAACTCCGACGATTCCGGAAAACATCACGGTTCTGGAAGCTGTTGCATCCGGACGTTATTCGGTGCACCGAGCGTCGATGGCGTCGGCTGTGCTTCGCCTGCCCAGCTTCCGCAGGATCGCGAAGGCCGACATCGTCGAGGCCGAGCGTGTCCTCGAACTCGTGGGGATGTCGCACTTGCGCAACGAGATCGCGACGTCGCTGCCCCTGGGGATGCGTCGCATGCTCGAGGTTGCTCGCGCCGTCATCGCCGAACCGAGGGTCGTCCTCTTCGACGAGGTGGCATCCGGACTCGACGAGGACGAACTCGAACGCCTGGCAGATCTGATCCGGGTACTGCGAGATGCCGGGGCGACAGTGGTGTTGGTGGAGCACAACTTCCGCCTCGTCCTCTCGCTGGCCGACGAGATAGTCGTGCTGGCGCAAGGGCAGGTGATCGCCACCGGCGATGCGGCAACCATCGAACATCACCCACGCGTGTTGAGCGAGTACCTCGGAGTCAAGTCCGGTGACGAAGAAGCACTTCTCGAAGAAATCGGCGCGGTAGACCATCAGACCAGTGAGGTGAAGTGATGGAACCGATTCTGAAGGTCCGAAACTTGCAGACCGGGTACGGCGATCTGCGCGTCGTCTGGGATGTCTCGTTCGACGTCTATCCCGGTCAGGTGACCGCCCTGCTCGGACGCAACGGCGCAGGCAAGACGAGCACGCTCCGTGCCCTGTCCGGCCTCAACAAGGTGGCCTCCGGAACCGTCGAGATGGACGGCGCCGACATCACCGGAGTCCCCGCGCACAAACGGGTACGACAGGGGATGGCGTACGTGCAGGAGGGCAAGCGGGTCTTCCACAAGCAGACCGTCGAGCAGAACCTCCTGCTGGGCGGGTACACCCGCAAGGCAAAGCGCGGCGAGCTTATGGAATCCGTCGAATCGATGTACGAGATGTTCCCGATCCTGGGGGAGAAGCGTTCGCTTCCCGCCGGTTCCATGTCGGGCGGTCAGCAGCAGATGCTCGCGATCGGCGCAGCGCTGATGGCGCAGCCTAGGTTGCTCCTTCTCGACGAACCTTCGGGCGGTCTCGCTCCCGTGATCGTCGGTGAGGTGATGGACCGCGTCCAACAACTCAAGGAAACCGGCCTGGCTGTTCTACTGGTCGAGCAGGCAGTCGAGGCCGCGATGAGCGTCGCCGATCATGTGACGGTCCTCGACATCGGCAAGGTGGTTCTCGACGCCGATGCCAAGGACATCGACGACCTGGCAGTGCTCAAGGATGCGTACTTCGGACGCGTCTGAACGGCAATGACGACTTCAGCCCGGCCTCCTCGGCCGGGCTGAAGCCGTTTCCCGCTCCGTGGCACGGGCCCTAGCCGGCTCGGGGCCATCGATCTACCGTCCTGCAAACAACTCCCGCGAGAGGCAAACTCGATGACCACTGCTCCCGACGTGCTCGCCCCGGCGAAGCTCGGCCCGGTGACCCTTCGAAATCGAATCATCAAGTCCGCGACATTCGAAGGCAAAACTCCCGACGCCCTGGTCACCGACGAGCTGATCGAGTTCCATCGTCGCCCAGCCGCCGGCGGAGTCGGGATGTCCACCGTCGCGTATTGCGCCGTCGCACCGGAAGGGCGCACCGAATACGGCCAGCTCTGGATGCGGCCCGATGCCCTCCCCGGGCTTCGGCGGCTCACCGATGCCATTCACGCCGAAGGTGCTGCTGCGTCGGCGCAGCTCGGCCATGCCGGTCCCGTGGCGAATCAGAAGTCGACCGGACTGCCCGCGCTGGCACCGTCGAGTTCGTTCAATCCGTTGAGCATGAGGATGATTCGCACTGCCACGACAGCGGACATCACCAGAATTGCGGCCGCGCACGGGAGCGCTGCGCGACTTGCCGTCGAGGCAGGATTCGACGCCGTCGAGATCCACTTCGGTCACAACTATTTCGCGAGCTCGTTCCTGAGCCCGAAACTCAACCGTCGTAAGGACTCCTACGGCGGATCGCTGGAGAACCGGGCTCGCGTCGTACTCGAAACTGCACGCAGTGTGCGCGATGCCGTCGGTGACAAGGTCGCGATCTTGGCCAAGCTGAACATGGACGACGGTGTGCCAGGCGGATTCTGGGTGGACGAAGCAATCCAGGTGGCGCAGTGGCTCGAAGCATCCGGAAGCGTCGACGCGCTCGAGTTGACGATGGGCAGTTCACTGCTCAACCCGATGTACCTGTTCAAGGGCGATGCGCCGATCCGCGAGTTCGCCGCGGCGATGCCGCAACCTGTTCGACTCGGTGTGCAGTTGGTGGGGAAGAGCATGTTGCATACCTATCCGTACAAGCCGTTGTTCATGCTGGAAGAGGCTCGGCAGATTCGTGCTGCGGTGAAGTTGCCGCTCGTGCTGCTCGGGGGTGTCACGGACAAAGCGGGCATGGATACCGCAATGGCGGAAGGGTTCGAGTTCGTCGCCATGGCACGGGCGCTGCTCAGAGAACCGGATCTGATCAATCGGATCGCGGCCGAATCCGATACCCAATCACTGTGCATCCACTGCAACAAGTGCATGCCCACGATCTTCAGTGGCGCCCGCTGCGTGTTGGTCGAACGCGTCTGAGCTGGTCAGCGCACACCACGTCCCGACATCCATGCGGATACCGGGTCGTGGGCCGTAGCGGATCAAGTTCGTGGTTGCATCAACGCTTGGTTCAGTTCTGCGTGAAGACGTCGTAGGAGGCGTTCATCGTGGGGTAGCCGGTGGCCATGTAGTCGGTGAGGATGACGTGCGTCGGGTCGCCGATGATGCGAGTCCCGTCGAGGGTGGGGTTGCCGACGTAGTTGTTGGCAGCCATGACCGTCTGGACGCCGTCGGCGACGTTGTAGGTGACGTCGACACCGATACCGCGGGGATCGCTGCTGTAGGCGGTGACGATCTCGGTGGTGTGCGGGGCCAGGTAGGAGCGGGGGCCGTTGATCCACTGTCCGTAGGGGTTGGACGCGCTGTCCAGCAGCATCGGGTTGTCGGTGTTGTTGGTGATGGTCATGGCAACCGTCG
This sequence comes from Rhodococcus sp. BH5, assembly GCF_027583855.1. Lineage (NCBI taxonomy): Bacteria > Bacillati > Actinomycetota > Actinomycetes > Mycobacteriales > Nocardiaceae > Rhodococcus > Rhodococcus sp. BH5. Next base: position 196,392 of record NZ_JAJHVW010000007.1, read on the forward strand.
GGCCGTCGGTGGGCATAGTGCCGGCGTTGGCGATCGCTGCGGTTCCCAGTGCGGTTCCGCCGACAGCGAGGGCGATTGCGGTGACTGCTACGAAGCGAGTGGTGTTGGTACGCATGATGTCTGCTCCTGGGATGGTGTGTGGTTGCCGTTCTCGGCGATGAATCAATCTTGTCGCGAAGGAGTGCTGCTGTATGTCCGCCGACGGGGCCGTGGCGGGGTTGAATCTCTTGTCCCCCGATCGGGGGAGGCGTAAGTGCTCGCATTGCTGGTACGGGCGTGAGAAAGTGAGCAATGCGCGAAGGCACGAAGCCGCTGGCCGGCAAGGTTTCCGTGGTGGTCGGCGACGATCACCCACTGTTCCGTGAGGGCGTGGTTCGGGCTCTGACCGGCAGTGACAGCATCGACGTCCTGGGCGAGGCCGACGACGGCGCAGCAGCGCTCGCAATGATCCGCGAACTACGCCCGCAGGTCGCGCTGCTCGACTTCCGGATGCCGCACCTGGATGGAACTCAGGTCGCCGCCGCAGTCGTTCGAGACGAACTTCCGACGCGTGTGCTTCTGCTCAGCGCTCACGACGAATCGTCTGTCGTGTACCAGGCCCTGCAAGCCGGTGCTGCCGGATTCCTGCCGAAGGAATCCACTCGCGCCGAGATCGTGAGTGCCGTGCTCGACTGTGCTGCGGGACGAGATGTGTTGCCGCCCAGTATCGCCGCCGGATTGGTAGGAGAGGTTCGGCGTCGTAGTGAACCGTCCGGTCCGACGCTCAGCGCCCGCGAACGTGAGGTTCTCGGATTGATCGCGCAGGGCGCCAGCATCCCGGTCATCGCCTCACAACTCTTTCTTGCGCCCTCCACCGTCAAAACTCACGTGCAGCGCCTCTACGAGAAACTCGGAGTCAACGATCGAGGCGCCGCCGTCGCCGCTGCAATGCGGCAGGGATTGTTGGAGTGAGCAAGCGTCACCGAAGCACGTACGTGACGTTCATGGCCGGGTAACCCGAGGTCATCGTCACCGTGACGTCGTGGCTGTCGGGGGCGTACGTACCTCCGGCATCCGCCCTGGTCTTCGAGTTGGTAGCACTGAAGACAAACACCCCACCGTCGTCGGAGCGGTACGTGAGCACGATGGGGAAGTCGTTCTGGTTCTTGCTCGTGGCCACAACGTTCACGTTCATGTTGGGGAGGATGTAGTCCGCCGGCGGGACGACCCAGTCGCCGTTCGGATTGGACGCGTGGACCAGATACAGGGCCCCGCGACCCGAATTGCTGATCATCGCCGTCGTGACGGATGTGTCGGTCATCGACTTCACCGTGTTCGCACCGGCCGAGCGGGCAACCAGAGCTGCCATGCTGAGGCCGGAGAAGGAAAGTGCTTCAGGTCGAATTGTGTTGGTGCTCATCATGTTCTCCTCGATTTGTCGGTCTTGGTGACCGTGTGTTTCTGTGATGAGACAACTATGGCCCCGAAATCCCTTCGGGTCTGTCCACCTACGGGTCCGAGTGCTGGACGACATCGCTGTCCCCCGATCGGTGGACACAGCGCTCTCCGCCCACCCAGTGTCATGGGGTGGAGGCTCCGCCCACCCAGCGTCATGGGGTGGAGGCTCCGCCCACCCAGTGTCATGGGGTGGAGGCTCCGCCCACCCAGCGGGAGAACCTGTTCCTCTACCATTCAACCCACTCGTAGCGTGGCCACCATGACCGATCCTGACTTCTCCACCGCACCACTCGACGTCGTAGTCATCGGCGCCGGCGTCGCCGGCATGTACGCCATGCACCGACTTCGCGAGCAGGGGCTGCGTGTCCACGGCTTCGAGGCGGGCTCCGGAGTGGGCGGCACGTGGTACTTCAACCGCTACCCGGGCGCACGCTGCGATGTCGAGAGTTTCGACTACTCCTACTCGTTCTCCGAAGAGTTGCAACAGGATTGGGACTGGAGCGAGAAGTACGCCGCGCAGCCGGAGATCCTGTCCTACCTCGATCACGTCGCCGATCGCTTCGACCTACGCAGTGGGTTCACTTTCGATACCCGTGTCCTGAGCGCACAGTTCGACGAGGACTCGTCGACGTGGCGAGTGCACACCGACGGTGGTCATGACGTCACCTCGCGGTTCGTGGTGTGCGCCACGGGCAGCCTCTCGACCGCGAACGTTCCGAACATTGCAGGTCGCGAGACTTTCGGCGGTGAGGTCTTCCACACCGGCTTCTGGCCGCACGAGGGCGTCGATTTCACCGGCAAGCGAGTGGGAGTGATCGGCACCGGATCGTCGGGCATCCAGTCCGTTCCGTTGATCGCCGAGCAGGCCGATCACCTCTTCGTGTTCCAGCGGTCCGCGAATTACAGTGTGCCGGCGGGAAACACGCCTCTCGATGACAAACGACGCGCAGAGATCAAGGCCGACTACGCCGAGCGTCGAGCGCTGTCCAAGCGCAGTGGCGGTGGATCTCCGTTCGTTTCGGATCCTCGCAGCGCGCTCGAGGTGTCCGAGGCCGAGAGGAACGCGGCCTACGAGGAGCGGTGGAAGCTCGGCGGTGTTCTGTTCGCCAAAACCTTCGCAGACCAGACCAGCAACATCGACGCCAACGCGACGGCGGCCGCATTTGCCGAGGCCAAGATCAGATCGGTGGTCGAAGATCAGGCCATCGCCGACCTGCTGATCCCGAACGACCACCCCATCGGGACCAAGCGGATCGTGACGGACACCGACTACTACCAGAGCTACAACCGTGACAACGTGAGCCTGGTCGATCTCAAGAGCGCACCGATCGAGGCAATCGACGAGGCCGGGATCAAGACGACCGACTCGCACTACGAACTCGACGCATTGGTGTTCGCCACCGGTTTCGATGCGATGACCGGGGCACTCGATCGCATCGAGATCCGTGGCCGCAACGGCGAGACCTTGCGAGAGAACTGGCATGCGGGTCCGAGAACCTATCTTGGTTTGGGAGTTCACGGCTTCCCGAACCTGTTCATCGTCACCGGGCCGGGCAGCCCGAGTGTGCTGTCCAACATGATTCTCGCTGCCGAACAGCACGTCGACTGGATCGCCGACGCGATCAACCACCTCGATTCGGCGGGGATCGACACCATCGAGCCGAGTGCCGAAGCCGTGGACAACTGGCTCGAGGAGTGCTCACGCCGGGCGTCGGCAACATTGTTCCCATCCGCGAACTCCTGGTACATGGGAGCCAACATCCCGGGAAAGCCGAGGATATTCATGCCCTTCATCGGAGGCTTCGGTGTCTACTCCGACATCTGTGCAGACGTGGCAGCAGCGGGATACCGAGGCTTCGAACTGAACAGCGCGGTGCACGCATGAGCCGGCTGGAGGGCAAGCGGGTACTCGTGACGGGTGCTGCCGGAGGAATGGGACGCTCACACTGTGAGCGGCTCGCCGAGGAAGGCGCGTCCGTGATCGCGTTGGATGTCGAACAGGCGCAATCGGGGTTGGCGGAAACCGCTCAGGCAGTGCGTGATCGAGGTGGTGTCGCGGTCACCGGTGTGGCGGATATTCGGGACTTCGACGGTCTGGCCGCCGTCGTGGCCGAGTGCGTTACCGAACTCGGCGGGTTGGACGTCGTGGTCGCGAATGCGGGCGTCTACGACACGCCGGGACCGTCGTGGACCATCGATCCTGCAGTGTGGAACCGCTCGCTGGACGTCAATCTGACCGGCGCGTGGCACACCGTCAAGGCCTGCGTTCCGCACTTCGGCGACGGTGGATCCGTCGTTCTGGTCAGCTCGACAGCGGGAATCAAAGGTATTGCCGGAGCAAGTCATTACAGCGCAGCCAAGCATGCCGTGGTGGGCCTGGCCAGAACGCTGGCCAACGAGTTGGGGGCGCAGAGTATCCGCGTCAACTCCGTGCATCCGGGTTCGGTACGTACCCCGATGATCATCAACGAGCGAGTGTTCGCGAACCTGTGCCCGGACATCGAGAATCCCACCGAAGCAGACGCTGCTGCAGTGCTCAGCGCTCGCAACTTGCTGCCCGTTCCCTGGGTCGATCCGGTGGACGTCAGTAATGCGGTCCTGTTTCTCGCATCCGCGGAGTCCCGCTACATGACCGGCTGTCAGTTGGTTGTCGACGCCGGCCTGACCCAGAAAGTGTGAATTGATGACTTCTCGATTGGAAGGCAAGATCGCGCTGATCACGGGTGCGGCACGAGGAATCGGGCGGGCTCAGGCCGTGCGTTTTGCCGAAGAGGGCGCGGACATCATCGCGGTCGACGTGTGCACTTCGGTGGAAACCACAGTCACGCCGCCCGCGACGGAGGCCGATCTCGATGAGACAGTGGCGCAGATCCGGGCGCTGGGGCGAAAGGTCGAATCTGCGGTAGTGGACGTTCGGGATCTCGAGGCACTACGCAGTGCCGTGGACTCGGCCGTCGGAATGCTCGGTGGTCTCGACATCGTCTGCGCTACAGCTGGTATCACGTCCTCCGACGGGGCCCTGACCATGTCGGAAACGATGTGGCAGACCATGCTGGACGTCAATCTGACCGGCGTGTGGCACACCACGACCGTCGCGGCTCCGCACTTGATCGCGCGGGGCGGGGGATCGATGACACTCACAAGCTCCATCGCCGGACTTCGGGGGCTGGTCGGAGTCGCGCACTACACCGCAGCCAAGCATGGAGTCGTTGGTCTGATGCGTTCGCTGGCAAAGGAACTGGCTCCGCACAACGTACGCGTCAATACGGTCCATCCCACCAACGTCGACACCCTCATGATTCAAAACCCGTTGGTGCGCGGCAAGTTCCGCCCCGATCTCGAGAACCCGACGCGCGAAGAATTTGCTGCCGCAGCGATGACGATGAACATGCTCGCCATTCCGTGGATCGAACCGGTGGACGTAGCGAACGCTGCTCTGTTCCTGTCTTCCGACGAGGCTCGCTACATCACGTCGGTCGCCCTGCCGGTGGATGCAGGAAGTTCGTCCCGCTGAGGTTTCGAACGGCTGAAATCTTGAACAGCTGAAATCTTGAACAGCTGAAATCTTGAACAGCTGAGGTTTTGACACGCTGAGTTCCGCCACGGTGTGTAGCGTCGGTTTCACCTAACCGAAAGGCGTACACCGTGGCGGAACGGCGCTATCTGGAAGTCACCGTCGGGATCAACATCGTGATGGTCCTCGACCACCGCACGGTGGAGGTCTTCGACCGCACCGCCGCGAGCACGAGCGAAGTGGCTCGTTGGCATGTCGAACACATTGCGGTGAAGGCGAAACCGTCGAAGTCGGGACTGAAACTCACCATCGGGAACAGGCTCGCCGACGACTCGATCGCGGTAGCGGGTCCACGGGCATCGCTGACTGTTCCGCCGGAGAACGAGGCAGCCGTCATCGCGTTCTTCGACGAGGTCAAGGCTGCTCGGGTGTGAATCGGCAGAAGACCTTCGGCGCGGATGATTCGGGTTCTCTAGTCGAGCACGTCGTGCGCTGCCACGAAGATCGGGCCGGACGCACTTTTGTCGGGATCTCGGGAATCGAGGCTTCCGGAAAATCGACGATCGCGGACGAGTTGGCTGCCGGTATCTCGAAGTCGGGCCATGACTTCATCATGATCCATGGGGACGAGTTCTCGACTGCGAAAGCGGTACGGAACAAAGATCCTGACACGGTGCGTGGGTATCTCGAGGATGCGTACGACTATTCGAACCTGAGTAGCCGTGTGATGGTGCCGCTACGGTTGGCCGAAGTTACCGAAATTTCCTACGTCTCGACTGATCCGGAGACAGACGAATCTGTGGTGTCGAAGCCACGAGTCCCGGATCGCGCCATTGTGATCGTCGAGGGAGTGCTGCTTTTTCGCGGACTGATGCGAGATCAGTTCGACCTACGAATCTGGGTTGAAGCAAGCTTCGACGAGTCCTTGCGGCGTGCGAAGGGACGTCCGCGCGATGTGAGCTATTACGGGACGGCCGAGGCGATAGCGTCCCGGTACGAATCCCGGTTTCATCCGGCGCAGAGGATTCATCTGCGTGACGATCGACCACAACTGACCAGCCACGTAATCGTGCGTGGCTAGTCAGTCGAAAGGCCGGCGATATCAAGCTTTACGCGCGGCGGCATGGGCCCCGGCGACACGGCCGAATGCGAAGGCGTCGGCAATGTGGAATCCGCCGTCCTTGGCCGCGCTGTAGGTGGAACTGACCGCGCCCGCGGCGTAGAGGCCAGGAATTGGATTGCGGGCAGTATCGAGTACGCGGGAATGACCGTCGCGGCGCGGCCCACCGCTACTCCATCCCAGCAGTGGCGACCCGGAGACGGCGTAGAACGGAGCGGTAGCCACCGGGGCCAAAGTTTCGGGATTGCGGCCGAACGAATGGTCGATGCCGTCCGCGCACGCCTCGTTGTAGCGTCGCACGCTCGTTTCCACGACTGTTGGGTCCAGTCCGAGTTTCTCGGCGAGTTCGGCGAGCGTGTCCGCCTTTAGGATCCATCCCTTGTCGATCTCGGCTTGATTGTCCGAGCTCCACTCGTACCCTTCGTCGAGAACCCTGTGGCCGACGGGCAGTGCGTCGCGGCCGGGGCTCAGCTGTCCGGCCAACCTCATCGTCTCGTCGAAGACGACGTTCATCGGTTGCACCGGAAAGTGTTGGTAAGAACCCTCTCTGAACACATGACCATGCCGCATTTCGGCTGACTCGTCGGTGAAGCGTCTACCTTCCCGGCTGAGGAACACATAGTTGTGCGCGTTCCACAGTGCGAGGAAGAATCCAGTCGGATTTTCGAGGTCGCCGGGAATTCCCGTAATGGTCATCATGTTGTTCATGTGCCACAGATCGGCGCCCACGGCCTGTGCCATGCGGTGACCGTCGCCGGTTGCCGATGGTGAGCCCCAGATCTTCGGATTCTCCAGACGCAAGTAGTCGCGCACCATCGTCGGATTTGCTTCGAATCCTCCGGTGGCAAGGATGACGCCCCGGCGTGCCTGGATCTGCGAAGTCTTTTCACCCGAACGGATCTCGACTCCGGTCACCGCTCCGGATTCATCCGTCAGCAGTCCGGTGGCTTCGGTGTCGAATAGTGTTGTGACGCCGCGTTCAGCGAGAGCGGAGACGAGGAACCGGTAGAGAAGTTCATTGCCCATCTTCCCTTCGACGGTGTCCATCCCTGCGTAACAAGAACTTCCGTCAAGTTCGGCGAACTCTGCCGCGGAATGGAAATCGCCGGTCATCGCTACAGTTGCACCCAGACTGCGGATCCAGTCGGACAGTCCGTGAGTGTTCTCGGCCCAGGCATCGATGACGTCCTCGGCAACGGGGAACTCCCCGTTCAACGAACGCAGGAAGGTTCGGGCGGCAGCGGGGTCCTGGTTGACGAACCATCCACTGCCGGACAGTCGAGTGTTGCCGCCCGCGGAATCAGGTCCGCTCTTTTCCAGAATCACGACCGATGCGCCGTCGGCGTGCGCTTGGAGCGCTGCGGCCGATCCGGCAGCGCCCGATCCGATGACGAGTACGTCGACAATGTTATCCATGTCACAGAAGGTATTGCGGAATGGTGGTGCGGCGAACCCACCTTCCCGATGAGCGAGAAAGCCAGTGGTCGGCGCCGCAGAGACGTCGCCCCGCAGGCACGTCGGGGGCCAGGCGAGGTAGCGGTTCAGTGCGTCGGGGGTGGCGCCAAAAGTGCGATATCGCGCTGTGACGTTTTCGAGACCCTAGCGTTATAGATGTGGTTGTGTCGGCGAAACCTGCCGGTGGCAGAGTTCGTCTGGAACGCAGTGACCGACACGGTTGGTTATCCGACGCACAGTGATTCATCGCTGATTCGGGCGGTGGGGCACGCCGAGTCCAGACAAGAGGCTTTCATGACTACGATCAACGAACGTTCTTCAGCTGCAAATGTTCTCGATCTCTTTGACAGCGCCGGCCGAGAAGGGCATCGGTACAGTATCGACGTGGAAAGCTACACCCCTTCGTATGCGGTACTGAGACTTGCCGGAGAATTGGACATGGGTCAGCGGGTGGAATTGGTGCACGCGCTCGACCGACTTCTCCTGGTCGGAACCGATATTCACGTCGATCTCTCCGGCGTGACCTTCATGTCGTCCGGAGTGGCGAATGCCGTTGTCGATGCTGCGGGGCGTGGCAACAACCGCATTCGCTTGTTTGCCCCGACGCGAGCGGTCTCCATGATCTTTCAGGCTCTCGGCGCCTCCGAACTCATTGCGGGCGTTGCCACGTCGACCGCCGATGCTCTCGGTGCTTGAGCCGGAAACAACTCCCACGAACGATGTGAAGTGAGCAGTGCTCGATACGCGTTGACTTGGTATCTGGTCTGATCTGCGTGTCGATGTGCACTTTGCGGCGCGGGATCAGGTTGTCGTCACCGGGTTGCGCCGAGATTTGCGGTAGTCTCGTTCGGTGTCGAGCAGCCGGCGCTGCCATCGACGCGTCCGGCCGCATGAACGCTTGGTGGTCCCGACTCGTAGTGAAGAGCCACACCATGGCGTATGACACCAGCAACGGTTCGACATCGTCGAATTCTCCGATCACCCAGTTCTCCGATGTGATTGGTCTGGAAGTAAGCATGCAGTTCGCACCGATACGCCGCCTCGACGACCACGCACTTGCAGGCGCCGAGTTGCAATTGCGTGGGCCTGACAATTCCTCTCTGTGTTCGGCGCATGCCCTCCGTCGCGCCTCGCAATTGATGCAGCAACGCTCGGAATTCGACAGTCACAAACTGGCCATGTCCCGTACTGCACTCGCATGCACCGTCGCGGATCGCCTGCCGTTGCTGGTGGCAGTCGACTCGGCTTCCCGAGCAGCTCTGAACGCTCCTGGTATCGAAGGAGTGACGAGAAATCTGCAACGGATCGTCATCACGGTTGACAGCGCATCGGTGCTTACCGATCCCCACAACTCTCTGGCAGTGATCAGAGAAGCCCGCGCGGGCGGGCGTCTGATTGCACTCGACGGCGTCGGCATCGACAGGCACTCGGCGACACTTCTGTCTTTGGTCGAACCCGACATCATTATCACTTCCGCTGAATTACTCTCCAAGGCGGCATATTTCGAAGTTGGAACGACGGTGCACGCGCTCGGCGCCTACGTCGAGCGATCGAACGCGATTATCCTTGCCGAGGGTGTCGACTCGGAATCGTCCCGTCTTGCCGCAATCACCATCGGAGCCACATACGGAACGGGTGAGTTGTATCCCGCAGTCGACGATCCGAGTTCACTGTTGTCCGAACCGGTCGTCGCGATGCCCGACAGTCCGGTGTGGAGTGATCCCATCCCCGACGTGGGCACTCCCTACTCGATCGTGTCTGCTCACAGCCGGATCCGGCGCGGTACCAAGCGTCTGTTGATCCAACTGAGTAAGTCTCTCGAAGCGCAAGCCGCCACATCGGGTTCCTCGATGCTTGTTCTGGGCACCTTTCAACAAGCCGAGCATTTCACCGCATCCACAACAGCACGGTGGCGTCACCTCGCCGATACCGTAGGGTTTGCCGGTGTCTACGGTGTCGGACTGTCCGTGATGCTCGACGGTAAAGTTCAACACGCACCGCTCGACCCGGGTGATGATCTCGTCAACGAGTGGACGGTCGTCACTCTGGGACCACACCATGCGGCGATGCTGTCGGCGCGAGATCTTCATGACAACGGTCCAGATCTCGAGCGGACCTTCGACTTCGTGCAAACCTACGATCGCACCACCGTCACCCAGGCAGCGCACTCTATTCTTCGTCGTTACCCCAAGACGAATTCGTGAACCCCGTACCGATGTTCTCGACGTTCGCCGCGAGCGCTGCCCGACCGGCGATCGTGGCTAAGGAGTGGCCGGGCGCCGCGCAGCACGTCTCTTTGCTGCAGAGTTGAGTAGATACCTTTCGGCGACCGTGTAGTCCGTGACGGTTGCGCCATCCGGCGCTGTGGTGTGGGTGAGCAGTTCGAGATAGCGGCGACGGAAGACATGGGCGTCGGATTCTGCGAGTAGGAACTCCGCCGCTGCGACGACCTCTGGTTTCGGAGCAGCGCGTGCATGCCGGTTTCGGGCAGGCCGAGTGCTCATGTTTTCCTCTGGATTTCGAAAGCGTCTGTGCCGGTAGTCATGTGCGAGTTGATCCTGACGTCTGTTCGGTCGCTACCGGTCATGAGAAGTCGTGAGTGGTTTCAGATCGATCGGCTGTCCGTCGGAGGGGAACGGCAAGGACATGTAGTTGAGAGGGGCGGTGTAGCCGGGCGCGACCTGCCAATCGAAGCGTGTGAGCAGGTGGTGCATGATCGCTTTGATTTCGACGCCGGCGAAGTGCATGCCGAGGCATTTGTGCACGCCTCCACCGAACGGTTCCCAGGCATACCGGTGCACCTTGTCTTCACGTCGGTGGTCCGCGAAACGTTCGGGATCGAAATGTTCGGGGTCGGGCCAGTACTGCGGCATGTGGTGAGTGAAATGTGGCACCACTGACACGTAGGTCCCAGCGGGTACGAAGTGGTCCTGTATCTGGGTGTCACACACCGCTCGGCGAGCCATGACCGGCACGGGAGCGACGAGTCGGAGGCATTCTTTCATCACCAGGTCCAAGCCGGCGAGTTGGTCGAGTTCGGCATAGCTCGGCGTCGACGTACTCAGTGCGAGTGATTCCGCCCGACATCTGTTCTGCCACTGCGGATTCTGGCCGAGATATTGCATCATTGTCGAGATGGTGATGGTGGAGGTGTCATGTGCGGCCATCAGCAGGAAGATCATGTGATCGATCACCTCGCCGTCGCTGAAGCGCTGTCCGGTGTCTGATTCGATGTGACAGAGAACGGAAAACAGGTCGTCGGTTTCGCGTGAACGGCGCGCAGGTAGGTAGCGGCGGAAGAAGTTTTCGAGGGTTCGGCGCCCGTCGAGGCCGCGCTTCCATCTGGTGCCGGGAACTCGATAACGGATCACCGAGGTTGCAGCTTGCACGCAATCGACGAAAGCTTTTTTCACAGAGTCGATTTCGCTTTCAGTGGTCCCTTCCGCGCCGCCCATGAAGATGTCGGTCGCCAGGTTGAGTGTGAGAGCTTTGAGGGCGGTGTAGGCGCGGAACCCATCGGACGGAGTCCAGGCGTCGAGCGCGGAGGCGATCGCGGGATTCAGCACGTCCACGGTCTTTTCGAGACGCGATCTCGTGAAGGCTTGTTGCATGATGCGTCGTTGTCGTAGGTGCTCTTCGGAGTCGAGAAGCATCAGACCCCCGTGAAAGAAGGGGCCGATGAGCACTGACCAACCGTCGCTGTTGACAAAAGCGCGGTCTTTGTTCTGGAGAACTTCTTGGCATGCGTCGGGTCCGAGGGCTGCGACCCACCGTCTACCGGCCATCGAGAACCACGAGACCTCGCCGTAACGATCCCAGCGTTTTTGCATCAGAGCGAGAGGGTCGCGGATGTATTCGAAAGTTTGCCCTATTCCGGGTAGTCCCGAATTGCCTGAGATGGGACGCAACTGCGACCGGATGGGTGGAGCGGCCAGGATTTTCGACATCACGTACCTGCCTTCCGTTTGCATCTGACAGTGGCGCCTGTCAGATGGGGGTAGTCTGCGTCACAGTCGCGTCGTCTGTCAAGATCGACTCATGGCTTCTCCCACGCCCCGTCGATATGCCGGTCTGAGTGGTGAGCAGCGGGCCGCGCTTCGGCGTGAAAGCTTGCTCGCAGCAGGACTGGACGTGTTTGCGGCCGCGGGCAGGCAGGGTGCCACCATGACCGCCATCTGTGCGCATGCCAAGCTGACAGAGCGATATTTCTACGAGAGTTTCACCAGCAGGGACGAACTCCTCCAGCAGGTTTTCGACGGAATCGTCGACGAGGTGCGCGTGGCCGGAATGGCTGCACTCCGAACGACCGAGGGGACACGGGAGGAGCGCGTGCGGAGCGCCATTGCTTCGTTCGTCAACATCCTGACGGACGATCCTCGAAAAGGGCGTGTCGCGATGGTCGAGTCGGTGGCTTACGAGCCGCTGCGCACTCACCGGCGGGGAGCGCTGCGTGGGTTCGCGCAGATGGTGGCCGACGAGGCTGCGCTCTTGTACGGCGATCGAGCTTGGCCTCCCCATCAGGGTGAGATCAACGGATTACTGTTCGTGGGCGGCCTGGCCGAATTGGTGACGGCCTGGCTCAACGGCGAAATCGACATCACGCCCGCTGAGATCGTGGATGCCGCAACCTTCCAATTCACATCCACAGCGCACCGATGAAACGCGGGGCCGGCGATGCGGACTGCCAACTCCAGTGGGCGGCATGTGTCGTGATTCGAGGCAGTTTCGGGTCTGAATTGTCGATGACACTGTCCGCGCGGGTCCAGGGCTCTGCAGCCGCGAAGTACAGACGTTGGCCGCCGACATAACGGTTCATCGACGGGTGTTCCGGATCCGCGTTCGTTCCGTCGCGAAGGTTCATTCGCTCGGCGGTGATCTCGAAGGGCACGTCGAGAAAGATCGAATAGTCCCATCGGGAAGCAAATTCGTCCCGATGCAGAAAGAGTCCCTCGACGAGGACTACGGCTCCGTCGGCTGCATGCAAGTACGCGTCGCTGTCCCGTCGTGGTCGGTACTCGCGGTTACCTCCCGGTCTCAGAGGGGCGAGAACATGACGCTCGAGGGCGTCGTAGTCGTAGCTGTCGAGCCAGAAGCCTTCCGGTGACAGCCGACCTCTGCGATGGCGAATCTCCGGCGGATTGAGGAAGTCGTCGACGTGAATCACAATGGCGGGGCGTTCATTCAGCTGTGCTGCAAGACTTTTCGTGAATGTCGTCTTGCCGCTCCCGTCGACGCCGTCGATCGCGACGACGGGAGAGCCGCGCAGCGCGTTTATTTCGGCGGCCAAGGTCTCGAAGACCGTCTTGGTGCTCATCGAGCAGTTCTTCCCGCGCTCGTAGCGACGCGAAGAGGCCCGGTGTCGTACAGGATTCGGTGGCCGTCTTCGAGGACGCGTCGAGTGCCCGCGTCGAGCGGAAGGTCGGCCCAGCTCTCGCTCGCGAAATTCAGTTCGACGAGAAGACCGGACCGTAGGCGGAAGCGTCGTTCTCGGACTGGCCCCCAGTTGGCGGCTCTGATGAATCGCGCGTCGGGGCGGAGCCGGTCGAACCAGTCTTCATTTGCGAGTGCGTTCGCGTCGTCGGCCAGGATCATCAGATCAAGATCACTCGCCATACGCTCCGCGCCGCGCGCGTAGGATCCGACCAGCGCTACAGCTTTGACGTCATCGTGCTCAGCGGCCCATCGTTCGACGTCGACGAGCAGCGCGTTCACCGCACGTCTTCGCCCCTTCAATCGTGCTGACATACCGGCATCATTCCCCATCGCCACCCTTCTCCGTAGCTTCGCCGGGGCCTCTATCCTGGAACTGTCAGTGACAAACCAGGCGGAGGGATGCGTATGTCCAAAATGAGAGAACTCAGCCGATGAAAGCAATCATCGTGTGTACCTCTGTCTCCCATGGCAATACGAAGCTGATCGCCGACGTCATCGGAGAAGTTCTCGATGCTCGCGTGGTCGAGCCCGGTGACATCGACGCCGCGCAGCTCGCCGACTACGACCTCGTGGGGTTCGGCTCCGGCATCTACCTACGCTCGTACCACGCAGATTTACGCTCGTTCGTCGAGGCACTCCCCGAAGAACGGCGATCCAAGGCTTTTGTCTTCGCCACCAGTGGTTTTCCTGACAAGGGGATTCATCGCTTCTCGCGTCCACTGGTTCAGTTGCTCGAACAGAAGGGCTTCGATGTGGTCGCAGCCTTCTCGTCCCGTGCGTGGGATACCTATCTCCCGTTCAAGCCGTTCGGCGGTATCCGGAAGGGGCGGCCGAACGCCGACGACCTGGAATCGGCGCGCATGTTCGCCGAAATGCTACGCGGAAGCGTTCAGGACAGCTTGCCCGGCACCGGGTAGCTGCGCAGGCTCATCTCCAGCTCACCGGCGTCGGCAAGGTCGTTGATCGTCTGGCGCAGAGCGCCACACGTCCGTTGAGCGTTGGCACGGCTGTTCGCGCGACCCAACTCCGGGCACACTTCCTGCGACTCTTCGAGCCATTGGACGCTGGTGTGCGCTTCGCTGTACTTCTCGACGAGGACACGGTTTCCGCAGTTGCGGCAACTGACCTGACGCATCAGCGTGCAATCAGATCGGCCGGTGACCAGAAGGCGCGCATGCTCGTGATCTTGGCGTCCTCGTCGAAAGTCATGACGTCGATCGGTTCGACCTCGTACACCTGATCGCCCACCGGTGTGACGACGCGGAAGTGGAAGGCCGCGCTGGATCCGCTCACCCGCAAGGTAAGCAGTTCCGTCTCTTGCGAACCGCCCTCGAGAGCGCCGTAGAACTCGGTGATCGCGGCCTTGCCGACGCGGGGTTCGCTGCCGACCGGGTCTTCGAGCGTCGCGTTCTCGGCGTAGAGGGCGGCGATGTCCGCTGACGATCCGCGAGCCACGGCGTCGAGGTAGGTGGTAACCGTCGCCGTGATCGCGGCCGTGGTGTCTGGTTCGAGAGTGGTCATCGAGTTAGTCCGATCAGTCGAGAAGTTCAGGGTCTGACAACTACTTCGGACGCTATCGGTGCGGGCTCGATTCGGCGCCGGCATCTCCCACGCAGCGGGACAGCCTGAGCACTCAGGCGTCGAAGCGTCCGAACCCGCCGCGGTAGAACAGAAGCGGACCGTCGTGGCGCAGCACGTTCAGATCGGTGATGCGTGCGACGACGATGGTGTGATCACCGGCGTCGTGCTCCTGCTCGACCGTTGCTTCGATGCGGGCGAGCGCGCCGCTCAGCGCCGGAGCACCGTTGCCGGCGGCATCCCACTCGACGCCGAGGAACTTGTCCGTCCCGCCGCGAGCGAACGCCGAACACATGTCCTGCTGATCGTGGGCGAGAACATTGATGCAGAGAGTTCCCGTTTCGCGAAGCTTCGGCCAACTTGTCGACGTCTTCGCCGGGCAGAACGAGAGCAACGGGGGATCAAGCGATACCGAGACCAGGGACTGGCAAGTGAAACCGAGGGGTGAATTTCCGTCGTGAGCGGTGATGACGGTGACGCCGGTGCAGAAATTGCTCATCACGTTGCGAAGTGTGCGTCCGTCCAGAACTGGCGGCTCGGCGTTTTCCACGGTCATGTCGTCTCCTTGTTCAAATCTTTTGTTCAAAACTCTGCAAACAGCTTCAGAAGCAACGATGTGTGGCGCCGCGGCCGTAATCCAGCGGCAGTCCCACTCAATGGCAGCAATGGCTTCTCGGCACGGGTCAGGACCGACCGATTGGCAGGTGGTGGGGTTTCGAGCAAATTTGATCCCGCTCAGCGGTCCGTTCGGATTCTACGAAACCAGCAAATGACCAGTGATTGTTAGACTTCGGGCATGTCCGAACCTGATGACGTGTCCCGAGGACTTCCCGCTACCAGCTGGGCAGTGCTCGGGATGCTGACGTTCGGGGAGGAGCTGACCGGAAACGATTTGAAGAAGTGGGCTGACTGGAGTGTCGGCTTCTTCTATTGGAGCCCGTCCATCAGCCAGGTGTACGCAGAACTGAAGAAGCTCGAAAGCATCGGGTTCGTGGAGTCCCGGGTCGTCTCCGAACCAGGGGTGCGAGGCAAGCGCCTTTACTCCATTACTCGGTCAGGAACCGACGCCGTCCGGACGTGGTCACGGGAGGCACCGGTGGAAGTTCCGGTGCTCAAGCACGGCGTGATGTTGCGTCTGTGGATGGGACACCTCAACGAGCCCGAGCGACTGAAGGCGCTGGTGGAAGCCCACATCGCCAATGTCGAAGAGCAGATTCGACGCGCGAAACTCCACGCAGATCATGCCGAGAACGAGCCGGCCTGGTCGTTCCCGGTCATGACGTTGCGATGGTCGGAACGGTACTTCCGAGCCGAGATCGAACTTGCTCGCGAACTGCTCGACGACATCGATCGTGCGACCGCCGAGTTCGCGAACGTCGCCGAGCACGACCGACTGGGATCACCGTTGCCCTCGACGCCTGGCAAATGGAAGAACGTCGAGGAGTACGTGTTGGCGCTCGAGCAAGCCGGGCTCACCGGCAACGGTTCGAGTATCTGAGTCAGGCCCCGGCTGCGGTCGGCATGTTGCGCAGCAGATGACGACGTTGCAAAGTCGGAGTGACGCTCAGCGATCCGCCGTCGATGCCTCGCCAAATGGCAGCGGCCGCCATACGGACCGGCGCTGCGCTGACGTGGTCGAGGCGGAGGGCCTTCGACGGCGCGCAGATGGATACCGCGGCGACGGCGCGGCCGATGGGGCCGATCGGTGCCGCAAGACAGCTGAATCCCGGTAGGCCGTTTCCGGATTCGAAGGCAACCCCGGACTCGCGGATTCTGGCGAGGTGGGGCAGTGCGTAGCCCGAGGACTTCGGCGAACCGAACGCGAGCAGTGCCTGACCGATCGCAGTGGTCTCGGCGCGGCGTCGACCACCGACACGCGTCGGCACTGCGGCGGCGAGGCGTCCGCCGATCTTCTCCATGTAGACCACATCGGGCCCGTCGAGGATGCCGAGGTGAACCACAAATCCGGTGACTCGGTAGAGCTCATGGAGAAGGGGCATGGCTGCAGCGTGGAGGCGGTCCTGATGAACCGCGAGCGATCCCAGTTCGACGAGGCGCATACCGAGTTCGTAGTCACGGCCGTCGCGACGCAGCCAACGCATCGAGACAAGACGTTCGAGCATGCGGTGGGCAGACGAGCGGGGAAGGCCCGTGCTCCGAACGACTTGAGCGAGCGTCAACCTGCCGGGACCGTCGAAGGCGTCGAGAACCAGCGAGACGCGATCGAGAATTGCTGTCGGGGCCGAATCGGCGCCTAAAGCATCCACAGCCTGCAGTGTCATCGTGTACCTCACTTCTCTTAGAGCTCCACAACCAGTGAACTGGCTATTTCAATTAGAAATAGTGTCATAGAGTTACGGATTTGTGAAGTGGATCACCGGTCTGTTTTCGGGCGCGTCGCGGTGGAAACGACGAGGGGGTTTGCGCGAATGCTCGCGCAAACCCCCTCGTCGTTTAACTACTGGCAGGTATTACATCGCCACCGGCAGGTATTGATCGCCACCGGCGGTACTACATAGCTGCCAGTGGTTCGCTTCCGGACCAGTCGTGGCCCCAGTAGCTGTCAGCGGTGATCTCCTCGGAGGAGTACGAGTCCTGATCCACCCTCGCGCCCTCGGTGCCGAACTCGATGTCCCAGCCGCCGGGTGCGCGGACGTAGAAGGAGATCATCTTGTCGTTGGTGTGACGACCCAGGGTCGACGACACGGAGAATCCGTCCTTCATCACGCGGTCGAGTGCCTGGCCGACGGCGTCGAGGGTGTCCACCTCGACCATGATGTGAATCAGGCCGGGTGCGCCGCCGTGCGGTGCCGGGCACAGGGCCAAGCTGTGGTGACGCTCGTTGACGCCCATGAAACGGATTCGCAGCGGCCCGAATTCAGGCGGGGCCGGCAGGCGGAAGGCGCCGCGCGGGTAGAAGCCGAGCACCTCGGTGTAGAAGTCGAAGCTCGCAGCACTGTCCATGACGGGGAGTACGACGTGGCCGAGACCCTGTGAGCCGGTGACGAATCGAGCGCCGAAGGGCGTCACCACGGGGCTGTGGTCGAGGATCGCTCCGTGGAAGACCTCGATGGCTGCTCCGCCGGGATCGGTGAAGGCGATGACCTCTTCGACCCGTCGAGCATCTGCTTCGGCGAGCGAAAGCTGCTCGACCTCGGTGCCGTTCTTTTCGAGTGCTTCTTGAACGCGGCGCAGTGCGGCGTGGTCGGCGACCTCCCAACCGATGTTGACGATCTCGTCGCGCTCACCCTCGACGACGACGATGCGAGCAGCACGCTCGTCGAGTCGTAGGTAGAGCGCGTTCTCGTCCGGCCCACTGCCCTTGGCGAAGCCGAGAACGTCGAAAGCGAAAGTGCGCCAACGTGCCATGTCGTTGGTCGAGATCTTGACGTAGCCAAGTCCCTTGATGTCGGTGCGTGTCATCGTGTCTTTTTCCTGTCGATTTCTTGTGTCGAAGTCTGATCAGATCATCGCCCGCAGCGGACCCTGCGGGTCTGCGCCGAGACGGCTCAGTGATGCGGCGTGGAAAACGGTGCTCGGCACGTGAATTGCGTGATGCTGTCCAGCATGAGCATCGCGCCAGAATCGCTGAAGCGGCTTGTCCATCCGCAATGCGTTGCCACCGCAGCGTGGGTAGACCTGATCGATTGCGTTGACGGCGCGCCAGGCGGCCTGTACCTGAGTCTGACGTCCCTCCGCGCGCTGCTCGAAGGTCACTTCCTTGCCAGCGTCCACTCGATCCCACATGCGGTCGACGTTGGCAAGCAGGGTGTCGCGCGCAGCCCGGATGTCGGCGGTTGCCTGACCGATGGCGAACAAGGTGTACGGGTCGTCCTTGATCGCCGTGCCCTGCGCGTTGATGCGATCGGCTTGGTACTCGTTGGCGTGGAAGAGCATTCCCTCGCAGATGCCGATCGTGGCGGCGGTGATTCCGAGGGGGAAAATGTTCGACCACGGCATGAGGTACAGCGTCTCGGTGCGCCCGTACTTGCGCACTGCCGTGCCGTCGATGACCTCGTCGCAGTCCATGACACGGTAATCGGGGACATACGCATCCTTGACTACGAGATCCTTGGAGCCGGTGCCGCGAAGTCCCATGACATCCCACGAGTCTTCGATGATCTCGTAGTCGGTGCGCGGAATGATCACATGGAGCATGCGCGGCGGCATCTCCATGTTGCCGTCCTTGTCGCACGCCATCGCGCCGAGGAATGCCCAGTCGCAATGGTCGGTACCGGAGGAGAACTGCCAGCGACCGGAGAACTTGTAGCCGCCGTCGGTGGGGATGCACATTCCGCCGGGCATGTACGGCGATGCCATCCAGGTGTCGGGATCGGATCCCCAGATCTCCTGCTGCACCTTGGGATCCGCGAACGCGAGTTGCCACGGGTGAACTCCGACGATCCCGTGGACCCAGCCGGCCGACGGGTTCAGTGAAGCCATGCGCATGACGGTTTCGGCGAATTCGCGCGGATGCGCCTCCATGCCGCCATGCTCCTTGGGCTGCAGCATGCGGATGGAACCGATTGCCTTCATCTTCTTGGCGGTGTCGTCGGCCACCCGGCCGATCCGCTCGGCCTCGATGCCTTCGGCGAAGATGTCGTCGGCCATCGCGTTGATCTGTTCGAGCACTTCGTACGTCATGTTGTTCCTTGCATCCAGTCTGGTTGTCTCAGCAGTGTTTTCGACTGCGGATCAGGAGGTTGTCTCGAGTGCCTGGGCGTCGCGTGCGGCAACGTTTTCGGCGACTTCCCGCTTCCAGCTCTCCACTGCGCGGGTGGTGTCGATCTCGAATTCGAAGCGCTTCGTCATGTCTTCCGTGACATTCTCGACGTCGGTGTAGAACTGGTTGTACCAGCGACGCAACTGGTAAACCGGGCCGTCCTCCTCGGAGAGCAGTGGGTTGTCGATCGGAGCTTTGTTCTTCCAGATCTCCACGTCCTGAAGGAATCCCATCTCGACGCCCTCGGTGAACTGCGCGGCCATCGCGGCAGTGGACTCGTCGTCCATACCGGGTAGCTTCTTGACCATCGCGCCGTACTGCAGGACGAACGCATTGTTCGAGATCGGGTAGTGGCAGTTGATCAGGACGGTCTCGATGATCTGCCCGTTGGCTTCGCTCTTGATCCAGTCGATCATGTACGACGGTCCGAAATATGAAGCATCCGAACGGAGCACAGCGTTGGGATCGCCGTAGTTGGTGCCGCTGATGACGTCCTCACGTCCCACCGATTCCATGTACTGGCTCGCGACATGACCTTCGAAGATGTTCTTGAAGTACTTGGGGAACGAGTAGTGAACGTAGAAGAAGTGGGCCATGTCCACGACGTTGTCGACGATCTCGCGGCAATGAGAGCCTTCGATGGTGAGCGTGTTCCAGCTCCAGTCGCTCCACTCATCGCTTCCGAAGCCCTCGATGTCGGGGATCGTGACCTCGGCGGGCGGGGGATTTCCCTGGGGATCGTGCCAGACGAACAGCTGACCGTTCTTCTCGAGAGTGATCCATGCCCGCGTCTTGGCCAGCGGCGGAACGCGTCGTGCGTAGGGGATCGCCGTACATTTTCCGTTACCGCCCCAACGCCAGTCGTGGAACGGGCAGGCGATCGAATCGCCCTTGACGGTTCCGTGAGCAAGGTTGCCACCCATGTGGCGGCAGTATGCGTCGAGAATCTTGATGTCGCCCTTGCTGTCGGCGAAGACGACAAGGCTGGTGCCGAATGCCTCGATCTGGTGGGGCTGACCGTCGCGATAGGTATTGCTCAGTCCGAGGCAGTGCCATCCACGTGCGAACCGTGCGGGAGGCGCTGCCGCTTCGATTTCTCGAATTTCCTCGCCGGCGCCCGTCTGCGTCGGGGTGTCCGTAGTGGTGAGTGGGCCGGTTCCGAGTGCCATGTCTTCCTCCGAGCCGCGTCTTGCGACGCTCCAGTGATGTGATCCGTCTCATACAACGACGAAGCGTCCGCTGGAGATACGGCAGTTCCCGCTGGATGGAACGCCTACTCGGTGACCTGCAGAGATTCAGCTCGCGAGTGTCGCCACATCGTCGATCGCGTAAGTCGCCCAGGCCCGGGCAGTGACGACCCCAGCGGGATCGGTAGCGACCAGAGCTACGTCGGCCACGCTCTCGTGGTCCTTCTCGTACGTCGCGAGCACTGTCACGGAGCAGTGCAGATCTGCTCCCGTGGAAGTCGCGGTGGAACGTCCGCGGAAGCGTCGTAGTGACGCCGAGCCGTAACGACGAGCAGCGAAATCAGCAAGGGCGGCAACGGAATCGGTTCCGGTGCCCGCTGTCGGGACTTCCCGGACGAAGACCTCGGCCACCAGATGTCCGGTCTGGTCGTGGTATTCGGTGATCCGCTCGAGTGTCGAACTCAACGCCCTCACGGATCCGGTGAGCAGTGCGCCGGGATCGGGGCGTCCGAAGAACACGACGTCCTGCTCGACGACGGCCCCGTCGGGTGCCGAGCGCACGGTGCCGTACAACGAGTCGAAATCGGAGAGGAGCGTGGTGGCAGTACGCGGAGCAGTTGCCGTGAAGTGGGCGGTACCGAGGTTGGTAGTCATGACACTCTCCGTTGGACGCGACCGAGACGCTGTCGTCTCGGTGGGTACATCGACGCTAACCACCGCTCTCGCGGGTGACGACGGGCTTCCCGCTGATCGGGAGCATTCTCGGATTCGATCGAAGAGGTGGAACCTGTTCCAGTTTTGTGCAATTCTGGATATCGTATCCGTGACCGGGAGCACATCTCGATGACTGCACGCGCCGAGCAGAAGGAAGACCAGATGACAGACGAGTTCGCTGACCTGCACCGACCGGTATACGGTCCGGACCTGCTCATCACCGCTCTGGAACGCAATCACGACAAGCCCGCGCTGTACCTCGGCGACGTGATCCTCACCGGCGGTCAGATGCGCGATCAGATCAGCTGCTTCGCCCAGGCGCTCGCGTCTTTGGGAATCACTCAGGGCACCAGCACCGCGATGCTGTCGAAGAATCGCCCCGAGGTTCTGATCAGTATGGGCGCGACCATGATCACCGGCTGCCGGGCGAGCGCCTTGAACCCGATGGGATCGCTCGACGACCACAAGTACATCGTCGACGACGCCGAGATCGAGACGCTGATCTTCGATCCCAATGCCTTCGAAGAGCGTGCCGCCGAGTTGAAGGCGTCGTCACCCTCGTTGACCAACGTGCTCTCGATGGGGCCGTCCGAGGTGGGAATCGACATCCTCGCGCTGGCTGCCACGTTCGAGCCCGCGCCGCTGAAGGCAGCGCACGTCGACGCCGAAGACGCCAGCAGCATGGTTTACACCGGTGGAACGACCGGCAAGCCCAAAGGTGTTGTCGGATCCTTCCGTTCGGGTGCTGCGCTCAATCAGATCCAGATGTCGGAGTGGCAGTGGCCCGAGGACAACCGCTTCCTCATCTGCACGCCACTCTCACACGCAGGTGCAGCGTTCTTCATCCCGACCTTGCTGCGCGGCGGTGCGTTGATCGTCCTGCCTGCCTTCGAGCCAGGTGCTGTGCTCGAAGCGATCGAGAAGCACAAGATCACGGCAACCATGTTGGTGCCCACCATGATCTACATGCTCATGGACCACCCCGATCTGCCCAAGCGGGACATCTCGAGTTTGCAGACGCTGTTTTACGGAGCGTCCGCGATGTCTCCCGCCAGACTGCAGGAGGGCATCAAGAAGTTCGGTCAGATCTTCTTCCAGTTCTACGGTCAGACCGAGTGCGGCATGACTATCTCGGTGCTGCGCAAGGAAGAACACCTCGCCGACGATCCGGCCCGCCTCGCCACGTGTGGGCGTCCGGTGCCGTGGCTCGACGTCCGGTTGCTCGACGACGACCTCAACGAGGTGCCGCAGGGAGAACTCGGTGAGATCTGCGTCCGTGGCCCGCTGATCATGAAGGGCTACTGGAAGAAGCCGGCCGAAACCGCCGAGGCGTTCCGGGGTGGTTGGCTGCACACCGGCGACATCGCGCGCAAGGACAAGGACGGGTTCATGTCCATCGTCGATCGCAAGAAGGACATGATCGTGACCGGTGGTTTCAACGTGTTCCCCCGCGAAATCGAAGACGTGATCTCGGCGCATCCGTCCGTCGCGTCGGTGGCGGTAGTCGGTGTGCCGGACGACAAGTGGGGCGAAGCCGTCAAGGCCTGTGTCGTACTTCGTGCCGGACTGACCGTCGACACCGAGGAACTGGTCGACAAGGTGAAGGCAGCCAAGGGTTCGGTTCACGCTCCCAAGAGCATCGACTTCGTGGAATCACTCCCGCTGACACCGCTGGGCAAGCTGGACAAGAAGGCGCTGCGCGCGCGGTACTGGGAGACCAGCGCCCGCGCGGTCTAGGAACCAGCGTCGTGTAGCGAAGGGTCAGCGTTTCCAGACGTAACGACGTTCCGGGCGGCCCACCACTCCGTATTTCAGCGAAGTGGTGGACCGCCCGGTTTCGTAGAGGTATTCGAGGTAGCGCCTCGCGCTCGCGCGTGAGATGCCGACCCTCTCGGAAATGTCTGTGGCCGAGGCGGGTTCGGTTTCGTCTCGTAGTGCTGCCTCGACCAGCTGAAGGGTCTCAGGACTGAGTCCTTTCGGTAGACCCTTGAGGGACGACGCCGTTGTCGCGCCACCTGCCACGCCGAAAGCCTCGTCCACCGCCTCCTGTTCTGCTTCGCCGGAGCTGTCGAGATTCGCATATGTCGATCGGTAACGCTCGAGACGCTCACGGAGAACCTCGAACGTGAAGGGCTTCATCAGGTAATGCACGACGCCGCTGCGCAGCGCTTTCTTGACCGAGCCGGCCTCGCGCTCACTAGTGATGACAAGAACATCCAGCTCCGGTGCCAGCTCGCGAAACGGGGCGATCAGATCGAGTCCGGTGGTGCCGGGCAGGTGGACGTCGAGAAGCACCAGGTCGGGTTGCAACTCACCGACTGCGGCCAGCGCGGTCTCGGCCGAATGGGCAACGCCGCACACTTCGAAACCGTCTATCCGTGAGACGAATCCGCTGTGCACCTTCGCCACCATGAAGTCGTCGTCGACCACCAGTACCCGGATCATGCGCCCTCTCCGTCGTGTAGGACTGCGCTGAAGACAGTCCACTCGATGTCCTCTGCCGAACGAGTGCTCACGGTGACGTCGCCGCCCCGCCGACGACACGTCAGGCGCACCAGCGCCAAACCGAAACCGTGTCCGTCACTCGATTGTCCCTTGGTGCTCCAACCCTGGCCGAACACTCTGTCGCGATTCTCCGGCGCGATACCGGGGCCGGCGTCCTCGACCCGCACTTCGACCGCGGTGCCGCGGCCCCGAATCGACAACCGAACCTTGCGGCGCGCGGCTTCCGGCATCTCACCGACGGCGTCGACGGCATTGTCGACGAGGTTTCCGACCACTGTCACGAGATCTCGTCCGAGTCTGCGGTCCACCGGTTCCAGATGCGTGTCCGCCGCCAGCTCGACCGTGACCAACCCCTGTGCAGCAGCACCTATCTTGGCGATCACGAGTGCGGCGGTGCCGACGTCGGCGATCTTCTCGGTCACGGTCGCGCTGACCTGCGCGCGCTCCATGGTCAGACCCTCGACGTAGCCGACCACCTCGTCGTATTCGCCGAGCTGGATGAGGCCGGAGATGGTGTGCAGTTGATTGTCGAACTCGTGGATGTGGGCGCGTAGTGCGTCGGTGCTGGTTTTGGTCACGTCGAGTTCTTCTTCCACGGAGCGCAATTCGGTGCGGTCGCGGAAAGTGGTGACCGACCCGATGGTGCGGCCTTTCGATTCGATCAAGACGGTGTTGAGGACGAGCAGGCGATCGCCGACAAGAACCAACTGATCGGATTCGGTTGTGCCGGAGGTCAGTACACTCTGGAGGCGGTCGTCGAGACCGAGGTCCCGCACCGATCTACCGGCGCTGCCGCGTGGGATGTCGAGGAGTTGGTGGGCACTGTCGCTCATCAGCACCACCTTTCCCTGCGCGTCGAATGCGATGACGCCTTCCTTGAGACCGCGCAGCATTGCTTCACGTTGGCGAACCAGGTCCAGGATCTCGCCGGCTTCCATGCCGAGAGTCTGCCGTTTTACCCTGCGGGCCAACAGGATCGACCCGACGCCGCCGAGAAGGGATGCCACCGCGAGGTATACCAGGAGATTCGGTGCAGACTGCAGCAGCCGTGTCCAGATCGAGGGGTACTCGATGCCGACGATCGCGGTTCCGGTAATCGCTCCTTCGCTGCCGAGAATCGGAACGTGCGCCTCCACGGCCTTGCCGGAGGGCGTGTCGACCAAACCCGTCCACGACCGATCCTCCGTCTGACGTGCGTCGATGCCGACATCACCGGGACGCGTCGAAATGACGACACTGCCGTCGGCGTCGGCAAGCGAGACGTAGGTGACGCCCGAGATGGCGCGTACCGAGTCGACCGAACCTTGTAGTCCGGAGCGGAGACGGGTCTGCGCCTGGGGGAGTAGCTCGCGTACTGCCGGATTGGCTGCGAGCGATTCCGCTGCCGAGAGTGCGCGACGTCCCTCCTCGCGTTGGAAACTCGCGGACGACTGCGCGAGGGAGAGGGCGGTGACGCACACGAGAACTGCAACGACGATCAGAAGTTGCAGTTCGAGAAGTTGTGTCGCCAGAGTGTGCCGGCGGCGAAACAGCCGGGCAAACAGAGACGACTTGCTCTCTCGCTCCGCCTGCTCGTTTCCTGAGGACACCAGCCAGACCCTAGCCTTCAGTTCGATGCCGGGAAAGCGGCCGTTCGTGAGCACAATGAGCACAAATCAATTTGCTTTCCCAATGGTGACCCCAGTCACAAAGTGCGTCAGTATGAAACCTGTTCACACATCGGTACCGGCAGACAAGGACGAAGCCATGAGCACATCGAAGCGGCTGAGCAGGCATATCGCCCTGCTCGGTGCCTGCGCGATGACTCTCGTGCTCTTGACCGGATGCACTCCGGTCGAGTCCTTCGTCGCCGGTGGCCGAGCGGGTGAGAGTTCCGAAGAACTGCGCGTGCTGGTGCCCTCGGTGGCCGGTGGTGGTTACGACCTGACCGCCCGGACCATGGTGCAAGCACTGGCCGACGAAGGGACCGTCGACGCCGACGTCGTTGTGCTGCCCGGATCGGGCGGCATCGTCGGACTCAACCGGTTGGCTCTCGAAAGCGGGAATCCCGACCTACTCATGGTCATGGGGCTCGGAGTTCTCGGTTCGCTCGAGATACTGCCGTCCGAGCACACACTTGCCGACGTTACACCGATTGCGAGACTCGTCGAAGAACCGGAAGCGCTACTGGTTCCAGCAGATTCACCGTACAAAACTCTCGCCGATCTGACGCAGGCCTGGGTGGCGGATCCGTCGTCGATCTCGATCGGCGGTGGTTCGAGTGAAGGTGGACCGGACGGGTTGTTCCGCCTTCTGTTCGCACGGGCGGTCGGCGTCGATCCGTCGCGCTCCCCGTACCGCATCTACGACGGCGGCGGCGAACTGCTTCCCGCACTGCTCACGAGGCAGGTCGACGTAGCCGCCACCGGTATCGGTGAGTACCTCGATCAGATTGCGGCAGGCACGGTTCGGGTCCTTGCGGTCAGCTCGCCGGCCCGTACCCCGGCGGTGGATGCGCCCACGATGGCGGAGTCTGGCGTCGACGTCACGTTCACCAATTGGCGCGGCCTCATGGCGCCGCCGGGCCTGACGGACGATCAGCGTCAGCACTTGCAGAATTTGGTGCGGGATCTGGCGGCAAGTCCGCGCTGGAACGAGCTGTCTCGCCGAAACGGTTGGAACAGTGCAGTTCTCACCGAACCCGAGTTCTCCGCATTCCTCACCGATCAATCCCGGTTCGTCGACGCAACACTCGATCCGCCCGGCATCAACTGAGCACTACCGAAGTTTCGTTTCACCTCCACGAAGGTCACCGGCTCGATTTGCCGTGCCGTTTTTCTCGGCAATTCAGCACTAAAGGAGTTCATCATGCTCGTCACACTCGGCTTCCTCATGGTTGCGGTGTTCATGTTCCTGATTCTCACCAAACGCGCGACCCCGGTGGTGGGACTGACTCTGGTTCCGGTGGCCTTCGGACTACTTGCCGGGGCGGGCCTCGGAATCGGCGACATGATCACCGACGGCATCAAGTCGCTCGCACCCACCGCGGCGCTGTTGTTCTTCGCGATCATCTTCTTCGGAATCATGATCGACGTCGGCCTCTTCGATCCGCTGGTCAAGCTCATCTTGCGGATGGTGCGAGACGATCCGATGAGGCTCGTGGTCGGAACCGCAGTGCTCGCGATGGTGGTCTCGCTGGACGGAGACGGTTCGACGACCTTCATCATCGTGACCTCGGCGCTGCTTCCGCTCTACCTCAAACTCGGTGTCAGTCCCGTCGTTCTGACGGTGATCGCCGGCCTGTCCAACGCGACCATGAACATCATTCCGTGGGGCGGCCCGACCGTCCGGGCCGCGAGCGCGCTGGGACTCTCACCCTCCGACGTGTTCGTGCCGATGGTGCCGTCGTTGATCGTCGGCCTGATCATGGTGCTCGGATTCGCGATTCACCTCGGGATCATGGAGCGCCGCAGGATCGGGACTTTGGTCCTGACTTCTGAGCGCATCCTCGAAAAGGTCGGAAACGGTGGAAGTTCCAGCACCGGTAGCGCCGGCACCGGCGGCTCGAACGACTCCGAGGACGACGGCGGCGACACCGGACGATTCATCGACGGCCTCGACCCCAAGCGAGACACCTTGCGGCCGAAATTGCTCTGGTTCAACGCTGCGCTGACGACGATCCTTCTCGTCGTACTCGTGATGGACATCCTGCCCATCCCGGTGCTGTTCATGATCGCGTCGTCGATCGCCCTCGCGGTGAACTTCCCGGCGGTCAAGGATCAGGGTGAAGCAATCGCACGCCATTCGTCGAGCATCGTCTCGGTGGTCGCGATGGTGCTGGCAGCAGCGGTGCTGACCGGCGTTTTCCAGGGAACCGGCATGGTCGAGGCGATGGCAGAGTGGCTGCTGCAGGTCATCCCCGACGCGATGGGCCCGCACCTCGCCGTCATCACGGGCGTCCTGAGTATCCCGCTCACGTTCTTCATGACCAACGACGCGTTCTACTTCGGTGTGCTGCCGGTGCTGTCCGAGACTGCAGCGCAGTACGGCATCGAGCCGGTGGAGATGGCGCGCGCCTCGATCACCGGGCAGGCCGTGCACATGCAGAGCCCGCTGGTCCCGGCGATCCTGCTACTGGTCACACTCGCCGGTGTTTCTCTGGCGGATCACCACAAGAAGGTTCTGTGGCGAGCGGGCCTGATCTCGATCACGATGCTCGTGGTCGGCGTCGGATTGGGGCAGATCCCCTTCTGAGCGCGATCAGTTGTGGAAGGGGCACCGGCCTTGGTCGGTGCCCTTCTTCTTTTTTGTCACGAAATTGGGCCGGATGTCGAGATCGGGCTCGTCGTACAGGCGGTGGAACGTCGGCGTGAGCGAGCTGGACATGGGCGGGTTCACCCATGACCAGTCGGTCGGGCACTTGCGCCCGGCCTTGTCCTCACGCGCGATGTGATCGATGAATTGCTTTGCGACAGTGTGATGGTCGACCATGATGACGCCGGCCTTGCGGTAGCTGTGGATAACTGCACGGTTCAGTTCGACCAGTGCGCGGTCCTTCCAGAGCGTGCGGTCGTGGCTCATGTCGAGCTCCATCATCGCTCCGATGGTGGGCAACATGTTGTAGCGATCGGTGTCGCTGAAGTTGCGTGCGCCTACCTCGGTGCTGACGTACCAACCGCTGAACGGCGTGCAGGGATAAACGATTCCGCCGATGTCGAGGTTCATGTCCGAGACCGCAGGGACGGCATGCCATTTAAGCCCCAGATCAGCGAACCAGCTGTATTCGGGGTGCTCGATCTCGACCTCGAGAACCAGGTCGGTCGGGACGTCGAAGTACTGCAGGGGTTCGTCGGGAACCGAAATCAGTACGGGGAGAACGTCGAACGGCGTACCGGCGCCCTTCCACCCCATCGCGGTGACCTGAGCAGTCAGATCGACGTGCCACGGGTCGCCCAGAATGGTGCCGTCAGGCTGCCGGTAGCCGGCGTAGCGGATCAGTTGCGGGCTGAGGATTCGGTACTCCTGACCGTCCTCGCGGGGGAGTGGCCCGACCGTCACGACCGACTGCAGAGCGCCGCCGTTGGTCGACAGTCGCAGGTGCTCCCAGCATGCTTCGGCGAGAGCGGAAGCCGTGACGGCATCGCGCGCGTCGATGAGTTTGAGGGTCCGCCAATGCGCGCGACCGACGCACCTGGCGTGGTTTCGCCACGCGAGTTTGGCGCCGACGAGCAATTCCTCCGCTGTGTGCGTGTAGGTGCCGGTCCGATGGAGTTCACGCAAGGCCTCACGCCGCCGAGACGTCGGGAGGTGGCCCAGTTCCGGAGAGTCGAAAAATTCGACGCACTCGAGTTCCCGACGTTGAAGCTCGGTCAGCGTCGGGGTAGTGGAGGCGATCTGGGACGTAAGCCCGCTATCGGTGGGCAATTCGTCCTGTCGAACAAAATCCACGGCACGACTCCTGTTTGGCTGGTTGAGATTTCGCTGAACGTTAGCTCGGCGATCGAGAGTGTCGAAGCTCTTGTTTATCTTGCACGCAAGAATAAGAAAGGGACGGTCACACCGCGAAATGGGGTCGCATTGTGACACTTGTCCAGAATGATTTACGAGTCAGACATTTGTGACATAAGCTGCAGACGAAATTCCGCGGCGGGTCTTGCCGCGTCTAGTCGGGACGAGGATGAGCGTGGATTCGCAAGCAATCTCTCTGGTCCGGTCGAGCTTCAAATCCGTCGCTGCGGTAGAAGATGGTCCGGAACGGCTCGCCCGTACCTTCTATTCGATCCTGTTCGCTCGATCGCCCGAAACCCGGGAGTTCTTTCCGGCAGCGATGGATGTGCAGCGTGACCGGCTTGTCAGCGCTATCGCTCACGTCGTCGAACGCCTCGACGAGTCCGACGCGATACTCGAGTACCTCGCACAGCTCGGCCGCGATCACCGTAAGTACGGCGTCACCGACGAGCACTACACGGCAGTCGGCAATGCCTTGATCGAAGCACTCGAGACCTTCGGTGGCGCCGAAATGTGGACCGACGAGGTCGACAGCGCGTGGCGTAACGCGCTCGCGATCATCTCGGCGGCGATGATGGATGCCGCCAACGCGGAAGACGGTCCGCCCGCGTGGAGTGCCACGGTCATCGAATGCCGCCCGGTCATCAAGGGCGTCGCCGTCGTGCGGCTGCAACTCGACCAGACGATGGAGTACCGCGCCGGTCAGTACGTCAGCGTGCAGGTCGCCGCGAGGCCACGGATGTGGCGCTACCTCTCTCCGGCCACGCCGTACGACGGGACCGGAATCCTCGAGTTCCACATCCGCCAGGTCACCGGCGGGTGGGTCAGCCCGGTCATGGTGAACCAGACCGCTGTCGGTGACACCTGGGTGGTCGGTTCGCCCATCGGCGCCTTGGGGATTCCGGAGAACTCCAAGGACCTTTTGATGATCGCGTCGGGAACAGGTGTCGCGCCTCTTCGCGCTCAGATCCTCGAACTGATCCGACGCGGCAACACTCGCAAGGTCCAACTGTTCTACTCCGGACAGCATCCGTGCGATCTCTACGACCTTCCGCATCTGTGGAAGCTGGCCGAGAAGTACCCGTGGCTCACGATCATCCCGGTCTCCGAAGAAGACGAGAATCCGTGGTGGCACACCGAAGCGGAGCCACTGCCGCCGATCGGCATGAAGCGGCGCATCGTCGGCAAGGTCGGTAAGGTCGTGACCTCGTTCGGGGACTGGGCGGGCTACGACATTCAGGTCGTCGGCAGCGAATCCATGGTCAACAGCACCAAATTCAGGCTTCGCGCAGTGGGCATCGACGTCGATACCGTTCGCAACGACCCGACGTACTGACCGTCAGTACGGATCGAACTGAATGACCTCGGCCGGCGTTCCGGCCTCGATCAATCGATCACGCGTCGACCGAACCATGGCCGCCGATCCGCACACCAGGACCTGATGTTCGGTGAACGCACCGTACGACGCGACGACGTCGGCGAGCGTGCCTTCGATGAGATGATCGTCGCCGAATCCGATGTCGACGTTCAACCGGTCGAACCATCCGTCGGGCGGGCCGCCGTCGGAGAGATCTTCGACGACAGGAATGGGCTGCAACCACGGAAACTGGTCGGCGAGCAGCCACAGCATGTCCGCAGCGTAGAGATCACGAAGCGTTCGGCCACCGAAGAAGAGGTACACCTGCGGCGGGTTCGGGGTCTGAGCCAGATCGAGAATGATCGACCGGAGTGGGGCCAAACCGGTTCCGCCCGCGACCATGATGACGGTGGGGCCGTTCTCGTCGACGGACAGGTTGCCGCGCGGGTCGAGGATCTGCCAGACGTCACCAGGCTGGGTGTCCTTGACTATCGAACCGCTGACCCAACCACCGGGAACCGTCTTGACGTGAAACTCCAACTTCCCGTCGTGTGAGGGAGGCAGTGCGGGGGAGAGTCGACGGAGCAACCGCGAATTCTGCGGGACGCTGACGTCGACGTACTGGCCCGGTCGGAACGGGACGACGTCGCCGACAAGACGAACAACCGCCAGATCCTCACGGAGACGGTGATGTTCGACGACTGTGCTCGACCAGGTTCGCTGGGCCATGAAAGTTCTCCTGTAGTCAGTAGAGCGGGTCGTGCCGGATCTGGTCGAGCGGAGTTCCGCCGGCACGCAAGGCGTAGACGGTTGTCTTGATCATCGACGGTGACCCCGAGATCTGCACCTGACGGTCGGCCCACGAACCGAACTGCGCGACCACTTTTCCGATCGGTCCGATCAGCCGGCTGTGCATTCCGAACGGTGGTTCGAGCACCGGTCCGTTGTGCCACCAAGGGTTTTCGGGTTCTTCGGAAACCGGCACGACGGTCAACCACGGGTTGCTGAGCGAGATGTGCCAGAGGGTTTCGAGGTCGTACAGATCGCAGGGATAGCGGCCGCCGACGAACAGGTGCACGCGCGGGTTGTGCGCGCGTTGAGACATTTCCATCACCTGTGCCCGCAGTGGAGCGATACCGGTGCCGGACCCGATCATGAGAACGTCACGGTCGCTGGTGAAGTCGACCTCGAGGCCGCCGAGGGGAGTTGACATGACCCAGCGGTCACCGACGTTGGTTTCGCTGACGATCGCGGGGCTGACCCATCCTCCCGACACCTTGCGGATGTGGAACTCGAGCTGACCGAAAGGGTTGGTCGGAATCGCCGGTGAGTAATACCGCCACATTTTCGGGCGCTGGGGAATCTGAACACCTACGTATTGCCCCGCCCCGTACGGAATGGGTGGGTCGGCTTCGAGGCGAACAATCGCCAGATCGTCGAGGACTCGTTCGTGGCTGACCACGGTTGCGCCCCAGAGCGCCGGGGTCGTATCGGATTCGGCGCCGTCGGCCATCGTGCCGACGACGAGGTCGGTGAACTGAGACCAGGCCTCGTCCAGTTCCGGCGTCCACTTGTAGCGGCTGTGCGCGCTCGTGCCGTACATCGACCGAACCGCGCGCTTCAGAGCGACGCCGGCGGCCTCGTAGTGCTCACGCTCGACGCCGTAGCGACGGTGGTCGCGGCCGAGTTGGGTGAGGAACTTCCGGATTCGGCGATGCTGGGGCAGATTCTTCACGACGAACTCGATGGCTCTGAAGAAACGGTGGCCCTGCGATTCCATCCCGGCGGGGAACAATGAGCGGTACAGAGGATGTTCCGCAAAGAGGCCGGTGTAGAACACTGCCGAGAAGTGCGCACGGCTCTCTTCGTCGTCGGTCAGAGAATCGAGGCTGGATTGCAGACGGGCGATCACTGTCGGATCCAATCCATCCCCCTTTCGCACCAGCTGCAACTCTCGCCACAATTCTAGTACGGCTGAAAATGTGACCTACGAAACCAACTCGGCCTGGCGAAAACAAACTTGAGCGGAATAGACTCAAGTTTGTCCGCGTTGAGCATATTGACACAGTCGCAATACCAACCGGTCGCGGCTCTTCCCGTTCGACTTCGCCAGAAAGGTGACAAGTGGACTCGTTCACACCAACAACCAAGACCCAGGCTGCGATGACGGCTGCACTGCAGTCGGCGTCGTCGGCGGGTAACCCCGATATCCGGCCTGCCCATCTGCTGGTCGCATTGCTCGACCAGACCGACGGCATCGCTGCCCCACTACTCAAAGCTGTAGGCGTCGACCCCACGGTCGTACACCGTGAAGCACAGGCAATCGTCGATCGCCTGCCCAAGACAACCGGCGCAAGCTCCACCCCGCAACTCGGGCGTGAGGCACTCGCGGCACTCACTGCTGCTCAGCACCTCGCCACCGAGATGGACGACGAATACGTCTCCACCGAGCACGTCCTCTACGGACTGGCCGGCGGGGACTCCGACGTCGCACAGTTGCTCGTACGGCACGGCGCCACCCAGGACGCATTGCGTGAAGCCTTCACCACCGTCCGCGGCAGCGCTCGCGTCACCAGCCCGGAGCCCGAAGGCACCTACCAAGCGCTGGAAAAGTACTCCACCGACCTCACCGAAGCTGCACGTAGCGGCAAGCTCGACCCGGTGATCGGTCGCGACACCGAGATTCGCCGTGTCGTGCAGGTGCTCTCGCGTCGTACCAAGAACAACCCGGTACTCATCGGTGAGCCCGGCGTCGGCAAGACCGCGATCGTGGAGGGCCTTGCCCAACGCATCGTCGCGGGTGACGTCCCGGAATCGCTGCGAGGCAAGACCGTCGTGTCCCTGGATCTCGGGTCCATGGTCGCCGGTGCCAAGTTCCGCGGTGAATTCGAAGAACGCCTCAAGGCTGTCCTCGACGACATCAAGAACAGTGCCGGACAGGTCATCACCTTCATCGACGAGTTGCACACCATCGTCGGCGCCGGAGCCACCGGTGAATCCGCGATGGACGCAGGCAACATGATCAAGCCGATGCTCGCCCGTGGTGAGCTACGGCTGGTCGGTGCGACCACACTCGAGGAGTACCGCAAGTACATCGAGAAGGACGCAGCACTCGAGCGTCGTTTCCAGCAGGTGCTCGTCGGTGAGCCCTCGGTCGAGGACACCATCGGTATCCTGCGCGGCCTCAAGGAGCGCTACGAGGTGCACCACGGCGTGCGCATCACCGACTCCGCGTTGGTGGCGGCTGCCGCGCTGTCGGACCGCTACATCACGTCGCGGTTCCTGCCGGACAAGGCCATCGACCTCGTGGACGAAGCCGCATCGCGACTTCGTATGGAGATCGACTCGCGTCCCGTCGAGATCGACGAGGTGGAACGCACGGTTCGCCGACTCGAAATCGAAGAAGTGGCACTCGAGAAGGAAACCGACGACGCGTCCAAGGCGCGGCTCGAGAAGCTGCGTCAGGAACTCGCGGACGACCGCGAAAAGCTCAATCAGCTCAGCACCCGCTGGCAGAACGAAAAGCAGGCCATCGACTCGGTGCGCGTGCTGAAGGAACAGCTCGAAACCCTGCGAGGAGAGTCCGAACGCGCTGAGCGTGACGGCGATCTGGGCAAGGCAGCCGAGTTGCGCTACGGCCGTATCCCGGCGCTCGAGAAGGAACTGGAAGAGGCAGCAGCCGCTTCCGGAGCTGCCTCCGACGGTGACGTGATGCTCAAGGAAGAGGTCGGGCCCGACGACGTCGCAGACGTGGTCGCAGCCTGGACCGGAATCCCCGCCGGCCGGATGATGGAAGGCGAAACCGAGAAGCTGCTCCGCATGGAGTCCGAACTCGGCAAGCGCGTCGTCGGCCAGACCGACGCCGTCGTCGCCGTCTCGGATGCGGTTCGCCGCGCCCGAGCAGGTGTCGCCGACCCCAATCGGCCCACCGGTTCCTTCCTGTTCCTCGGCCCGACCGGCGTCGGTAAGACGGAGCTCGCCAAAGCCTTGGCGGACTTCCTCTTCGACGACGAGCGCGCGATGATCCGCATCGACATGAGCGAATACGGTGAGAAGCACTCGGTGGCCCGACTCGTCGGTGCTCCTCCGGGATACGTCGGCTACGAAGCCGGTGGCCAGCTCACCGAAGCAGTTCGACGACGCCCGTACTCGGTGGTCCTCTTCGACGAGGTCGAGAAGGCACACCCCGACGTGTTCGACGTCTTGCTCGCAGTACTCGACGAAGGCCGACTGACCGACGGTCAAGGCCGCACGGTGGACTTCCGCAACACCATCTTGATCCTGACCTCCAACCTGGGATCCGGTGGCACGCGGGAGCAGGTCATGGATGCGGTACGCCACGCGTTCAAGCCGGAGTTCATCAACCGTCTCGACGACGTGGTCATCTTCGACTCGCTCTCCGAGGAGCAGTTGGAGCACATCGTGGACATCCAGCTCGAGCAGTTGCAGAAGCGTCTGGCTGCGCGTCGTCTCACCCTCGAGGTGAACGGTGCGGCTCGGATGTGGCTCGCAGTGCGCGGCTACGACCCGCTGTACGGCGCTCGGCCATTGCGTCGACTCGTTCAGCAGTCGATCGGCGACCAGCTCGCCAAGCTGCTCCTGGCCGGCAAGGTCCAGGACGGCGACACCGTGCACGTCGGTGTCAGCGAGGACGCGGATCAGTTGGTTCTCTCCTGATTCGGTAAGCGGAATGCCCCGTCGATCCACTTGGATCGGCGGGGCATTCGCATTTTGTTCTACCCTGGATGGCTGGATGCTCGAACCGGGGACGAGTGCACCCGCGCCTCTCCGAACGACTTCGACGCTCTTTCGTCCCAACCGAAGGTGAGCCAGGCATGACCGATCAGAACGATCCGCGTAACTCGGGTGGGCCGCGCCGTGAGGATCCCGAGGCGACCGAGGTGTGGGGGCGTACGCCCGACCAGCCGACGGAGCAGTACGGGACGGTGTCCGGCCAGAATCCGAACCAGCCGACGGAGTATTTCGGTCAGCCGCCGGGGGCACAGCAGTATCCGGGGGCACAGCAGTATCCCTACGGGGGCCCGGATCAGAACACGGAGTACTTGGGGCAGCAGGGTCAGCAGGGGCAGCAGCCGAATCCCACTCAGGCGTTCCCTGCCTACAACCCGCAGTTCGATCCGCAGGCGCCGCCGCCTGGTGCGACGCAGGCCTATCCGCCGTACACCGCTCAGCAGTACGGGAACCCGGATCAGTACGGGAACACGCAGCAGTACGGAAATACACAGCAGTATCCGGTTGCCGGTGGTGGCGGTGGAGTTCCGCCGGAACAGCCGTTCATCGACGATGGATCGTCGGGCGGCGGTAAGAAGCGCAAGCTCGCGACGTGGGTGGCCGCCGGTGTGGTCGGGATCCTGGTCGCCGTGATCGCGATCATCGCGTTCTCGGCGTTCGGCTCGAACGACAAGGGCACCCAGACCGCTTTCGTTCCCCCGACCACCACGACGCAGGCGCCGACCACGACACCGCCGAAGGCCAGCACCACGGCGCCGACTCCGACGGCGGATTCTCCGCTCAGCCAGCTTCCAGGCGGGCTCGGCGAAGTCATCGGTGACGCCGGGGGAGCCGTCGGCACCGTGAAGTCGAACGACGGCGGCACGTTGGTCATCGATTCGATCGGGGGTTCGCAGGTGACGATTCTGACCACAGCGGACACCACGCTCATCGCGCTCAACCGCGCCACCATCGCCGATCTGCAACCGGGAGACAACATCGTCGTGGACGGAACGCCGGTGGAGAACGGCACGATGACCGCCAACACGATTCTGAGTACGTCGCTGCCGAAGTTCGGCAACTGAGTCGTTCACGACACATCGGGCGAGTCCACCAGGGTGTCGCGGGAGGTTGAGGCCGCGAGTCGCTACCCTGGAGGGTGATGACTGGAATGTGGTTCGGACTGGCAGCAATTGCACTCGCAGGCGCGGGTGCGCTTCTGTACGTCGACAGGACGAGGCGAGATCAATCCGGGCGAGTGCGTCAGATCTGGGCCAAGGCGCAGGGTTACACGTACACGGCCACTGACGATCAGCTGGCAGGCGAATGGCACCGCGCGGTCATGGCCAAGCAGGACTACCTCACTGCTACCGACGTCGTCCGCGGCCGCCGTCGCGGAGAGCAGTTCGTGCTGTTCGACCTGGAGGAGACCGCAACCATCGTGGCTGTTCGCCGCGAGATCGGGTCGGACGTCGACATCGATCTTCGGTTGAAGTCGACGGCTCCGCCCAAGGACGGCGACCTGAACCTGTTGGGTGCGATCGGTTCACGAGTCGTCTTCGCGACCGATCTCGAGATCGCACGTCGTGTCTGTGATCAGCGCATGGTGGCGTTCACCGAATCGGTTCCGCCGTCGATCAGCATGCTGTGGAGCGAAGGGCAGTGGACGCTCGGTTCGCTTCCGGTGACCAGTAACGGCCGGGACTGGGACGCGGCAATCGAGTCGGTTGCGCGCCTGTCCGGCATTCTGCATGTCCTGCCTCCCGTCACCGATCCCAACGAACTCGAGGTCGATCACGATCCGAGCCGCCCGCGGCCGGGCGCCGAGAAGTCTCGCCCAACTCCGGATCCGGTAGAACAGCCCCGTTCGCGTCAAGAGCAGCCGCCCCGTGACGCTCCGCCGCGTGAATTTGCCCCGCGTGAGTCCGCACCGCGTGAGCCCGCACCGCGGGAATCTGCGCCACGTCCGGATCAATCGCTGCGCAAGCCCGAGGCGGCTGACAAGCCGGCTCAGCGCCCGGCGTCGCAGCGCTCGGGCACAATTCGCCCGGTCGACTGACCTTTAAGGTTCCCGTCCAGGCGCGATAACCACTAGCGTGGCCGGTATGTCGACTTCCCACTCGGATCGCCCTGTGCGTCCCGTTGCCCTGGTGACCGGACCCACCTCTGGTCTCGGCGCCGGTTTCGCCAAGAAATACGCCTCCCTCGGATACGACCTGGTTCTCGTCGCACGTGACGAGGTCAGATTGCACGACCTCGCGTCCGAGTTGAAGACGATGTTCGGCACCGAGTCGGAGATTCTGGTTGCCGATCTCGCATCGGAGGCCGGACGCGACACGGTCGCGCTTCGTTTGGAGAAGGGCGTCGAGGTGTTGGTGAACAACGCCGGATTCGGTACCTCCGGCGAGTTCTGGACCGCCGATCCGGCGCTCCTTCAGTCTCAACTCGACGTCAACGTCACCGCCGTGATGCGGCTGACCCGTGCGGCGCTGCCCAGCATGATCGCGTCGGCGCA
Source organism: Rhodococcus sp. BH5 (assembly GCF_027583855.1). NCBI lineage: Bacteria > Bacillati > Actinomycetota > Actinomycetes > Mycobacteriales > Nocardiaceae > Rhodococcus > Rhodococcus sp. BH5. The sequence goes on from NZ_JAJHVW010000007.1 coordinate 234,148, forward strand.
CGGAACGATTGTCAACGTGGCGAGCGTCGCGGGCCTGCTGTCCGGGCGGGGTTCGACGTATTCGGCAAGCAAGGCCTATGTCATCTCGTTCACCGAAGGGCTGTCCGGCGGGTTGGCCGGGACGGGAGTGCGCGTGCAGGCGCTGTGCCCGGGCTTCATTCGCACCGAGTTCCACGAGCGCGCGGGCATCGAGATGTCCACGATCCCCAAGCCGATGTGGCTGAGCGTCGACCAGGTGGTTGCGGCGTCGATGAAGGATCTCGGTGACGACAAGGTCATCAGTATTCCGGGATTCCAGTACAAGGTCCTCACGACGGCCGGGCGTCTCGTTCCCAAGGGGCTGGTTCGCCGGCTGACCAACATCGTCGGACGTGGCCGCGGGCGGACGTAGCCCAGAGGCGGAAGCCGGACGTAGCCCAGAGGCGGAAGCCGGACGTAGCCCAGAGGCAGAAGCCGAACACAAGGCAGTGGTCGGTAGGCTGAGCACTCATGAGCGATCGTGAGGATTTGGCTGCGCTGGTGCGCGAATTGGCTGTTGTACACGGAAAGGTGACGTTGTCCTCGGGCAAGGAAGCCGATTACTACGTCGACCTTCGCCGCGCGACACTTCACCACAAGGCAGCGCCGCTGATCGGCTCGCTGCTGCGTGAACTGGTCGCGGACTGGGATTTCGACGCCGTCGGCGGTTTGACGATGGGCGCCGATCCGGTCGCTATGGCAGTGATGCACGCTCCCGGCCGACCGATCGATGCGTTTGTCGTCCGCAAGGCCGCGAAGGCCCACGGGATGCAGCGCCAGATCGAGGGCCCGGACATCGTCGGCAAGCGTGTCCTGGTTGTCGAGGACACGACCACGACGGGCAATTCGCCGTTGACAGCAGTGAAGGCCCTGCGCGAGGCAGGGGCCACCGTGGTCGGAGTCGCTACGGTCGTCGATCGCGCCACGGGTGCGGATGCGGTGATCGGTGCCGAGGGCGTCGAGTACCGCTCGCTGCTGGGCCTGGAAGATCTGAACCTGAGCTGACGCCCCGTGAGTGGTTAAGGAGTCCCTGCACTCCTCAACCACTCACAGGGGTCAGTCGCCTACGGTGACGGCGAGTGCTTCGTCGACGCTGTGCGGCGCGGGATCGTGGTCGTCGACGTGAGCGAGAACCTTACGTCCGCTCGACAGGACGAATACGGCGGCGAGGGTGAGCACCGCGCCGACCCAGAACGGCATGTGGACGTTGGATTCGCCGAGCTTGCCGGCTACCCACGGAGCAGCGGCGCCGCCGACGAATCGAACGAAGCTGTAAGCAGCCGAGGCGGTCGACCGCTCCACGGGTGCTGAGATCATGACGGTTTCGGTGATGAGTGTGTTGTTCACGCCGAGGAACAAACCGGCGAGGACGACACCGACGATCAATACGATCTTGTTCTCGGTGAAGAGCGCCATCATGCCCAGGTCGAGTGCGAACAGGGTCAGTGCCAGCATCATCATCGGCAGGGTGCCGAAGCGTCGTTGCAGGCGAGGGGCGAGGAAAACCGACGAGATCGCCAGCATCAGGCCCCAACCGAAGAAGATGAATCCGATCGGGTACGCCCCCATGTCGAGGGGGAACGGCGTGTACGCGAGCAGCGTGAAGAATCCGTAGTTGTAGAGCAGCGCGGTGATGGCAACGGTGAGTAGCCCGCGGTGCCGCAACGCCTGGAAGGGCGCAGCGATGGACGTGTGGTGTTCGGGCTTGGGTGCGCTCGGAAGCATCACCACGATGAGAATGAAGGCGACCGCCATCAGGGCTGCGACGCCGAAGAACGGTGCGCGCCAGCTGATGTCACCGAGAACTCCGCCGACCAGCGGTCCGACTGCGATACCGATGCCCAATGCAGCCTCGTACAGGATGATCGCCCGTGCCACGCCGCCGCTGGCCGCGCCGACGATTGCCGCGAGCGCCGTTGCGATGAACAGTGCATTGCCGAGTCCCCAGCCCGCACGGAATCCGACGATCTGGCCGATGGTGCTGGAAGCGCCTGCCAGAGAAGCGAACACGATGATGATGGCAAGGCCTGCAAGAAGTGTTTTCTTGGCGCCGATGCGGCTGGACACCACACCGGTGATGAGCATGGCCACGCCGGTGACGAGCATGTAGCTGGTGAACAGCAGCGAAACCTGCGACGGTGTGGCGTCGAGTTGTTCGCCGATCGGTTTGAGGATCGGATCGACCAATCCGATACCCATGAAGGCGATGACGCTGGCAAAGGCTACCGCCCACACCGCTTTCGGTTGTTTCAGGAGGCTCGGCGGAGCCTCGTTCTGGTGCGTTGATGTCGCGGTCGTGTTGCTCACGGCCACCTCCTTTTTCAGTGGTGGGTGTTTCAGCTGGGATCGGAAGTCTTGATGATGGACCGCAATTCGGCCAATCCGTCGGCCAGTTTCTTGATCTGCTCGGGCCCGAGTTCGACGAAGTGGGGGACTAGAGCGTCGGCGATCTCGTTTCGACCGTCGTTCAAGATCTTTCGGCCCTTGTCCGTCATGGCCACTCGAACTGCCCGGGCGTCCTCGGGGTCGGCGCGGCGTTCGACGTAACCGTTCTCGCCGAGTTTGCGCAGTAGTGCAGTGGCAGAGGGCTGCGAGCTTCTGTCGAGTCGAGCGAAGTCGCTGATCCGCATTTCGCCGTATTCCTCGAGTAACGAGAGTGCGCGCAGCCAGGCGCGTGGGTACTGATCGGACGCGAAGGAGCCTGCCAGCTTCGCGAAGCGGTGCGTATTGCTCACGAGGTCGACGAGTAGTTCGTGCAGTTGCTGTTCTTCGTCTGTCACGAAGAACATTATTGCATAGGTTAACTATGTAAATCAACGAGTCCGTGGAAGGTGGTCCGTCACGGCGGTGGCTACCAGCGACGGCACATCGAGGTCGGGTGCGACGAGTGCGAGGCTTCGATTTGCCGCCAGCACTGCGATGCCGTGGGTTCCGGTCCAGATGTTCAACGCAGATGTGGTGGGATCGGAGGCGTCGGCCTCTTCGGTCAGGGATTGCAGGGCGGCGAAGAGTGGGAGAGAAGACTCTCGGAGGTTGCTGCCTGCGCCCTCGAGGAGGTCGTGGCGAAACATCAACTCGAACATCGCCGGTCGCTCCTGGGCGAATGACACGTATTCGATTGCTGCCGAGATCAATCGGCTACGAGCGGATTGTTTGCCGGCGAGGACGGGATCGAGTCTGTCGGCGAGATCGCGCAGGCCGTGTGAGGCAATTGCGGCTAGCAGGCTGTTGTGGGTCGGAAAGTATCTCCGCGGGGCGCCGTGCGACACGCCCGCCCGACGCGCTATCTCCCGTAGCGTCAGTTCTGTGGCGCCGTCGGCATCGAGAATCTCGACGCCGGTGGCGACGAGTGTTTCGCGAAGGCTGCTGACAGTCATGGAAGACAGTGTCTACTATTCTTGTCGTAGACACTGTCTACTAGACGGAAAAGGTGATGCCCTGTGCTCTATTGGCTGTTCAAATACGTCCTGATCGGCCCGGTCCTCTGGCTGTTCGGGCGGCCGACGATCGAGGGTCAGCACCACATCCCCAAGAAAGGGCCGGTGATTCTCGCCGGCAACCATCGGGCAGTCGTCGACTCGTTCTTCCTGGTTCTCATGGTGCGCCGACGCATCACCTTCGTCGCGAAGAGTGAATATTTCACCGGGACCGGTGTGAAGGGCGCGATGCAGCGCTGGTTCTTCGGTGGGGCCGGTCAGGTGCCGATCGACCGTAGCGGCGCCGACGCCTCCCGTGCGGCGTTGGACACGGCCATCGGGATTCTCGACAAGGGTGGTGTCTGGGGGATCTACCCCGAGGGAACACGATCACCCGACGGTTGCCTGTACAAGGGAAAGACCGGAGCGATTCGAGTTGCATTGGAAACCGGGGCGCCGGTCATTCCCGTCGTCGTACACGGCGGCGACGCAGTCAACCCGCCGGGTACGCGGATGTGGCGCTTCAGCAAGGTCCGGATCACGGTAGGGGAGCCGATCGACTTCTCTCGGTACCGCGAACTTCGTGGCTACCAGGCCGTCGTGCGTGCGGCGACGGACGAATTGATGGCAGTGCTCTGTGACCAGTCGGGGCAGGAATACGTCGATGTCTACGGCGCGGACGTCAAATCCGGCGATGCCGCCTGAGTGACCCAGTACGGTCGCTGTTGGACGTGTAACCAACAGGAGGATTGTGATGGCGGGCAAGTGGGGCATCGAGCACGCAGTTTTTGCGGCGGCGACGGCAGCGACAGTGGTCGGGGCAGTAGTCGGTAACGAGCGGGTTCAGCAGATCGCGAAGCCGTTGATCGCACCCGCTCTGGCCGCCCGAGTGCTGCGCAAGCGCTCGGAGACGGAAACTGCCGATACCGCACTGCTTCTGGCCGGTCTCGCCGCTGCAACTGTCGGCGACGTGTTCATGATCGACCCGGACAACGATGCTCGTCTGATCAAGGGCGCGTCCTCGTTCGCGGTGATGCAGGCCAGTTACTCGGCGCTCCTGCTGCGGCGCGGCGCTCGGCCGACCCGCGCTGCCCTGCGGCCCCGCATCAGCGGTTGGTCGACGGCGTCCGGACTGCTCCGTGCCAAGGCCCCGAGCGTGTCGACGCCGCTCACCGGATACGGATTGATGTTGGGAACCACCTCGACGTTGTCGGCGGACCCCGCTCTGGCACCGCAGTCAAAGGCCGTGCTCGACGTAGTCGTCCCGAACAAGGATCGACGCTCCTGGCTCGGATTGGGCGGAGTGCTCTTCACCGCATCCGACGGACTGATCGTGGTGCGTCGTCTGTTCATCCGCGGGACCGCCGGCCGCGCTGCTGCCGAGGGTGTGATCCTGGCGTCGTACGCGGGAGCGCAGCTGATGCTGGTGGAAGGCATGTTGGCGCTGGGACGCAAGAAGAGCGTCTAGTCTCTCACGGGCACAGCATGATTCGGTCTCGGTTCTTCGGGTCCACCATGACGGTGACCGTGGATCCGGGAGTGATCTTGTCTTTGTACTCGGGTCGGATCTCGTACTCGATCCGGCCCGAGTACGAATCGGAACCTGGAACCGTGAGGTGGAGTGCGAGCTTGGCCAATTCGCCGTCGACGGTTCGGCGCAGGGGTGTGACGGTGTCGATTCGTGCCCACCCTTCGAGGCCGTGCTTTTCGAGTTTGCGCTCGGCGCGGGTCGGGCGGTTGGCCCATGCCATTCCGAATCCGAGAACCGAGCCGAAAGCGGCGAGCAGCCCGCCGATCTGATAGGGCAGCGTGCCAGGTGGGGTGTGCTCGACCAGCCATCCGAGCCACACGGCGAGCACGATCAGATACCCCACCGCGATGAAACACACGGTGTGTACGACGCGACGGTGATTCATCAGATTTCCTCCACATCCAGGATAGCCTGACCGGATGAGCGAACCGAACGTCTTCATCACCGGTGCTGCGGCTGGAATCGGGCGGGAGACGTCGCTGTTGTTCGCGCGCAACGGATACCGCGTCGGCGCGTTCGACATCGACGACGCCGGCCTTGCCTCCTTGAAGGCCGAGATCGACGGTTTCGGCGGCAGTGTCGTGACGGGTGTCCTGGATGTCACCGATCCGGCGGGGTGGGCGCAGTGTCTGGCCGATTTTGCCGGGGAGTCCGGGCGTCTGGACATCCTGATCAACAATGCGGGCGTGCTCTCGTCGGGACGGTTCGAGGATATTTCTCTTGCGGCGCATCGCCGAATGGTCGACATCAACATCACCGGCACCCTCAACGGCACGCACACGGCTTTCCCGTACCTCCGCGATACCGTCGGCGCTCAGGTGGTCAATCTGTGCTCCGCTTCGGCGATCTACGGCCAGCCCGAACTGGCGACGTACGGTGCAACCAAGTTCGCGATCCGCGGCCTGACCGAGGCGCTCGATCTGGAATGGGCACAGCACGACATCCGTGTTCTCGCGCTCTGGCCGTTGTTCGTCCAGACCGCGATGGTCACTGGAATGGACACCGGAGCCACCAGATCGTTGGGTATCAAGCTGACTGCAACCGACGTCGCGCAGGAACTGTGGGCGGCCACACGCGGCGCCGGACGGATGCACAAGGTTCACTACCCGGTCGGAACTCAGGCGAAGCTCTTCCTCAGCGCGTCGCGGTTCTCGCCCGCGTGGCTCTCACGGCTGATGAACAAGCGCGTCACCAGCACTTAGTCGACCGCACGATAGAGTGCACTGTCGGCTGTTGCTGGGCCAAGATGACGTGTGTGGAGGTAGTCGGGTGGTTCGTGTTCGGGTGGGGTTCGTCTTGTTGGGCGTCGGGTCGGCGCTCGTGCTCGCAGGGTGCAGCGGGGAGGCGGATTCAGCGCCGACCGTAGCGGCGCAGCCCAGTTCGTCCACCACTACCGCAGTGCCGACGACAACGACCACCGTCGCGCCCGTCGTCCCCACGACCACCGAACCACCGACCACGACGCTGCCACCGACGACGACACTCACGGACGTGCAGTTCGAGCGCAACGAGTCGTACTACTTCACCACTCCCGACGGAAACTTCCAGTGCGGCATCATCAAGTTGCCCACCAGAATCGAAGCCGGGTGCGAGGGAACGACCACTCCCGTTCCGCCGCGGCCGGAGAGCTGCATGGTCAACTGGGGCAACGGTATTCGCGTCACCGACGAGGGTGAGGGTGCTTTCATGTGTTCGGGCGGAGAGGTGTACACCTCTGGCGGCCCCGACGCCGATCCGGTGTTGGCGGCCGGTCAACCGCTGAGCAAACTGGGTTTCACCTGTACGACCACCGCGACAGACGTCTCGTGTGTCAACGATCAGACCACGCACGGCTTCACCGTGGCTGCAGATTCCAACGAGGTGTTCTGATGTCCGAAGTCGCAGCTGACGACGTGTCCGGCGGGGCCAGTGAACCGGGACCCACCGAGTGGGGCGAGAATCCCAACGGCGTCGGACCCTGGGCCGAGGAGCACGACACGGAAGCGCCGACCGACGCGCGCTACGACCCGGTACTTCTGGCCGAGGGTGATCGTCGAAACGTCTTGGACGAGTATCGGTACTGGACGCGGGAAGCGATCGTCGAGGACATCGACTCGCGCCGTCACACGATGCATGTCGCCATCGAGAACTTCGCGCACGACGCCAACATCGGCACGGTGGTCCGCACGGCCAACGCGTTTGCCGCGGCCGCGGTCCACATCGTGGGGCGTCGGCGCTGGAATCGGCGGGGCGCCATGGTGACCGATCGATACCAGCACATCGTTCACCACGCAGACATCAGCGAACTCGTCGAGTACGCCCGTGAGAATTCACTCACGATCGTGGCCGTCGACAACACCCCGGGGTCGGTGCCGCTGGAAACGGCAAGCCTGCCGCGGGAGTGCATCCTGCTGTTCGGTCAAGAAGGCCCCGGAGTGACCGATCATGCGAAAGAGGTTGCGTCCATGACGGTCTCGATCGCACAATTCGGTTCGACTCGCAGCATCAACGCCGGTGTCGCGGCCGGCATCGCGATGCACGCGTGGGTACGTGAGCATGCCGATCTCGCCGATTCCCGCTGATCTCGCTCGCGAATTCCGGCTAGCGTGTAGCGCCTCGACCAGACAGGATAGGTAGTTATGCAGGAAGTGTGGGCAGAGCGGGCCGATGCGGCTGAGGGCGCGATAGTCAGTCGTCACCTTCGGCGCCTGTGGGGAATGCCCCGGACAGCACTCGGCGTGGTTGCCTGGCCTGCTGTTCGACGCGAGCGGATGTTCAAGCCGTGGCACTACTGGTGGCAAGCGCACCTGCTCGATACTGCGATCGACGCACTCGAACGTGACCCGACCCCCAAGCGTCGTCGCCGGGTCGCGAAGGTTGCCCGCAGTGTGCGGGTCCGCAACGTCTCGGCGTGGACCAACAACTACTACGACGACATGGCGTGGCTGGGCCTCTCGCTCGAACGTGCTCAACGCATGTTCTCGGTCGATCACCGAACCGCGGTTCAGGCGCTCGAATCGCAACTCTTCGATTCGTGGTCCCCGGCCGACGGCGGCGGTATTCCGTGGTGCAAAGGCTCCGATTTCTACAACACGCCGGCAAACGGACCCGCCGGAATCATGCTGGCGCGCACCGGAAAACTCTGGCGTGCGCAGGCAACGGCCGACTGGATCGACGAGACGCTGCGGGATCCGGACTCCGGACTGATCTTCGACGGTATCCGCCGCGACGGCACCCTCGAGCGCGCGATCTATTCGTACTGTCAGGGCGTCACGCTGGGGTTGGAAACCGAGTTGTCGACGCGATTGGGCGAACCGCGCCACCGCGAGCGAGTCCATAAACTCGTCGACGCGGTGTACGACGGCATGACCGAGTACGGAGTTATCACGGGCGGTGGCGGAGGCGACGGCGGGCTGTTCAACGCAATCCTGGCTCGCTACCTCGCGTTCGTGGTGGTGAACCTGTCCTGGGAGACTCACGAGGACCTGCGAGCGCGCGAACTCGCAGCGCAGATCGTTCTGTCCTCCGCGGAAGCGGCCTGGAACAACAGACTGCAGATCGAAGGTCTGCCGCTGTTCGGGCACGACTGGACCAAGGATGCTCAGTTGCCGAGTCTGTCCGGCGACATCGCCACCTTCGCCGCCGGAACCGTGCGCTCGTCGAGCGTGCCCGAGCGAGACCTCTCGGTGCAGGTAGGTGGGTGGATGCTCATGGAGGCGGCATTTGTCGTCTCGGCGGCTGGATACCCGCGTAAGCGTTAGGCTTTTCCCTCATGGAATCCCGGCACGCGGTCGACACGGACGGCGTACGTCTTCACATCGATGTCGGTGGGGCAGGGGCGGACGTTCTGGTTCTCTCCGGCGGCCCGGGATGCGTTCACTATCTTGCTCACGACGAGCTGGTTCCGGAAGGAATGCGCGCGTGGTGCCCTGAGCCACGCGGAGTCGGCCGGTCCGGTGGCGGCGCTCATACGATGGCGCAGGCGGTTGCGGACCTCGAACTCGTCCGACGCACGTTCGAGATCGACAGTTGGGTCGTGCTGGGGCACTCGTGGGGATCCGACTTGGCGGTGCGGTACGCACTCGACTGTCCGGAATCGGTGTCCGGCGTCGTCGGCGTCGCGGGGCACGGCCTCCACAAGGACCGGACATGGTCGAAGCAGTACGAAGCGGGAATCGAGCCGGACCCGCAGATACCTTGGGAACCTGTTGTCTGGCAATCGCTTCAAGAATCGTTCATCGAATGGATCCATGAACCACAGCTGTTTCGGCAGTTGGCCGACTCACCAGTGCCCATGACATTTCTCGCGGCGGCCGACGACATTCGCCCGTCGTGGCCGTTGCAGCAACTGGCCGAGCTCGTGCCTAACGGTAGTTTCGAGGTCGTCGACGGTGTCGCGCACAACTTCTGGCAGTCTCACCCGCTCCTGTGGAGGAAGATCGTCACCGAGGCTTGTGCTGCGCACTCTCGGCTCTCCTGATTTCCACCAGGATCCGCTCCGCGACGGTCTGGTATCCCAGGCTCCGATTGACGGTCAGCATCGGGTGATTCTCCGCGTTCACCGTTGTGTAAATCTTTCGCAGGGAGGGAAATTCAGCTGCCAATACAGACGCTTGTTGCTCCTTGACCCACTGAGCGAGACCGTGCCCGCGGTGCTGGGGAAGTACCACGGTGTCGTGCTGCGATGCGTGGGTGCTGTCATGTTCGTCCACCGTCACCACTGTCGCTGCGGCTACTTCGCCGACGCTGTCGTCGACCGCGCAGCACACCAGGAGGACTCGAGAGCCGTCCGTCATCTTCTGTTCCCACGATCTGACCTCGTCGGCTCCCCAATTACGTTCGGGTATCTGCAGTTCGGCGCCCGGCGCGTCGAGGAGTCGGTTCAATGCCTCCGAGAAGGAGTGGACCAGCTCGTCCGGGGTTCGGTTGCGCCAACTGACGATTCGATAGCCGGGGCGGGTGCTGTGTGCGGTGGGAGGGCTGAGGTGCTGAACCTGGTTGGCCAACCGAAGCAACACGCGGTGACCGTCGAACGATCGCAGGAAATGCTCGGCTGCGCTTCCGACGAGCGCCGTCACTCTGATTCTTCGCACGCCGAACCCGGCGATGTCGACTTCGACGAGTTCGGCAAGCGCTCGTCCTACCCCTCGTCGCTGCGCGTGGGGTGTCACGTACATCCGAAACTCTGCGAGATCGGCTTCGGCCGAGTTGCGTCGTGCCTGGGCGATGCCGAGGACCTCGTCGGTGCCGGCGTCGCGTGCAATCCAACGCCGTACATCGGCCGAATTGTCTTCGGCCTCGATCATTTCCATCAGCGCAGTCGCTGTCGGCGCAGTCCCGGACAGGTGACGCTGGCCTTCGGCGAACACCTCACACCACTGATGAAGAACAGTTGCTGTCGCTCCGGACGGTACGAACTCGGCTACAACTACGCGGCTCACCCATGTGACGATACCGACCTGCCCACCCTGAGTTGGAATCACGCGAACCCTAACCCTGTCGGACTGCGGCGGCAGTTGCCAGCATTCAGGCATGTCTGATTCTCCGCGCCAACTGAGCCTCAACGCGTTCATCCACCCCGCCGGTCATCACGAAGCGGCGTGGCGTCATCCGTGGACAACCCCGGAACGTCTGTTCGACGTCACGTATTTCCAGGAGATCGCTCGCACTGCTGAGGCGGCGAAGTTCGACGGAATCTTCTTCGCCGACGGTCCCGCGTTGCGCAGCGACGTCGAGCACGGTCCCGCAGGGACATTGGAGCCGATCACCTTGTTGACGGCCATTGCAGTGGCGACCGAGCGAATCGGATTGATCGCGACGGCGTCGACCACGTACTACGAGCCGTACAACCTGGCTCGGCTGTTCGCCTCGCTCGACCACATCTCGAACGGACGCGCGGGGTGGAACATCGTCACCACGGGTACGGATCTGGCGGCAGCCAACTTCGGGCTGGCCAAGCACCCGGATCACGGGGACCGGTATTCGCGCGCACGGGAATTCGTCGACGCGGTGGTGCGGTTGTGGGACAGCTGGGAGGACGACGCGATCAGTCTGGACCGGGAGAACGGAATCTACGCGGACAGAAACAAGATTCACGAGATCAACTACGTCGGGCGGCATCTGCGGGTGCGGGGACCGTTCAACGCACCGCGAACTCCGCAGGGATACCCTGTGCTGGTGCAGGCCGGTGCGTCCAACGACGGTCGCGCATTTGCCGGTCAGTACGCAGAGGCGATCTTCACAGCGCACCAGAGACTTTCCGATGCTCAGGCGTTCTACACCGACATCAAGTCGAGGGCTGCGCAGTTCGGGCGTAACCCCGACCACGTCAAGATCCTGCCCGGAATCAGCCCGTTCATCGGTGACACCGAGGAGCAGGCCAAGGCGCTCGAGCGAGAATTCAACGAGTTGACCTCGCCGGAGTACGGCCTCGCGCAACTCGGTGCACTCACCGGGGCCGATGTTCGGAATCTGGAACTGGATGCACCGGTTCCTGTCGAATTGTTCGCGGCTGCAGGGGATGTCACCGACAACAAGCAAAGCAGATTGCAGGTGATCGCCGGCATCGTCGAGCGCGAGCGTCCGACGGTTCGTGGCCTCCTTCATCGATTGGCGGGTGCGCGCGGGCACCGGGTGTTTGCCGGAACCGCCGAGCAGGTAGCCGACACGATCGAGGAGTGGTTCACGAGCGGTGCTGCTGACGGCTTCAACGTCATGCCGCCGTACTACCCGGGTGGGCTCGAGATCTTCACCGAGCGTGTGGTCCCGATCCTGCAGGATCGCGGTCTTTTCCGGACCGAATACTCGGGTACGACCCTTCGTGATCATTTCGGTTTGCCGAGGCCCGAGAGCCAGTTCTCGGGTAGTGCCTCTGCAGTGCAGTAGGCCCGCCCGCTGTTGTCGATAATGACAATGGTTACCATTAAGGAATGAAGCAGCTACCGGTAACCGTGCTGTCCGGATTTCTGGGCGCAGGCAAGACCACACTCCTCAACCACATTCTCGCCAATCGCGATGGCCGGAGGGTCGCCGTCATCGTCAACGACATGAGCGAGATCAACATCGACGCGGCCCTCGTCGCGGGCCAGGGTCATCTCGACCGCACGGAAGAGAAGTTGGTCGAGCTGACCAACGGATGCATCTGCTGCACGCTGCGTGAGGATCTGATCGACGCCGTCGGCGCCCTGGCCCGAGAGGGGCGATTCGATCAGTTGGTGATCGAGTCCACCGGCATCTCCGAACCGATGCCGGTGGCGGCCACCTTCGACTGGGAATTCGAGGACGGTTTCAGCCTCGGCTCGCTCGCGAAGCTCGACACCATGGTGACCGTGGTGGACGCGTCGACCTTCCTCGGCGAACTGGCAAGAGGCGAACGACTGGACGAGCGCAACCTCGAAGCCGGGGAGGGGGACGGACGCAGCATCTCCGATCTCCTGGTCGATCAGGTGGAGTTCGCCGACGTCATCTTGCTGAACAAAACCGACCTGGTGAGCCCGCGGCGGCAGGAACCGTCGAGGCAACGCTTCGTAGGCTCAACCCCACCGCTCAACTGATTCGAACAGATCACGGCAAAGTCACCCTCGACCGTGTCCTCGAAACCGGTCTCTACAACCCGGAACTTGCTGCGCAGGTACCCGGTTGGGACGAGGAACTGGCCGGTGGGCACACCCCGGAAACCGAGGAATACGGAATACGCAGCGTCACATACCGCGCCTCGCGACCCTTTCATCCGGCGCGACTCGAGGCCGCGCTCGGTCAGTTCGCCGGACTCCTGCGGAGCAAGGGATTCTGCTGGATCGCCAGTCGGCCCGAGTTCGCCGCGATCTGGTCGCAGGCAGGCCCCAACCTCGTCATCGAACCGGCTCAACTGTGGGCGTCGGCGGCGGAGGTGCCAGGGCAGGAGATCGTGTTCATCGGAGTGAAACTGGACCCGGCGGCGCCGTCACGAATCCTCGATCCGGCTCTGCTGACCGATGACGAACTACGCGAAGGACCGCGGGCATGGACTCGCTACGAAGACCCGCTGCCGGCGTGGGACCAGAGCCACCTGCACTGAGCAGTCAGCTTCTAGTCGAGGACTTCTTCGACCTCGACGTCTTCGGCCGGTCGGGCCATCTCCTTGCGGTACTGCCAGATTCCCAGCGCAGTACCGATGACCAAGCTGACCATCATCACGATCAGCACGGCGGGCAGCAACCACGGCACGCGATCGAGGAACGAGCCACCGTAGAAACCGAGTAGCAGGAGCACGGGCGCCCAGATGATCGCGCCGATGGTGCTCGCAATGGTGTAGCGCGTGTGGTTCATCTTGGCTGCGCCCGCGACCATCGGGCACAGGGTGCGCACCCACGGAACCCAGCGAGCAATCAGGACCGCCCAGAACCCGTGTTTTTCCAACAGGATGTTCACGCGGTGCAGGTTCTTCTCGGTGAAGTACTTGCCGCCCTTACGGGCTTTGATGTGATTGCCGGTCCGGTGGCCGATGACGTACCCGACCTGGTTGCCGGCAATGGCCGCGATCATCGCACCGACAGACAACGCCCACACGTGGCCCGCGCCGGATTCGTGGCCGGCAAGAACGATTCCGGCTGTGATCAGAAGCGAATCACCGGGGAGAAACAACCCGAGGATGATCGCGCACTCGATGAAGACGAACGTGACGACGATGATCCAGACCAACAGAGGCCCGGCAGTCTCGAGCGGGGAGAAACTGCCGGATGCGAGCGTCATCGTCGTCAGTTCTTCGCCTCGTTCTGCAATCAGGGGGTGGGGTCTTCGGGGACTGTCACCGTCGAATTGTCCGTAGTGGAAGTATTCGCCGTTTCACCACGTCTCGACGCCAGAATTCGCTTCCCGATTTCGAAGACGATCGGCAGAACCGACACCAGGACGATCAAGATGAAGATGTAGTCGACATTGTCGCGGATGAATTCGATCTGCCCCAGGAGGTAGCCGAGCAAAGTCACGCCGGCACCCCACAGGATGCCGCCGACGATGTTGTAGGTCAGGAACAGTGAGTACTTCATCTTCGAAGCGCCGGCGACAACCGGAGCAAAAGTACGCACGATCGGCACGAACCGAGCCAGGATAATGGTGATCGGGCCGTGCTTTTCGAAGAAGGCGTGTGACTCGTCGATGTACTTCTTCTTGAAGAACCGCGCGTCGTCCGTCTTGAACAGGGCAGTTCCGCCCTTGGTGCCGATGTAGAACCCGACTTGGTCACCCAGAATCGCGGCGATCGGAATGGTCACCAGGAGCACCCACAGCGGCGCGAACGGTTCGATCTCGGTGGACTTGGACGCCGCGATCAGCCCTGCGGTGAAGAGGAGCGAATCGCCGGGCAAGAGCGGAAACAGCAGGCCTGATTCGATGAAGACCACCAGAAGCAATCCCACCAGAACCCACGTTCCGAAGGAATTCAAGAGGTTCACGGGATCGAGGAAGCCGGGCAGCAAGGCCAGGTTCGTCACGGATTCAGTTGCTGCCTGCACATTCACGGTGGCCAGAGTACCGGCCGAATCTGAGTGTTTCCCACCACCGCAGGTCATCGCGTCGGTGGCGGCGGGCCGAGACCGCAAAGAGACGTGACGAGTCGGACTTGCCATACTGCTAGGACCACACGAAGCGCTTTCACATCGCCGAGCGCTCCGAACGACACGTATATGGAGGACTCCCGCCGTGCCTATCGCAACTCCCGAGGTCTATGCCGAGATGCTTGGTCGGGCCAAGGAGCATTCCTTTGCCTTCCCCGCCATCAACTGTGTCGGCTCCGAATCCATCAACGCAGCCATCAAGGGCTTCGCGGACGCCGGCAGTGACGGCATCATCCAGTTCTCGACGGGCGGCGCCGAGTTCGGTTCCGGTTTGGGCGTCAAGGACATGGTCACCGGCGCTGTTGCGCTCGCCGAGTTCGCACACGTGATCGCGGCAAAGTACGACGTCACCATCGCGCTGCACACCGATCACTGCCCGAAGGACAAGCTGGACACCTACGTGCGTCCGCTGCTCGCGATCTCGCAGGAGCGCGTCGACGCCGGTCGTAACCCGCTGTTCCAGTCGCACATGTGGGACGGCTCGGCTATCCCGATCGACGAGAACCTGGCCATCGCCAAGGAACTGCTCGCCCTCTCGAAGGCTGCACGCATCATCCTCGAGGTCGAGATCGGTGTCGTTGGCGGCGAAGAAGACGGCGTCGAAGCCGAGATCAACGACAAGCTCTACACCTCGAGCGAAGACTTCGAGAAGACGGTCGATGCTCTGGGCATCGGCGAACAGGGCAAGTACCTCCTTGCCGCCACCTTCGGCAACGTCCACGGCGTCTACAAGCCGGGCAACGTCAAGCTCAAGCCCGAGGTTCTCGAAGAGGGCCAGAAGGTCGCCGCTGCCAAGCTCGGTCTGGCTTCCGGTTCGCAGCCCTTCGACTTCGTCTTCCACGGTGGATCGGGATCGTTGAAGTCGGAGATCGAGGACTCGCTGAACTTCGGCGTCGTCAAGATGAACGTCGACACCGACACCCAGTACGCGTTCTCCCGTCCGATCGCCGGACACTTCTTCACCAACTACGACGGCGTCCTCAAGGTCGACGGCGAGGTCGGAAACAAGAAGGCATACGACCCGCGCAGCTACCTCAAGAAGGCCGAAGCCGGCATGACGGCTCGCGTCGTCGAGGCGTGCAACGACCTGAAGTCGGCCGGACGCTCGGTGACGGCAGGCTGATCGGTTTCACAACTGCGCTTCACAGAACACAATGCGCGCCGGCGAAATTCTCGCCGGCGCGCATTTTCTGTTCAGGTACCTACTTGCTGGGATCGCAGACCTTCCACGTGCCGTCCTGGCGCTCGAGGTCGAACGTGCGCCACGACTGCTCGCCCGTGCTCGGCAAACTCGCCTGGACCTGAGCGATCGCGGTGTCGTCGGTGATGCGCACCGCGTCGACGGCTCCGACCTGCGGGATCGTCTTCTGCGCGACGGCATTGTCGTGGACCTGCGCGAACGCTGCGTCGGGAATGGTGCGGTAGTACTCGCCCAACGCCCCACAGGTCGACGTTCGCAGCGTTGCCAGATCGCCGGTCTGCAGAGCGTCGACGTACGTCGAGATGGCGGTCTGGACCTGAGCTTCGGGTGAGCTTTCACCGCTACCGCTGTTGGACGAGACGAATACGGCGACGCCGATCGCCGCGAGGACGGCGACGCCGGCCGCTGCTGCCGCGATGTACCAGCCCTTGCCGCTGCGCTTGGTCTTCTCCGGCGCGGCGGGCTCGATGCGAGTCGGCATCGGCTGAGCCGGCGGTGGGGTCGCTGCGACACCCACACGTTGAGGCGCGGCGCGCTGCTGCGGTTGAGGCGCAGCGCGCTGCGGTGGTGGTGGGGTCGGAGCCTGCCGGGGTGGTGGTGTCGGCTGCGCGGCTTTCGGAATCGCGACGGTGGCGGGCTCCGGCTTGGGCTGGGGTGTCGGTGCTGCTGTGGGTGCCTGAGTTGCCTTGGGGATCGCGACGGTTGGTGCGCTGGCAGCTTTGGCGTCGCCGTCCGTTTTCGAGGCCTTGTCTGTCTTCTGGATCGCCACAGTCGCAGGTTCGGTCGGGGCCGACTTCTCGGGCGCACCCTTCGGTGCTGCGCTCTTTTTCGAGTTGTCGTCTTTCGAGTCCGGCACGGGTAACCCTTCGGTCTTATGCAGCAATGACCATGTCAGGGTAACGACCGGTATGTAGCCTGCATAACTCCGACCGTCGGCGAGGCGGTCCTGTGGCAGAAAGGCGTAGCGGGCACAATGAGCGCATGACCCAATTCGGTGACCTGCTCGGACCCAAGCCCACTCTGCTTCCCGGCGACGACGACGCGGAATCGGCACTGCTCAACCACGCTGATCCGGCCCAGGTGGCGGCCGACCACCCCACTGCCTCCATTGCGTGGGCCTACCTGGCCGAGGCTGCCCTGGACAAGGGCGAAACCATCACGGCCTACGCCTACGCGCGTACCGGATACCACCGCGGACTCGACCAACTGCGTCGCAACGGTTGGAAGGGTTTCGGTCCCGTGCCCTACAGCCATGAACCGAACCGTGGTTTCCTGCGTTGCGTCGCAGTCCTGGCCAAGGCCGCGAAGACGATCGGTGAAGCCGACGAGTATGCGCGTTGCCTCGATCTGCTCGAAGACTGCGATCCCAACGCCGCCGAAGCGCTTGGCCTCGGTTAGCAGTTTCCGTCCGAGCCGGGCCGGCATCAAGGACCGGGCTCGCAAATCGGTGCGTCGGCTTCAGACGTCGGCGCTACCGATCATTCAATGTGCCTTGGCGGCCGGATTGGCTTGGTGGGTTGCCACCACGGTGATCGGGCACCACGCGCCGTTCTTCGCGCCGATTGCCGCTGTGGTCTCGCTCGGTCTGTCGTTGGGTGCACGACTACGACGCTCGTTCGAGTTGGTTGCGGGAGTCACGGTCGGTATCGGAATCGGTGATCTGATCATCTCCGGTATCGGGAGCGGACCGTGGCAGATCAGTTTGGTTGTCGTGCTGGCGATGTCCGTCGCGGTGCTTCTCAACAGCGGGCCGATCTTCTCCATGCAGGCGGGAAACTCGGCTGTGCTGGTGGCGACGCTGATCCCGCCGGGCGGCAGCGGCGGTCCCGATCGCATGATCGATGCCCTTGTCGGTGGTCTGGTGGGTATCGCGGTGGTCGCGATCATCCCCACCCACCCGGTACGACGGGCGCGCAAGGATGCCGCATCGATCCTCGGAACCGCTTCCGAGGTACTGCAATTGGTGGCAGACGGCCTCGTCGCGAATGACCCGGACCCGATCGTGAAGGCACTGCAGAAGGCGCGCGCAACTCAGGGTGCCATCGACGGGTTGCGCAGTAACCTTCTCGGCGGGAGGGAGATCAGCCGAATCTCCCCGCTGTACTGGAACAGTCGGCCTCGCCTCGAAAGGCTCATGGCGACAGCCGATCCCATCGACAACGCGATGCGCAACATTCGAGTGCTCGCGCGTCGTTCGTTGACGTTGGTCAGGGACGACGAGATCCTCGATCCGCGTCTGGTGGCTCAGGTCGAGCGCTTGTCGAAAGCCGTCGAAGTTCTCGAGGACATGATCCTGGCGGAGCCGGGGGAGCAGCCTGATCAGGCCGAAGCAGCGCGCGTCCTGCGCTCGGTGGCGAAGGAACTGAAACCGGCGATAGTGGAGAACGCAGGCCTGTCCTCGACGGTGGTGTTCGCCCAGATTCGATCGCTGGTCGTCGACCTGTTGCAGGTCGCGGGCATGAAGCGAATCTCGTCGATCGCCACTCTGCCGCCCACCGTGCCTCATCCCGCCTACGAGCCGGATCACTGACCTCTGCCGTTTCCCGCTCACTGAGCAACTCGTTGTATGTATGCGAATGTATGCATATGCTCTGAGAAGGACTTGGGAGGGAACAGGACAAATGGGAGCAGGGCACGGTCATTCACATGGCCACTCGGCAGCAGATTCGGTCGGCGTAGGACCGTCACCGCAACGCATCAGAAAAATGGCGATCGCGCTTGCGATCCTCGTTGCGTTCCTCGTGCTCGAGGCCACGGTCGGCATCCTGATCAACTCGTTGGCTCTGCTTGCCGACGCCGGTCACATGCTCACAGACGTGGTGGGTATGGCCATGGGACTGACGGCGCTGCTGCTCGCGAAGAGGGGCAGCACCACCGCGGCCAGGACCTTCGGTTGGCACCGCGCCGAAGTGCTGACCGCCATGGCCAATGCGGTGATGCTGCTGGCCGTCGCCGCCTGGGTCTTCTACGAGGCAATCGGCCGCATCGGTAACGAACCCGAGATCCCGGGCGGCGCCCTGATCATCACGGCGGCCGCCGGCCTGGCCGCGAACATCGTCGTGATGCTGATGCTGCGCGGCGATTCCAAGGACAGCCTGGCCGTGCGTGGTGCCTACCTCGAAGTGCTTGCCGACGCCGTCGGTAGCGTCGGCGTTCTGATCGCCGGTGGCCTTGTCCTGCTGTTCAACTGGACGTGGGCAGACGTCGTCGTCGGTGTTCTCATCTCGCTGTGGGTGGTGCCGCGTGCGATCAAACTGGCCGCAGCATCGCTGCGCATTCTGACGCAGGCGTCGCCGGCCGACGTCGACGTCGAAGCGGTCGAGGCCGACCTGGCGGCGCTGCCGAGCGTGATGGGTGTCCACGACCTACATGTCTGGACTCTCACCACCGGCATGGATGTCGCCACGGTCCACCTGACCAGTGACGCGAATTCGTCGAATGTTCTGGAATCCGCGCGCACCGTCCTCGAGAGTCACGGTCTTTCCCACGCCACCGTCCAGGTGGAATCGTGTGCCAACGGAGAGCACTGCGAGAAGAACGTCACTTGGTGAAGCGGGTGATATCTTTGCCCGGCTTCCAGAGGTCGACATACATGTGTTCGTCGTCGACAGTCGTGTGCACCACCTCGTCGATGTCGAGGACAAAGAGGTGCAGAGGCTTCGGAACCTCGTAGGTGTAGCTTGCGAGCACGGCTTCGAACTCGTCGCCGGTCACCTCGCGTGCGATTCCGGCGATCTTCGCGTCACCGCCCTCCATGGTGTGCTCGCCGGGATTGCTGTGGAGGGCGTAGCGCCCGTCACGGATGAGGTCCTTCGCCTTGAGTGCGCCGAACATCGAACCGAGCACCAGACGCCCGTCGAGGATTTCGACTTCGGTGCCGCTGACCCGTGGTGAACCGTCCTTGCGCAGCGTTGCGAGGACGTGATGCTTGTGGGCTTTGAATCGTGCTTGGACCGCGTCGGCAAGAGCGGGTACTTCTTCGGAGAACTTCTTCCAGGTGACCATGACGGTCATTGTGCACCCCTATTCCTGACAACTTCTGTCAGTGATTCTCGGTAATGTTCGGTCCATGAGATCCGCGCGGTTACTCCAACTCATGCTGCGTTTGCAGGGGAGTCGCGGCGTCGTCGCCGAGCAGTTGGCCGACGAGTTCGGTGTGTCAGTGCGGACGATCTACCGCGACGTGGCCTCGTTGTCGGCTGCCGGTGTGCCGATCTGGACCGAGAGCGGCCCCGGTGGTGGCATCCGTCTGCTCGACGGATGGCAGTCCAAGTTGTCCGGCATGACGGACGACGAGACGTCCGCACTCATGCTGTTGGGTGTGCCGTCCATCGCTGCAGATCTCGGACGATCAGACGCCGTCGGTTCGGCGGGGGCCAAACTGCTCCGCTCCCTGCCCGGTCCGCTGCGCGAGAGCGCACGGTTGTGGCAGGACCGCATTCTCGTGGACGTTCCGGGTTGGTTCGGCGGCGTCGACGACATCTCTGCGCTTCCGATCGTCACATCCGCTGTGCTGGACTCACGTCGACTGCGCTTCGCCTATCGCGATCGCGAGCGGACGGTCGAACCGCTGGGTCTGGTCATCAAAGCCGGAATTTGGTATCTGGTGGCGGGGATGAACGGTCGAACGCTGTCGTTTCGAGTCGGGCGCATCAAAAATGCCGTGGTAGAAGATGATTCGTTCACTCGGCCGGTGGATTTCGACCTGCCGTCGTGGTGGGCGGCGTCGATGGCCGAGTTCGACCGGTCGCTGCTTCGCTTCGAGTGTCGCGTGCGATTGACACCAGAGGGCAGGCGCCGGCTCCCCGATGTGGTGGGCGAGCTTGCCGCTGCAGTCGAAGTAGGGCCAGAGGACAACGACGGATGGGTGAGTGCCGAGCTGAAACTCGAGAGCGAAGCTGTCGCGCTCTCGCAGTTGATCGGTTTGGGAGCGGACGTCGAAGTGCTCGAGCCACGGTCGTTGCGTGAAGGACTGCGGGCTGTGGCGGAGCAGATGGTGCTCCGCCACACTCGCAGTGACTAGGCCGTTGCAGAACGCTTTGCGAGCAGGCGAGTGATACCCAGTTGAGCTGCGACGATGATGGCGCCGACCACCAGACCCAGTGCCGCCGACGCAAGTGTGTTGACGATCCACGCCAACACGCCACCGACTCCGGCGATGTCTCTGACTGCTTCTTCGCCGTGATGAACGGCGTCGTAGAGCGGGTGGAAGCCCAGTTCGTCGATGCCGACCAACAGGATGTGGCCACCGACCCACAGCATCGCGGCGGTACCCACCACCGAGAGCACTGACATCACGTGAGGCATGCCGCGAACGAGGCCTCGGCCGACCTTGTGGGTGAAGCCAGACGACGTCTCGGCGATCTTCAATCCGATGTCGTCCATCTTCACGATCAGTCCGACGACTCCGTAGACGACCACGGTGATGACGACCGCCACGACGGCAAGGATCACCAATCGGCTCCAGAAGCCTTCGCCTGCGATGGTGTTGAGTGCGATCACCATGATCTCGGCGGACAGGATCAGGTCGGTGCGGACGGCGCCCGAAACCACTGCTTCTTCGTCGCGAGGATGCTCGTCAGCGGCCTCGTGGTGGTCACCGTGGCCGAAGATTGCACCCCAGATCTTGTGAACCGCTTCGTAGCTGAGGTAACAGCCGCCGACCATCAACAGTGGCGTCAGCAGCCAGGGGAGGAACTGACTCAGCAGCAGAGCGATCGGAAGGATGATCAGCAGCTTGTTGCGCAGCGATCCGATGGCGATGCGCTTGATGATGGGCAACTCGCGTTCGGCTGCGAGCCCACGGACGTACTGCGGCGTGACGGCTGCGTCGTCGATGACCACGCCGGCAGCTTTGGCGGTCGCCTTACCGGTTGCGGCGGCAACGTCGTCGATCGAGGCGGCAGCCATACGAGCCAGGGCTGCGACGTCGTCGAGCAGGGCGAAGAGTCCGCCGGCCATCACAGACCTCCAGTGGAATCAGTGGAAAAAGGTGGCCGGACCGAACCGGTGACGCAGTTACTTGATCGCACGAGGTCTCTATCCATGATCGTCGTAGGTGAGGTCAGGTCACCTGGAACGATACCGGGGGCATCCGTCAGGGACGACCTCGCGAGGTCGGTTGCCCTTCGTCACGAAAGGTCTTCCCGACCCGGTGCTCGCGTGTAAGACTGCACAGAAGATCGATCGAAACGGGGCACTATGCGTGAACCAGACACTGCACAGGTCGCCAAGACTTTCGACGCAATGGCGGCGCACTACGACCGACAGATCGGACGCTTCGAACGCTTTGTGCTCGGTGACGCCCGGAAATGGGCCGTGGACCAGGCGCATGGCCGCGTGGTCGAGATCGCCGTGGGTACCGGACTGAACCTGCCTCTCTACGGAGACGACGTCGATTACGTCATCGGCGTGGACATCTCGACTGCGATGCTCGATCAGGCCAGGCTCAAGGTCTCCGAGGGAGTGAAGACCGAAGTCGACCTACGACTCGGAGACGTGCAAGCACTCGATGTTCCCGACGAGTGCGTGGACACGTTGGTCTCGACCTACGCCTTTTGCACGATCCCCGATCCGGACCGAGTTGCGAACGAAGCATTTCGAGTCCTGGTACCCGGTGGTCGATTCGTCCTCGCCGAGCACGGACCGAGCAAGAACGTTGTTGCTCGTACGTTGATGAAGGTCGTCGAACCGCTTTTTGTTCGGTTCGGTGCCGATCATCTCACCCGTCAACCGGTTGAATACCTCGAAAACGCCGGTTTCCTGATCGACGAGGTGCAGCGCAGCGGCCGGGGCGGAATCGTGTTTCGGGTCGTTGCGCGCAAGCCGGATCCCGAATGGACGGCACTCGGTCACTGATGTCGGAATGCCGTCCATCGGGGATCGCTCAGCCCAGACGCTCCAGGATGGTCGCGTTTGCCAACCCACCTGCCTCGCACATGGTCTGGAGTCCGTAGCGCGCGCCGCGCTGCCCCATCGCGTTGACCAGGGTGGTCATGATCCGCGTTCCGCTGCCGCCCAGTGGGTGGCCGAGCGCGATGGCGCCGCCGTGGACGTTCACCTTGGACAGGTCGACGCCGGTGTCCGCTGCCCACGACAGGACGACGGGGGCAAAGGCCTCGTTGACCTCGAACAGATCGATGTCCGAGACCGTCAATCCCGCACGGGCCAGGACCTTCTGTGTAGCCGGGATGACCGCGGTGAGCATGTAGAGCGGATCGTCGCCGGCAACTGCGAAGCTGTGCAATCGTGCCTTCGGGGTGAGGCCGAGTTTCGCGGCGATCTCACTGGTCGTGATCATCACCGCCGAACTGCCGTCCGAAAGCGGGCTGCTGTTGCCCGCGGTGATGGACCAGTCGATCTGTGGGAATCGCTGTGCGTAGTAGTCGGATTCGAAGGCGGTCCGTAGGCCGGCCAGGGTCTCGACCGTGGTGCCGGGGCGGATGGCCTCGTCGACCGACAGCTGCGGGAGCGTGGCGAGTTCCTTGGTGAAGTACCCACTCTCGGTTGCCAGCGCGGCTTTCCGATGACTCGACGCCGAGAACTCGTCGAGTTGGGTGCGGCTCAGTCCCCACTTGGCGGCAATCAATTCGGCGCTGATGCCCTGCGGTACCAGACCGTCCGGATAGCGCTCTTCGAAACCCACGCCGAGTGATTCGCGCCCGATGCTGCTCGAGCCCATAGGGACTCGGCTCATCGACTCGACTCCGGCAGCGACAACGATGTCGTACGCACCGGCAATGACGCCCTGAGCGGCAAAATGAACTGCTTGTTGGCTACTTCCACACTGTCGGTCGACGGTGGTTCCCGGTACCGACTCAGGGTAGCCTGCGGCGAGAAGGGCAGTGCGAGTGACATTCTGGCTCTGTTCACCGACTTGGCTTACCGCTCCACCGATGACGTCGTCGATTAATGCTGCATCGATTCCAGTGCGTTCGACTACCGCCTTGAGGCTGTGGGCGAGGAGGTCGACGGCGTTGATGCCGTGCAGGGCGCCGTTCGCCTTTCCCTTGCCGATCGGAGTGCGAACGGCTTCGACGATAACTGCGTCTCTCATGACAAATTCCTTTCAGGGATGGCGGATTCAGCAGGGACAACCGGGGTGGGTGTGGTCGCAGGCGTCATTCCCAGTGATGCCAGGGCAGACACAAGCGCGACGCCAAAGATCACCCACCAGGCCTGGCGGAAGGTGTCGTAGTCGACAGCAGAGCCGAGAACCGCGATCAGAACGCTCACGCCGAGAACGGTTCCGATCTGTCGGCTCATGCTGACGATTGCGCTACCGGTGGCCGATCTGGCAGGTGCCAGATCCGCCGTGGCCTGCGACAGGATGGTCGGCAGGGCAAGGCCGACACCGATCCCGGCGATGATCCAGCCTGGTAGGAGTCCGGTCGCGTAGTTGGGCGTCGTATCAACCGAGACGAGAACGAGTACGGTTCCGACTGCCCACAGAAGGCTGCCGAGTGCGGCGACGCGTCCCGCCGAGTACCTCCGCGTCAGCGATCCGCCGGCGATGGCGAACAGCGGAACGAGAAGCGGACCCGGTGAGACGGCGAAACCGGTTCGCAGAGCGGAGTATCCCCAGGCTTCCTGGAGCCACAGGATGTTCGAGAGAAGACCCGCGGCGAATGCTGCGCTGAACAGGATGGCGGTGACGTTGGACCAGGCAAACGAGCGGATCTTCAGAAGATCCGGAGCAATCAACGGAGTCCGGTGACGAGAGTTGCTCCACCAGAACGAGAGTAGTGTCACGGCGGCCACGGCGAAGGCAATCAGAACGCGATTGTCGGTCCATCCCCAGTCCGGACCCTGGACGAGTGCCAGGGCGAGAGAGCCGATTCCGACGGTGAGGAGGGCAGCGCCGACGAAGTCGATACCGGCATCGGGGTCCTTGTGTGTTGTATCCGGTACGAGTCGGACTGCGAAGTAGAGCAACACGATGCCCACTGGAACATTGATCAGGAAGACCCAGCGCCACGAGGCCTCTACGAGGATGCCGCCCACGACAGGGCCGAATGCAGCTGCTGCAGCGCCGGCGGCTGCCCAGATGCGAACGCCGGATTGACGTTTCGCGGCGGGAAGCGCATTGATCAGAAGCCCGAGACTGGCCGGGGTGAGCGCAGCGGCACCGACTGCCTGGACGATACGGAAGGCCACCAGTGCCCACAAGGACGGGCTGAAGGCACAGGCGGCGCTGGCGAGGGTGAACAGTGCGAGGCCGGCGATGAAGGCGCGCTTGTGCCCGACCCTGTCCGCCCAGCGTCCGAGGGGTATCAACAGTGCGGCGTAGACGATCGCGTAGCTGTTGAGGATCCAACTGAACTCGCCGAGCGAGTGACCCGGGTAGCTCTTGGCGATGTCGCCGAAGGCCACGTTGACCACAAAAAGATCGAGGCTGGCGACAAACGGCGCCCCCGACAGTATCGCGAGCAGGGGTCCGGTCCGCACCGGCTGGCTATGAAGTTCCATAGTCAGCAATCTAGACTCTGGCTATGGTTATGGCAAGCCAGGGGGTATGGTGAATTGCATGGACGCTGTACGACTGACCGGAGTGCTCGAAGATCGCGACGCCTGGCGGGCCACGCACTGTTCGATCGGGCGGGCCATGGAAGTGGTCGGCACTCGATCCGCGATACTCATTCTGCGAGAGTCCTATTACGGCACAACGCGTTTCGACGACTTCGCGTCGCGAGTCGGCATCACCGAGGCGGTTGCGTCGGCGAGGCTGAAAGAACTCACTGAGGCGGGACTGTTCGAGCGTGTGCCGTACAAGGAGCCTGGAAAGCGGACGCGGCACGAGTATGTGCTCACCGAGAAGGGCCGTGACCTGCTGCCGGCGGTTCTCGCGCTGATGCAGTGGGGCGACAAGTATCTGCACGGCGGAAAAGGTGGACCGTTGGAGGTGGCCGACGACGCTACTGGTGAGCGCGTTCGCGTCGAGGTGCGCAGTGAGTCGGGTCGTGAAGTGCCTTTGGGGGAGTTGCGAGTCTCTGTCAACGAATCGCGTCGGCGGTTGCGCGAATAGCGATGCATCTCAACAGCTCTCGAGTGTGGGTCTTCTTGAAGTTGTCCGGTTTGTCTCTGGGTATCGAAAGTATGTTCGATTAAACTTTGGGCATGGACAGTCGGGATGCGTGGCAGCTGGATGGCGAGGGCCTCAAGGGTGAGGTTCTGGATCTGGTGCGCGCCCGGCACGAGTTGCAGTCGCGGATGGTGTTGCTGATCGTGGAGATGTTTTCCCGTGAGGTTCTCGGCGGGAAGGGTTTTCGGGCGATCGCACAATGGTTGCATGGTTCGACGAATCTGGAGATCGGTGAGTGCAGCCTGTTGGCCAGTCTGGCGCGGTTGCTTCTGCTCGAGCCTGTTGTGGCGGATGCGTTTCATCGCGGTGACGTGGATGCGTTGAAAGCCCGTCAGGTGGCGTCATTCTGTCAGCATCCGCCGAAGAACATGACGCCAGCGGATGTGGACAAGGCCCGCGGGATCCTGTTGGGGTTGGCATCGAAGAACATCGCGGATTGTGATGCGGTGCGGGCGGCGATCCGGCGGATCGAGAAGCAGTACGGCAAGCGTGAGGACGGCGTTCCGGTCGGGGAAGATTCGGAGCGGAACGAGTTCTACGCGTCGAAGGGCCTGTACGGCAGAGTAACCGTGAAGGGTGATCTGGATGCGGTGAACGGGGCGCGTCTGATCACGTTGTTGTCGAGCCTGTCTGCGCCGATACCGGAGAAGGACGGCGTGAAGGACACGCGTACGCCGGCATTACGACGGGCGGACGGGTTCTGCGAACTACTGCGGCGGTACGAGCGAGCGGGGTTGGGTCCGATCGAGGGCGGGGTGAAACCGCACATCACCGTTACCGCGTCCGCGAAAGACATGACGGATCTGCAGGCTTTGAAAGACCTCCTGCCGTCGACGGAGGAACTCGGGTTTGCGTGGGCGGATTGGGTGGGCCCGATCAGTATCGACACTGCGCGGATGTTGGCGTGCGACTGCACCGTGACGCGGATCTTGTTGGACGAGAATGGTGTTCCGCTCGACTGCGGTAAGGAAGCGAGAACAGCGACGGTGCCGCAGAGGCGGGCGTTGGCGGTTCGTGATGGTGGGTGTGCGTTTCCGGGGTGCGGAACGCCGTCGGGGTGGTGCGATGCTCATCATATTGTTCACTGGAACGATGGTGGCCCAACGGATCTCGACAATCTGATCTTGTTGTGCGGCCATCACCATCGGACACTGCACCACACCGAGTGGCGTGTCGAGATCGGCCCGGATCGGAAGACGGTGTTCTATCCACCGATGTCGATCGACCCGTATCAACAGCCGATCGGCGGGAACAGCCCACCCACAGCGGCGTGAACCGCGACAACTGAAGACGTGAGCACCGGGGCACCTCTACGCCCCGGTGCTCGAGCTCGCGTTTGGGAGTCCCCGCGTTTGGGAGTTTTGTGGCAGGGCGTCAGCTCAGTGACTTCTTGAACCCGACATGGGAGGCCACAAATCCGAGTCGCTCGTAGAAGTCGTGAGCTTCCTTGCGAGTTTGATCCGAGGTGAGCTGCGCCAGAAACGCGCCGCGCCGGGCACCTTCTTCGCAGGCCCATCGGATCATCGAACTGCCGATGCCTTTACTTCGGTAGTCCTCGTGGACGCGAACAGCTTCGATCTGCAGTCGCGTGGCACCCATCCGGCTCATACCCGGAATGAAGGTCAATTGCATTGTGCCGATTACCGCGTCGCCGACCAGAACGGTGACGAGAAGTTGAGCCGGATCCTCGTCGATTCGCTTGAACGCGTCCTCGTAGATCGTTCGGGCTTCGGGGTTGGTCGTCTCCCGGGTGCTGCCGATCGGGTCGTCGGCGAGCAAGTCGATCAGTGCCTCCACGTGTCGAATCTCGGCCCGCGTGAGGGTGTACTCCACTCCGCCGGACTGAAATGACGTCGCAATCATCGATGCTCCCCTGAAGAAGAATGAATGTCTGAAATGTCAGACTCTCACGAGTCTCCTCCAGCGCACTCGATCACGTCCAAAAACGCATGAGGGCGTTACCGAGCATGGCGTAGTAGTCGGACACACCGCTCAATTCGAAGATCCAGTAGATCGCGTCGAAGAAGACGACATTGATCTGTGGGACGAACAGGAGCGCAACCAGCAGGAGCAGTCCGTACGGCTTGAACTGGTCGAGTTGGTGCCGTGTGTTGGGTGCGAGGTAGGGCTCCAATGCGTTGTAACCGTCCAGACCCGGGACTGGGAGCAGGTTCAAAACTGTTGCCATGACCTGCAAGAAGGCCAGGAAACTGAGGCCGGCCCAGAACGTCAGATGCTCGGCCGATGAGCCGTACGTACGTATGACGACGAGGAGGATCACGGCGGCGACGGCATTCGTGAACGGACCGGCGAGCGATATTCGGGCCTGCACCTTGGGCGGGAACATCCCGGTGCGCAGGTACACGGCGCCGCCGGGAAGCCCGATGCCGCCCAATGCGATGAACAGCACCGGCAGACCGATCGAGAGCATCGGATGGCTGTACTTGAGCGGGTTGAGCGTCAGGTAGCCACGAGCCTCGACGTCGGTGTCTCCATGACGCCACGCCAGATAGGCATGCGCGAATTCGTGCAAGCAGAGCGTGACCACCCAGCCGGCAACCACGAGGACAAAAACACCCGCGCGGCCCGCGATGGAACCCCACGTCGAGTTCCAAGCGACGATTCCGGCGATGACAGTGATCGCAACGACGCCGAGGAAGACAGGGCTCGGCCGAACCGCCGACCGTGCTGCTCCGGTTCTCACCTGACCAACAACCAAGTCTTGTCGTGCCGGTAGAAGGTCGAACGCTTCAGATCGCGTGGGTTGGCCACCCCGTCGCGAACCAGTCGCGCTGCCGGCGAGCCCAGTTGAATGGCTCGGCCTTCCAGCCAGCGTCGCCCGCTCCAGCGGCTCTTGCGGTCGACTGATGCCTTGATCCCGGGGAGCTTGGGGCTCGGCACTATCCGGATGCCGGGGACTGTGCCGGAGAACAGCTTGTTGTCGTCGACGTAGGCCTCGCCGATCAGTTCGTCTGCATCCGCCGGACCCGTGACAGTTGCTGCACCTACCAGCGCGATTCCAGCGTCGTCGCGAATGAGCGGCACGGTGTGGACTGTGCCTTTCAAGGCCGTGCGCGCAGCTCGTGCACCGGTCGCGAGTTTGTACGCGTCGGTTGCGTCGGACCTGTTCTCGGTGACGTAGGCGAGTTCGACGTTGAGTCGCTCCAATCGCATCAACCGCGTCAATGCCGCGGCAAACGCGCCGTCGTTACCCACGACGATCAAGCGAGGCTCCGTCACGACCTGCAGTTGGGACAGTGCCTCGTCGAAGTCTTGCTTCTCCGGAAGTTCAGGGACAGTGAACGACGTGAGTTCACCCAGGGGGAGTGGAACCGGCGAATCGCCACATTTGAGCACCACAGGGGTCAAAGCCACTCCTAGCTCGATCAAGACTTCTTCTCGGGTAGTGGGACCTCGCCACCCTTCCCCGAAATGGCCGTCCGAATCACTGCCGACGATCTTAGTGCGAGTCTCTGTGTCGACTCGCAATCGTGATGGTCACCGGCCAAATTCTGGACCGTCAGGTCTGGTCTGGTGCTCTGGGCTAGACTGCTCCTTCGGTCACTGCAACAGTTCGGCGCTGCATCATGTGCGCGGAAGCCAGGCAGTACCAATGCGGCGGGACAACTGCTGCACGTCGACCGTAGGAGACAACGTCATGCCGGCAATCGTCCTGATCGGCGCCCAGTGGGGCGACGAAGGTAAGGGCAAAGCTACAGATCTACTGGGCGAGCAGCTTCAGTGGGTCGTGCGATACCAGGGCGGTAACAACGCCGGACACACCGTGGTTCTGCCGAACGGTGACAAGTTCGCACTGCACCTCATCCCGTCCGGAATCCTCACCCCCGCCGTCAACAACGTCATCGGTAACGGTGTCGTCGTCGACCCGGGTGTGTTGTTGACCGAATTGGCAGGCCTGGAAGAGCGCGGCGTGGACACGTCCCGCCTGCTGCTTTCTGCTGATGCGCACCTGATCATGCCGTACCACGTGGCCATCGACAAGGTCACCGAACGCTTCCTGGGAGCGAAGAAGATCGGCACGACCGGCCGCGGTATCGGCCCGTGCTACCAGGACAAGATCGCCCGTGTCGGTGTCCGTGCCGCGGACGTCCTTGACGAGAAGATCCTGACCCAGAAGGTCGAAGCAGCACTCGAATTCAAGAACCAGGTGCTGGTCAAGATCTACAACCGCAAGGCACTCGACCCGCAGCAGGTCGTCGAAGAGGTACTGACGCAGGCCGAGGGTTTCAAGCACCGCATCTCGGACACGCGCCTGGAACTCAACCTCGCCCTCGAGCGCGGCGAGACCGTTCTGCTCGAAGGTTCGCAGGGCACTCTGCTGGACGTCGACCACGGCACGTACCCGTACGTGACCTCGTCCAACCCCACTTCGGGTGGTGCGGCGGTCGGTTCGGGAATCGGTCCCACCAAGATCACCACCGTGCTCGGCATCCTGAAGGCGTACACGACGCGTGTCGGTTCCGGTCCGTTCCCGACGGAGCTGTTCGACGATCACGGCGCATACCTGGCGAAGCAGGGCGGCGAGGTCGGTGTCACCACCGGACGCGCTCGTCGTACGGGGTGGTTCGACGCTGTCATCGCGCGCTACGCGACGCGCGTCAACGGCATCACCGACTACTTCCTCACCAAGCTGGACGTGCTGAGCAGCCTCGACACTGTGCCGATCTGTGTCGCGTACGAGGTGGACGGTGTCCGCCACGACGAAATGCCGATGTCACAGAGCGATATTCACCACGCCAAGCCCATCTACGAAGAGATGCCCGGCTGGTGGGAAGACATCTCGGAGGCTCGCACCTTCGAGGAACTGCCGCAGAATGCGCAGAACTACGTGCTTAGGCTCGAAGAGCTTTCGGGTGCGTTCATCTCCTGTATCGGTGTCGGCCCCGGCCGCGACGAGACGATCGTCCGGCGCGAGATCGTCCGCTAGTTCGTTCCCTCGAAATCCCCGCTCATGCAAGCATGAGCGGGAATTTCGTGTTTCAAGCCAGCTTCGACAAGTGCGCGGTGACGGTCATCCAGTCGGGAAACTTGGTGCTGCCGAACTTGATCCACTCGCCCTCGAATCGATCTGCTCCGTTTGCTCCGCGGTCGTCGACGAGGTAGTCGCCCCGATTGAGGTGTTTGTGGTGCGAGAGGATCAGACGTTTGTACGCGACGCTGCCTTCCTCCATTCCGAGGTGCTCTTGTACCCACAGAACCTTGTCGTGCCAGGCTGTGGCGTTCTTCCACGGCGCTGTCGAGAGGATGTAGGTGTCGAACTGCTGTGCCAGTTGGTGGTAGGCGTCGATAGCGCCGTCGAGAGGATCCATGCGAGAGAAGATGTGCGGCGCTTCGTCGAGGTCGTTCTTGTACTTCTCTCGGACGCTGTCGGTCAGGCGATCGATGCCCGACTGGAAGTTGACCAATGTGTTGTCGAGATCGATATAGAGAATTTTTTTGGAAGCCGGCATAGGAACCCTTTCTGGAGACTTTCTGAGTGCGAAAAGAGTCCAGTTTTACGCAACTGGACTGAGATCAGTGAATTCTTCCCCCTGATCACAATCGCACGGGGGTCTGACAGCGTCGTTCTCGCGGTCTGAAGTCTTGTCGTGGAAGATGCCGCCGAGGGGTGCTGCCAGGCGAAACTGCTCCAACCGAATGTATGTACCTTCACCTTCGGCGGGCGCGAAGAAGTAGACGAGTGCCACGAAGAGTCCGATGCCGATCAGGGTTGCGAAGGTAGTCATGGACATATGATCAACTCGACTGGTATTGAGTTACATAGCCAAGTTGTCGATACTGGACTGCATGATGACTCGAGTTCTCGGTGCCCGTTCGCTTGCGCGCGATCTGGGATCCTGGCAGGAAGAGTCCGGACGCAGGCCCGCGTACCGTGCGCTCGCCGACGGTATCCGCCTGCTTGTGCACGACGGTCGCGTTCCGCTGGGGGTCGCACTGCCGAGTGAGCGTGAACTTGCGGCGGTACTCGAACTCAGTCGGACCACGATCACGTCGTCGTACTCGGTGCTGCGCGACGAGGGGTACCTGATCAGCAGGCAGGGTTCGCGAAGCACCGTGGCATTGCCTGCCGGCGCGCGGCCGAACGGGTTGATGTTCCGCTCCCATCAACCCGGGCCGAGTGGACCCGTCGTCGACCTCAGTTACGCGGCGATGGCAGCTCCCGCCGCTCAGGTCGAACTGGCGTATGCGTCTGCGCTGCAGGAACTTCCGAACTTCCTTCCCACACACGGGATGGAACCGGTCGGGATCGCCGACTTGCGTGACGTGATCGCGCAGCGCTACACGGCGCGGGGTCTTCCCACCACCGCCGAACAGATCATGGTGACCTCGGGTGCGCAGCACGCGCTTCGATTGTTGCTGTCGGTGCTCACCTCACCCGGCGAGCGAGTGCTGGTCGATCATCCGACGTACCCCAATGCGCTGGAAGCGATTCGGCGAAACGGCGCTCGGCCCGTACCGGTTCCGGTCCGACCGGAGTTCGCGGCAGCCGGAGCCTGGGATCTCGACGGGATTCGTAGTGCAGCAAGGCAAACCGCTGCCAGAATGGCATACCTGATCCCCGACTTTCACAACCCGACCGGCCTCTGCATGGACTCTTCCGGCCGCGCCGAGCTTGCGAAGATTGCGCACGAAACGCGAATGACTCTGGTCGTCGACGAGACGATGGTGGATCTGTGGCTCGACGCACCACCGCCGGCGCCGGTCGCCTCACATGGGCGAGGCGCAGCGAAAACCGAAGTGGTGACGCTCGGTTCGACCGCGAAGTCGCTGTGGGGCGGGCTACGTGTCGGTTGGATTCGCGCCGATGCCGCGCTCATCACCCAGTTGGTGGGGGCGCGTGCCGCGGTCGACCTCGGTACTCCCGTCATGGATCAGTTGGCAGCCGCCTACTTGCTCGCCGACGACCGCTCGTTGCTCGAACAGCGTCGCGAAGTTCTGCGAGAACAGCGTGCGGTACTCCTCGGTGCGGTGGCCGAGCATCTGCCGGACTGGCGTCCCACCATCGGTTCCGGCGGAATGTCGGTCTGGATGCGAATGTCCGCGCCCGTCTCGACGGCGTTGGCGGCGGTGGCACCCAACTTCGGCGTACTCCTTGCCGCCGGCCCCCGTTTCGGCGTAGAAGGTGCGTTCGAACGATTCATCCGCGTGCCGTACGCACGTTCTCCCGAGGACCTCATTCGCGGCGTTGCGTCCATCGCCGCTGCGTACGACACTCTCGCGACGGATCGCGACACGGCAGACCAACGAATGGTCGTCGTCTGAGAACTGGGTACACACCCTGAAAGTGGTGTGAAACCAGGAGGTAGGGCATGACGGCGGTAGACGGTACAGGCGCAGCGGGAACCAGTGCGGCGGAAGCGCTCGCAGAACGATTGTTCGCGGCCACGCTCGGGGCATCGGAGCTGCAGGCCGTGTATCTGGGCGACCGGTTGGGCTGGTACCGCGCGCTGAGCGATCACGGCCCGCTCACGTCGACGGAGCTGGCGGACCGGACAGGGACCGTCGAAAGATATGCGCGGGAGTGGCTCGAGCAGCAGGCCGTCGCCGGTTATGTGGACGTCAATTCGGATGCCGATCGCCGGTACAGCCTGCCGCAGGCCCACGCCGATGTTCTGGTCGACGACGAGAACCTTCTTTTCCTGGCGCCGCTGGCCAGGCTGTTCGTCGCGACGACGTCGTCGATGCCACGTCTACTCGACGCTTATCGTCACGGTGGGGGAGTCACGTGGGAATCGATGGGCCCCGATGCTCGCGAGGGTCAGGCGCTACTGAATCGGCCGATGTATCTCCATCAGCTCTGTCAGCAGTTTCTGCCGGTAGTCACCGACCTGCACGCCACACTTTCGGACGGCGGGCAGGTCGCTGATCTCGGGATGGGGGAGGGCTGGTCGTCGATCGCGCTCGCCCTCGGATACCCGAAGATCGAAGTGCACGGCTTCGACGTCGACGCGGCGTCGGTGAACGCTGCCCGTCGTAACGCTCATGATCGGGGGGTGGACGACCGCGTGCATTTCTCGTTGGTCGACGTCGCCGGACAGGCTCCTGAGGCCGGGCGAGCCGATGCCGGGACCTACGACGCCGTCTTCGCTTTCGAGTGCCTTCACGACGTTCCGGATCCGGTGGGTTTTCTTTCCACGGCTCGGGCGATTGCCCAGCCGGGCGCTCCGGTGATCGTGATGGACGAACGAACGGCGGATGAGTTCGATGCCGAGGCGGGTCCGATCGAGCAATTGCTGTACGGATTTTCGCTGACCTGCTGCTTACCGGACAGTCTTTCGCATCCGGGAAGCATTGCCACCGGGACGGTGATGAGGCACTCGACACTCGAAAGCTATGCCAAGGCGGCAGGTTTCGAGCGGGTGGACGTGCTGCCGATCGAGCACGAGATGTTCAGGTTCTACAGGTTGGGCTGACGCCCCGTGCGCCTTTTTGGTTGCAGTAACTACCAAAAAGGCGCACAGGGGCCGAAGGCCCTAGGTCCAGACCGTATCGATATCCGTCGCCTCACGCGCCGGCGCAGCAGGCGTCGTGGTGGGCGTACGCGAGAAGCGCGGTGCGGGAGCATGCTGGGTGACGCCGTCCAGTTCGATGAGCGAACCGCGAGCCGCGATGTGTTCGTTGGACGGAGCCTCGGCGAAAGTCAGGACAGGGGAGACGCAGGCGTCGGTGCCGAGGAAGATCTTGGCCCACTCGTCGCGAGTCTTGGACAGGAACTTTTCGGTGAAGAGCTTCTTCATGTCGTCCCACTTGGACGTGTCCATCTGGTGAGGGAGCGTCGCGGGATCGAGTTCGAGGCCCTCGAGCAGCAATGCGTAGAACTGGGGTTCGATGGATCCGACGGCCATGTACTTGCCGTCGGAGGTCTCGTAGGTGTCGTAGAACGGAGCGCCGGTGTCGAGGAGATTGACGCCGCGCTCGTCGGACCAGACGCCGCGACCGCGGAATGCCCACATCATGTGGGAGAGCGCGAGGGTTCCGTCAACCATTGCCGCGTCGACGACCTGGCCCTTACCGGACGTCGAGCGCTCGACGAGAGCCGACAGAATGCCGAAGATCAGGAACATGGAACCGCCGCCGAAATCGCCGACCATGTTGAGCGGCGGGACGGGACGTTCACCCTTGCGTCCGATGGCGTTGAGGACACCGGTCAGTGAGATGTAGTTGATGTCGTGACCGGCGGCGTTGGCGAGCGGTCCTTCCTGTCCCCAGCCCGTCATACGGGCGTAGACGAGGCGCGGATTGCGCTCCGAGACCACGTCGGGTCCGAGTCCCATGCGTTCCATGACGCCGGGGCGGAAACCCTCTATGAGGACGTCGGCGCGGCCCAGGAGATCGAGCACTTTCGCGACGTCGGCCGGGTCCTTCAGGTTGGCCTCGACGATGCGGCGGCCGCGCTTGATCTGGTCGGTTGCGTTCGAGTCTTGCGGAATCTGCCCTGCGCGCTGCACGATGACGATGTCGGCGCCCATGTCCGCCAACAGTGTCGCGGCGTGCGGGCCCGGTCCCAATCCAGCGAATTCCACGATCCGAATGCCCGCGAGCGGGCCCTTCTTCTCCACAGCTTCTGCAGACACACGCACTCCCAATTCAGACGGTGACAACACTTCTGACCCGACGGTAACGTGTCGAATCGATCAGGTGTGCTCCGGGGCACTGTGTCCACCGAGGGAGGCGCCGATCACTAGACGGCGGCACCCTCGAACTGAGCGTTGTAGAGACGGAAGTACGCGCCCGCCGCTGCGATGAGTTCGTCGTGTGTGCCCTGCTCGACGATCTTGCCCGACTCCATCACGACGATCAGATCGGCGTTACGGATGGTGGAGAGCCGGTGCGCGATGATGAAGCTGGTCCGCCCGACGCGCAACGCGGACATTGCTTGCTGCACAAGCTGTTCCGTACGTGTGTCGACTGAGCTGGTCGCCTCGTCGAGAATCAGCAGCGACGGCTCCGACAGGAATGCTCGGGCAATCGTGATGAGCTGCTTCTCGCCGGAGCTGATGTTCGACGCCTCCTCGTCCAGCACGGTGTCGTAACCGTCCGGGAGCGTGTGGATGAAGCGGTCGACGAAGGCAGCGCGTGCGGCTTCGTGAATCTCGTATTCGCTGGCGTCGAGTCGGCCGTATGCGATGTTGTCGCGGATCGTGCCGCCGAAGAGCCAGGTGTCCTGCAGAACCATGCCGACGTGCTTGCGCAAGTCGGAGCGGCGCATCTGCGAGATGTCGACGTCGTCGAGAGTGATTCGGCCGGAGTCGACTTCGTAGAAGCGCATGAGCAGGTTGACCAAGGTGGTCTTGCCGGCACCGGTGGGCCCGACGATGGCGACCATCTGCCCGGGCCGGGCCGTGAGGTACACGTTCTCGATCAACGGCTTGTCCGGCTCGTACCGGAACGAGACGTTCTCGAACTCGATGTGACCGACGTTGCGATGACGTCCGGCGGGCTCGGGGAGAAGCGGCACGTCGATGTCGGGCGACTGCTCGGGTTCGTCGAGAAGCTCGAAGACCCGCTCCGCCGACGCGGCTCCGGACTGCAGGCTCGTCGACATGGACGCGATCTGCGTCAGTGGCTGGCTGAACTGGCGCGAATAGACGATGAAGGCCTGAACGTCACCGAGTGACATGTTGCCGCTGGCGACCTTGAGAGCGCCGACCACAGCGAGCAGCACGTAGGTGATGTTTCCGACGAAGTTCATGACCGGCATGATCAGGCTGGAGAGGAACTGTGCGCCGAAGGACGCGTCGAGGAGCTTCTTGTTCTGCTCGGCGAATTCACGCTCGGCTTCGGCCTGATGCCCGTACACGCGTACCAGGTCGCGACCGCTGTAGTTCTCCTCGATCTGCGCGTTGATCTTGCCCGTCTCGGTCCACTGAGCCTTGTACAACACCTGTGCTCGCTTGGCGACCCTGGCAACGAGGAGCACCGATACCGGCACCGCGATCAGTGCGATCAGGGCGAGCATCGGAGAGATGACGAACATCATCGTCAGGACGCCGAGGACGGTGAGCACCGACGTCAGGAGCGAGGTCAACGTCGACGACAGCGTCGACGAGATGTTGTCGATGTCGTTGGTGACACGGCTGAGGATCTCGCCGCGCGGTGTCTTGTCGAAATACGGAAGGGGGAGACGGTGAAGCTTCGCCTCCACCGAGGCACGCAGGTTGTAGATGGTCTTCTGGACGATGATGTTGAGGAGGAATGCTTCCAACCAGGCAAGCAGCGACGAGAGCAAGTACACGCCGATCGCGAGCATGACGACCTTGCCGATGGCGTCGAAGTTCAGACCCACACCGGGAACGACGTCGGTCGAGTTGGCGACAAGATCGGCGAACGTCGAATTCCCTGATGCCCGGATGGCGTCTGCGGCCTGCTCGCGGGTCAGTCCGGCGGGCAGGCTCTTGCCGATGAACCCGGCGAAGATGAGGTCTGTCGCGTGACCGAGGATTTTCGGCACTGCGACGGAGAGTGCGATGCTGGCGATCGTCGCAACGACGACACAGAAGACCGCAAACTTGTGCGGCTGCAGAAGCGAGAGAAGCCGCTTCATCGTCGCCTTGAAGTGGCGAGGTTTGGTGTCCGTCGCGGTCAGCGCGGGCTTCGGCTCTTTGTCGGGGGTCTCGGGGTTACTCGACTTCGCATCCCCGTCCGCGGATTCAGGTTCGCTCGGAATCTTGGCGAACACCACCGTCGGGGCATCGTCGAAGTACTGGCTGTTGGGGCCGCCCCATGTCGGGTCCTGCGGGCTGGTCATGCGCTCATCTCCGCGGGAATCTGGGAAGCCACGATCTCTTGGTACGTCGGACAGTTGGCCACAAGGAACTGATGGTCGCCGAGGCCGACCGGCGCACCGTCTTCGAGGACCATGATCTGGTCGGCATCGATGATGGATGCGACGCGCTGAGCCACGATGATGACCGTCGAATGAGTCGAAACCGTCCGGAGTTCGCGTCGGACCGCGGCGTCCGTATGCATGTCGAGAGCGGAGAACGAATCGTCGAAGACGAAGATCCGGGGTCTGCGGACCACCGCTCTGGCGATGGCGAGACGTTGTTTCTGTCCGCCCGAGAGATTGCCGCCGCCCTGCGCGATCGGTGACTCGAGACCGTCGGACAGCTCCCGGACGAAGTCGTCTGCCTGGGCGATGGTGAGGGCTGCCCAGATGTCGTCGTCGGTGGCGGTCGGGTTTCCGTAGCGGATATTGCTCGCGATCGTGCCGGCGAACAGATAGGCCTTCTGGGGCACGTATCCGAAGTTGGCGAAGAGTTCGTCCTGATCCCAGCCACGGACGTCCAAGCCGTCGACCAAGACGGCGCCGGCCGTGACGTCGAACAGTCGGGGGATGAGTGAGACGAGGGTCGATTTGCCACTACCGGTACTGCCGACGATCGCGGTGACCGTTCCTGGCATGCATCGCATCGAGACATTCGACAGGACCGGCGTTTCAGCTCCCGGATACGTGAATCCGGCTCCACCGAACTCGACAACGCCGTAGGGGCTGGTCGGGCGAAGGGGCTGGGCCGGCGCGGGCACGGTCGGCTCGGTGTCGAGTACTTCGGTGATGCGGTCGGCACACACGGCCGCGCGGGGGATCACGACGGCCAACATGGTCGCCATGACCACGGACATCAGGATCTGCATGACGTAGGCGAGGAAGGCGCTGATCTGGCCGATCTGCATGTCTCCGGTATCGACCAGATGCGCGCCGAACCACAGCACCGCGACGCTCGACAGGTTGGCGATCAACATGACGGTGGGCAGCAGAACCGCCTGGTACCGGCCGATGAGGAGCGAAGTGTCGGTCAGTTCCTTGTTGGCCTTGTCGAAGCGGATCGTTTCGTCGGGTTCGCGAACGAAGGCGCGAATGACACGCATACCGGTGAGCTGTTCGCGCAGTGATCGATTGATGTTGTCGATCCGCGTCTGCATCGTCCGGAAATGCGGGATCAGCTTGGCCACCACGACCGAGACGGTGATGCCGAGCAGTGGTACCGAAATCGTCAGGAGCCAGGACATCTGCAGGTTCTCGCGCAGAGCCATGATGATGCCGCCGATGCACATAAGTGGGGCGCTGACGAGCATCGAGGACGTCAGCATGACCAGGGCCTGGATCTGCAGGACGTCGTTGGTGTTGCGTGTGATCAGCGTCGGCGCACCGAAACTGTTGAATTCGCGATCCGAGAAACTGCCGACTGCCTTGTAAAAGGCGCCTCGAACGTCGTGGCCGAAGCCCATCGACGATTTTGCAGCCAGATAGGTCGATGCGACCGACGCGATGATCGACGCAAGCGAGACCAGGAGCATGATCCCGCCGGTGGACATGATGAATCCGGTGTCGCCTCGGGCGACGCCGTCGTCGATGATCCGCGCGTTGAGTGTGGGGAGGACCAACGACGCGATGGCCCCGAAGAGTTGCAGT
Organism: Rhodococcus sp. BH5; assembly: GCF_027583855.1. Classification (NCBI taxonomy): domain Bacteria; kingdom Bacillati; phylum Actinomycetota; class Actinomycetes; order Mycobacteriales; family Nocardiaceae; genus Rhodococcus; species Rhodococcus sp. BH5. The sequence continues at coordinate 273,402 of NZ_JAJHVW010000007.1, forward strand.
GCGAGGACCCCGGCAAGCAACCAGCGGTACGGCGGCAGGTACGTCTTGAGGAGTTTTGCTAGCACGACGGTTCCCGGTGAGTTGCCTCGGTTGCCGCTCGTTCGCGATTGATCACACGCACACGGTATGACAGATCGCGGTCGAGGTTGGCACCGACTCTGACGATTGCATCCTTTTGTCCTAATTGACTGTGATCTCGAACACACTCGAATTCGAGATTGGATTCAGGTCACAGCACCTGAACTGCAGGTTTACATATTCATCCAATGTGTCACGTTTTCGATTGGACAGAAACAAACTGGACGTACGTATTTAGCTTGGCTACAAAGACGTGCAGCGAACAAAACGTGCGCCGCGTCATAGATATTCATGCAAGGAGTCACATATGGGATCCCTCGGAAACCTCCTCAAGGCCAACGGTATGGGCTGGGGCATTCTCCAGCTTCTGCCCCTCGTCAACATGCTCAAAACCCTTCAGGGGCTGGACACCGCGAGCTCGAACTCCTGACGTTCGACCTCGAGAAATCTTCCGAAACAACACAGGAGTAGTCGCATGACCTCGATTCAGAATCTCGACGCCTTCCTCAAGAGCGTTCTTGCATTCGTGACCAAGTTGAACGCGGGATCGGCAGACGGCTCGGGTTCGGCCGGTTCGGCCGCCGAGTAGTTCTCGGTCCTCACTTCATCTCAACTGCATTCCGACAAAAGGAGGCCCGACATGGGTTCATTCGAAGACTTCAGCGGCGTCGTCAAGACGTTCATTCCGGTGCTCAAGGACCTGTTCACGGCACTCGGTGGTGGCTCTCTCACCCCTGGGACGGGATCGGCGGCCGATAAGTAAGTCCAGTTTGTCCGAAAGTGTGGCTCGCAGTTGTCTGCGGGTCACACTTTTCGGCTTTTCACTGTGAGCGAAATCACATTATGGGACATTCTAGAGGGTGAATTTGCGCTTTGAACTGCAATTATCCGTAAAGGTGTGATCGAAAGTCCGCATTGATAGCTATTAGGTAGCTAGACAAGTGTGCAAAGCCGGTCTATAAATGCAGGCAGCGCCAAGTAAGTGCGCTACATCACAGCTCGGGATGTTGTTCGGGGGGCGGTTCAGCCATCCGTGCGGCAGAAGTTCCCGAACCATCTCGGCCACCGCCTGCGGCCGGAATGGCGCTGGAACATCACACCACCTCACATACAGGAGAACCTCCTATGTTCGGATCACTCAGCACCCTCGGACCCCTGCTCACCGCGCTCGGAGCTTTCCTCAAGTCCGTTCCCACCGAATCGCTGTCCGGCAAGGGCGAGGGCTCGTCCACCGGTTCACTCTCGGGTCTGTCCAGCGGATCCGCCGAGTAGTCATCCCTTCCGGCAGGTCCATTCGGCTCTGCCGATCGGATTGCATGCAGGTGCCCTCTGTCCACTGTCGTGGCCGGAGGGCACTCGCGTTTGCGGAGATGGTCGCAGCTGCCGTTTTGGCATGTGAACACAGAACTGCGAGTGGCAGCACCTGCGTACGATGGTTCGACGACATCGGCATACGGTCACCGCGACGTCCGGTGCTCCCGAATTCAGAGGTAGCCGACCGCGAGGTGACGCATGGTAGGGACGAGTCGCTTTCTGCGCCTTCTCCTAGTGCTGGCCGTCGTACTTGCGGCATCGTTGATCGGCATCCTCACGCGCCCACCAGGTTTGCTCGCGACATTCTGGTGCGCCAACGCCATTCTGCTGGGAATGATGGTCAGATGGCCGGTCCTGATCGAATGGCGGACGTGGATCGCCGCGGCCGTCGGATACGTCTGCGCTGACCTGATTACGGGCAACTCGCTGTCGCTTGCCCTGCAGCTGAACGGGGCCAACCTCGCCGGAGTGACGCTCGGTGTTCTCGTTCTGTACTACTTGAAGCGCACACCGTTCCGATTGGTCGATTCGCAGTCGCTGGTATGGATGGTCTTCGTCTCGTTCGTGGCGGCGACTGGTACCGCGGCCACGGCCGGCGCCTTGGACCGGCTCTTACGCGGTCAGTCCTTTGCCGACACGTTTTTCCACTGGGGTGCCACCGAGGTCATGGCGTACCTGCTGGTCCTTCCTCTCATTCTCACTCTCACCATCCCGTCGAGCCTTGCCGAGTTCCGCAGGAAACTGACCGCCAGAACTGTCGCCGCTCTGAGCGTTCCGCTACTCGCCACTGCAGCCTGCGTGCCGATCGCCCTCAGTATCGAAGGGCCGATTGCGCTGGTCTTGCCGATTCCAGCTCTCCTCTGGTGTGCCACTCGCATCTCGGTTCCGAGCACTGCCTTCGTTTCAGTGGTCTGGTCGGTGTGGTCACTCATGATGGCGGGTAGCGGTCGACTCGACATCGGAGATCAAGCCGCCTCGACGTGGAACGAGGACGTCATCACATCCATAGCGGTCACACTGATCGCGTTGGGGCCGATAGCGGTTGCCTGTGCGACCGAGGAACGCCGTGCTGCCGAGCGTGAGCTCTTCCTTGCCGTCGAATTCGACCATCTGACCGGGGTCCTCTCGCGCGGTGCGTTCCTCGGCCACGCGGAAGCGGAACTTGCCGACGCGGCTCGCACACAATCTCCGGTCGGCCTGCTGATGCTCGACCTGGACCACTTCAAGAGCATCAACGACACGCATGGACATATGACCGGTGACAGCGTTCTCGCGAACTTCGCCGAGCGGGCCGCTGACCGATTGTCGGACGGCGATCTGATCGGAAGGCTCGGCGGCGAGGAGTTCGCCGTTCTGCTTCCGGACTGCAGCTACGCGCGAGCAATCGATGTCGCCGAGGCGGTCCGCGGCGCGCAAGTCGAGTACTCGGCCGTATCAGATGTGACGAGCACCGTCAGCGTCGGCGTCGCGTGGGTCGATCATGCGACGCCGGCGCTGTCGACCCTCATGAGCGTCGCAGACGAGGCTCTGTACGACGCCAAGCGTGCTGGGCGCAACCTCGTGAAAGTGCACCGCGTCGGCAACGACACCGTGCCGCAACGGAATTCCGAGCCGGACACTGCCACCCGCACCTATCGCAAACCTGCGCTACCCCGAACGATCCGGCGAGGATTTGGCCGCGAAGGTGTGGTGGACGGCCGATAACCGCGCTGACCTGCATCGGGATTGGCATATAGTCGCACCCATGCAGCTTGATTCGACGCCTTCGCCCCTGCCGACGCTTCCGCTCCGATTCGGAACCCCACTGACCGAGAACTCCATCCGCGTGATGATGTTGGGATCAGGCGAGTTGGGTAAGGAAGTTGTCATCGCGCTGCAGCGTCTGGGCGTCGAAGTGATTGCGGTGGATCGGTATCCCGATGCCCCTGGGCACCAGGTGGCTCATCGTGCTCATACCGTCGACATGACCGATCCGGAAGCACTGCTTGCCGTCATCGAGTTGGAAAAGCCTCACTTCGTGGTTCCCGAGATCGAGGCGATCGCGACGGATGCGCTTGCACTCGTCGAAGAACGCGGGGGTGCGGTGGTCATTCCGACCGCCCGAGCCACCCAGCTCACGATGAACCGTGAGGGAATCCGTCGGCTCGCGGCCGAGGAGTTGGGCCTGCCCACTTCGCCGTACGCTTTCGCGGACTCGCTTGCCGAAGTGCAGGCAGCGACAGACCGAATCGGTTTCCCGTGCGTCATCAAGCCAGTCATGTCCTCGTCGGGGAAGGGACAGTCGACGGTTCGATCCGCCGAAGATCTCGACGCCGCATGGGATTACGCGATGGCCGGAGGTCGTGTGAATCACGGCCGGGTGATCGTCGAAGGCTTTGTCGATTTCGATTACGAGATAACGCAATTGACAGTTCGAGCCGTCGGTGAGAGCGGTCAGGTCGAGACGTCGTTCTGCGAACCGATCGGGCACCTGCAGGAGGCCGGAGACTACATCGAATCGTGGCAGCCGCAGCAGATGTCCGCGGTTGCCCTCGCCTCGGCCCGAGACGTCGCCGAGAAGGTGACCACGGCTCTGGGCGGGCGAGGCATCTTCGGCGTCGAGCTATTCGTGAAGGGCGACGACGTCTTCTTCTCCGAAGTGAGCCCACGGCCGCACGACACCGGATTGGTGACTCTGCGGACGCAGCGACTTTCGGAGTTCGAACTGCATGCCCGCGCGATCCTGGGCTTGCCGGTCGACACGACGCTCACGTCTCCGGGAGCATCGGCAGTGATCTACGGCGGAGTGGAGGCAAAGGGGATCGGATTCGACGGCGTCGCCGAGGCGCTCGCGGTTCCCGAGACGGACCTGCGGCTCTTCGGCAAGCCGGAGAGCTTCACGCGTCGTCGCATGGGTGTTGCAGTGTCGACGGCCGCCGATGTGCCTACTGCACGCGACCGTGCTCGCGAGGCTGCGTCGAAGGTGCGTCCCGTCGGATGAGTCCAGCGGCCGAGGTCCTCGTCGGGCTGGTCATCCTGGTCGGTCTGATCGGTGTCGTCGTTCCGATTCTCCCGGGGACGCTTCTCGTTTTCGGTGCAATTCTGGTGTGGGCGATCATGACCGGTGGTGCCACGGCGTGGACGGTGTTCGCGCTGTCCGCGCTGGCACTGGTGGTCACCGGGATCGTGAAGTACACGTGGCCGGGCAAGCGGATGAAGTCCGGGGGAGTGCCCAACCTGTCGGTGGTGGTCGGCGGCGTCGTCGGCATCATCGGGTTCTTCGTGATTCCGGTCGTGGGGTTGTTCCTCGGATTCATCGTTGGAACGTATTTCGCGGAACTAGCGCGGCTGCGCCGTTACGACATCGCTTGGTCGTCGACGCTTCACGCGGTGAAGGCAGTCGGATTGTCCATGCTGGTGGAACTGTTCGGAGCGCTGATCGCGGCGGGGCTGTGGCTGGGAGCCGTTGCGTTCACCTGAGCGCAGCGGTACCAGGAGCGGGCGTTGTCGCACATGACCGCGGGCAGGTCGTCGCCGACAGCGTCGGCGATCACGTCCAGGTCGTGGACCTCGAACGCTCGACGTGCCCGTGTACCGGGTAGATCGGTGCCGAACATCAGCGCAGCGGGATTGACCGCGTGGATCTGGCGCAGCACATCGCTGACGTCGGAGATGGTGGTGCGGCCGAACCCGGTGGCTTTGACGCGCACTCCGCGGTCGACGAGGTTGAGGAGATACGGCAGTCCGCGGGTGGACATTCCCAAATGGTCGATGCTCACCGCGGGCAATTTGGCGAAGACCGGTTCCAACGACAGCAACAGCGTGGCATCGACGTAGAACTCGGCGTGCCAGCCGACCAGATCGAAAGCGCGGTTGGCGAGATCGGCGAGCAGACGCAGGTCGGTGGCGCCGCGGCGCAGGTTGAACCGGACGGCACGTACTCCCAGTGCGTCCAGAGCAACGATGTCTTCATCCGTCGCATCGAGCGGCAAAGCAGTGACGCCCACCCAGCCTTCACCGAGTTCGGACAAGGCAGCTTTCAGGTATTCCTGGTCATTGCCCTGGTACGACGCGGTCACCACCGCGCCGCCGTCAACGCTGAGGCCCTTCAGCGAGGCAATCCGGGCCCGGTAATCGGCCACGGTGAAGGGCTCAGGCAGGTACCCGTGATTCTCGACCAGCGGGAAGCGCGGGTCGATGATATGCACATGGGCGTCAAACACGGGGTCTATTTTGCCCTGTTGCCCTGGGTCCCTGCACACACCACCGGCCCGATGTGACCTGGGTCGCGTCGGGCCGGTGGAGGGCTTCTGTTCAGTTACTTCCGCGCACTCAGTTCGCGCGGTCGGGCTCGGATGCCTTCAGCATGTCGTGACGCTCGACGACCTTGATGCGCTCACGGCCCTCGGGCTCGCCCAGGCTGCGCTCGTGCGCGTCGAGGCGGTACCAGCCCTGCCAGGTCGTGTACGGAACCTGCTTGCCTTCGAGGAACTCGATGACTGCGTTCTCGTCGGGGTTCGCGGCGCCCGCGAAGTCGACGGAATCCTCGAGAAGATTCGCGACGGTTTCGTTGGCGTCACCCTTGGTGTGGCCGATGAGGCCGACGGGGCCGCGCTTGATCCAGCCGGTGACGTAGGTGGCCGGCATGAACCGGGCTGCGCCCTCGGCGTTGTCGTCGGCGACGACGCGTCCGGCGTCGTTGGGGACGGTGCCGGCCTGGTCGTCGAACGGCAACTGCGTGATGTTCTGCGAGAGGTAACCGACGGCGCGGTACACGGCCTGGACATCCCAGTCCTTGTACGTGCCGGTGCCCTTGACGTTGCCGGTGCCGTCGAGCTGAGTGCGCTCGGTGCGCAGGCCGACGACTTTACCGTCTTCACCGAGGATCTCCGTGGGAGATTCGAAGAAGTGCAGGAACAGCTTGTGAGGACGGGCTCCGACGTCGCGAATTGCCCAGTCCTGCAGCGTATTCGCAACCATGTCGACCTGCTTGGAGTTGCGGCGAGCCTGCTCGGAACCCTCGTCGTAGTCGATGTCCTCGGGGTCGACGATGACCTCGATGGTCGGCGAGTGGTCGAGTTCGCGCAGTTCGAGAGGGGTGAACTTGGCCTGGGCCGGGCCGCGGCGTCCGAAGACGTGAACCTCGACGGCCTTGTTGTTCTTGAGGCCCTCGTAGACGTTGGCGGGGATCTCGGTCGGCAGCAGTTCGTCGCCGGTCTTGGCGAGAACGCGGGCGATGTCGAGGGCAACGTTGCCGACGCCGAGGACGGCGACCTTCTCGGCTTCGAGCGGCCACGTACGCGGTACGTCGGGGTGGCCGTCGTACCAGGAGACGAAGTCGGCCGCGCCGTAGCTGCCGTCGAGTTCGATGCCCGGGATGCCGAGCGCACGGTCGGCGTTGGCGCCGGTGGAGAAGATGACCGCGTCGTAGAACGACTGCAGGTCGTCGAGGGTGATGTCGGTGCCGTAGTCGATGTTGCCGAGCAGGCGTACCTGAGGCTTGTCGAGCACCTTGTGCAGGGCGGTGATGATGCCCTTGATGCGCGGATGATCAGGCGCGACGCCGTAACGAATCAGGCCGAAGGGCGCGGGCATGCGCTCGAAGAGGTCGATGCTGACGCCGCGGCCGGAAACTGCGGTGTCGGATTTCATGAGGGCGTCGGCGGCGTAGATGCCGGCGGGGCCGGCGCCGACGATCGCGACCCGGAGTGGGCGGTTGGAGTCAGTCATCGTGAGGACAGCTACCTTCTTCGAAGTTCGGACAACATATCGACAAGTATCCAATTTAGCCGAACCTAAGCACAGTGCCTCGGTTGCGGCCGAACGGATCCACACTCTCACTCGATCGGTTGTGGGTAAACCTATTCTTTCCTCCCATTCTCCTGTTGTCTCGGGTATCCGGGGTAGGGGCCTGATCCTTGACGGGCCACAATTTCAAGTTGTGGGGGACTATTGGCGTTATGAGTGACGAGCTGCGCGAATCCGACAACATCGATGGCAAGAAGGCGTCTGCGGGGCCGTTCCTCTTGGCTGTCGCCATCGTCGCCTTGATCCTGGGTGGAATCTTCGTCGCATCGTGGATCTCGCCGGCCGAGGAGAACGTCACCGAGTCGGACCGCGTGAGCCGCTCCGTCACCGACTACGTCGATGCCGAGAATCGGAATGACGCGGAGACGATCAAGACCCTGACCTGCGCGAGCTTCAATTCGAGCAACGGTCCGATGGCCGGCGTCGACGGGACGGTCGAGCTGAAGGGTGTGGACGGGGTCGCGGTCAACGGCGATCGCGCCCGGGCCGACGTGACGATCACCGGTGGCGGAGCGGGCGAGCGAGTCTCGACCTGGGCCCTGACCCGTGACGGCAACCGTTGGGTCGTCTGCAACTGACGGCCCGCTCAGGCGCTCACGGCAGTCTTGTGAAAACATGGACTACGTGAGTTACGCAGGCGATCTGACGCCGGAGCAAGCCTGGGAGCTGCTCCGCGAAAACCCCGACGCCGTGCTGGTCGACGTGCGGACCGATGCGGAGTGGAAGTACGTCGGTGTCCCCGATGTGTCCTCCCTCGGCAAGCAGGCCGCACTGATCGAATGGGTGAGCCACCCGACCGGCGCGCGCAATGACAACTTCGTCGACCAGTTGAAGGAAGCCGGCATCACTGCTGATTCCTCCGGGTCGGAGCGCCCGGTGATTTTCCTGTGTCGATCCGGACAACGTTCCATCGGTGCGGCGGAAGCTGCGACTGCGGCGGGCATCGGCCCGTCGTACAACGTGCTCGACGGGTTCGAAGGCGCATTGGGTGCCGACGGACATCGCGGACTTGTAGGTTGGCGGGCCATCGGCTTGCCATGGAGGCAGCAGTGAGCGGAATTCCCCAGGGTGGCGCATTTCAACGAGCGCTGCCGGACGACGTCGGTCTCGGCACTCTCGGAGTTCGCGGCGGACTGATGCGTACCGGGTTCGAGGAGACTTCCGAAGCGCTGTTCCTCAACTCCGGATTCGTCTACGAGAGTGCAGAAGCCGCCGAACAAGCCTTCACCGGCGAGGTGGATCATTTTGTCTACTCCCGCTACGGCAACCCGACCGTCAAGATGTTCGAAGAGCGTCTGCGTCTCATCGAAGGCGCGGAAGCCTGCTTTGCGACTGCCAGCGGAATGTCGGCAGTCTTCACGGCGTTGGGCGCACTGTTGGCCAACGGCGACCGATTGGTGGCTGCGCGCAGCCTCTTCGGATCCTGCTTCGTCGTGTGCAACGAGATTCTTCCGCGCTGGGGAGTCGAGGTCGTCTTCGTCGACGGTGAAGACAACGCGCAGTGGGAAGAGGCGCTGTCCGTGCCTACCACGGCAGTGTTCTTCGAGACGCCGTCCAACCCGATGCAATCTCTCGTCGACGTTCGACGGGTGTCGGAGCTTGCTCATGCAGCCGGTGCAAAGGTAGTGCTGGACAACGTCTTCGCGACGCCGCTTCTGCAGCGCAGCCTCGATCTGGGTGCCGACGTCGTGGTGTACTCCGGCACCAAGCACATCGACGGTCAGGGCCGCGTGCTCGGTGGCGCGATTCTCGGTACCGAGGAATACATCAGCGGTCCCGTTCGAGAACTGATGCGGCACACCGGTCCTGCGCTCAGCCCGTTCAATGCGTGGACTCTGCTCAAGGGCCTGGAGACGATGCCGGTCCGTATTCGGCACTCCGTGGCTTCGGCACTCGAGATCGCCGAATTCCTCGAAGGACACTCCGGCGTCAAGTGGGTCAAGTATCCGTACCTGACGTCGCATCCGCAGCACGAGCTCGCGAAGTCTCAGATGAGCGGCGGCGGAACGGTTGTCACGTTCGAGCTCGATGCGCCTGACGGAGAGGGCAAGAAGCGGGCGTTCGAGGTTCTCAACGGCCTGCGCGTCATCGACATCTCCAACAACTTGGGAGATTCCAAGTCGTTGATCACTCACCCCGCCACGACAACGCACCGGGCCATGGGTCCGGAAGGCCGTGCAGCAGTGGGTCTTACAGACGGCGTTGTCCGACTGTCCGTCGGGCTCGAAGACACGGCTGATCTGTTGGCTGATCTGAAGCGAGCACTCGGCTGAATCGCTGGAGCGCCTTGCCTCGAACTTCCGACGGCAAGGCGTTCTACGGTGCGGGCGTGAGACCCAGTTGTTTGACGTCGATCGTCAACGCCGTCGTATTCAGTGTGAGACCTGAGCTTGTCGTGTCGGTGGGGTAGATCGTGAACAACACCTGCGCCGTCAGATTGGTGTTGTTCAGGGCCGACGTGACCGCGATGAGGTTCGGCGTCGGTGCTGTGCTGTCGTACAGCAGATTGTTGCTCTGATCCGTGACGTACGTGCGAAGGTCGATGTTGGCGGCCGCGAGCCCGCCGCTCAACTTGGTCTTGTCGACTGTCACGTTCGCTTTCAGACGTGGGCCGGTGGCCATCACCTTCGAATCGCAGAAATATGTGTAGTTGAATCCGGGCTTGAGCCGGTAGGTAGTGATGTCCGGGATATATACGAGTGGATTCGGATTGGTGGGCGCGTTGACGTAGACCTGCGAATACCAACCCCCGCCGCTCGTGGTCACGCATGCTCCCAGATCCAGGGTCCCGGACTGGACAGCGGCGCTTGTCAGGGTCGCACTGTCGGTCCACTTCGCCAATGTGCCCGAACCGCCGAGCAATACGGCTCCGGCCGCGGCAACTGCCATGGCAGCTTTCGTTGTCTTTCTCATCACGGCACCAGCGCCTTGATCTCGTCCGGAAGTTCGCTCGGGGCAGGAGATTCGGCCCAGACTCCCGTTGACGTGTCGATGACGGTGACGCCGCCAGTGGTGATCACATACAACTGATCGGTTCCGGTGAGCCAATGCAGGACAGCGTCGCTGTCAACGGGACCTCGATATACCTCAGCGCCCGATGAATTCGACACGGACACAACCGTTCCGCTGGCAGTCGAGAGCTTCTGGGCGCTGAGACCGGTCGTGGTCGCCGGGGCGTCGACGGGAACCTCGCTCGGGGTGGTCGTAGTTGGTGGCACCGTTGTCGTTGTCGTTGTCGTTGTCGTTGTAGCGGTCGTCGTCTGGGGCGCCGTAGTTGTAGCCGGTGACGAGGTGGTTGTCGACGGTGCAGTTGTGCTGGTGGTTGTCACAGCCGGCGCCAATGTCGTGGTGGGCGTGGTGGATGAGGCGGTCGTGGAAGTGACGGCCGTAGTAGGAGTGCTCGGAGCGTCTGCCGCCAGTGCCGGCGCTGCCGATCGACTGAGAGCAGATGTCCCGCTGATCGGACCGCCACACGAGTAGAGCAGGCCGACGAGAATGCTGAATTGGTAGCCGGAGTACGACGGCGTGACCGACGTGCCGCTCAGTCCATGGATTTCGATGTTGTAGGTGCCGACGATGAGCGGGAACGCGACTGTTGTACCGCCCGAGCCGTATCTCATGGAGCCTGTAGTAGACGTTGCGGTGTAGTCATTCGATCCCAACAAGGATCCGTTGCTATCGCGGGCAATGAGACGGTATGAGCTTCCGACAGTCGCGGGCCAGGTGATTGTCACCGCGACCGGAACAACGAGCGCAAAATTCACCGCGCAACTGGCTGCGCTTGGAGACGTGGGAAAGGTTGCAGCAGTGCCGAACTGAATGCTTGTTGCCGTGGCTGTGTCGGTGTACCCCGCCTTGGTACCACCGATCTGGGACACACCGACCACCGTGAGACCGACCGTAGCCAAGGCGACGATGGCCTTGAGGGCATGGGAGTCGCCGCGTATGTCCTGACGATCCCGCTGAGGTTCCTCCGCGTCGGAAGCCTCACGTCGACGGAACGCGATGTACAGGAGCCCGCCGACGGCAATCGCACCAAGCACAAGCCCACTCGGTCCGGACAGCCAGACGGCCACGTATCCGAGGCGGTTGATGCTGAAGAAGACGCGATCGGCTTCGGTGATGACGTAGGGATCGGGATCGGCGATCGGATTTGCATCACCACGCAGTTGTGCGACGGCAAGGTTGTTGCCCTGCTGATCTATTGATTCCACACGATGGGTGATGCGCGTGCCTTGGCTGTCGGAGACGCTGACGATGTCACCGACTTGAATTTCTGAAGCAGGCACTGTTCGCGCAAATGCCAGTGCCCCGGTGTTGATCGCGGGAGACATCGATCCACTCTTGAAGATCAGCGGTGAGATGCCGAAGGCCAATCCGGCTATGAAGAGGGCAATGCAAGCAAATCCTGCGAGCGCGCCGAGCGTGAGCAGAATTTCCTGAATCCGACGTGGCGTCGAGGCTTTCGGTGACATCTTCGTGTGTCGGGACATTGCCATCACACCTTTGCCGTGAAGGTCAGGACGATGTTCGACGTGCTGTTCGTCGGCGGTGTCGGTGTTGTCGGAAGCTGTACCGAGACACATAAATTCTCGGTAGCCCCGACCGCCAGTGGGCGGTCGGGGCTACCGATGGCTTGATTCGCGGTGAGTGTCAGCGCGAGCGAGGACACGACGTTGGCGCCGTCAGTGCACTTGTTGGCAACAGTTCCGTTGGAGGAAACCGTCATTCGTAGAGAGGTCGTCAACGCACCACTACTCGTAGACGTGATCGTGTACTTCAGCGGGACAGTTGTCCCGGTGCCCAGGTTGTTGACCTTGATCAGAGCGGTATTCGAATCGCCGGGAATCATTCCGGACTTGCCAAGCTCACTGAAATTCAGAGACCTGGTCAGAATGGGCTGGGCAATGCTGTTCAACTGCAGATTGATGGACCCGGTCGTGATGTTGCCCGAGGTTGCCGTGGCGGAAGACGTCCAGGCCGCGAGTGTAGTGACACCGCCGACACCCAGTACCATCCCCAAAGCGAGCAGCGCGCGAAAGCGCGTGCTGGTCAACAGGTGACGAATCCGGTGAGCCGGACGGTCAGGGCGCGAGGGCATCGTTCTGGCCTTTCTCGATCTGGGCGGAGTCTGCGGGCGCGAAAGGTGCAGGGTCAGGAGCCAATCGGGCTCGAGCTCGCTCCTTCCGGCCGTCACGGATGCCGCTGATCATCATGTACGACGCGTACAGCAGTAGAGCGGTCACTACGATCACCACGATCACGGTGCGCTGCTCTCCCGTCAGCCAGGTGTTCACGTAACCGAGATAAGGCAGGCTGTACCAGACCTTTCCCCGGATCTGTACTGGCCGTACTTCTTTCTCGTCAGGCTCACCGTTTGCGTCACCCTGGGTGATGAAAGTTCTTTCACCCTTCTGGTTTTCGCTGGTTGCAATGATTCGGTGCGTGACGACGGTCGGCTGACCGGATTCCAGTTGGTACGTAATAGGTGTACCGATCCCCAGTTCGGACGGATCGACAGGTTTGACGACTACCAGTGATCCAGGGTTGTACGTCGGGCGCATCGAACCGGTCAGAATCGTGAAGCGCTGTGCTCCGGCAAAGAAGGGAACGACAATGGTTGCGACGATGACTGCCGAAATTGCCAGCAGCAGTGTCCAGCTGACAATCGAGGTGACCCACCACAGAGGGCCGGTACGTTCACCGCGTTTGGTCGAGTGTTTTGTCATACCGGACCTGCCTGGAACGTGAAGGTGGCCTTGTTCGTTTGACCGGAGACCGCACCAGAGTCCACCGCGAGCCGCAGACACAAGACGTAGGTGCCGCCAGGCACGAGCGGATCCGGCATGTACGCCGGTGAAACCGGGTGCTGCAGCGACGCGGTCATCGGTGCTGACAGCAGGGATGGAACCGCAGGAGCTGCCGTGTTCACGCCGGTCGGGCAGGCGCCTTCGTTGTCGACGCCGTACGTGGTCAACGTGAATCCCGGAAGTGGCGTGGTCGTCGACTGCATTCGCCACCGCAGAGGATCAGCCCCCGAATTCTTGACGGTGAGCGGTGCTTGCACCGTGTTTCCCGGGACAACGGGCGTCGCGGCCGTCGTCAAGTTCGCCAGGGTGTACGCCGCACTGGTTCCGGCAGTTGTACCAACCGTGAGGTTGACGCTGGCGGCTGTTGCCGTACCGCCATTCGCGCTCGCCGAATCGGACCACAGCGCGAGCGACTGCTGCGACGATGCGAACACCGCTACAGCAGCCACCGCGACTGCGATCGCTCCCCAGACCTTTTTCCTCATGAAATTACGGGGCCGGTGTCAGTGCTGTCTGAGTGACGACCAACTTCATCGCCGACAAGTTCAGCGACTGGTTCTGCGCGACCTGATTGGCCACCTCGTTGAAGTTCAGCCGGACTCCGACGTGGACGATCGTTCCGTTCTGGGCTTTGGTGATCTGCGAAATCGGGTTGCCGCCAGTGTCCTTGATTGTCGTCACGGGCACGACAGCAGCGGCAAGCTCGGCGCTGTTCGCACCCGGAACGATTCCGGCCGTATCAGCGGTCAGAACAGCCGCGAGACGATCGCCCACTGCGGTCACAGTGACGTCGCAGGTGTATTCGATGCTCTCGGTGGTGACTATTCGGTAAGCCGAGATGTTGGTGATCGCGGTCTTCGTCGGGTTGAGGGAGTTCCACCCGCCACCGACCGGTGCGCAAGAGCTCAGGTCGAGGGCGCCGGACGTGACGGGCCCGCCGCCACTGACGTCGGCCGAATCGCTCCAGACTGCGAGCGAGCCGGCACCGCCGAGGAGGAGGGCACCGGCCGCCGCAGCAGCGATCGCACCCTTGGTCTGCTTCTTCATGAAAATCTCATTTCATGTCTGGGACCCGAAATGGGGCCATTCAGACATGAGTATCAGACACGGCAAACGATTCGTTACCACTTTTCGAAAAATCAATTTTACGACTGGAGTCCAACTGTCACTCGGTGTCGAAATGATCTTTGACCTGCGTCTAACTACTCGTTTGTAAGTTTGGTGCGAATAAAACCGTTGGTTTGTTCAGTTGGACAAAGCGGACGAGTCGGAACCTGGCAAATCTGCTGTTTTTTACCAGTTAATTACCGAGTTTCGGTTTTGTTTTGCAATTTGAATCAATTGTTTGTGTTGCTACGAAATGGATCGGTTGTTGTTCCCACAAGATCGGCGACCGACTCGAGGACGATGGTCGGGCGGTAGGGATAGAGCTCTACCGACGCGCGGGTCGAGATCCCGGTCATCACCAGAATCGTCTGCAGTCCGGCTTCGAGGCCACAGACGATGTCGGTGTCCATGCGGTCGCCGATCATCAACGTATTGGCGGAATGAGCGCCGATGGACCGCAGGGCTGAGCGCATCATCAAGGCGTTGGGCTTGCCGACGTAGTAGGGATCGCGTCCGGTTGCCTTGGTGATGAGTGCCGCGACAGAGCCGGTGGCCGGCAGCGAGCCGTCTCGCGACGGTCCAGTGGCGTCCGGGTTGGTGGCGATGAACCGTGATCCACGCTCGACCAGGCGAATGGCGGTGGTGATTGCCTCGAAGGAGTACGTTCGCGTCTCGCCGAGTACGACGTAGTCGGGGTCGCTGTCCGTCAGCACGTAACCGATGTCGTGCAGGGCAGTGGTCAGGCCCGATTCGCCGACCACGTAGGCGCTGCCGCCTGGCCGCTGGTTGGCCAGGAACGTCGCGGTTGCGAGCGCTGACGTCCAGATCGACTTCTCCGGGATGTCGAGTCCCGAATTGAGCAGGCGTGCTCGCAGGTCACGCGGGGTGCGGATGGAGTTGTTGGTGAGCACCATGTACGGGATGTCGTTCGACGCCAGCTCTGCCAGGAACGTGTCCGCTCCAGGTATCAAGTGCTCCTCGTGGACGAGAACCCCGTCCATGTCCATGAGGTAGGTCCAACCGGTCTGATCTTCTGTACTGGTCATTACTCCAGTATGTGCGGGTGGCGCCCGATGTGGGCGGTCAAGCGAGAAGGCGCCACAGTCCGATCAGGCCGACGACGACAATCGTGTAGCGCAATGCAGTGGGGGACAGGCGCCGTCCGTAGCGGGCGCCGAGGACGCCACCACCGAGTGAGCCGACGGCGATCAAACCGGCTGCTGCCCAATTGATCTGATCGAATGCCAGAGTGATGTACATCCCTGCTGCAACGATGTTGACGAGCAGCGACAGCAGGTTCTTCGCGCCGTTCATGCGCTGGAGGGTTTCCGGGAGGATGGCACCCATCACACCGATGAGAAGGATGCCCTGCGCGGCAGTGAAGTACCCGCCGTAGATGCCGACTGCAAAAGTGCCGGCGGTCAGGAGCATCAGCCTCTTGGTGGACAGCGTCGTTTCTTCGGTGGAACGCTTCTTGGCCCACGCCTGGATGCGTGGTTGGAGGAGGACGAGCACGAGAGCGAGGACCAGCAGCACCGGAACGATGGTCTCGAACAGTTTCTCGGGTAGATGCATGAGCAACCACGAACCGAGTAGTGCCCCGGCGAGTGACGCCGGAATCTGCCACTTCAGTCGGTCCCACTGTCCGGACAGCTCACGTCGGTAGCCCCAGGTACCCGAAACTCCGCCGGCGACGAGCCCGACCGCGTTGGACATGGTTGCGGTCACGGGCGGCATGCCGAAGGCGACCAGGGTGGGAAACGTGATCAGCGTTCCACTGCCGACCACGGCGTTGATCGCGCCCGCGCCGATACCGGCCAACAAGATGAAGAAAGCGTCGAGTCCACTCACTCCGCAGACGGTACGGCAGAGGAAAAGTCAGTCCGGACGGCGGTCCCGGTCTTCATTCGAACGCTCCATTCAACACGCCGAACGCGGCTGCGGACACCGTTGGAATCAATGCGATTTCAACATCGTGGACCCTTCATTTCCCTTGCAGTGCAGGGAAATACAACATTTGACGACTCGACATTTCGCGTCTAGTCTTTGCTCACCATCCAGAGCGACCGAGAGACCTGGCTCGTCGACGTCGCAGCAACCCCCCGAGTGATCGGGAGCGGGTGCTACCGCCAGGACCGATGGAAGGCATCACATGGGTACCACTTCGCACGCTGCGCACAAGCGACGTCACATCGATCTGTGCCGCACCGCTTCGTGTCACTGTCGCTGACCGAACTCTCGTCGTCTTCGCAACTCGAGCACACCAACTCGAGGACACAGCTGCGTTCCCATTTCCCCGAAAGGTCTATTCGTGATGTCCACTCCGTCAGGTAGCGCGCCGTGAGCGCGCCCACCGATGTCCGCCCCGAAAAGTCGGTGTCCGAGTCGCAACTACCCGACTCGGAGCTTGTCGTCGCTCGCACCTGGCACCCGCTGCGCTGGGTGATCAGTGCGGTCGTGCTGGTCCTGCTTGCTCAGTTCATCCACGGACTCGTCGTCAAC
Organism: Rhodococcus sp. BH5; assembly: GCF_027583855.1. Taxonomy (NCBI): domain Bacteria; kingdom Bacillati; phylum Actinomycetota; class Actinomycetes; order Mycobacteriales; family Nocardiaceae; genus Rhodococcus; species Rhodococcus sp. BH5. Next base: position 290,000 of record NZ_JAJHVW010000007.1, read on the forward strand.
CCCGGCTGGGACTGGCCGACGTTCGCGCAGTACTTCACCGCGAAATCAGTGCTCGCCGCGTTGTGGATGACGATCAAACTGACCTTGTGGGGGACGATCCTCGGTTTCGGTCTCGGTGTCTTCCTGGCGCTCGGTCGGTTGTCGAAGAATCCGGTCCTGCAGGTGATCGCCTGGACCTACATCTGGGCCTTCCGCTCGATTCCACTCATCGTGCAGCTGCTCTTCTGGTTCAACATCACATACCTGTACCAGACGCTTTCTCTCGGAATACCTTTCGGTCCCGAGTTCTTCACCTTCCAGGTCAGCGGTGTGATCGGCGGATTCACCGCAGCAGTCATCGGTTTGGCGCTGCACCAGGCTGCATACTCGGCCGAGATCATTCGCTCCGGAATCATCTCGGTGGATCACGGTCAGATCGAAGCTGCTCACTCGCTCGGCATTCCGCGCAGTCGCCAGTTCTTCAAGATCGTTCTCCCGCAGGCAATGCGGGCGATCCTCCCCAACGCCGCCAACGAGGTCATCGGACTCTTCAAGGGAACGTCGATCGTCTCCACCATGGCAATCGCCGAACTGTTCTACCAGGTGCAGGTCATCTTCGGACGCAACGGACGAGTCGTGCCCCTGCTGATGGTCGCCACGATCTGGTACATCATCCTCACGACGTTGCTCTCGATCGGTCAGTACTACGTGGAGCGCCACTATGCACGAGGATCCGCCCGTGCTCTTCCGTTGACTCCGGTACAGAAGGCGCGCAAGAAGTTCGAAGAGATTCGCGATGCGCGTCTCGATATTCCGAGAGGTGCGACCCGATGACCGCAGAACTGGCCGAAGAGACGGTGTATGCCGTCGAAGCGCGCGGAATTCACAAGTCCTTCGGCACGCTGGAAGTACTTGCCGGCGTTGATCTCCTGGTCCGCAAGGGCGAAGTGACCGTCATTCTCGGTCCGTCGGGTTCCGGTAAGTCCACCTTGCTGCGAACCCTCAATCACCTCGAAAAAGTCGACCGCGGGACCGTACGGATCGACGGAGAGCTGATCGGATACCGGCGCAAGGGAAATCGACTCCACGAACTGCGTGACCGCGAGATCCTGAAACAGCGTTCGCACATCGGATTCGTGTTCCAGAACTTCAACCTGTTTCCGCACCTGACCGCGTTGGAAAACGTGGTGGAAGCGCCGCTCTCGGCCCAGAAGCGTGATCGTGACGAGGTGTACCGCGAGGCCCGCGCACTGCTCGAGCGAGTGGGAGTGGGGGACAAGGCGGACGAGTATCCCCGCCAACTCTCCGGTGGCCAGCAACAGCGCGTCGCGATAGCGCGAGCGCTGGCACTGCGGCCGGCGGTCATTCTCTTCGACGAGCCGACGTCGGCGCTCGACCCGGAACTGGTGGGCGAGGTTCTCGAAGTCCTGGCTCAGCTGGCCCGTGACGGCGCCACCTTGGTGATCGTCACACACGAGGTCGGATTTGCTCGGGAAGTGGCGGACACTGCGGTCTTCATGGACGGCGGCGTCATCGTCGAACAGGGCCCGCCTTCGCAGGTGATCGACAATCCGGTCCACGAACGGACCAAAGCCTTTCTCTCCCGCGTCCTCTGACGCGACCCAGACTCATTCCCGGAAGGAAAAATTGATGTTCTCCACATCCCGTCGCGCGACTTTTCTGATCTCGGCGCTTGCCACCGTCGGATTGCTCAGCGCTGCATGCAGCAGCGCGGACGCCGAGTCCGACGGCGCCCAGGTCACCGCTGCTGCGGGTTACAACCTCACGGCCGATCAGAACCGCATCACCACCGACAAGGTGGATTCAATCGCCGCCGAGCTACCTCAGGACATCCGCGATCGTGGCACGCTGCGCGTCACCGGTAGTGCCGGTTCCGCTCCGCCGCTCCGTTTCTACGCCGACGACGACACCACCCTCATCGGTTCCGAGACCGACTTCGCCTATCTGATCGGTGACGTTCTCGGCTTGAAGGTCGACCTGCAGACAGCAGATTGGGCACAGAACTTCGTCCGGATCGACTCCGGTGAGGCCGACGCCTTCCTCTCCAATGTGACTGTCACAGAGGAGCGTAAGGAGAAGTACGACTTCGCGACCTACCGTCTCGACACCCTCGCCTTCGAAGCCAAGAAGGGTGCCGGAATCTCCATCAAGGAACCCAAGGACGTCGCGGGCAAGAAGATCGCCGTCTCCTCGGGCACCAATCAGGAAGCGCTGCTGGTCAAGTGGAGTGAGCAGAACGTCGCGGCCGGCCTGGCGCCTACCGACATCGCCTACTACCAGAACACCACCGACTACTACCTCCCGCTGCAGTCCGGCCGGATCGACGCCTACTTCGGCCCGAACCCGTCGTCGCAGTTCCACGCCAAGCAGTCGGGGGAGACCGAGGTTGTCGGTGAGTTCTCCGGGGCCGGCGACACCCTGCAGGGGCAGATCGCGGTGCTGGTGAAGAAGGACAACGGCCTGATCAAGGCGATCAACGACGCGATCAACCACACGATCGAGAACGGCACGTACCAGCAGATCCTCGAGCGCTGGAACATCACCAGCGAAGCCGTCGACACGTCCCTGATCAACCCGCCCGGCCTTCCGAAGACCAAGTGAGCTCTCGTCCATGAGTGAGATTTTCGATGTGATCGTCATCGGCGGAGGACTCGTCGGGTCCTCCGCCGCCTGGCGGCTCGCGGCACGCGGACGTAGCGTCGTTCAGCTGGAACAGTTCGGGCCGGGGCACAAGCACGGTGCGTCGCACGGTACTTCGCGCATCTATCGGCAGGCGTACGACAATCACCTGTACACAGGTTTGGCGGCCGGCGCGCTGCCGCTGTGGCGGGAGTTGGAGACCACGACGGACATCGGGTTCCTGGAACTCACCGGTGCCGTCGATCACGGCCTGCCGCAGGCAGTGCAGTCCAAGGCGAAGATACTTCGCGAGGCGGGCATCAAGGGTGAGATCCTCACTCCTGCCGAGGCGTCCGCCCGTTGGCCGGGGCTGCGATTCGACACCACGGTGCTCCATCATCCCGACGCAGGCCGGTTGCACGCGGACCGCGCAGTGACCGCTCTGAAGGCAGGAGCGGTGTTTGCGGGCGCCGAGGTCCGTCACGATGTTCGGGTGTTGGCACTCGCGCGGGCGTCCTACGGCGTGGACGTGGTGACGGACAGTGGAACGCTCGCAGCTCGTCAGGTCGTGATCGCGGCCGGTGCGTGGACTGCAGATCTGATCGCAGACAGCGGTCTCGGCTCCGAGATCGTACTGCCGACATTGCGCACGACACAGGAACAACCGGCACACTTCGCACCGCTCGATCCCGGAGTCGAGTGGCCGAGTTTCGTTCACCACACCGGCGCAGAATTGGAGACCGCGGGGATCTACGGGCTCGGTTCCGAGGACGGGATCAAGATCGGCGAACACGCGACCGGGCCGGTGGTGACTCCGCAGACCCGTGACTACACCCCTGGTGTCGACGGAGAGCAGCGATTGGTGGAGTACGCCGAGTCGTGGTTACCCGGTGTCGACACCACCCGTGTCGAGTCGCTCACCTGCCTGTACACGAGCACGCCGGACAGTAACTTCGTCATCGACCGAGTCGGCGCCGTCACGGTGGCAGCGGGATTCTCGGGGCATGGGTTCAAGTTCGGTCCGGCCCTGGGTGAACTTGTGGCGGACCTCGTCGACGGAACCACCCTCGCTCCGGAAGTTTTCAGGCTGGGGGAGCGTTGACCAGATTCATGGAGGAAAGTGTTGTGGCACTGGAGCTCGGAACTCGACAGCTCGAGGGTGTCGGAGCGGTAGAGGTCTATTCGGTATCGCAGGACGATCCCTTGGCAGCTCCACTGATCGCGGAGTTGGCACTCGAATACAGTTCGCGTTACGGCGGGACTCACGAAGCGATGCTCGAGGATCTCACGACGTATCCGGCAGAAGAATTTGCCTACCCGCAGGGTGCGCTTCTGGTGCTCACCCACGACGGTCTGCCGATCGCCGGTGGTGCGTTTCGTCAATTCGATTCCACCACTGCCGAACTGAAGAGAATCTGGACATCGGTCGACCATCGGAAGCGCGGCCTCGGCAAGGCCGTCGTTCGCGAGTTGGAACGAGAGATCGAACTTCGTGGATACAACCGGGTGTTTCTCACAACGGGCCCTCGGCAACCCGAGGCCGTCGCGCTGTATCTGTCCAGTGGATACACACCGCTTTACGACGCGTCACTCTCGCCCGAAGAGGTGGGCATCCACCCGTTCGAGAAACAACTTCGGGTCCTCGAAAATGTGACTCGAGCAGCAATTCCTACCGACCGGGTTGACAACACCCGGGTTTAACCTCGTAGACTTGCGAACGACCATCCAGAGCGACCGAGAGACCTGGCTCATTGAAGTCGCAGCAACCCCCCGAGTGATCGGGTGCGGGTGCTACCGCCAGGACCGATGGAGGAACACGAAATGAAGGCAGTCGAAGGCGGTTTCGATACCGCCTGGTCGCGTCGTCACGTAGACCTGTGCCGCACCGCGGGATCTTTCTGTACCAACTGACCTCGGTCAGTCATTCACACTCAGGCGAGTCGTCGACAAGTCTGTTTTCTCTTCTCTCACAAGTGATTCGTGCTCGATCGCCTTTTCGTCTCAGGCGACGGGTGCGCTCTTCGGCATGCCTCTTTAGGAGTTCTTGGTGTCTTCGCCCTCATTCGGTGCCCGCAAACGCGCGACCGTAATCGCCGGTATCGGTGCTGTCTCGGTTCTCGGCACCGTCCTCGCCGGCTGCAGCAGCGGGAGTGACAGTGCTGCCGACGCAGGCCCCGCCCAGTCCGGCGGAACCCTTCGCTACGGTCTGTCGCAGGCGCCGACGTGCGCCGATCCGGCCCAGGCCGGCAGTAACCAGACCGTGTATGTCACTCGGACAGTGGTGGATTCGCTTACCGATCAAAATCCCGACACCGGAGAGATCACGCCGTGGCTCGCCAAGAGCTGGGAGATCAGCCCCGACGCCGCTAGCTTCACGTTCGTCCTTCGCGACGACGCCACCTTCAGTGACGGCACACCGGTGACGGCGGATTCGGTGAAGAAGACCTTCGACTCGGTCAAGAACCTGGGACCGAACGCGTCGTTGGCGAAGAGTTACCTGTCCTCGTACACCGGTACCGACGTCGTAGATGCTCACACGGCGAAGATCAATTTCTCCGGACCCAATGTTCAGTTCCTGCAAGCAACTTCGACGCCACAGCTCGGAATCCTCGCCGATTCCACCACCGCGCTGGCATCCGAGCAGCGCTGCCCCGGTGCAGCGGTGATCGCCTCCGGACCGTTCGTGTACACCGACTGGCAGCAGGACAAGAGCGTCAAGATCGCCAAGCGTGCGGGATACAACTGGGCGTCGGATGCGGTCGCGCATCAGGGCGAGGCGTACCTCGACGGCGTCGACTTCACGGTGGTTCCCGAATCCGGTGTGCGGGCGGGCAGCGTGGCCTCCGGCCAGCTCGATGCGGTCAGCGATGCGCTTCCGCAGGATGCGCCGCAAATCGAGGGCGCGGGTGGACGAATCCTCACAAGGCCGAACCCGGGTGTGAGCTTCTTCTTCCAGCCCAACGTCAGTCGCGGCGTTCTCGCTGATCAGGCTGTTCGTCAGGCCATCATTCCCGCGATCAACCGCCAAGAACTCGTCGACACCGTTCTGGATCCGTCGTTCTTCCCGGCCACGAGCCCGCTGGCTCACACCACTCCGCTCTACAGCGACGAATCCAGTGTCGTGACGTACGACGCCGACAAGTCGGCGAAACTCCTCGACGCGGCTGGTTGGAAGACCGGCAGCGACGGTATCCGCGAGAAGGACGGGCAGAAGCTCACTTTCAGCGTCACCTTCAGTCCGGTGTTCTCGGGTAACCAGGCCATCCTCGAGCTCGTGCAGCAGCAGCTCAAGAAGGTCGGCGTCGACCTGCAGCTCAACTTGGTCTCGAACGGTGAATGGACCGAGAAGGGAGTATCGGGTGATTACGATTCGCTGTATTACAACAGCACTCGCGCGGACGCCGACATCTTGCGGGCATCGTTCAGCACCGAAGGCCGCAACCTGAACCGTCGCGGCGCAGATCCGGAGCTCGACAAGGTACTCACAGACCAGCTTGCAGCCACGGACAACGGCCAACGCGGCGAACTGGTATCCACCGCACAGGAATTGATCCTCGACCGTGGACTCTCCATCCCCACCATCGAGCTCTCGCAGGCCATCGGCGCCGGATCGAGTGTGCAGGACCTGAACTTCGAAGCCTCCTCGCGCCTGCAGTTCTACGACGCATGGTTGTCGGGTAAGTAATCATGACTCGATACGTACTCACCCGACTGGGCCAGGCCGCAGTGGTTCTGTGGGCCGCCTTCACCATCTCGTTCGTGATTCTGTTCCTCCTGCCCAGTGATCCCGTCAGCATGGCTGCCGACTCGTCCGGTCAGGGTGTTGCAGTGGATCAGGCTGCGCTCGATCAGCTTCGGGCACGGTACGGCTTGGACCAGTCGGTGTGGGTGCAGTACTGGACGTCGCTGACGAATGCTCTTCGCGGCGATTTCGGTACGTCCATCTCCACCGGTCAGTCGGTGACGGATGCCATCTTCTCGGCGCTGCCGAGCACTCTGGTCTTGGCAACCACCGCTTTGGTTCTGGCCGTGTTGTTCGGAGTGGCGATCGCGTTCTTCGCTACCTACACCCGCAAGCGGTGGCTCGCGAATCTGTTGTTCTCACTGCCGCCGCTGGGTGTGGCGGTGCCTACCTTCTGGGTTGGCCTGATTCTTCTGCAGCTGTTCTCGTTCCGTCTGCACATCTTCCCCGCTTTCGGAGACAAGGGATTCGCAACGGTGATTCTTCCGGCGATCACCTTGGCGATCCCGACCGGCGCGGTGATCGCGCAAGTACTCACGACCAGCCTGCAGTCGACGCTGCGTTCGCCGCACGTGGAGACTGCGTATGCCAAGGGCGCCAGCCGCTGGCGCGTGCAGACCCGTCATGCGTTGCGACTGGCGAGCATTCCGGCATTCACCATCGCCGGTGTACTGGTCGGCACGCTGCTGGCGGGCTCGGTGGTTGTGGAAACGGTGTTCTCTCGCGCGGGCGTCGGCCGTCTGACACAGACGTCGGTGATGGCGCAGGACATCCCGGTGGTGCAGGGAGTCGTTGTGTTCGCCTCTCTCGTGTTCGTGCTCGTCAACCTCGCGGTCGACCTCTTCTACCCCTTGATAGATCCACGGATCATCCAGACGAAGAAGAGTCACACCGAAAAGTCGAATACCGAAAGCTCGACCGATCTGGAGCCGGCTCATGTCTGACACATTGATCGAACCACTACTCCTCGATCCGACCGTCGAGGCGAAGGCACCTGTTGTTTCGCGCCGAAAGTCCACGGCCATCGGCTGGATCCGAAAGCCCGGCTTGGTGATTCCGGTGTTGATCGTGTTGCTTGCCATCGGCTTTGCCGTCGCACCCGGATTCTTTGCCAGCGGCGATCCGTTGTCCGGTGTCCCGGCGGACAAACTGCAGGGCCCGAGCCTGGCTCACTGGTTCGGAACCGACAATCTCGGTCGTGACCTGTACACACGGTTCGTGCACGGCGCCGCGCTGTCCCTGACCGCAACCTTGGTGGCGGTCGGAATCGCATTGGTGGCGGGATCGATAATCGGTTTGCTCGCGGGCTTTGTCGGTGGCGTCGTCGACGCCGTGCTGATGCGCATCGTCGACGTGCTGCTGTCCATTCCGGCGCTGCTGCTCTCGTTGGCACTGGTGACCGCACTCGGCTTCGGCACCATCAACGTCGCCATTGCTGTCGGCGTCAGTATGGTCGCCAATTTCGCGCGAGTGATGCGTGCCGAAGTGATGCGGGTGCGCGGAGCTCAGTACGTCGAGGCCGCGTTCAGTTCGGGTGTGCAGTGGCTCGGTGTCCTGCGTCGGCACGTGCTTCCCAACTCCTACGCGCCGGTGGTCGCGCTGTCCGCTGTCGAGTTCGGGCAGGCAGTACTGGCGGTGTCGGCTCTGAGCTTCTTGGGATTCGGCGCCGTTCCGCCTACCCCGGAATGGGGATCGCTGGTATCCGAGGGACGTAATTTCCTCGCCAATGCCTGGTGGATGACCACACTTCCCGGTCTCGCGATTGTCGCCGTGGTCATCTCGGCACACCGTATCGGCCACGAGATCGAAAGGAACAACCGGCGATGAGCACGGCCGAGGAACAGTTGCTTTCCGTCACCGACTTACAGATCGCCTACGGCGCCGAGCCCGCGGTATCCGGCGTGAGCTTCACCGTCGGTCGGGGCGAAGTAGTTGCGGTGGTCGGGGAATCGGGTTCCGGTAAGTCGACCACGGCCCACGCGATATTGGGTCTGCTCGCCGGCAGTGGCCACGTCACCGGCGGGACCGTCGAGTTCGAGGGTGAACAGATCGACTCGTATTCCGACCGTGCGTGGCAGCGAATCCGCGGCGCGCGTATCGGTTTGGTGCCGCAGGATCCGACGACCTCGCTCAACCCGGTGACCCGGATCGGCGACCAGGTTGCAGAAGTCCTGCGGATCCATGGCCTCGCAGACCGCCGCAAAGCCCGGTTGGACGCCGTCGAGGTGCTCGAGCGTGCGGGTATCGACCGGCCGGAAATCCGAGCACGCCAGTACCCACACGAGCTCTCCGGCGGTATGCGGCAACGAGTTCTGATCGGTATCGCGCTTGTCGCGAACCCGGCCCTCGTCATCGCCGACGAGCCGACCAGTGCTCTCGACGTCACGGTTCAACGACGCATCCTCGACCACTTGGACGAGCGAATCGCCGAATCCGGTGCCGCCGTGCTCCTGATCACGCACGACCTGGGTGTGGCCGCAGACCGCGCGGACCGGATCCTGGTGATGCAGGGCGGCAGGATCGTCGAATCCGGCCGCACCGCGGATATTCTGGACAACCCGCGAGACGAGTACACGAAGAAACTTCTGAGCTCTGCGCCGAGCCTGTCCTCGGGACCAGTCGTTCGCCCGGTCCGCCAGGACACCAGCCCGCTGCTGACCCTGACGGGAATCACCAAGCACTTCAACGTCGGACGCGGGAGTTCGATCACCGCGGTGAACGAAGTGTCGCTGACTGTTCCGAGGGGTCAGACGGTGTCGTTGGTGGGGGAGTCGGGCTCCGGCAAGTCGACCACCGCACGCATTGCCGTGCGATTGGAGCAGGCGGACACAGGCACCATCACCTTCGACGGCCAGGACATCACGAAGGTCAAGGGCAGCGACCTGCGTGAGCTGCGCCGAAGGGTCCAGCTCGTGTATCAGAACCCCTATGCATCACTCGACCCGAAATTGTCCGTCCAGGACATCGTTGCGGAGCCGCTGCGGGCCTTCAAGGTTGGTGGACGCAGCCAGCAGCAGACTCGTGCGGCAGAGTTGCTCGATCAGGTTGCACTTCCCGAGCAGTTCCTGAGCCGCAAACCGGCCGAACTCTCGGGCGGCCAGCGTCAACGGGTGGCGATCGCTCGTGCGCTCGCGTTGAAGCCGGACCTGCTCGTTCTCGACGAGCCCGTCTCCGCTCTCGATGTCTCGGTGCAAGCGCAGATTCTGGCGCTACTCGACGAGTTGCAGCGAGAACTGGGCTTGACCTATCTCTTCATTTCCCACGATCTGGCGGTTGTTCGCCAGATCAGCGACGTCGTCGGCGTCATGCAGGCCGGGCGATTGCTCGAAATCGGCACTACCACCGAGATTTTCGACAATCCCCGAAACGAGTACACACGCACACTTCTCGACGCGATCCCCGGGCGGGATCATTCGACACGAAAGGCCGAACATGTCCGAGCGTAGTTCCGGAGCATTCCTGGTCGGTCTCGAATTCGAGGGCACCGGAGCTCATCCGTACTCCTGGCGACGCGAGGACTCACGCGCCGAAGATCTGTTCACACCGTCGTACTGGGTGGACCTGGTGACCACCGCGGATCGGGGTGGGGTGGATCTGGCGTTCCTCCCTGACTCGTTCGGACTGCAATCCGAAGGCCGGCACGCAGTGCGCGGGAGATTGGAGGCGGTGGCAACTGCGGCGCGGCTGAGTGCCGTGACCTCGCGCATCGGTCTGATCCCCACTGCGACAGTCACGCACACCGAGCCGTTCCACATTTCCAAGGCCGTCGCGAGTATCGACTACTCGTCTGCTGGGCGGGCCGGTTGGCAGGTCGCGGTGTCCGACACCGCCGAGCAGGCGGCGTTGTTCGGCCGAAAGACAGTGCAGGGTCCTGAGTCTGCGTGGGAGGAAGCGTCCGAGGCTGTCGAGGTGGTCAGTCGGCTGTGGGACAGCTGGGAGGACGACGCCGAGATACGTGACGCTGCGAGCGGACGATTCATCGATCGGGACAAGCTGCACTACATCGACTTCGAGGGAAAGAACTTTTCCGTCAAGGGCCCGTCCATCACGCCGCGCTCCCCGCAGGGGCAGCCGCTGATCGCCGTCGACGCGAGCAGGCCGGAGGCTCGCGAACTCGCGGTTGCGCGCGGAGATCTGATTCGGATCTCGGCAACCGATCTCGCCGAGGCCAAAACTACGGCCAAGCTGGTCCACGCGAGTGCCGCCGCCCTCGGGCGCAGCGTCAGGGTTCTCCTCGACGTCGACGTGCTTCTCGGCGCTGATCGCGGAGCCGCCGACGACGCTCTGGCGGAACTCGAGGAATGGGCGGGAGCGCCGTACGCCCCGCACTCGCTGTTCTATCGCGGTGACAGTGCCGGCCTGACTGTCCTCCTTCGCGAGATCGGTGGGCTGGCCGGGGTCGACGGTGTTGTCCTGCGTCCCTTGGCTTTGGCTGCCGCAGTGGAGAAGATCGCGGCGGACGTGGTGCCGACTCTCAATCCGCGACCGACTACCGGCCCGACGCTGCGCGAGCGGTTGGGTTTCGAGTTGCCCGTCAATCAGTTCGCGTAGCGCGAGCAAAGAACAGGAACACCGATGACACAGAACAGGATTCGCAAGCAAGTTCACCTGGGTGCTCACTTCCCCGGCGTGAACAACACCACGGTGTGGACCGATCCGGCGTCCAAGAGCCAGATCGAGTTCAGCTCGTTCGAGCATCTCGCCCGCAGTGCCGAACGCGGATTGTTCGACTTCTTCTTCCTCGCAGAAGGGTTGCGCCTGCGCGAGCATCAGGGCAAGATTCACGACCTCGACGTGGTCGGCCGCCCGGATACGTTCAGTATTCTCAACGCGGTTGCCGGTGTGACAACGCATCTCGGCCTGGCCGGGACGATCAACACCACGTTCAACGAGCCGTACGAGTTGGCCAAGCAGTTCTCGACGCTCGATCATCTCTCCGACGGCCGCGCCGCCTGGAACCTGGTCACCTCCTCGGACGCCTTCACCGGCGAGAACTTCCGCCGCGGTGGCTATCTGGAGCATTCCGAGCGGTACGCACGCGCAAACGAGTTGGTCGACGCAGTACGGACGCTGTGGGACAGTTGGAGCATCGATCGTCCGATCGTCGACCGTGAGCGCGGCGTTTTTGCCACCGACCAGCAGGTCGGTCAGTTCCACCACGCCGGTAAGCAGTTCGATATCACCGGACGCTTCGAAGTTCCTCGGAGTCCCCAAGGGCACCCAGTTCTGTTGCAGGCAGGTGATTCCGACGAAGGACGCGAGTTCGGCGCCGCCAAGGCGGACGCGATCTTCACCGGGCACGGAACGCTCGAAGCAGGCAAGGCGTTCTACGCCGACGTGAAGGGACGCCTGGCCAAGTACGGACGCACGCACGCAGACCTCAAGATTCTCCCCGCCGCCACCTTCGTCCTCGGTGACAACGCCGCGGACGCACAGGAGAAGGCATATCACATCCGGCGGCAGCAGGTCGGACCCCAGACTGCCATCGCTTTTCTCGAACAGGTCTGGGGCAGAGACCTTTCGCAGTACGATGCCGACGGCCCGTTGCCGAAGGAAGATCCGTCGGACGACGTCAACATCACCCGTGGACGCGTCCGCCACGTCAAGGATCCACGAGCGGTCGCAGATCAGTGGCGTGCCAAGGCCGAGGCCGAAAACCTCAGCATCCGTGAACTCATCATCGAAGTGACTGCCCGCCAACAGTTCGTGGGTAGCGCCGCCGAAGTTGCTGCCGAGATCGACAGCTACGTCCAGGGCGACGCGAGCGACGGATTCATCCTCGTTCCCCACATCACCCCCGCGGGCCTCGACGAATTCATCGACACCGTCGTACCGGAACTTCAGGACCGCGGCAGTTTCCGGACCGAGTACTCAGGAACCACCCTGCGCAGCCATCTCGGGCTGCGCCACCCGCACGAGCAGGCTGAAGGAGTCCGCGCATCATGACCGTTACCGACACTTCCACCAGCACCTTCACCGGCGATTGGAATGCCTGGCACGCCTCGCGCGACGCCACCTTCGGCGAACCCCTCGGCTGGCTGAGCCTGACTGCGTTGCATTGGCTGGTGGACACCGATTCCACCTTCGCCGACCTGCCCGGTGCATGGCGCGCCGACGCGAATGCCGTTGTCGTCACCGCGACGCCCGCAGACGACTTGTCGATCGACGGCGTCGCAGTGGACGGTTCGGCCACTCTGAATCCGATCGAGGGGGCGCCGGGACTGATCGTCAAGCAGGGCGCGCGGTTGGTCGAGGTCATCCGCCGCACCGGCGAGGTGGCTCTGCGGATCCACGATTCGTCGGCCCCGGCTTTGGCGCAGTTCAGTGGTATCCCGACCTTCGAGCCGAACCCGCAGTGGCGCATCGAGGGTGTCTTCACAGCTTTCGAGGAGGCTCGCACGGTGACGACGGGCGCGGTCGTCGAGCGCCTCGAGCATCATCACGACGCCCGAGGAACCATCAGCTTCGAACACGACGGTGCAACGTATACGCTGATTGCGTTCGCGGGCAAGGACAACGGCTTTCACATCCTGTTCACCGACGCGACCAGTGGTGTGTCCACCTACCCGGCCGCACGCTCGCTGCACGTGAGCGCACCTGAACCCGGTGGCGCGGTAGTCCTCGATTTCAATCGGGCGTCGAATCTTCCCTGCGCGTTCACCGATTACGCGACGTGCCCGGTGGCCCCCGCCGAGAACCGCCTGGCGTTCGCGGTGGAAGCCGGCGAGAAGACACCGGACACCCGCTCCGAAAGCGGACCGAGGTGAGCGCGCCGCTGTCCGTACTCGACCTCTCGCCGATCAGTGAGGGCGGAACGGCCCGCCAGGCTTTGCGGAACTCGCTGGACCTCGCTCGTTCTGCCGAAGCGTGGGGATACAAGCGTTACTGGGTCGCCGAACACCACTTCGTCGGTGTTGCGTCTTCGTCGCCAGCAGTGCTTGTCGGGCTGATCGCGGCCGCCACCAACACCATTCGCGTCGGCTCGGCCGCCGTGCTGCTGGGCAACAACACGGCGGCTCAGGTGGTCGAGGCCTTCGGTACCGTCGAAGCGTTGTATCCGGGTCGTATCGATCTCGGCATCGGGCGCAGCGGACAGCGTCGGGTGGAGGCACTTCGCGCGGTCGCTGCCGGAACGCCTGCGCCGGCAGAATCGAAGCGAGAGAACGTCGTACGCGACGGCGTCGTGATCCCGGCGCCCTTCGATCCAACCGGTCTTCTCACGTCACCGAGATTGCAGGCGTCGTTCGAGGCATTGGCGTTTCCGGGCGCGCAGGCGCCCGATTTCGAGCAGCAGGTCGACGACATACGCTCGCTCCTGAACGGTACCTACAGAACCCGCGACGGCATCGAATTGCACGCCAGTCCCGGCGAGAATGCCGACGTCGAACTGTGGGTGTTCGGAAGCAGTGCGGGCCCCAGTGCCGAGCTCGCCGGACGACTCGGAGTGCCGTTCGGTGCGAATTACCATGTGGCGCCCTCGAGTACGCTCGATGCCGTCGAGGCATACCGTGCAGCATTCCGACCGTCGGCAGTTCTGTCGGAGCCGTATGTCGTCGTCTCCGCGGATGTTGTTGCTGCGGAAGACGATGCGACGGCGAGGGAGTTGGCGTCGACCTTCGCGCACTGGACGCACAGCATTCGCAGCGGACACGGCGCCATCCCGTACCCCGATCCGGCCACAGCGCTCCCACTTTCCGACGCCGACAAAGCAGTGGTGGAGGATCGGCTGATCACGCAGTTCGTCGGTTCACCGTCTACCGTCGCCGACAGGCTCGACAGTTTGCAGAAGCTCACCGGAGCGGACGAATTGGTGATCACCGGGGTGACCCATCGGCACGAGGATCGTCTGCGCTCGTACGAGCTGCTTGCCAAGGAATGGGGACTACCCGCACTACTGGCAGCGTGAGTTTGCCTTGGTCCATTAGTGTCGAGTGATGTTTTCACCTCGAGATGCCCTTGCGGTTGCTCTTGACGTAGCGCGTGAGGGCATGGAGCTCGGGGAGATGCCGATCGGCGCAGTCGTGTTCGACGACGACCGTGTGCTCGGGCGGGCGTATACGCAAGAACGGGCACTCGGCCGACGGGTAGTCCATGCGGACCTTCAAGCGCTCTTGCAGGCCGACGAGACTCTCGGATTCACTCGAGCGTCCGGTGAATTGACATTGGCGGTCAATCTCGAACCATGTCTCATGTGTATGGGTGCCGCGATCACGCTCGGTGTGACCCGGGTGTGGTTCGCTCTCGAATCCCCGAACGACGGTGCGGCGGAACTCGTGCAGCTGTGGGGGCCGCCTGTGGAACTTCCGTTTTTCCGTAAGCCGCGTGAAGTCCTCGGCGGCATCCGCCGTGACGAAGCGCGAAATCTGTTCGCTGAATACGCCACCGGCACTGGCCCCGCCGGGATGCGGGACTGGGCGCGCAGTCTCACCTGACGCCATGGCTTGTAAAGAGGGCCGTGAGGCTCACGCCCCGATAGCGCCCGCGATCATCGGCCACGACGCGCGCATGTCGGCTTCGAAGAGCCCCCAGGTGTGGGTGCCTTCGGGTCGGAAGCTGAACGTCGCGGGAATGCCGAGCTGACCGAATCGCCCCTGCAGGGCAGCGGTGCACATGTTGGTGATGCCTTCGAGGACCGCGCCGGGAACGACGCCGGCGGCCATAGCCAGCGAGTTGATTCCGTCCACCGGGCCGGGGAGGCCGTTGCCGGTCGAGATGAACAGCGCTGTGCCACGCAGTTTCTCGGCGTTGATCAACGGGTCGTGCGCCGCCCACTGCGGGCTACCCCACGGCCCCCACATGTTGGCCGCGTTGCCGCCGCCGAGTATCTCGACCATCGAGCGCACCGCTGCCTGGCCGAGCGGGTCGCCGGCGCGCGGACAGCCGCTGTACGAGCCGACTGCGCGGTAGGTGCCCGGCGACTGGATCGCGAGGTCCAGAACCGGTCCGCCGGCCATCGACACACCGCCGAGTGCGTTGACACCGGTCGTGTTGTACCGAGCGTTGACCGCCGCCGGTAGTTCCTTGGTGAGGTACGTCTGCCACTTGTTACGGCCCAGCACCGGATCGTCGGCGTTCCAGTCGGTGTACATGCTGAACTTGCCGCCGACCGGCATGACCACGTTGACGTGTTTGTCGTCGAAGAAGTCACGAACTCCGGTGTTGTTGAACCACGAGATCCCGTCCTCGCCGCCGCCGACACCGGTCAACAGATAGAAGGTCGGGGCCGGGCCTCCTCCGGCCGGCGAAATCACGTCGTTGGCGATCCAGCGGTCCATCGAGGGGGAGTAGACGTCGATGCGACTGACCACGGAATCCGCGCTCGCGGTCGGCGCGCTGAGGCCGAGAAAGCCGGCGGCCATGGCCACCGCCATCGTCAGCCGAACCGTGAAACGACGTGTCTTCATATTTCCCCCCAGGCGCAAGCCGGACAGCGTATTTGTGCCTTCCAACAGTGGCACAATGCGAAGAGGAGTGACGAATGTCCGGGTAACAGTCGTATAAGAAGATGGAGACAATTGCGTGGGATCGCAGTCGCACCACCCCGAATCCGACGTGATTCGGCTGGCCTTCGGGCTGGCCGCGATCACGGCTGGTGCGGCGCGCAGAACCGCTGGTCTCGCACTTGATTCCGTGCAGCGGATCCCTGTCGTCGGTGACGCACTCGACGGCGCGATCACCCAGGTCACCACTCGCGGCACGGAAGCGATGCACTCGACCGTGGAGTTCGCCGACTCGACCTTGCGGACGGTGATCAAAGCTGTCGTCGACGCTGCTCTGTCCGAAGTCGACATCACCAAGATCGTCGTCGACCACGTGGACATCGACAAGATCGCCGAGAACATCGACGTGGACAAGATTGCCGAACGGGTCTCGCTCGAACCGATCATCGACCGGGTCGACGTGGACGAGATCGCAAGCCGCCTCGACGTCAAAGCGGTGATCGATCGCCTCGATCTCGACGGGATAGTCGACACGGTCGACCTCGAACGCCAGGTCAACCGCATCGACCTCGTCAAGATCGCCGACCAGGTCATCGAGGGCGTCGACCTGCCCCAGATGATTCGTGAATCGACCGGTTCACTCTCCACGGAAGCCGTGCACGGAGCTCGAGTGCAGGGCATGCAGGCGGACGACGCTGTCGCCGGCTTCGTCGGGCGACTCTTCGGCCGCGACAACGCACCGTCATCAGATAAACCGTCACCAGAAAAACCGTCGACAGAGACCGATCCGAAGACGAACGCAGGCGAACGCTAGTGGCCCAGGAGAGTTCCGGCCCAGCCGGCATCGTCACCCGTGGACTCGCCGGACTGATCGACCTGGGCGTCGTCCTGCTCCTGATGGGTTCCGTGTACGTGGGCTTCGCCTTCGTCCGACTGCTCTTCTCGCCACAGAGTTTCACTTTCTCGGAACCGGGAATCTTCCTGTCCACGACGGCATTTCTCGGTGTCTCGGTGGCGTATCTGACCGCCTGCTGGGCGACCACCGGTCGGACCGTCGGGTCCCTCGTGATGGGGCTGCGGGTGATCACGTCCGGGCATCGCCTCGTGCGCTGGCCGTTGGCCTTCATCCGTGCGGTGCTCTGCGTGCTCTTCGCCTTCGGATTGCTGTGGTCGGCGGTCGATCGACGACGACGTTCGTTGCAGGACATCGTTCTGCGCACCGAGGTCGTCTACGACTGGCGTCAGGACCCGGATCTGGTGGCACCGCACGGAGGTGAGCACGCATGAGTGAACCGAACCGCCCGGACGAGCGCTTCACCCTTGCCAGCGAGCGCACCTTCCTCGCCTGGATGCGTAGCTCACTCGCCCTGCTGGCCGGAGGCATCGCCGTCGTCCAATTGGTACCGGAATGGAGTACCGGGTGGGTTCGCACGACTCTCGGTCTGACCCTGATCGCACTCGCGGCGGCAGCCGCACTGGTAGGTATGCGACGCTGGCTACAGGTGAAGAAGGCGCTCGAGGACGGAGCGGCGATGCCGGAACCGCACGCATTGTGGCTGTTTGCACTGGCACTGGCCGGGGTTGCCGTCGCAGCCGGCGTGGCAACGGTGGTCACCAGCCTCGCTCGCTGAGATACGCAGAGAAGTCCCAGCGGTGTCTGGATAGTCTGCAAAGAACGTGAAGCATGTCAGAGAAGTAAACGAAACAGACGACAAGGGAGTGCACGGTGGCGCAGGAACTCAAGCTCGGATACAAGGCATCGGCTGAGCAATTCGGCCCTCGCGAACTGGTAGAGCTGGCAGTTCTGGCAGAGCAGCACGGCATGGATTCCGTTGCGGTGAGCGATCATTTCCAGCCGTGGCGCCACAACGGTGGCCACGCACCGTTCTCGCTCGCCTGGATGACCGCCGTCGGTGAGCGCACCGAGCGCGTGCAGATCGGCACGTCCGTGATGACGCCGACGTTCCGCTACAACCCGGCAGTCATCGCTCAGGCGTTCGCGACGATGGGATGTCTCTACCCGGGACGCATCATGCTCGGCGTCGGCAGCGGTGAGGCTCTCAACGAGATCGCCACCGGCTTCCAGGGCGAGTGGCCCGAGTTCAAGGAACGCTTCGCGCGGCTGCGTGAGTCCGTGCGGTTGATGCGTGAGCTGTGGCTGGGGGATCGTGTCGACTTCGAAGGCGAGTACTTCACCACTCGTGGCGCGTCGATCTACGACGTTCCCGAGGGCGGCATTCCCGTGTACATCGCGGCCGGCGGACCCGTTGTCGCCCGATACGCGGGACGTGCCGGTGACGGCTTCATCTGCACCTCCGGAAAGGGCATGGAGCTCTACACCGAGAAGCTGCTTCCAGCCGTTGCCGAGGGCGCAGCCAAGGCCGAGCGCGACGTCGCCGACATCGACAAGATGATCGAGATCAAGATCAGCTACGACACCGATCCGGAGGCTGCACTCGAGAACACCCGCTTCTGGGCTCCGCTGTCCCTGACGCCGGAGCAGAAGCACAGCATCGAGGATCCGATCGAAATGGAAGCCGCTGCCGACGCTCTGCCCATCGAGCAGGTGGCCAAGCGTTGGATCGTCGCTTCCGATCCGGACGACGCCGTCGAGCAGGTCAAGGCCTACGTCGATGCCGGTCTCAATCACCTGGTGTTCCACGCACCGGGCCATGATCAGCGCCGGTTCCTCGAACTGTTCGAGCGTGACCTCGCGCCTCGCTTGCGTGCTCTGGGCTGATCCTCGAGATCAACTGAACGGTGTCTGCCACTCGACGTGTGGCAGGCACCGTTCGTCTTTCTCGTAGCCGCCGGTTGTCGGCACGAGCGTGAGCGTGACCACGATCAGTGGCAAGGTGGGCGGCGGCCCACACTAGGCTGTTGGGCATGCCAGAAGCGCCCGCTGCCGTGTCGAGTGTCTACGTTGCCTCTCCTGAAGGTGACACCGGAAAATCCACCATCGCGCTTGGCGTGCTGCAGATGCTGTGCGCGACCGTCGCCCGGGTCGGTGTCTTCCGCCCGATCGCCCGCTCTACCGAGGAAACCGACTACATCCTCGAACTGCTGCTCGAGCACACCACCGCCGATCTCTCCTACGCCGACGCACTCGGCGTCACCTACGAGCAGGTTCACGCCGATCCTGAAGCCGCGCTGGCCGACATCGTCGCGAAGTACCACACCGTGGCCGAGCAGTGCGACGCCGTCGTCATCATCGGAAGTGACTACACCGACGTAGCAAGCCCGAGCGAGCTGAGCTTCAACGCCCGCATCGCCGTGAACCTCGGCGCGCCGGTTCTGCTGGCGGTTCGAGGCGCTCGGCGCAGTGTCGAGGAGGTCGCCCAGCTCGCGCATCTATGCGCCGCCGAGTTGGCCGCCAACCACGCTCATCTGCTCGCGGTCGTCGCCAATCGTTGCGATCCCGACAAGCTCGACGAGGTCACCGCAGCGCTGTCCGACATCGGAGTTCCGACGTGGAGCCTGCCGGAGATTCCGTTGCTCGTCTCGCCCACGATGGCCGAGTTGATGGAGGCCACCGGCGGCGAGTTGTATTCGGGTGACCCGGAACTGCTGCACCGCGAAGCGCTCAAGGTGATGGTGGGCGGCATGACCGCGGAGCACATCCTCGAGCGTCTGGTCGAGGGCATGGTCGTCATCGCACCGGGCGATCGCTCGGACGTGCTGCTCGCGTTGCTCAATGCGCATGAGGCGGAGGGATTTCCGTCGCTCGCGGGCATCATCATGAATGGCGGGATCACGCCGCACCCGGCCATCGCGGCGTTGATGGCCGGCCTCAAACAGCGTCTTCCGATTCTCACGACAACCCTCGGCACTTTCGACACCGCAAGCGCCGCAGCCCAAACCCGCGGACGCGTGGCAGTCGGTTCGCAGCGCAAGGTGGACACCGCGTTGAGCTTGATGGAACAGCGCGTCGACGCCGACGTCCTGATGGACCGACTGGCACTGCCGATCCCGTCCGTCGTGACCCCACAGATGTTCGAGTACAAGCTGATCGACCGCGCTCGACGCGATCGCAAGCACATCGTCCTGCCTGAGGGTGACGACGACCGGATCCTGCGCGCGGCCGGCCGGTTGCTGCAGCGCCAGGTTGCCGACCTGACGATCCTCGGTGACGAACCCAGTGTGCGTCGACGCGCAGCGGAACTCGGCGTCGACATCAGTGGCGCGCAGGTACTCGCACCCGCGCAGTCCGAGTACACCGAGCGCTTCGCACAGGAATACACCGCGCTGCGTGCTCACAAGGGCATGACCATCGAGCGGGCCCGCGAGGTGATCGCCGACATCTCGTACTTCGGAACGATGATGGTGCACTTGGGAATTGCCGACGGCATGGTGTCCGGCGCTGCACACACCACCGCTCACACGATTCGACCCTCGTTCGAGATCATCAAGACCGCCCCCGGTGTCTCGACGGTCTCGAGCATCTTCCTGATGTGCCTGGCCGACCGCGTTCTCTCCTACGGTGACTGCGCCGTGGTTCCGGACCCGACGTCGGAGCAGTTGGCGGACATCGCGATCTCGTCCGCACAGACGGCGTCGCAGTTCGGGATCGATCCGCGCATCGCGATGCTCTCTTACTCCACCGGGGATTCGGGCAGCGGAGCCGACGTCGACAAGGTTCGCACCGCGACCGCTTTGGTGCGCGAGCGTCGACCGGATCTGTTGGTGGAAGGGCCCATTCAGTACGACGCCGCCGTCGAGCAGAGTGTCGCCGACAAGAAGATGCCGGATTCGCTGGTGGCGGGCAAAGCAACGGTGTTCGTGTTCCCGGACCTGAACACCGGCAACAACACGTACAAGGCAGTGCAGCGTAGCGCCGGTGCTATCGCCGTCGGGCCGGTTCTGCAGGGACTGAACAAGCCGGTCAACGACCTCTCGCGTGGGGCGTTGGTCCAGGACATCGTCAACACCGTGGCTATCACGGCAATACAGGCACAGGGAGCGCAAGCGTGAGCGACGGCACCGTACTGGTCATCAATTCCGGCTCGTCATCCATCAAATTTCAACTCGTGCATCCGGATACGGCGGAATCGGTGGCGCACGGTCTCATCGAGCGCATCGGTGAGCCCGACGGCCACATCGTCTACAACCACCGCACCGGAGTCGAAGACCGGAGCCTTCCGATCGCCGATCACCGCGCAGGTCTGAAGATGGTGCTCGACATCGTCGCCGAGGTCGGGCGGCCGCTGAGTGAGGCCGGAATCATCGCAGTCGGTCACCGAGTCGTGCACGGTGGTGACATCTTCTATTCGCCGACTCTCATCGACGACGGCGTCGTGAAAGCCATCGCGGATTTGTCGAACCTTGCGCCGCTGCACAATCCGGCCAACGTGATCGGTATCGAGGTGGCGCGCGAAGAACTGCCAGACGTTCCGCACGTAGCAGTGTTCGACACCGCCTTCTTTCACACACTGCCCGCGGCGGCGTCCACCTATGCGATCGATCGGGATGTGGCCAAGGCCAACCAGATTCGCCGGTACGGCTTCCACGGGACCTCACACGAATACGTGTCTGGACGGGTCGCGGAGTTCCTCGGCAAGGATCCGGCCGAGCTGAATCAGATAGTCCTGCACCTCGGAAACGGCGCTTCGGCCTCGGCAATCAAGGGCGGCAAGGCCATCGACACCACGATGGGCCTCACCCCGCTCGAGGGTCTTGTCATGGGCACCCGCAGCGGCGACATCGATCCAGGCATCATCTTGCACCTCAACCGCAACTCGGGAATGAAGGTCGACGAGATCGACGACCTCCTCAACCGGCGCTCCGGTTTGAAGGGACTGTCGGGAGTCAACGATTTCCGTGCCTTGCTCGCACTGATCGAGGGCGGCGACCAAGACGCACAACTTGCGTACGACGTTTACGTGCACATGCTCCGTAAGTACATCGGTGCCTTCATCGTTCAACTCGGTGGCGTCGACGTCATCACCTTCACCGGTGGCGTCGGGGAGAACAACATCGACGTACGACGCGACAGCCTGGCCGGGCTTTCCCGTCTCGGTATCGAGGTCGATCCGGCTCTCAACGAGGCGAAGAGTCGCGACGAGCGTCGTATCTCCGCATCCACGTCAGCCGTCGAGGTGCTGGTGGTCCCCACCAACGAGGAGTTGGCGATCGCCCGCGCGGCGAAGGCTTTGGTGGCCGCACTGTAGGTTTCTGCAGCACTGTAAACCTCGGGGCGTCCGTCAGAAATTGCTGCGCGGACGCACCGCATTCGCCCGGTCCACGAGGGCGTAGCGGTGCGTGCGGGAGGTCGTGGCGCGAGCGAGGGCTCGAAGGCAGGCTTCGGCTCCGGTGCGCAGACCTTGCTCGGTGAAGGGCAGGTCGAGGATGGGTTCGAGTTCGGTGTGCGAGCGATTGCCGTAGCGAATCCAATCGAGTGCCGTGCCCAACACCAGGGTTCGCATCTGCAGGCTTCGGCTCTCTTCAGCAGGCAGCGCCCGAACACGACGGGCGGCTTCCCGCAGAGTCGATTCGTCGAGTTCGGCGATCGGAACGCCGGACAGCATCGTCAGAGCGCTGGACATCCGTGCGACGTTGTAGTGCCGGGAAGACGTGGGTACTTCGTCGAGGGCGGCGATGGCTGCCTTCTTGTTGCCGTGATCGGCGAGTTGTCGGGCGAGCCCGAATGCTGCGCTGACGTAGTTCCGTTCGGTCCGCCAGACGGTGCGGTAGTACTTCTCGGAGAAGCGGCACCATTGGTCCGGGTCGTCGCTCTCCCAGTGCTGGAGAATCAGTTCTGCCGTCGCTGCCAACGCCAGCTTGGGTGCAGCCTCGCCGGGCAGTGCGGTGAGAACTGTCTCGAAGTGACTGAAAGCGGGCTCGAATCGGTCCAGTTGTAACGCAGCAAGTCCTCGATACCACTCGATCTTCCAGTGGTCCCCGATGTTCTGCTGGAGTTCGCCCAGAACTGTCAGTGCGGTTTCCGGATCACCGAGATCGAGATGAGCTTTGGCCTCGGCCAGTCGAACTTCGCCCGAGACGGCGGCCGCCGGTGTGCCCGATGTTCGGTCGATTCCGTTCTCGCGGGCGTGTTTCAACGCATCGAGGGTCTGCGACGGTTCGCTGTGCACCGCTGCCGCCAGCAACGGCGCGCTGGGATCGGTGGGGTCGACCAACGGAATGGGAAGTGCGTGCGCAACTTCGCGCGGATCGAGAGCGGCGTCGTGGCTGACACCGTCCACGTACACATCGGTTTGCCCGACCAGTTCATCGGTGCCGAAAGACGTTCGCTGCCTGCTGAACACGAGCGAGAGTCCGGGATTCTCCTGCCCGGTCTGCTCGGCGAGGATTTCTCGCAGAACGCCGGTGAGTTGTCCCGCGATTTCCTCGGCGGACTGGAATCGCTTCTTCGGATCCGGGTCGGTAGCGCGTAGCAGTAGACGGTGAAAGAACTCGTGGTCGCGCAGTAGTGGCTCGTCCTCGGGTTCGGGAAGGCCGTCGAGGTACCGTCCGTGCTTCGAAGGCATGTCGAGGGTGAGAACCGCGAGTGTTCTTCCAACGGTGAAGATGTCGGAGGCGATGGTCGGACCGGTCTCGATGATCTCGGGTGCTTGATAGCCGGCGGTACCGTACAGGTATCCGTAGTCTTCGATTCCGGACACGGCGCCGAGATCGATCAGCTTCAACTGATCCTCGGTGACCATCACGTTCTCGGGTTTGAGGTCGTTGTAGGCCAGGCCGGTGGAATGCAGATAGCTCAGCGCCGGAAGGATTTCCAGTACATAGCCGATTGCCTGCTCGATCGGCATGTGCTTGCCGTCCGGGAATTCGGCCAGCACCTCGCGCAATGATCGCCCACCCACGTACTCCATGACGATGTACCCCATGGGTGTGCCGTCCGGGCGCGGATGCTCGACGAAGTTGAAGATCTTGACGATGCTGGGGTTGGCGACCTCGGCGAGGAACTGACGCTCGGCCACCGCAACGGCTTGCGCTTCGGAATCACCGAAATGCAAGAGCCCCTTGAGAACTACCCACCTGTCGCTGACATTGCGATCGATCGCGAGGTAGATCCATCCCAGGCCGCCGTGCGCGATGGGCCCTTGAACCTCGTACTGACCGGACACCAATTCGCCCTCTTCGAGAAGTGGGCGGAAGTCGAAAGTGGAACCGCACTTGGGGCAGGTGCCGTGCTGAGTTGCCTTGGTGCTTGCGCTCTTACGACCGACTGGTTCGTTGCATTTCCAACAGAAGCGTTTCCGCTCGGGGACGGTCGGGTCACTCATCACCGCAGATGCGGGGTCGATCTGCGGGACGGGGGGAACCTCGACCAGGCCGCCGCCGAGGCGCAGCTTTCGCCCCGACCGGCTGCGGCGGGATCGAGTGGAGCGGCCGGTAGGGGAGGAGGACGCGGACGGCGTGGTTGCTCGTATCTGGGCCGAGGTCGGTTCGAGACGCTCGTAGGCGCCCGTGGCTTCGGGCTCGGGCCGCTCGTAGGCGCCGGTGGCTTCGGGTTCGGGACGCATGGAAGCCTGCGTGGCGTCGGGCTCGGGGCCGGTTTCTTCGGTCATGTCAGCCTCAATCCCGGTAGACGGCCGGCGGGGGACCGGGCGAAGGACCGAGGACGCTGAGCCAGCGGTCGTAGATACGGTTCCAGGTCCCGTCGCTCCGGATCCGATCCAGTGTTCCGTTGACGAATCGGACCAAGTCGGGGTTGTCCTTGTTCACTCCGATTCCGTACGGTTCGACGCCCAGTGAGCCACCGACCATCATCAGATACGGGTCTTGCGAGGCGAGGCCCGCGAGGATCGTGTCGTCGGTGCTGATCGCGTCCACCTGCCCCTGCTGGAGGACGACGAGGCAGTCGGACCACATCGGGACGGTGACGACGGTGGCTTCGGGTTGGAGTTGCTGGATTCGAGTCGCCGAGGTCGTTCCCCGGGCAGCGCAGACCCGCTTGCCTGCGAGGTCGTCGATGCCGCGGACGGATGACCCCTGCAAGACCTGAATTCGTTGTTCAGCGGAGAAGTACTGCGTCGAGAAGTCGACCTTCTCGCGCCGCTCGCACGTGATGGTCATGGTCTTGACGACCACGTCGACCATCGATTCCTGGAGTGCGGCGATCCGATCGTCCGACGTCAGGATTCGGTACTCGATCTTCTCCGGGTCACCGAGCAGATCTCGGGCGATTTCGCGGGCGATGTCCACGTCGAAACCCTCGAGGCGCCCGGTGGCCGGATCGCGAAAGCTCATGAGGTTGGAACCGGTGTCCAGGCCCACGATCAGCCGCCCGCGGGCGCGGATGGCGTCGAGGCTCGGCGTGGGTGGCTGCGGAGATGCGTCTGCGGGGGTGGGCCGCAGGCTCGCGGTGAGGTTGGTGCACGACGCGGTAGTCGTCGGTGTCGGGCTGGGAGCGATGGTGGCCTCGGCCGGCAGCGGCGGTTCCGTGTACGACGTGGCACCTGCGTTGTCCAAGTCTTCGGCTCGATCCGCACCGCAACCGGCGAGCACCAGCATGGCCGCTGCCAGAACCGCGACACATACGGCCGGGCTCTTCCTCCGCATCACCGGTACTCCCGTCACTGATACTCCCGCAGTCGAGGCCAGAATCCGATGAAGATTCCGGCAACTCCGAGAACTGCCAATACAGACATGCCCGGTGCGGAGGCAGCCAACACCCGGGAGGCGTACGAGACGTCGGACCGAAGATTCGTGCGCGAATCCACGATTCCCTGCCAGAGTTCGTGATCGAGCTTTCCGTACTCCGCGGCCGAATCCTGTTCTCCGGCGCCGATGGTGATGGCTGCGGCGGACGTGAAGTCGCCGTTTCCGAGACGGTCGTACATGCGCGTGTGCGCAGCCACCCACTGCTGGCGCGAGTCGAGTGCGGCGGTCAGCACTTCGCTGTTCACTCGGGCGCGTTCGTCGCTTTGCAGGCCCTCGAGGATGTCCCGCAGAGCATCGACCTTGCGGGTGAACGTCACGTTGTCCTCGGCGGTCGAATCCCGCCTCGCCAGCGTGAGGGTTTCCACGGTGCGTGCTTGCTGCGCCATGATTCGTGCCTCGGTCAGTTCGTGCAGTGGCTCGGCCCCGGCGTCGAGCGCGCGCCCGGTGGCCAGTGCGGAGACCAGTCCGACCGTGAGCAGCCACAGCAGAGCTGCAGCGACCGCGAGCGAGGCAAGGATCAACCCGAGATTGAAGCGTCGGCGACTCTTGCGGGAGAAGTACATCTGTGTCGCCACCAGCGCGCACAGCACGAAGACGAACGCCACGATCGGCCACCACGGTGGAGTCTCGAAATCGCGCTGTACTTGGGAGACCAGCGTCTCCTGCGAGGCGTGCAGTTGCTGGGCCATCGGCAGCAGCGAGGTCTGCATCAACTGCGAGGCCTCGCTCAAATATGCTGCCCCGACCGGGTTTCCGACGCGATTGTTCGCCCGTGCAGTTTCGACCAGCCCGGTGTAGACGGAGAGGTCGGTCGAGATGGTGGTCAACGCGCTGTGACCGGCAAGATCGGTCGAGTCGAGACCGGCCGACGCCTGGACGATCTCCGCAGAGGCCTCACCGATCGACTGCGTGTATCGGTCGCGGACTTCGGCGGGTTCGAGGCCGCCGGAGATGAAGGCGGTGGCCGCGGCGGCGTCTGCCAAGGACAACGCACTGTAGAGATTCTGGGCCGAGTTGGCGAGAGGCTCGGTTTCGACGAGGAGGAGGTCGAGGTTCGCCTGGCGGTTCTCGATCGCTGCGGTGGCGAGGAGTCCGGCGATCAAAGTGATCGCGATCAGGATCAGTCCGACGACGGTCAACCGGCCAGGCGTCGAGGACATGAAGGCCTGCAGTTCGCGCCGCAGAAGTGCCTGCTCGTCCTCCGCCGACACTGATGTGGCCTCGGAGGGCGGCAGCGACCGGGGTTCGATGGACGGGACGACACGGTCGACCATCGAGCACCTCACTTCGCTGTAGGCGGGCTACCGAGAAATGATGCCGCCGAGAAATGATTCAGGGCATCTTCGCGAGCATATAAGCATCACCTACACCTGGAGCAGTTTGAAACGGTTAGTGTGGGACAACGGCGAGAGCAGGCGGAGCGAGGTAGTCGATGCGTGGTGACGGTGACGGTTGGTCCATCGGATCGGACGGTACTCGGCATTGGGGTAAACACGGAGCTGCAGGACTGCTTCTTCGTGCCCCCGATTCGGACGGATCACCCATGGTCTTGCTGCAGCATCGTGCGGCGTGGAGCCATCAGGGCGGAACGTGGGCACTGCCCGGCGGTGCGCGGGACTCACACGAGAGCACGACGCACGCTGCCGTCCGGGAAGCACACGAAGAAGCAGGTATCGCCGAGGACGCCGTCCGTGTCCGCGGGGAAGTAGTGACGATGCGCGCCGAGAGCGGGTGGACTTACACCACCGTCGTGGCTGACGCGGCGCATCCACTGTCGACGGTTGCCAATGGTGAGAGCACCGAGTTGCGGTGGGTACGCGAAGCCGACGTCGACTCACTGCCGCTGCATCCGGGCTTCGGTTCCTCATGGCCCGACCTCCGGACCGAGCCTGTTGTGGCCGTGGACGGCGATCCGCACACCGTCGTGCTCGAGGACGGCGGATTCGGATGGTTGTCGGGTAGTTCCCACCAAGGCAGTTCCCACCAAGGCAGTGAGCAGTCAGGCAGTGACCAGAACTTGTCCGAGGCGTCGAGTACGCAGTCGTAGCACTCGAGTCTTCACAGTTCATACACAGCAGAAGGGCCGGACTCCGCGGGAGTCCGGCCCTTCGGTGTTTCGGTCGTCGACCGAAACGAGGCTCAGCTGAGCGAGTTCAGCGCCGTGATGAAGCTGACCGCGGTGATACCGAGCTTGAGCAGCTCGCTGATCTTGCCGAGGTTCAGGTCTTCGAGCGATTCGGTGCTGAGCGAGCCGGTGTCGAGGGATCCCATTTAGTGCTCCTAGGTTCAGTTAGTAACTGGAGGTAAACTACAACAAACCGAATGGGATGTGACACGCAATCGAAGCAACTGTGAGCAAGATCACTTAATCCGACTTTTCGGACATCCAATCGCACCTAGGAACTGGGAGTTTGTTGTCTGATCGGACAACTTCCGTTCACAATTCGAGTCAGGCGTGCTGACCCGTAACTGTGCGGAAATCGCCCGGCAAACACTTGACGAACGCCAGTTACCGGCTTTCAGCGCCCAGCGACGGCTGCGGCGAGGCGTTGCGCGGCCGCCTGGGGATCCGATGCTTGCGTGATTGCACGCACGACGACGATGCGCGTGGCGCCGGCATCGAGCAGCTCTGGCAGACGTTCTTCGTCGATGCCGCCGATCGCAAACCAGGGCCGCGGCGGTGCGGCGTCGGCGGTCGATCGAACCAGTTCCAAACCGGACGCACTTCGATTCGGTTTGGTCGGTGTCGCCCAGACCGGCCCGGTACAGAAGTAGTCGACGCCCTCCTCGATGGCGGCCAGACTCGCCTGCGCGCGACTGCTCGTCGAACGGCCGATGACGACGTCTTCACCGACAACGGTTCGCGCGTAGGGGACGGGAATGTCGTTCTGGCCGAGGTGGAGGATGTCGGCGCCGGAAGCCATCGCGAGATCCGCGCGATCGTTGACGGCCAACAATGCGCCGTGGCGTCGCGCTGCGGTCGCGAGAATGCCCAGCGCTACCAGTTCGTCCTTGGCCTCGAGCGGGCCGAACTCGCGCTCACCGGCAGAGCCTTTGTCACGCAATTGGATGATGTCGACTCCGCCGGACAATGCTGCCTCGGCGAACTGCGCGAGGTCGCCTTTCTCGCGGCGCGCGTCGGTGCACAGGTACAGCCGTGCTGCTGCCAGGCGCTCGCGCCGGTCGATGTCGTTACTGGGATGTGTGGGGTGCACGGAGCAAACGGTAGCCTCTAGGGAGCAAGGTTCGACACGGGAGTCCTGAAACGTCGTCGTCACTTTTTGTCGTGACTGCGAGGTTCGTAGGGCTGAGAGGGGATCGCGACCAGATCCCGACCGTCAGACCTGACCCGGATCATGCCGGCGCAGGAAGTGGAGGTGGAGTTTCGTGAGTACACACGCTCGTACGGTGTCGGTTGTCGGCGGCGGTGTCATCGGTCTCGCTATCGCGTGGCGAGCAGCCCGCGACGGGTGGGCCGTTCGGTTGTACGACCCGTCCATTGGATCAGGTGCTTCGTGGGTGGCGGGCGGAATGCTTGCCCCGCTTTCCGAAGGCTGGCCGGGTGAAGAAACCGCGTTGACAATCGGTGCAGCGTCCCTGGAACGGTGGCCGACGTTCGGTGAGGAGCTCGGAAAATTCGGGCAATCGGTCTTCACCGCGGACAGCTCGCTGACGGTTGCACTCGACGCTGCCGACGCGCAGGACCTGCAGACCATCGCCGAGTGGGTGAGCTCGCAGGGGCACGAACTCGAAGTTCTCGGTCGCGCGCGCATCCGTGAACTCGAACCGATGCTGGGCCGGGGCATCCGGTCGGGGTTGATGGCTGTTGGTGAGTCCGCCGTCGACAACAGACTTCTGCTGGCGGCGTTGCAGAAGGCCTGTGCGGAATCCGGCGTCGAATTGATCGCGCGGGCCGTCGACGACCTCGCCGAACTCGATACCGATCAGATAGTGCTCACCGCCGGTATCGCGTCACCCAAGCTGTGGCCCGGGCTACCGGTACGCCCGGTCAAGGGCGAAATCCTTCGCTTGCGCAGTAGGCCTGGAGTCACCCCGGCGCCCAGCCGCACCATCCGCGGAAGCGTCCACGGGCGGCCCGCCTACCTCGTCCCGCGCGGTGACGGAATCGTCGTCGGCGCAACACAATACGAGTCTGGTGAGGACACACAGGTCACGATGGCCGGAGTACGGGACCTGATCAACGACGCCGAGGCACTGATGCCGGCGATCGGCGAATACGAACTGTACGAGTGCGCGGCAGGTCTGCGTCCCATGACGCCGGACAACCTGCCGTTGATCGGGCGCGTGTCCGATCGTGTTGTCGTCTCCACCGGGCACGGCCGCAACGGGGTCCTGCTGACGCCCGTCACCGCCGATGCGACGGTCGCGTTGCTGAACGGCACATCTTTGGTCGAGGTAAAAGGAACCGAACCCGAGCGGTTCGCAGTAGCTAAGGAAAATTCATGAGTGAGCAGGTCCCGATCGGGATCACCGTCAACGGCGAAGATCTCGAGTTCGATCGAGCAGTCACGGTGACCGAACTTCTGACGCACCTCGAGTTGCCGAGCAAAGGCATCGCCGTCGCCGTCGACGGTGCGCTCTTTCCTCGCGGGCGTTGGGACGAATCCGTCGGACGTGGTTGGGAAATCGAGATCCTCACGGCGGTGCAGGGTGGCTGAGCAGGACCTTCTCACTATCGCGGGCCGCAGTTTCGGTTCCCGGCTCATCACGGGGACAGGCGGCGCCGCCAACCTTGCGGTCCTCGAGGAAGCGCTTGTCGCCTCCGGTACCGAACTGACCACCGTCGCGATGCGGCGAGTCGACGCGGCAGGCGGCACGGGTGTTCTGGACCTGCTTCGTCGCCTCGGAATCGAACCGTTGCCGAACACCGCCGGGTGTCGGGGCGCCGCCGAAGCGGTCCTGACGGCGCAGTTGGCACGCGAAGCGCTCGAGACGAACTGGGTCAAACTCGAAGTCATCGCCGACGAGCGGACTCTGCTGCCCGACGCAATCGAACTCGTCTCCGCCGCAGAACAATTGGTGGACGACGGATTCACCGTCCTGCCGTACACGACGGACGATCCGGTGCTGGCGCTTCGCCTCGAAGAGGTCGGCTGCGCGGCAGTCATGCCGCTCGGTTCACCCATCGGGACAGGGCTGGGTATCGCGAATCCGCACAATATCGAGATGATCGTCGAGCGCGCCGGCGTGCCCGTCATCCTCGACGCCGGAATCGGAACGGCCAGCGACGCCACCCTTGCCATGGAGTTGGGCTGCGACGCCGTCCTGCTTGCGACAGCGGTGACGCGGGCCAAGAATCCCGCGTTGATGGCGTCGGCGATGCGGCACGCAGTGGTAGCAGGTTTCGAAGCGCGTCACGCCGGCCGGATTCCCAAGCGGTTCTGGGCCCAAGCATCGTCCTGACGGACCATTTCCGGGTGTTTTCTCAGGGTTTATGCCCGGATTGTCCGGCTTCGTGTCCTACCTGAGTACCACTCGGAACTAGACCTGTGGCCGATGTGCTGGTCATTGCCGGTAGGGCAAAGTTCTCCTCATGATTGAACTGAGGGGATTGACCAAGGTTTACGGACCGACGAAAGCGGTGGACGATTTGTCGTTCACGGTCAAGCCGGGCATCGTGACGGGCTTCCTGGGCCCGAACGGTGCAGGCAAGTCGACGACGATGCGGATGATCCTGGGTCTGGATCAGCCGACGTCGGGTGCGGCGTTGATCGAGGGCAAGCCGTACCGGGAGCTCAAGACGCCGTTGCGGACGGTGGGTGCGTTGCTGGATGCGAAGTGGGTGCACCCCAATCGCAGTGCGCGGGCGCATCTGCAGTGGATGGCTGCTTCGAACGGGATCCCGAAGTCCCGCGTCGACGAGGTGCTCGGGTTGGTCGGGTTGTCCGAGGTGGCGGGCAAGAAGGCCGGCGGGTTCTCGCTCGGTATGTCGCAGCGTCTGGGGTTGGCGGGTGCGTTGTTGGGGGATCCGAAGGTGTTGTTGTTCGACGAGCCGGTCAACGGTCTCGATCCGGAGGGCATCGTCTGGATTCGTAAGTTCATGCAGCGGTTGGCGGCCGAGGGCCGCACGGTGCTGGTGTCGAGTCACCTCCTGTCGGAGATGGCGCTCACGGCGGAGCAGTTGGTGGTGATCGGTCGGGGTCGGTTGATTTCGGATTCGACGGTCGCGGAGTTCGTGGATCGTTCGTCGGAGTCGACGGTGCGCGTGCGCAGCCCACAGCTCGATGCGTTGCGCAGTGTGTTGCTCTCGCAGGGGCTGACGGTGCGTGAGGACGGTTCCGGCGTTGCCCCGGCATTGGTGGTCGTGGATTCGACCACCGATGTGATCGGTGGTTTGGCTGGTTCGCAGGGGATCGTGTTGTACGAGTTGGCTTCTCAGCAGGGGTCGCTCGAGGATGCGTTCATGAAGTTGACCGGGGACGATGTCCAGTACCACGCATCCGGTATCGATCCGGGTGTCGGTGCACACCACGCAAATACACAGCAGGCAAACACGCAGCAGGCTATGGGAGGTGCACTGTAATGGCTGTTCTCAGTGCTGAACGTATCAAGATCACCACGACCAAGTCGCCGCTGTGGTGCTCGGTCATCATCGTCGTGCTCGCGCTCGGCTTCGCGGCCATCATGGGCGCGGTTGCCAAGTCGGCTCTGACGTCCTCCGACGTCCAGGGAGCACCGGACCTCGACACCGCCGTTGCCACGGCCGGCATCTCGGGTTTCGGAATCATGGTTCTCATGATCATGGCGGCCCTCGCGGTCACCAGTGAGTACCGCTTCGGGACCATCCGCACCACCTTCCAGGCCGTTCCGAACCGTGCCTCGGTTCTGATCGCCAAAGCCGGCCTCATCGGTGCTTTCGGTGCTGTACTGACATTTGTTCTCGCCTTCGGCGCGTACGCCATGGCCAAGGCCATCGCCGGTACCGAGGCGAGTGCCGGATTGACCCTGTCGAGCGGCAGTGACTGGCGCGCGATCTACGGCATCCCGATCTACGCCTTCCTGTGCGTGATTCTCGCTGTCGGCGTCGGATCGATCATTCGCCAGTCGGCCGGCGCAATTGCGTTGCTCCTGCTCTGGCCGCTGCTCATCGAGAGCCTGTTCGGACTGTTCGGCAGCTTCGGCGAGAAGATCACCCCGTTCCTGCCGTTCGCGAATGCAAACCACTTCCTCAGTGCGAGCAGCGGTGGCGTCGACTTCCACTGGGGACCCTGGGGCAGCCTGATCTACTTCGCGGCCTTCGTTCTGGTGATTTTCGGAGCAAGTATCGTCATCGTGAATCGTCGCGACGCCTGATCTTGTCGCTCCCTCGGTAGGTGTTGTCGGGAGACCTACCGAGAACCAGGAGTGACAGCAGAGTAGGGACCCAGTACGAAAAACCATTCGTACTGGGTCCCTTTCCTGTGCTTCGGCCGATATCCTCCGAAGATGAGACTCTTCGGTGTGGTTGTGGTCGCAATGGCTGGAGCACTCGTGGTGAGTGGATGCTCGTCGGGAAGTGAAGCGGCCGTCCCGACAGACCCGGTTGCATTCTCCGAGACCGTCACGGTCGACGCCGTGACCGGGCATCTGGAGCAACTCGAGAAGATCGCCGCCAACAACGAGGGCAATCGATCGGCCGGTACCCCCGGCTATGACGCCAGTGTCGACTACGTGGCAAACCTGCTCGAAGACAAGGGTTTCGAGGTCAGCACCCCGGAATTCGACTTCAGCTCCTTCGATCCCGGCACCGAATCCCTGAAAGCCGCTGACGGCTCCGATGTTCCGGTGCGGGCGCTGACATATTCCACCTCCACGGGACCGACCGGAATCACGGCGCGTCTGGTGGCGATTCCCGCCGACGAGACCCCCGGTTGCGAGGCCACCGACTACGACGGCCGCGACGTGAACGGTGCAATCGTGCTGGTCACCCGCGGAGTGTGCCCGTTCGGCGACAAGCAGAAGATCGCCGCTGATCGCGGCGCGGCGGCGTTGCTGGTTGCCAACAACGAGGACGCAATGCTGGGCGGGGCTACCTTGGGTGAACCCGAAGACGCCCGCATTCCGACCGGCGGGGTGAGCAAGGCGTCGGGCGAGGCTCTTGCCGCAGCGCCCGGAGACCTCACGCTGATTCTCGACACGTCGACGGAAACGACGAAGTCGCGCAACGTGATTGCGCAGACCAAGACCGGCGCGACCGACAACGTGGTTGTCGTGGGCGCCCACCTCGACAGCGTGCCGGAAGGTCCCGGAATCAACGACAACGGAAGCGGAACCGCAGCCGTGCTCGAAACCGCGCTGCAGATGGGAAGCTCACCGAGCATCGAAAATGCCGTGCGTTTCGCTTTCTGGGGAGCGGAAGAAGTGGGATTGGTCGGCTCCACGCGCTACGTCGAGGGTCTGAGCGATCAGGAACGGGCCGACATCGCCCTGTACCTGAATTTCGACATGCTCGGTTCGCCCAACGCCGGATACCTGGCTTACGACGGCGACAACTCGGATGCCGTCGGGGAGGGGCCCGGGCCCGAGGGGTCGGCGGGCATCGAGCGCACCTTCGTCGACTTCCTTGCCGATCGGGGGATTGCGGCGGACGGAACGGACTTCGACGGGCGTTCCGACTACGGCCCGTTCATCGAGATCGGAATCCCGGCGGGCGGAGTGTTCAGCGGCGCGGACGAGCGCAAGACGCCGGCACAGGCCGAGAAGTGGGGCGGAGAAGCGGAGGAGACCTTCGACCCGAACTACCACAGTGCCCAGGACAACCTCGCGAACATCGATCGCGAAGCGCTCGCTGCCAACGCTTCTGCAGTAGCCTTCGGAGTTGCGACGTATGCCCAGGATTTGAGCGGGCCGAACGGAGTTCCCGTCGGCGATGCCCGGACACAGGCCAGAACCGAATGATCGACTGACCGAATGATCGACTGTGCGAGCGACCAGGAGGCCACTGTGCGAGAACGGCGGCAGCACGCTGTCTGTAACTCTGAGTTACGCTTGAGTTATGGCTGATCTGTCCCCGGAGAACACCGACACGGCAGGTGCTTCTTCCTCCTCGGTTCGAGGCGTCGTCGACGTCGTCTTGAACTCTGCGGCAGAACTTAACCGTCGGCAGCAGCTCATCGACGCGCTACGACGCCTCAGGCGGGCACTACCCGGTGATCCAGGGTTTGGGGACCCGCTCTCGCTCGCCGGCCCCGGCGGTGCCCGCGCCGTGGCCCGCGTCGCTGACAGATTGCTCGATCAGAAACCGGCAGCCACTCGCGAAGTGAGCCTCGGAGCACTGCAGGTCTGGCAGGCAGCGCTGGAAAAGATGGGCCGCGGCCGCGGGGATCAAGAACTGACCATCGTCTTCACCGATCTGGTGGGCTTCTCCACCTGGTCGCTCGCAGCCGGTGACGGCGCGACGCTGACCCTTCTGCGTGCGGTGGCGCAGGCCGTGGAAACTCCGATCACCGACAACGGCGGACACGTCGTCAAACGGATGGGCGACGGTCTGATGGCAGTGTTCATTCGCCCGGATGCGGCTTTGAAGGCGGTGTTCACCGCGCAGGACGCGCTCGCGGAAGTCGATCTCGACGGATACACCCCACGCATGCGCGTCGGCCTACACACGGGTACCCCGCGTCAGATCGGTGACGACTGGCTCGGCGTCGACGTGACCATCGCCGCCCGCATGATGGGCCTGGGCGGCGACGGCAACGTCATGATGTCGGCGACGACTCTCGAGGAACTCGAAGCCGGCACCCTCGAGGATCTCGATCTCACGATCCGGCCATGGCGGCGAGGGTTTTTCGCGACCACGCCCAACGGAGTTCCCGTCGACCTGGGAATCTGGCGCGTGCGCCGGAACTAGCGCCCTGGACCTCGAGCGCTAGACCTGGAGCCGCCAGAGCGGGGACACCGGACCGTGTCCCGCGCCGAGGTCGTACGACGCCTCGAGGCACTTGGTCACCCACTCCTTGCCGAACGCCACCGCGTCCGGAACGGAATAGCCGTGTGCGAGAGCGCAAGTGATCGCAGCAGCCAGCGTGTCTCCGCCACCGTGATCGTTGCCGGTGTCGATCCGGGCACTGCTGAATTCGAGGAAACGGTCGCCGTCGAACAACAGGTCGGTGGACAACTCCGAAGTACGAAGGTGGCCACCCTTGACGATGGACCATTGAGCGCCGAGCGCATGCAGCGCTTCTGCCGCTTGGCGGGCGCTCTTGTCGTCGACGACCTCGATACCGGTGATCAACCGAACCTCGTCGAGGTTCGGAGTGACCACCGTGGCTGCCGGAATCAAGGTGTTGCGGACCGCGTCGAGAGCTTCTTCGTGCAACAGCGGATCGCCGTGCATCGACGCGCACACCGGGTCGACCACGAGCGGAATCCGACGGTCGCGGCCGATCCCAACCTCGGCGGCAACCGCGGCCACCGCTTCGATGATCGTCGTCGACGCGAGCATTCCCGTCTTCGCCGCACCGACGCCGATGTCCGAGACCACGACGCGCACCTGGTCGGCGACGATCTCCGGCGGAATCTCGTGGAATCCGCTGACTCCCACCGAATTCTGGACCGTCACTGCGGCGACGGCCACGCAGGCGTGCACTCCGCACATCGCCATCGTGCGGGAATCGGCTTGAATGCCGGCTCCGCCACCGGAGTCGGTTCCGGCGATGGTCAATGCCCGAATCGGGGTCTGTCCGGCGGGGGTCAGGGGCAGCAGCTTCACGACGACGAGCCTACCGATCGGACCTGGGGAAACGGCAGCTCGGTCCCACCTCTCGCGGGAACGACGGCGCGAACTGCGATTGCGATCCGGTCGTTCCCGGTGCAAAAATTGGTCGAACCCGGGACAGCGTCGTCGGTAGCTGATTCTATGAGTGGCATGGATCACAGTTATGGAGAGCGTGCGAACGCAGCTGTCGCCGATCGCGCAGGTGCACATCGTGCCGTGGAGGTCGCCGCAATGAACGACATCGAAAATTCGAAAACCGGAACCTCACCGGAAGTCACGCTCGTGGACAATCCGTCGCACGAACGATTCGAACTGCTCTCCGACGACGAGTTGGTCGGCATCCTCGGATACCGCGACGAAGACGAGATTTCGGGGAGCGGAGCCGAAGCGGGCGACGTGGTTGCGTACATGCATACCGTTGTCAAAGAGGAGTACGGCGGGCAGGGACTGGCAGCCGTACTCGTGCAGTTCGCAATGGACTGCGCCCGTGAACGTGATTGGTCGGTACGGCCCGTGTGTACCTATGTTCAGCGGTACCTCGGCGAGCATCCCGAGTATCTGGAACTGCTCGTCGAGGACTAGAAGCCCGAGGGTGCAAACAGACGATCAGGCTCCGAGATTCACGATCACCCGAGATTCACGATCACCCGAGATTCACGATCACCGGAGCGTGATCGCTGGCGCCCTTGCCTTTTCGCTCGTTTCGATCGATCTCGGCCGCCTCGACGCGAGCTGCGAATGCCGGTGAGCCGAGGATGAAGTCGATTCGCATGCCCTGCTTCTTCGGGAAGCGAAGCTGCGTGTAATCCCAGTACGTGTACACGCCGGGACCGGGTGTGTACGGGCGAACTACGTCCGCGAACCCGGACTCGGTGAAGGCGGTGAACGCAGCTCGTTCCGGCTCCGACGTGTGGGTCTTGCCCTCGAAGAAAGCGGGATCCCACACGTCGTCGTCCGTGGGAGCGACGTTCCAGTCGCCGACCAGGGCGATCTGCGCGTCGGGATCGTGCTTGAGCCAGCCCTCCGCGTCGTCGCGCAGCTTGGCCAGCCAATCCAGCTTGTAGGCGTAATGCGGGTCTTCCAGCTCACGGCCGTTGGGGACGTACAGGCTCCACACCCGCACACCGCCACAGGTGGCACCGATCGCACGTGCCTCGCGGACCGGGTCTGCCGCGGGATCCTTGTCGAACCCGGGCTGATCCTCGAATCCGATCTGCACGTCGTCCAAGCCGATGCGGGAAGCGATGGCGACACCGTTCCACTGGCTCAACCCGACGTGGGCGACCTCGTAGCCGATTTCCTTGAAGCGTTCGTACGGAAACTGCTCGTCCTTGCACTTGGTTTCCTGCATTGCCAGGACGTCGACGTCGGATCGACCGAGCCAGTCGATGATCCTGTCGGTACGGGCACGGACGGAGTTGACGTTCCAGGTAGCGATGCGCACGAGGGCAAGCCTAGCGTCAGCCGCCGACAGGATCGGTGGCGTATCGGTAGCGGTGGTGTTCGACGAATCCGAGTTGCTCGTAGAGCGCGATCGCCGCGAAGTTGTCCGCCGAAACCTGGAGGTACGCGTGCGTCGCACCGTTCTCACGACCCCAGGAGAGTAGATCTCCGCAGATCAGCGACCCGATTCCGTGACGACGGTGTTCAGGGGCGACGTGAATGCCGGTCAGTCCTACCCAGCGTTTGTGGTCGGGTGCCTCGGTGAGCGCAGCGCGCCCGATGGCAAGCGTCGTGTCGGTGTTTCCGATCGCGCCGAAAGTTGCAGTGCCCACGACAGCCGTGAGGACCGCCTCGACGTACGCCGGATCGCCGTGGGCGTCGTACATCGACAGCCAGTTGTGGTCGGGGCGGTCGGCGAACGAGGTGACCGGAGGACCGAGCGGCAGCGTGACATTGCCCAGATCGGCGGCCATCACGATGGTTTCCTTCTTGCTGGTCCACCCGTCCGGAGCGGTGCCGAGTCGATCGGGGAGGAGCAGCAGGGTCGGCAGTCCGCGGTCACCGAACCACTGGCGTATCCGCTCGATGGTGCTCGCGTCGAAGCCGGCAACCGCCCCCGCACCGCCGAGCGGCAAAGCGGAATTGGCGCGACCGGTGACACCGTGACCGGCGCGCAGCAACCAACCGTCGATCCACGCCTGCTCGACCCCCGGCCACGCCGCCGCAGCAGCCGTTTCGAGGTTTCTAATCTCGCCGATGCGAATCGGGCGGGCCGAGAGACTCTTGAGCGCGATCACCTGATCGGCGGAGACCTGGACCAGCCGACCGTCGCCGGCGCGAACGGCGATGGGATCGGCGCCCTCGAGGATGCCGATGACGTCGGTCATGGGATGCGAATAGCCGGGTGGGAGCTTGTATCGCAAAACCACCCGGCTACCGATCGAAATGTTGCCGTTCAGAGCAGAATTCTCAGTCTTCGTAATCGTCGTCGTCGTGACCGAACGGATCGTCGACGGTCCCCGGCGTCCAGGTCAGACCGGGCTTGCCCCAACCGGAACGCTTGATGATCTTCTTGGCAGCGCGCGCGTTGCGGCCGATCAGTACGTCCGTGTAGAGGAAACCGTCGAGATGCCCGGTCTCGTGCTGGAGCATCCGTGCGAAGAATCCGGTGCCCTCGACCTCGATCGGGTTGCCGTCGGCGTCGGTGCCGGTGACCTTCGCCCAATCGGCGCGACCCGTCGGGAACTGCTCGCCGGGAACGGACAGGCAACCCTCGAAGTCTTCGTCCGGGTCGGGCATCGTCTGGGGGATTTCGGACGTCTCGAGTACCGGGTTCACGACGACGCCGCGTCGACGCTCGCTGCTGCGGTCGTCACCGGGGCAGTCGTAGACGAAGACTCGCAGTGGAACACCGACCTGATTGGCCGCCAGACCGACGCCGTTGGCAGCGTCCATCGTCTCGTACATGTCTGCGATCAGTTCGGCGATCTCGGCCGGGGACTGAGTGACCGGCTCTGTCGCCTTGTGCAGTACTGGGTCGCCGACGATTCGGATGGGGAGGATAGCCATGCGGACAAGGATAGTGCGGCGCGCCCGCGTAGTTATCACGGCCCGCACACTCGATCATGGTTCAATGGTTGCTGAAGAACAGCGATGTAATTCGTTGCTCGGTCGGAACGTGGGCCGCGGGGGAAATTGTGAGTTACCTTCGGGCCAGGGGACCGGGAAACTCACGGCCGCGAGAATTCGGTCGGAAAAAGAACACCGGGCATACGAGTCTCGCTGACGCCGAGCACAGCAGTCGAGGAGTGACATGGACGGCGCAACCGCGCGTAGTCGGAACCAGTCCGAAGGCACTGGCGCCGACGATTCGGTAGTAGATACAGCAGGCATGCACGAGGTGGGCGAAGACGGCCTCACCCGCCGGGAGCACGACATCCTCTCCTTCGAGCGCCAGTGGTGGAAGTACGCCGGTGCGAAGGAAGAAGCCATCAAGGAGTTGTTCGACATGTCGGCAACCCGCTACTACCAGGTTCTCAACGCCTTGGTCGATCGCCCCGAATCCTTGGCGGCTGATCCCATGCTGGTCAAGCGCCTGCGTCGTCTGCGTGCCAGCCGTCAGAAGGCCAGGGCCGCCCGCCGCCTCGGCTTCGAGGTCACCTGAATCACGCGTACATATGATCGGGCTGTCCACACACTGGCGATAAGGTCGACATCGTGAGTACCCCGAAAGAGCAGCCGTCCGGACCTCCGCTTCGCGCAATCGCCATGGTGTTGATCGCGTTGGCGATCGTGTTCATCGGTCTCGGAGCAGCCTCACTGGGTGGATCGAGCGACGGTGGATCGGGCGACGAGAACACCGCAGCAGAGCAGACCGAATCCTCGGCGTCTGCCACGACGAGCGCCCCCGCGCCGGCCACCACCAAGCCGGCAGCGACGACACAACCCGCTTCGGGCGATACCACCACCACGTCGCGACCCTCGGGAACTGCGACGACCACGACTTCCAGCTCCGCGAGCGGCACCGACACGTCGAATGTCAGCGTTCGAGTTCTCAACAACAGCACCGTCTCCGGTCTGGCAGCAGGCACCGCCGAGGAATTGACGGCAGCAGGTTGGAACGTCGAGGAGACGGGTAACTACAGCGAGGGCACCGTCAGTACGACGACGGTGTATTACGGATCGTCCGCGGCGGAGAAGGCAGCGGCGCAGAAGATCGCGGCTGAACTCGGAGTCTCCGCAGAGCCTCGATTCGCCGGCATCGCGAACGCGTCACCTGGCGTGATCGTGATCGTGACCTCCAACTGACCGGTCGTGAAGGTGGAACTGACCCGTCGGTTCCAGCTACTACACGCGCCGTTATGATCAGAAGCACTTTCTCGCCACCTCAAAGGAGCGGTTCGATGGCCCCCAGCAGCACCCGGCGTATGTCCTGGCGCGTCGTTGCCCCTGTAGTCGCGATTGCCGCTTTCGGCTTGACCGCTTGCAGTAACAGCGAAGAGCCCAGCAGCGTCCCCGGCACGACTCCTCCGGTGTGGACCGGTGCAGCCGATCCCAGCGCGCACGAAAGCGCGGGCGGCCACGGTTCCGAGACGGCTCACGCCGGCGCTTCTGCCGAAACGGTCACCGCAACGCTGAACGGCACCGACGGCGCCAAGGTCGGAACGGTTACGTTCGCGCAGGAAGGTAGCGACGTCAAGGTCACCCTCGACGCCAAGGGCCTCACCCCCGGCTTCCACGGATTCCACGTCCACCAGGTCGCCAAGTGCGAGACCAATTCCGTTGCCCCCAGCGGCGGAGAGCCGGGTAACTTCCTCTCGGCAGGCGGACACTTCCAGGCCGAGGGTCACACGGGCCACCCGGCGAGCGGCGACCTCACTTCGGTTCAGGTCCTCGAAGACGGCACCGCCACACTGGTCACCACGACCGATGCATTCACCGTCGACGAACTGGTCGCAAACGGTGGAACATCCGTCATGATCCACGCCGGAGCGGACAACTTCGGCAACATCCCGACGCGTTACGCGCCGGCACCGGATCAGCAGACCCTCGACACCGGTGACGCAGGCGGACGCGTTGCTTGCGGTGTCATCACCAAGAGCTGACAAACTCACCTGAGTTTTGCATCACTTCCGGCGACTACCACGCAGTAGCCAGCACGGTGTTTTTACCGACACTGTGATTGGATTCTCTGCGTGGTAGTTCCATTTCCAGGTTCGCCGCGCCCGACGCTGGGCGTGGAGTGGGAGATCGCGCTGGTCGATCGCAAGACCAGAGATCTCTCCAACACAGCAGCCGAGGTGTTTTCGGCGGTCGAAGAGCTTGCCGGCTCCGAAACCCCGCACATCACCAAGGAACTACTGCGAAATACCGTCGAACTCGTTACGGGTATTCATTCGACGGTCGGCGAGGCGATGAGTGATCTCGACAGGTCACTGGATCTGCTGCGTCGCGCCGCGAATCCGCTCGGCGTCGACCTCATCAGCGCGGGCACGCACCCGTTCGCGCAATGGTCGACTCAGTTGGTCACCCGGACGCCCGACTACGACGAGCTCATCGAACGCACGCAGTGGTGGGGTCGGCAGATGCTGATCTGGGGCGTGCACGTCCACGTGGGTGTCTCGTCCGCGGACCGCGTTTTCCCCATCATCAACGCACTGCTGCAGCGCTATCCGCATTTGCTGGCGCTGTCGGCATCCTCGCCGATGTGGGCCGGTGTCGACACCGGCTATGCGTCCAATCGAGCGTTGATGTTCCAGCAGCTCCCCACCGCAGGTCTTCCGTACCAGTTCGAGAACTGGGCCGAATACGAGTCGTTCATCGACGACCAGATGAAGACCGGTGTGATCACCAAGATCGGTGGCATGCACTGGGACATCCGTCCCGCGCCGAAGTGGGGAACCATCGAGGTCCGGGTGTTCGACGGCGTCTCGACGCGCGCCGAACTGGGTGCCCTCGTTGCTCTGGTCCACTGCCTCATCGTCGATCTGGACCGCAGACTGAGTGCCGGTGAGACTCTGCCGAACATGCAGCCGTGGCACGTCAAGGAAAACAAGTGGCGCGCAGCGAGATACGGACTGGACGCCGAGATCATCCTCGACTCCGACGCAAACGAGTGCCTCGTCACTGACGATCTGGATCGCCTACTCGACGACTTGGCGCCGATCGCGGTCTCGCTCGGCTGCGCGGACGAGTTGGCGTCGGTGGCGGACATTCCCCGTCGCGGCGCGTCCTACCAGCGGCAACGTCGTGTCGCGGAAGCGACGGGCGGCGATCTGGTTGCGGTCGTCGACGCCTTGGTCGCAGAGTTGGGCACCTAGCAGGTTCACAGTGCGAAGGGCTGTTTCGCGGACTGGAAATCCGGGCATACCAACCGTTTGTCCAGTGGGTGTCCATATTCAGTTCACACGCCGTTTACTATTGTCCGGTGTTGATAGACAGTTGGTCCCAACGAGGGGGCGCACCCGGACAGTCGGACCGTTCGTGGTCGAGTTCTCACCGACTCCTTCTGATCGGCACAGCAGCATTGACCGTGCTGGTCCTGGGCGTGCAGGCGTTCGCGTCGTACAAGGGCTATCTCGGTCCGGTGGAAAGCCTGTTCGGTGACTACTTCCTCGTTCCCCGCTCCGCGACCATGCCTTGGGTGGGCCTCGCTCTCGCGCTCGTCGGACTGAACAACAAAGAACGCATCTACGCGGTATCCGCGGCCGTCGTGATCGACGTGGTCGTCGGCGCGATCCGCTGGTTCTCGGGTGGACCGCTGACGATGGGCACCGGCGGCACCTGGGTGCTGACGGCCATCGCGGTGTACGCGGTGTGGAAGTTGTCCGGTGAGCGTCGACTCAGCGTTCTGCACGGCGTCGCGCTGGGCGCGTTGCTCATCATCGCGGCCAAGGTTGCCGAGACGTGGCTGGAGATCACCATTCTCGTCGGCACCGACGTGTGGGACGAGTACGTGTTCCTCGCCGACCAGGCTCTCGGGAATCCGTCGTGGGTGATGGGCCAGATCGTCGACGCCATGGGCCCCGTCGGTGCCGCAGCCCTCGACTGGATCTACGTCGAACTGCCGGTCGCGGTGATCGTGGTTGCTCTCTATCAAGTACGTAAGGGATGGCCGTCGCATCACCTGCTGCGCACGTTCCTGCTCATCGGGCTGATCGGCCCGATCTTCTACGTCCTGTTCCCGGTGGTCGGCCCGGTGTTCGCCTTCGGTCCGCGTGGGTTCGGATTCCAGATCGGTGACTACTGGCCGAACATCGTGCCCAACTTCGACTTCGCATCACCGTCGTCGCTGCCGTTCGACGACGCCGCACCGCGAAACTGCATGCCGAGCCTGCACACCGCGTGGGCGGTCGCATTGTTTATCCACTCGCGCAGCGGGCCGTGGTGGATTCGCAGCCTGGGATCGTTCTGGCTCGTTGCGACCCTGACCGCGACGCTCGGTTTCGGATTCCACTACGGCGTCGACCTCATTGCCGGTGCCGTCCTGTGCTTGACCCTCGATGCGGCGCTACGGGATCCGGAGCGCGGCTGGGGTTGGTTCCGAGTGCGTCTGTTGATCGGTGGCTCGGCACTCCTGGCGGGATTGTTGCTCTCGTACCGGTTCGCTGCGGTGCAGATGGCCGAGTACCCGGCGATCTTCGGGCCGCTGCTGATGGCTGTCCTGGTTCTGATGTCGGTGGCGTACTTCGCCACCTTCTTCGCCCGCCCCGGCACTGCTCTTGCGGTGTGGGGCGAGCGCGACGGCGAGTGGGATGCCGTTACAGGAGA
This sequence comes from Rhodococcus sp. BH5, assembly GCF_027583855.1. Lineage (NCBI taxonomy): Bacteria > Bacillati > Actinomycetota > Actinomycetes > Mycobacteriales > Nocardiaceae > Rhodococcus > Rhodococcus sp. BH5. The sequence continues at coordinate 333,852 of NZ_JAJHVW010000007.1, forward strand.
GAGTCCGGGTCTTCCAGCTCGTTGATCTTCATGAGGTCGTCCTCTTCGCGCTGTTCGCGGTAGGCGACTCGGCCGACGCTGTGCGCGATCACGGGCGCCGTCAGCAGCGTGAAGATGCCCACCAGGACCAACATCCAGATGTCGACGCTCCCACGAAGCAGGAACACGGCGCCCATCAGGACCAAGATCAGTCCGACCACCTGAGGTTTCGTGGCCGCGTGCATACGACGCAGAGTGTCGGGGAAGCGAACGATTCCCACCGCGGCGGTCAGCGCGAGCAGCGCGCCGAGGAAGATGGAGATGGCCCCGATCGTGTCGAGGATGTTGCCGATCACTGGTCACTCACCCGGAAGCGCGCGACGGACACCGAACCGATGAAGCCGACCAGCGCCAGCGCGACGATCGCGGGAACGATGGTCGTGTCTTTGCTGTACGCGGCCCAGACCGCGAGTCCACACATCGAGACCGCGATGATCGTGTCCAGGGCGACGAGGCGGTCGAGTGAGCTCGGACCGTCGAGCAATCGGAACGTGGTCAGTACGGCGGCGATCAGCAGAATCACTCCGGAAATGATCAAGATCGTGGTGATGAACCCGTTCATGGTTGGTCCTCCTGCCGGGGTGCATCGAATTCGTAGTCGCGCTGGTGCCATGGGCTGGGTTGCCAGTCCGAATCACGTTCGAACGACGCGATGAACAACCGCTCGAGGTCCTCCACCGAGCGGTAGAACGCGCTGACGGCTTTCTGCGAGCCGACGTCGAGCACGTGGACGTAGACGATGCGTCGGTTCTGGTCGATCTCGAGAACCATCGTGCCGGGGATCAGGTTGAGAACGTCGATGCACAGCGTGAGAACCAGGTCGGACTTGATCCCGAGTTGGTACCGCAGAACTCCGGTGACCGGGGGCGGCGACGGGCGGATCGCCAGCCACGCGACCTGGATACTCGACTGGATCGCGTAGTACACGATCATCCACAACAGACGCAGAATCGACAGCAGATGTACCCGACCCTCGACCGGTACGCGGGGGAGGGGAAGCAGGACCATGATGATCAGGCCGACGGCGAGTCCGCCGAAGATGTTGCCGAAACTGATGTTGCCCCACAACAGGATCCATACGACCATCAGCCACAGCAGGATCCCGACGCGGAGTACCTGTTCGCGTTTCATCGCGGAGCCTCCTCGGTGTTCGGGGCCTCGGTATTCGGGACATCGGTACTGGGAGCTACAGCAGGGTCGTCTGCAGCGACGGGAGCTTCGTCGACCGGCACGGGCCGGTGGTTGCCGAGAACCGCGTCGATGTAGATGGACCGGTCCTGCAGGTCCTTCGCCGCTCTGTCGCTGATGTCGATGATCCGGCCCGCGAACACCGTCAGTGCCAGACCGACGATGACAAGTCCGACCGTCGGAATCAGCATGAAGAGCGGAATCTTGCCGACATCCTCGCGGTCGACGAACGCGATGTCCTCTTCGGACTCGTCGATCAACGCTGACGGGCTGACGTCGGCGAGGTCACCTTCGGGCGCGTCGGCCCGGGCTCGCCAGAAAGCCTTGGTCCACACGCGGGCGACGGCGTAGAGCGTCAGCAAGCTGGTGATCGTGCCGCCGGCAACGAGGATCCAAGCCAACGCGCTGGCGTCGGCCGCACCGGCCTGAAGGAGCGCGACCTTGCCGATGAAGCCCGAGAACGGCGGGATACCACCGAGATTCAGCGCCGGGATCAGGAAGACGATCGCGAGGATCGGGCTGGCCGCCGCCAGACCGCCGAGACGGCGCAGCGACGACGACCCGGCTTGTCGTTCGATCAGGCCCACGACGAGGAAGAGCGTCGTCTGCACGATGATGTGGTGGGCGACGTAGTAGATCGCGCCGGACAGCCCGGACGTCGTGGACAGAGCGATACCGAAGATCATGTAACCGATATGGCTGACCAGTGTGAACGAGAGCAGACGTTTGATGTCGCTCTGCGCGATGGCACCCATGATGCCGACCACCATCGTGAGCAGGCCGCACACCATCAGTACGTTGTCGAGTTCCCCTTGCGGGAACAGCAGTGAATGCGCGCGGATGATCGCGTACACACCGACCTTGGTGAGCAACCCGGCGAAGACGGCGGTGATCGGTGCGGGCGCGGTCGGATACGAGTCCGGTAGCCACGCAGACAGCGGGAAGACCGCGGCCTTGATGCCAAACGCCACGAGCAGGACAGCGAAGATGGCGGTTCGTGTGCCCGGCGGAATGTTGTCGAAGCGCAGGGCCATGTCGGCCATGTTGAGGGTGCCGGTCGCCGCGTAGGCGAAAGCGATGCCCGCCAGGAAGATCAGCGAAGACACCATCGAGACCATCACGTACGAGACACCGGCCCGGACGCGGTCAGCGCTGGCACCGAGCGTCAGGAGCACGAAACTCGCGGCGAGCAGAACCTCGAACCCGACGTAGAGGTTGAAGAGGTCACCGGCGAGGAACGCGTTGGAGATACCGGCGGTCAATGCGAGATAGGTCGGCAGGAAGATCGAGACCGGCTGGGCCTCGCTGCCGTCGCGAATACCCTGACCGATCGCGTAGATCATGACGGCGAGCAACACCACCGACGAGACCACGAGCATCATCGCCGAGAGACGGTCGACCACGAGTGTGATGCCGATGGGGGAGTCCCAGCCGCCGACCTGAACGGCCGTCGTACCGTCGCGGTCGGCGAGGTAGAGCAGCAAGCCCGACACCGCGACGACGCCGACGAGCGCGATCAGTGTGATCACGCGCTGAAAACGAGGACGTCGGCCGACGACCAGCGTCGCAGCTGCGGCCAGCATCGGGATCAAGACGGGCAGGGGCGCAAGGGCTCCCATCAGGTTGTCCGAGATGGTCATGCGCCTCCACCTCCCTCGATCTTGGTCTGGCGAGCGTCTTTGCGCCGCTTCTCGGATTCCTTCTTACGAGCAAGGTCGGTGGCCCAGTCGGGTACCGGTTCGTCCTCGAAGTCGCCGTCGTGGAGGTCGTCGTAGCATTCGATGTCCTCGAGGTTGACCAGTTGTTCGAGGGGAATAGGGTTGCCGTCCTTGTCGAATGCGTCGCCGCCGATGCTCGGGGCACCGGTGACCGGGTCGTCGGAGCGGTCGTGGTCGGGAGCGTCGGCAGGCAGGCGACGCTTGAGAACCTTGGTGTCCTCGGGATCGTCCTCGACGGCGTCGGCGGTGTTGATCTTGTAAGACCGGTACGCCAGTGCCAGAACGAAGCCGGCGATACCCATCGTGATCACGATCGCCGTCAGGATCATGCCCTGGGCGAGCGGATCCGCTATTTCCTCGTGGACCGAATCTCGGCCGACGATGGGCGGATTCCCGTCCGATCCACCGACGGTCAGGATCAAGAGGTTGATGGCGTTGCCGAATAGAAGTAGACCGAGCAGCATCCGAGTGATGCTTCGTTCGATCAGCAGGTAGACACCGGCCGACGTGAGGACGCCGATCAGGATCAGCATTCCGATGTTTGCGCTCATGGTGCTTTCACCTCGATTTCTGCGTCGAGGCGGGCGCCGAGACTTCGGAGTACGTCCAGGACCAGGCCGACCACGATGAGGTAGACGCCCAGGTCGAAGAACAGTGCGGTGACCAGTTTGACGTGGCCGATGAGCGGGAGTGTGAACTCGAAGACGGCGGACGAGAGCGCTGGGGCGCCGAGGAACAGCGACACCAGGGCGGTGCCCGCGGCCAGCGCCAAACCGAGGCCGAGAATCTTGCCCGCGTCGATGGGTACGGCTTCACCGAGTTCGTAGCGTCCGCCGGCGAGGTACCGAAGTACCAGCGCCAGGCCCGCCGTCAGGCCTCCGGCGAAACCGCCACCGGGGGCATTGTGACCGGAGAAGAAGAAGTAGATCGACAACACCATGATGGTCGGGAAGATCAACCTCGTGGTGACCTCGAGAACCAGCGAACGGTGTCGAGGATCGATGAGGTCTCCGCCGCGCAACCACGTCGTGTCCGAGTTGGCAGCTGCCTTGTCGACGATGACGGAGGGGGCGTCCGCGACGCGCGGCGCGATACCGAACCGGCGGTTGCGGAAGACGAGGCTGGCGACGCCAGTTGCCGCGACCAGCAGCACCGAGATCTCACCGAGGGTGTCCCATGCGCGGATGTCGACGAGTAGGACATTGACGACGTTCTTGCCGTTGCCCAGGTCGTAGGCAGCGTCGGGAAGCAGCTCGTAGATCGGACGAGTGTTTCGGGCATTGGTCGCGAAGGCCGCGATGGTGGTGACGGTGATACCGACGGCGACAGCGAGTGCGGCACGCGGCCACTTGAAGCCGATCGCCTTGCTCTCGTCGACTTCGGCGGGGAACTTCCGGAGCACGAGCACGAAAATCACCAGTGTCAGTGTCTCGACGAGGAACTGGGTCAGCGCGAGGTCGGGTGCGCCGTGCAGCGCGAACAACACGCCGCAGCCGTAGCCGGTGAGTCCGACGAGGATGACGCTGGCGAGTCGGTTGCGCATCAGCGTCGCGGCGATGGCGGCCGAGATCATCATCAGCGCGATCGTGAACTGGATGGGTGAATCCCACATCCGAAGGTCGACTCCGCCGCCATCGGTGTCGATGATCAGCAGGAACAGCGGCACAACGACCAGCGTCGCGAGAATCGTCGACTGTGTGCGGGGGAGCGAACCACGCTGAGTGGCACCGGTCAGGCGCATCGAGATGGTGTCCATGCCGCGCAGGGTCGCGTCGTAGATACGGTCGGCGTTGCCGAGCGGCGGGTGCTCGAAGTGCAGTCGGCTGATCTGACGCTGCGCGATGTAGAGCGCGATGCCGCCGGCGATGACGATGCAGGTGAGCAGCAGCGGAGTGTTGAATCCGTGCCACAGCGCGAGGTGGTAGTCGGCGTGAGGTCCGGGGGCCAGTGTGGTGGAGTACGGGGTCAGCAGCTTCTCGAGCTGGGGCGAGAGAATGCCGGCGGCCAGACCGAGAACAGCGAGCAGGCCGGGCGCGAACAGGAACAGCCAACCCGGCTTGTGCATCTTGCTCACGGCTGGGCTGGGCTTGCTCAGGGTCTTACGTCCGAAGGCGCCCCAGATGAAGCGGACGCTGTAGCCGACGGTGAGGATCGAGCCCAACACGATCACCGTGACGACGGCGATGGACGACCAGTGGCCGAGCGCGTTCGTTTCGAGCACCGATTCGAGTGCGGCTTCCTTGCCGACGAATCCGAGTAGCGGTGGCAGACCGGCCATGCTGGCGGCAGCGAGGCTCGCGATGATCGCGAGAGCGGGTGCCGCTTTACCCAGGTGAGCAAGTTTGCGCAGGTCACGGGTACCGGTCGTGTGATCGATGATGCCAACGACCATGAAGAGTGCGGCCTTGAACATCGCGTGCGCCACGACCATCGTCATGCCGGCCAGGGCGGCGTCACGCGTGCCGATGCCGACCAGGACCATCATGAAGCCGAGTTGGCTGACGGTTCCGAAGGCGAGGACGAGTTTGAGGTCGTACGCGCGCATGGCTCGCCAACCGGCGAGGATCATCGACAGCAGACCCAAACTGATGATGGTGATGCGCCACGGCGGCGAATCGGCGTACCCGGGAGCCAGGCGCGCGACGAGGTAGATACCGGCCTTGACCATTGCAGCAGCGTGAAGATAACCGCTGACAGGGGTTGGCGCGGCCATTGCACCGGGAAGCCAGAAGTGCAGGGGCACGATTGCCGATTTGGAGAGCGCACCGATCAGGATCAGGACGATCGCGACGGACGGGAGCCACCCCGTCGGCGGGTTCGCGACCAGTTCGGACAGGTTGTAGCTGCCGCCGACCTGGCCGAGGATGATCATGCCGACCAACATCGCCAGACCACCCGCGGTGGTGACCAGCAGTGCCTGGGTCGCGGCGCGGCGGCTGGTGGCGCGTTCGGCGTAGTGACCCACGAGCAGGAACGACAGGACCGTCGTCAGTTCCCAGAACACGTAGAGAAGCAGCATGTTGTCGCTGGTCACTAGCCCGAACATGGCACCCGCGAAGGCGACCATCTCGGCGGCGAAGATACCGAGTCGAGGTTCGTCGTCGGTGAAGTAGCGGGCGCAGTAGACCAGGATGAGCGTGCCGACACCCAGGACGAGCACGGCCATGATGGCCGAGAGCGCGTCGAACCTGAAGTCGATGTCCATCGACAGCCCTGGAACCCAGGTGATGTGCAGCGTCTCGACGGTGCCCCATTTGTCGATGACCCAGCCGAGGCCGGCGAGGGGGACTATCGCGAGGGGGAAGAAGCCGTTTCGCCCTAACCTGCGCACCACAAGCGGAGCCAAGAGGGCGGCAACGGCATGGGCAAGCAAGATAGCGAGCAAAAGGCACTCCGTCGTGTTGTCAGCGGGCGGCGGGGTGTCCGAACAAAATCGAACCTATCGGATTAACGAGACAATTCACCTTGTCGGAGAGGTTGTCTTTGCGTACATATTACCGGGCGTGGCAGTTTCGATGTGCAGCGAGTCGATTCGGACATCATCGGCACTCGCTGATACACGTAGGTTGGACGACGTGAATTCGTCGACACCCACCACGATCATCCGTACCGCTGCCCTTGCACACATTCGTGACCGCAAGCTGATCCAGACCCGCTCCGTGGGCAAGACGGCGTTCTACATGGCCGGCGGAAAGATCGACCCGGGGGAGACGCCCGAGCAGGCACTGCACCGCGAAATTCGGGAGGAACTCGACGTCGATCTGGTCGACGGGACGGTCACGTTCCTCGACGTCTTCGAGGCTCACGCTTTCGGACATTCCGCGGACACGGGCCTGCACATGAGTTGTTATCTGGCGGAGATGGCCGGAGACCCGCACCCGACCAGCGAGATCGCCGAGTTCCGCTACTTCACGCTCGCCGAGTACGCAGCGATGGACGAGGTGGCGCCCGGATCGCTCAAAGTGTTCCATCGCCTGGCGTCGATGGATCTGATCGACTGATCGGCGGAGGAACGGATCGATTGATCCGCCCCAATCGGAGACTCACGTAGGCGCAGACGGCCACGATGATCAGCGCCACGGCGTCGAGTATCAGAATGTCGGTCGAGATTTCGAACGGGCCGACCGTCGTGATGCCGTTGAAGGGCTTGTTCTCGTCGAGCGGCGTGTACGCCGTCCATCCGTAGTCGAACTGCGGATAGACGAGCAGGGCCAGCGCCGTCGGGCCGAAGATGACACCGAGTCCGACGAGTGCTCGCGACGCTCCGGTCCGCGGTGGCTCTCGGTACATCGCGCTGGCGATCGCGTATGTGACGACCGCAGCGGTGAAGGCGACAAGAAGATCGCTGATCGTGAGAACGTCACCGATCTTCGGCGACGGCGACGTGGCGTAGCTGACGATCCCGGCGACCGTGACCGTCAGGAGCAATCCGTAGCCGACGACTCGCGAGGGAGCGATCGCGCCGATCGCTGCCGCGGCGACGATGACGAGTCCGATCACGACGGCGGTGGAGGCGGGGGTTTTCGACCATTCCATGGCTTCGGTTGCGGGACGGTTCGCCGAGACCGCCGCCAGAGTTGCGACGGCAGCGGTACACATCAGCAGGATTCGACTGCCGTCGCCCAGCACCCGCGCGCAGATCACCGTGATCACCAGCGCGACGAGTAGTAGAGGCACCGCCGCCGTGACGGTGGTGATCTCGAACCACCAATTCGCAGCGACCCCGAAGAGAGTGAGCACCGCCGCGATAGTCACCGGTCGAACGGCCATCCGTTCTTTGGGGTGGTCCTTGTCGAAGTCGTGGAACCAGAACGCGGCGACGCAGGCGGCGGCCAATGCCAGCGCGAGCAGTGTTGCCCCCAACACTGGTGGTTGAAACTGGTTGGTGTTGTCGGCGATGTAGTCTGCGTACCGCCGAGGAATAGCGTCTTCGTCGAGGAGTGAATCCGAGACATGCACGGCAACAATCGTTCCCGCGACGGAAGCGGCTCGGACCCGGGGAGCGGCAGCAACCGTGACCGCGCCGACAGCGACTCCCGCACCGACGGGTGAGAGTGCCTCGAAGTTGTGATCGTAGAGCCCGGGCAGTTCGAGTAGGAGTCCACCGAAGACCGTCATGGCCGCGGTCCGCAACCGGCAGCGGGCCATCATCGCGGCTGTCCCGACCGCGACCACAGCCAGAACGCCGGCGCCGATCGTCGAGATCGACCAGAACCTGTCGCCCGTCGAAATCGACGTCGACTGGCTGTTCACGAACGGTGCCAAGGCGACGACGGTGACGACGAATGCCGTCACGCCACTCAGCGCGACGAGCAGCGTCCTGCGGGCGATGGGCACTGCTCCAAAATAGTCAATCCGGTACCAGTTGCACCGCAATAGCAGGTCTCAGTCCGGTGACGGTGTGTCAGTCGACTGGCTCCGGTTCGATCCGAGATTCCGTGGTGTCGACGGGTGGATGGGATCGTCGGAGGATCGCTGCACCGCAGAAGCCGATGATCAAGGCGAAGAGGATTGCAGCGCCGACGGTCTGAGGGGTGACGTAGTCGATGGTGATGCCTATTCCGCGTCCGAATAGTCCTCCGTTGGCGCTGACGTGCGCCGGGATGGGAAGTTCCATCAATCGCTGAATGTCTGCCGCTGTCAACTCTGGCGGCGCGGTGAGCTGATCGGTGAGAATGGCGATCGACGAGAAGGTCATTGCGGCAAAGGGAATGGCGAGTCCGAGTGTGGCGTCGACCAGGCTGCCGGGAGCCAGGGCACCGAACAGCAATCCGGCGGCGAGACCCAGCGAGGCGATCTTCAGTGCGATTGACCAGACACCGTGCGCGGAGTCGAAGGGCAGTAGTTCTGACAGCGGTACCGCAACGAGAACGGCGATGGGAACGAGGTTTGGCACCTGCTTGTGCAGTCGCAATCCGACGGCGACCGGCAGGGCTGCGAAAAGCACCAGTACCCAGGGGGACTTCAGGTCTCCCCAGTGGCCGGAACCCTTCGCGATGTCGACGAACAGCGGAGCCGACGCAGCGGCCAGAGCGGTTGCGGCCCAGAGGAACTTGCCACCAGCACCGGAGGTGTCGCCGAGACGGTAGGCGGCGATCCATGTCAACGCGAGCGCAGCGCCCGCTGCCAAGACCATGACGATCCAGGCAGTTGCCTCGGACGCGTACTGCTGGCGATCGATCACGGCGCCGAGCACTCGATGCCCGATCGCCAGCGCGGCGATCACCACGAGCGCGATGCGGATTTCGCCCGCGTCGGGCTTGCGGATCCGGAAGCCGGATTGCGCGGTCACTGCACAGGCGATTGCTGCTGCGGCCGTGGCGCCGATCAGCCACCACGACGGCTCACCTACCGAAGACGTACTCATCCGGCCCGTCCCGCCGGCGAACGTGCGAACCGCGAGGAAGGCGGCAAGCACGCCGAGGAGGGTGGCGTTCTTCGTGGCGGTGCGATCCCAACTGACGGCAACCACACAACCCAGAATCGCACCGGCTGCAACACTTTTGACGATGATCACGGCGATCAGCAGGTCCAGTGACGCAACCTCGGGCACGACTGCCCGAATGATCGCGATGACGGCGACCCCGACGGTGATCGCGATCCAGGCTGCCCGACGGGAGCCGCGACGCTGTGAGAGTGCGCAGGCAAGCACGGCAACCACGGCGCCGAGCCCGACAGCGGTGGGTCCACTGCTGATCCAGCGATCTACTTCCGACGGAGAGGCCACGATGGCCCAGTCACGGAGAACCGGATTGGTCAGGGCCAGCGCAGCGAGTATCCCGGACAGGAGCGCAGCGACGGTGGTGAGGATCGCTCGAAGATCGAGTGGCATCGGGCCAACCTATCGCGGCGCCGCGACATCGGTCGTGGGCGGCGTGAGTGCCGGAAACCAGATGTCGGTGAGAACGTCTGCTGCGACGTCCGCACCCGCGGTGATCGCGCCCTGTTCCGCCCAGCGAATGAAGAAGCGCTCGACCTGTGTCAGCAGGAGTTCGACCCGGAGTTTCGCCTCGTCGTGTCGGCTCTGCGGCCAACGGGCGAGGTACGACGGCATCGCGTTGGGCAGTGCAGAGATGCCTTCGCGGGCCAGTGTGCGGAACTCGGGTTCGAGGACCATGGCCTCGTCCCACGCCCGCATCATGTGGTGGTGATCGCGGCACCAGTCGAGAGCGCGGTTGATCCAGCCGGCGAATTCTTCGCGCGAACCGGAATCGAGTACGTGGTCGAGATCCTGGAATATGGCGAGGGTGCTGGATACGACGGTGTTCGAGCCGAGCGCCTTGAGGATGTCGATCTTTCCGGGAAAGTGCAGGTAGAAGGTGGCTCGGCTGCAACCGACCCGGCCGGCGATGTCCTCGACGGTGACAGCCGCGTATCCGCGTTCGGTGAAGAGCGCGCCGGCGGCATCCACGAGGTCTGCGCGGGTTCGCTGCTTCTGCTTCTCTCGCAGCGTCAGTCTGCCGGAGGTATCTGTCATTACCAGGATCCTAGTGCCGCGGGGGCTCTCACGGGTCAGTTGCACGAGACTCTCCGTCTTTCACTTGACAGTCCGTTAGTGAAAGCTACTCTGTGGTGTAGCGCACATTCGACCGATCAGAGGACGCCATGACCATCTCGGACACAACACGCACGCCTGACCTGCCGGCCGGATTCGACGTCACCGATCCTGCTGTCCTCGGGGAGCGGATCCCTTTCGAGGAATTCGCCGAACTGCGTCGCAACGCACCCGTGTGGTGGTGTGAGCAGCCGCCGACGGTCGGTGGATTCCAGGACGAGGGCTACTGGGTGGTCTCGCGTCACGCTGACGTCAAAGAGGTCAGCCAGCGCAGCGATGTGTTCTCGAGCTGGGAGAACACCGCGATCGCGCGTTTCGCCGACGACATGCCACGTGAGGCCGTCGAGATGCTCCGGCATCTTCTGCTCAACAAGGATGCACCGGAGCACACCAAGCTCCGCAAGCTGATTTCGAAGCTGTTCACGCCTCGCGCGATCAACGGCATGCGCGACGAATTGGACCGTCGTGCACGGAGCATCGTCGACACCGCTGTGAGCGAAGGCCCGGGCGACTTCGTGAAGCAGGTTGCCAGCGAGCTGCCGCTCCAAGCGATCGCGGATCTGATCGGTGTACCGCAGGACGATCGGGACAAGCTGTTCAAGTGGTCCAACGAGATGATGGGCTACGACGACCCGGAATACCAGGGTGATCCGGCAGTCGCGTCCACCGAGGTCCTCGGATACGCGTACCAAATGGCAGACGCACGTCGTACCTGCCCGGCAGACGACATCGTCACCACTCTGGTCCAGGCCGACATCGACGGCGACTCCTTGAGCCCGGAGGAGTTCGGGTTCTTCGTGCTCATCCTGGCGGTCGCAGGGAACGAGACCACCCGCAACGCCATCACGCACGGAATGATCGCGTTCCTGGACAACCCCGAGCAGTGGGAGCTGTACAAGAAGGAACGTCCCAAGACGACGGCCGACGAGATCGTCCGTTGGGCGACACCCGTCACCGCCTTCCAGCGCACCGCGCTCGAGGATACGGAATTGGCAGGAGTGTCGATCAAGAAGGGGCAGCGCGTGGTGATGCTGTACAGCTCCGCGAACTTCGACGAGGACGTCTTCGAGAACCCGATGACGTTCGACATCACTCGTAACCCCAATCCGCACTTGGGCTTCGGCGGAACGGGCGCGCACTTCTGCATCGGTGCCAACCTCGCTCGTATGGAGATCGACTTGATGTTCAACGCGATCGCCGACAACGTCCCGGACATCACCAAGATCGGTGATCCGCGCCGTCTGCGCTCGGGTTGGATCAACGGCATCAAGGAGTTCCAGGTCGATTACAAGAGCACAGGCTGCCCGGTCGCTCACTAGAGTCGGTAGGTGAGAGGTACACCCCACGATCTCGAGGAGCCACCGCATGACTTCGATCAACGACAAGGCAACTGCTCTATTGGCGTTGCACCAGCCAGGTAATCCGGTCATTCTCCCGACGGTATGGGACGCGTGGTCGGCGAATCTTGCGGTGGCTGCAGGTTTTGCAGCCCTGACGGTGGGCAGCCACCCGGTTTCCGATTCCATCGGCAAGCCGGACAACGAGGGCATCACCTTCGACGAACTTCTGCACCGGATCAAGCAGATCACCGGTGCGGTCGACGCCCCGATCTCGGTGGACATCGAGGGTGGTTACGGGCTCGAGCCGGCAGTTCTCATCGACGGGTTGATCGATGCCGGCGCTGTCGGACTCAACATCGAGGACACCGTTCACAGTGAAGGCGGACGCTTGCGTGAGGCCCAGGAGCACGCCGACTTCGTGGGTGGGCTTCGTCAGGCCGCCGACGCAGCCGGAGTTCACGTTGTCGTCAACGCGCGCACCGACCTGTTCGTGAAGCAGGTCGGTGACGAGTCCGATCGCGTCGATCGCGCCATCGCACGCCTCAAGCTGGCGGCCGACGCCGGCGCCGACGTTCTTTACCCCGTCGGGCGGCATGACGACGCGACCCAGCGCCGCCTGACGTCCGAGCTCCCACTTCCGATCAATGCGATCGGAATCCCGGATCAGGACGACCCGGCAAGTTTCGGTCCGCTCGGAGTGGCACGTGTGAGCTTCGGTCCGTTCTTCCAGATGGCATTGGCCAACCGTGCGAACGAGATCTTGGGACGCTGGAAGTAAGAATGCAGACACTGATGTCGCCCGGCCCGCTTCTCGACGATGGCGGACATTTGGTCGAGACGGGTTGGGCCCCATCGGAGATTCGCAAGTATCGACGCTCTGCGATCGCCGCTCCGAAGTTCCGGATCAAGGAGTGGGACTACTACTGCGTTCTTACTGCGGATTACGGCATCGCGTTGACCGTCGCCGACAATGGGTACATGGGCTTGCTCGGAGTCTCCTGGCTCGATTTCCGAACACCACACGAGATTACCGAAAACGTGATGCTGCCGTTCCCGATGGGAAGGCTCGGCCTGCCCGAAAGCGCGGACGACGGTGATGTGGTGGTGTCGAAAGGTAAAGCTCGCTTCGAGTTTCGCCATGTGGACGGTGGGCGCCACCTGATCGTCGACTACCCGGCTTTCGACGGTGGACGAGGTCTTCATGCCGATTTGTTCCTGGCGAGTCCTGCCGATGACCGGATGGTGATCGCCACACCGTTTCCGAAGGCGTCCCGATCGTTTTACTACAACCAGAAGATCAACTGCCTGCCCGCTGCCGGGACCGTGCGAATCGGGAGCGACGACTTCACATTTCGCTCGGAGGACTCGTTCGGCGTTCTCGATTGGGGCAGGGGAGTCTGGACTTACGACAACACCTGGTACTGGGGTTCTGCATCCGGACTGGTGAACGGCGAGCGGTTCGGATTCAACATCGGGTACGGCTTCGGCGATACTACGGCGGCCAGCGAGAACATCGTGTTTGTCGGAGGGCGGGCACACAAACTGGACAGGATCGACTTCGGCATCCCGCAGGGAACGTACGACGGCGCTCCGTGGAACTTCTCGAGCAACGATGGTCGCTTCGAGATGACTTTCGAGCCGATCATCGACCGTGCCGCGACTTTCGACGTCGGGGTGCTGCGTTCGATTCAGCATCAGGTGTTCGGAAAGTTCTCCGGCACAGTAATCCTCGACGACGGTACCTCCGTGGTGGTTCGAGATCTCCTCGGATTTGCCGAGGAGGTTCGGAACCGCTGGTAGGCCGTACGTCTCCGCGAAGATGGCGGAACGCAGCATGAGCACCGGGGCATGATCGTGCCCCGGTGCTCGCGTCTCGAGTTGTTTCACTTCAGGCTGCTGTCGGTGGGCTGTTCCCGCCGATCGGCTGCTGATACGGATCAACAGACATCGGCGGGTAGAACACCGTTTTGCGATCCGGCCCGATCTCCACCCGCCATTCGGTGTGGTGCAGTGTCCGGTGGTGATGACCGCACAACAAGATCAGATTGTCGAGATCTGTTGGGCCACCATCGTTCCAGTGAACAATATGATGAGCATCGCACCACCCCGACGGCGTTCCGCACCCCGGAAACGCACACCCGCCATCCCGAACCGCAAGAGCCCGCCGCTGCGGCACCGTCGCTGTTCTCGCTTCCTTACCGCAGTCGAGCGGAACACCATTCTCATCCAACAAAATCCGCGTCACGGTGCAGTCGCACGCCAACATCCGCGCGGTATCGATACTGATCGGACCCACCCAATCCGCCCACGCAAACCCGAGTTCCTCCGTCGACGGCAGGAGGTCTTTCAAAGCCTGCAGATCCGTCATGTCTTTCGCGGACGCGGTGACCGTGATGTGCGGTTTCACCCCGCCTTCGATCGGACCCAACCCCGCCCGCTCGTACCGCCGCAGTAGTTCGCAGAACCCGTCCGCACGCCGCAGCGCCGGAGTACGGGTGTCCTTCACGCCGTCCTTCTCCGGTATCGGCGCAGACAGGCTCGACAACAACGTGATCAGACGCGCCCCGTTCACCGAATCCAAATCACCCTTCACGGTCACCCGCCCGTACAAGCCTTTCGAGGCGTAGAACTCGTTACGCTCCGAATCCTCACCCACCGGAACGCCGTCCTCGCGTTTGCCGTACTGCTTCTCGATCCGCCGGATCGCCGCCCGCACCGCATCGCAATCCACGATGTTCTTCGACGCCAACCCCAACAAGATCCCGCGGGCCTTGTCGACATCCGCCGGCGTCATGTTCTTCGGTGGATGCTGACAAAACGACGCCACCTGACGGGCTTTCAACGCATCAACGTCACCGCGGTGAAACGCATCGCCCACCACGGGTTCGAGCATCAGCAACCGCGCCAACCCGACCAGCAGGCTGCATTCGCCGATCTCCAGATTCGTCGACCCGTGCAACCACTGTGCGATCGCCCGAAAACCCTTCCCGCCGAGAACGTCCCGGGAAAACATTTCGACGATCAGCAACACCATCCGCGACTGCAACTCGTGCCGGGCGCGCACCAGATCCAGAACCTCACTCTTGAGGCCCTCACCATCCAGCTGCCACGCTTCCCGACTGTCCATGCTCAAAGTCTAATCGAACAAAGTTTCGAACACAAGACTTGAATATCGAAAACTGTTCCTATGCAATAATTTTCGACAATTCTGATTTCTGAGACTTTTCGGATCTTCATTCGATTTGCGGCAGGCAATCTCGACTGCCTCATTGCATGGACTCTGCTGACGCCGAGCACTCGGCATACATTCCGGCTTCATGTTGACGTGGACGAGGGCACTTGGACGCGTGGCCGCGCATGGGCTCTGTCGATTGCATTGGTTGCCTTGCCGTGCTACCGCGACACGAACGAGCAGATCACGGCCTGGGCGAAACATGCGATTGCTCAGGTCGTTGACGACATCCGCACTGAACCCTGAGACCACCTGCGCCGTCTCCGGTTTCGCAACGATCCTTGGAACTCGAGCAGGGAGGGCAACAGTCTTGTCCGCGGCGACCGATCAGCCGATCTCGCTCAGGTCTCCGTACACCGTCCGACCCTCCAGGATGGTGGCGAGCACCGTGATGTCGGCCAGCTCGGCCGGCTCGACGTCGAGGGGATTTGCCGACAGCACAACCAAATCCGCGTAGGCACCGGGAAAGATGGACCCGATGTGATCTTCGCTGAACAGCTGCCACGCGGCGTTGACCGTGTGGGCGCGCACTGCGGCATCCACGGGGATCCGTTCCTGGGGTGCCACGACGCGGCCGCTGGGCGAAAGTCTGGTGACGGCGTCCTGCATATTCCGTAGCGGATTGGCGGGGGTGACGGGACCGTCGTTGTGGAAGGTGAACCGTTGCCCGGCCGCGAGTGCAGATCCTGCTGCGGCCCAGACGGATCCGTATTCGGGGCCGAACAGGTCATCCACCAGAACGTCACCCCAGTAGTGCAAGTGGTCGATGAAGATGCTGACCGTGACGCCCAGTTCCGCTGCGCGGGCGAACTGATCCGGACGCATCGCGCCGACATGTTCGAGGCGCAACCGGTGATCGGGCCGGGGGTGCTCCTTCAGAAGCTGCTCCCACGCGTCGAGAACCATGGTGATCGCGTCGTCGCCGTGGGCGTGGCACGCCATCTGCCACCCCTTGGCGAAGTAAGCGGAACTGATGTCGTGGATCTGTTCGCCGGTGTAGTTGGCATGCCCGTGCGTGCAGGCGATCCCGAGCGCACGGGTGGCTTCGGTATCGAGATACGGGAAACTGGTGGCGATGTTGCCGACCCACGGCGAACCGTCGGACCAGACCTTGATGCCGATCTGGCGCACCAGGTCGTTTCCGTCGCCCGGCGACGCCTCGGTAGTGTGTGCGTCGTTGGACATTTCGTAGGGCCGCAGGCGGGTGGTGAGCAGTCCGGCGTCGGCTATTGCGGCCAGGGCGGGCCGCATCTTGGGGTCGAACGACAATTCGGCGATGGTGGTGATTCCGGCGGCGTTCAGTCGGGCGCATTCGGCCGCCACCAGTGCGGGGAAGTCGTCACCGATAGTGACTGCGTGGCCCGCGACTGCGAACACCGCAGGCATTTCGTACGCGGCTCCGTCGAGTGCGCCCGTCGCGTCGTGGCCGTACGATCCGCCGATCGGATCGGGGGTATCGCGGGTGATGCCGGCCTGCACTGCTGCCGCCGTGTTGAAATACGCGACGTGTCCCGAGTTGTGCATGATCACGAGGGGGTACTCCGGCGCTACGGAGTCCAGCCAGTCGATGGTCGGGTCGGGTAGGCCCTTCTGCAGCAACGGGTCCCAACCGTTCAGAGAAGCGCCGGCAGCACCTCGCGAACGAACAGTGTCGACGACGGCAGCAACTACGGCGTCCGCCTCGGCGATCGTGACAGGCCGGATGTCGACGACGTCAGGCCCGAGCACGATGGCTTCTTCCAAAGGGTGACCGTGTGGCTCGATGAACCCCGGCAGAACAGTGGCACCTCCGACGTCGACGACGCGGGTATCCGGCCCCACCAGTTCCTCGACGTCCGTGCGCGCGCCGACGGCTGTGATCCGGCCGCCCGTCACGGCGAGCGCCTGGGCGCGTGGTGCTTCCTCGTGCATGGTCACGATGTCGCCGTACAGAACCAGATCAGCAGCCATGGTCAGTCCTTATCGGTTGTCCGCGTACGCCTGTAGGTGTGCCACCTGCTCGGGATCGAGTGAGGGACGTACCTTCTCACGGGCGGTTGCCACGTCCGCGGCCGTCACGTCGGCCGCGTCCATGCTCCGACGCATGGCGGCGAGTGCAGCCTCACGCAGGAGAGCCGAGCAGTCTGCTGCCGAGTATCCCTCGAGATCGACGGCCAGAATGTCCAAATCGACATCTTCGGCGAGCGGTACCGACTTGCCGGAAGCACGCAGAATCGCTTTGCGGGCCTCCGCATCCGGCGGCGGTACGAATACGAGACGTTCGAGTCTGCCGGGGCGCAGAAGAGCCGGGTCGATCAGATCCGGTCGGTTGGTGGCGCCCAACACCACGACGTCGCGTAGCGGTTCGACGCCGTCGAGTTCGGTCAGCAACGCGGCTACGACGCGATCCGACACCCCGGAGTCGGAACTTTGACCACGACGCGGGGCAAGGGCGTCGATTTCGTCGAGGAAGATCAACGAGGGCGCCGAATCGCGTGCGCGCTGGAACAACTCGCGTACGGCCTTTTCGGAGGCGCCGACCCACTTGTCCATCAGCTCCGCACCTTTGACGGCGTGGACGCTGAGGTGACCTGAGCTGGCAAGGGCACGAACGAGATACGTCTTACCGCAGCCGGGAGGGCCGTAGAGGAGCACGCCGCGGGGTGGGTCGACACCGAGGCGTGCGAAGGAGTCGGGGTGCTGTAGCGGCCACAGCACCGCTTCGGTGAGGGCCTGTTTGGTTTCGACCATGTCGCCGACGTCGTCGAGGGTGACGCTGCCGATCGACAGTTCTTCGGTACTCGAACGAGACAGTGGCCGAATCACTTCGAGGGCACCGACAAGATCTTCCTGCGTGATCTCCGGAGAATCACCGGATTTGGACGCCCGCGTCGCCGCTCGCAAGGCAGCTTCACGGCAGAGCGCCGCGAGGTCGGCGATCACGAATCCCGGTGCGCGCGAGGCGATGGCGTCGAGTTCGAGGGTTCCGGTGGGCACGCGGCGGAGCAGGAGTTCGAGCAACGCCTTGCGGGTTGCGCCGTCGGGCAGGGTAAGTGCGAGTTCTCGATCGCAGAGATCCTGTCCGCGAAGGCGCGCGTCGACGGTCTCCGGATGGGCGGAGGTCGCGACGAATGCCACGCCCGGGGTTGCGACGGCGCTGCGCAGTTGTTCGAGGATCAGTGCGGATACCGGTTCCGCGGTGGCCGGAAGCAGAGCGTCGATGTCACTGATCAGCAGTACGCCACCGCCGCGCACGGCAGCAACGGCGTCGACGATTCGCTGCAGGCGGGTATTCGCCTCGGTGGCACCGACTCCCGGGCCGTCGAGTTCGACAAGTTTGCGCGAGGACAGGACCGAGCGGGCCAACGTGGCTTTGCCCACGCCGGCGGGGCCCGTGATGAGGACGCCGAGGTGCGGGGAGGCGCCGAGCGTACGGAGCAGTTCTGGTTCGTCGAGTGCCAGGCCGAGCCACTCGGTCAGCTTGGCTGCCTGCGCTTGCGCGCCGACGAGGTGATCCAGCGGAACCGACGGTGCAGGCTCGATCGCGACGGCGGCCGGACTGGAAACAAGCGCACTCGGTGTCAGTGTGCCCGCCGAGCCGGAACCCCAGTTGACTGCCGAATTCGGCTGGACGCTGACCGGACCACCGGCAGGTTCGACGGCCGTGACGGTGAGCAGTTCGGATGTCCACGCGACGCCGAAGGTACGGGAAAGCGCTTGGGTGGCTTCGGAAGTGCTCGTACCCGGACCGAGATCGCGGGGGAGGAGCGAGACCGTGTCGCCGACGCTGACGACCTTGCCCAGAAGGGCTTGTCGCAGAACCGTCGAGCTGATCGAATTTGTCGCCATGGACGAGCCGGTGACGGAGACGGATCGCGCTCCGTACACCGTCACCGGACCGACCACGACGGAAGAGTTCTCGGTCAGGCCGACGTTCGACATGGTGACGTCGTCGAGAAGGATCGTGCCTGCCGGGGTTCCGGTGGGTGCACGGCCCGCGACGGTCGCGGTGCCGCGGGCTCCCATGAGTGCGATGGCATCCCATTCGCGGATGCCCAACGCCGCCAACGCTTCGGGGTGCAAGCGCACGACCCCGCGGCGTAGGTCGGCGGCAGAGGTGTTGAGTCGAACGGTGAGGGCGAGTTCCGGCGAAGTCACCTCTCGAGAGTACGTCGTGGACTAGCGGGGTCGCCGCAATCCGAGACGAGCGGCCGAGCGGCGGCCACCGACGTTGGGTTGGCGTCGGATCGCGCGGCGTTCGGAAGGCTTGATGTCCCAGGTTTCGGGACGTGCTGCCACCCACCGCTTCGAGTGCACGGCAAACGGGATGTGCACCAGGTAGATCGCGATGAGAACGATCAGCAGGATGTACGGGTAGGTGATGAGTGCGGCTGCAGCCAACGTCACCAGGACGAGCAGGCCGGCCGCCATGTGCGGCGGCACGGATACCGACTTCATCGCCAGCGTCGGGATGCGGCTGACGATCAGTGCAGCCGAGAAGAGCGTCCACACGATGACGACGAAGTGCGAAGACCACCAGCCGTCACCCCACTGAGCCGTCGCGGCCAGGGGAGTGAGGGCGATGAGTGCGCCGGCCGGAGCCGGAACGCCGACGAAGTACTCACGTGCATACGCGGGGACGTCGTCGTCGTCGAGCAGGGTGTTGAAACGTGCGAGTCGCAACACGATGCTGACCGCGTAGATCAACGCGATGATCCAGCCGATGCTGGTGCCGTCCAGCAAGGTCACGTACAGGACCAGGGCCGGGGCGACGCCGAAGGAGATGGAGTCGGCCAGTGAGTCGAGTTCGGCGCCGATCTTGCTGGTGGCGTCGAGCAGTCGCGCGATGCGGCCGTCGAGTGAATCGAGGACGGCAGCTGCGCCGATCATCGCGAGCGAGGTACCGGGTTGTCCGTCGAGAGCGAATTTGACGGCGGACAGCCCGGCGCACAGCGCCAGGATGGTGATGACGGACGGCAGCAACCGCACCGCCTGGGTGCGTTTGGGCATCTTCGCGCGGGGTTGGGCTGCTCCCGGCTTCTTCACGGCTGACTTCATCTTCGGCGTCTTCACGGCAGTTGCGCGATAACTGTTTCAGCACCGATCGTGCGTTGTCCCGGCTCGACCAGGAGTGTGGTTCCGGCGGGGAAATAGGTGTCGACGCGTGAGCCGAAACGGATCAGTCCGTACGTGTCGCCGATCGGCAGGACGTCACCGACACCGGCGTAGCAGACGATGCGGCGTGCAAGCAGTCCCGCGATCTGGACAACCGCAACGTCGTGACCATCGGCGGTTTCGATCAGCATGCTGTTGCGCTCGTTGACCTCGCTGGCGTCGGCGAGATCTGCGGAGAGGAACTTGCCTGCCTGGTGAACGACCTCTTTGACCGTTCCACCGACAGGGCTGCGCTGGACATGCACGTCGAGAACCGACAGGAAGATGCTGACGCGCGGGCGCGGCTCGCTTCCGAGATTGAGCTCGGCGGGCGGAACGGCGTTGTCGACCAACGCCACCTCGCCGTCGGCGGGTGCGACGACGACGCCGATGCGGTTGGGCGGCACCCGGTGCGGGTGACGGAAGAACGTGGCGCATGCGGCGGCGGTGGTCAGACCGGCTCGGCGCACCCACTTACGGTTGCGGCCCAGAGCTGCAACTCCCAGCGGGGCCAGCACGAACGGCAGGCCGGCGGGATGAAGTGGCGGAATCGCATGGCGAACCAGATCGACGATATGTCCGATCCCGGTGGGTTGCGGGGTTCCGGGGGGTGTGGGTCGGCGTGCCACAGGCTCCTCTAACTACTCGGTAGGTCTTCTGCTGGTCGCACTGACAGTACGGGGTGGTAGAGCATCCATAGATTACGTGAACGCCTTCTCTCCTACAGGCTGTAGTGGCATCAAGTACGAGTAGTACCCGACACAGTCGCCGGTGCGTATCGCCAGCGGGAGCGTCGCACCGCTTACTCGGATCACCAGTTGCCGCCCCGGTTGGGCTGCGGCGGCGTCGCGCAGTCGCTGCCGGTCGACCAGTACTCGGAACTTCTCACGGGGATCCGTTCCGCCCGGATCCACCCGGGCACCACCGTCTTCGCCGACGCTGACGACGGCACTGTCCTCGGTGCCGTTGAGCAGGGCGGCAAGGTGGTCGCCGCTCAGTTCGACGGCGTTGTGGTGCTCGCGCAGGATTCGGTGATCGGGGAACTCTCCGTCCTCGATCAGGGGGCTGGACACCTCACCTCCCGGATACGACGCAGTCACCGTGCGCGCGGAGAAAGTCAGCGTCACGACGCCGGCGACGTCGCGCAACAATCGCGCGAAGGTGACGGGAACGACAGCGGACACCGTCAGAGCGGAGTGAACTTTCACCTCGGCGACCGCGAGCCGGAACTGATCAGTGGTGACAAACGCAGCGACGCCGTGGTGAATGTCGAGGTGGACGCCGCGAAGTATCGGGAACTCCGATTCCTCGTTCACGGCGAACAGCACGGCGTCGAGTGCGCGTCGTAGATCCCACGAGTCGATGTCCACGCCGCCGGAGATAGGTAGCGCGTCGATCAGGCGGTGGATTCGTCCCAGTTCGGCCCGGGCGTCGGCGAGACCGTCCTCGAGGTTGCGCAGATGGGCGTCGAGGCACGAATGGGGTTCCGGTCCGGTCAGGACGGCCATCATGTCGCGGATCGGAACACCGACGCGCCGCATACCGGCGATCACGCGTGCGTCGCGGAGTTGGTCGTCGGTGTACCAGCGGTAACCGGTGTGCGGATCGACGGAATGCGGGACGAGCACGCCTTCCTTGTCGTAGAACCGCAGCGCGCTGATCGGGAGCGCCGACGCCCTGGACATCTCGCCGATCGTCAAGAGGGCGGAACTAGTGGTCACGGATCAATTCTGCCCGCAGTCGCTCGATAGCGCCCCTGATCATCCGGCCGTAACCGTCGTCGGCGAGTGTGCCGACCGACGCCTCGGCCTTCGTCAGATGCTCGACGGCCTCGGCGTCGCGTCCGAGTTTGCGGTAGTCGGCAGCCAGGTTGAGGTGCAGCGATGGATAGAAACCGGCGACCTGCAGCGATGCGTGGTGTTCCTGGGCTCGCGCGTCGGTCAACGAATCTGCAGCGTCGAGGGCGCGCAGGTCCCAGCAGAGCTCTTGAGCCGGATCGTCTTGAACGTCGGCCATGTAGTGCGCGAGGGAGACGATGTGGAGCGCATCGGGGGCGGCGCTGATCTCTTCCCACACCTTCTCGAACGCAGAGCGAGCCCCGGCTCGATCGCCGGAGCTCGCCAATTCTTGTGCCTGCGCTATCTGTGTCATCACGGGATCCATGGAACGGATCCTGATGCCTCGACCAGGTCGAGGGTCAAGCAGAGGTGCGTGCAGCCGCCTCGGCCTCGCTCTTCACACGCTTCAAGGTGGCATTCATGCCTTCAACGAGCTCGACCTCGAAGTCGGCGTTTCCGCCCAGGACGGTCTTGACGAGGAACTGCGAGACCTTCGACGTTCCGGTGGGAGCTTCGCGACGCTCGGTCACTTTGGTGCCGGTAGCGGTCGGCTCGAGTTCGTAGGACCAGATCGTGCGGTTCTCCGCGATGCGGAACGCCACCGACTTGTTGGGCTCGAAGCGAACGACCTTCGACGACGTCGGCCAGACCAGCAGGCCCTTGCGGTTGACGTTGATCGTCTTGGCGCCCTCACGCACGGTCCCGCCGATTACCTTCATCACCTTGCACTGGGGGCTCCATTCGCCCATGCGCTGCAGGTCGGCGACGATTGCCCACACGTCCTGCGGTGATGCGTCGATGTCGATGCTTGCTTCGAGGGTGTTGGACACAGTCTCTCCAGTCGAGTTGATGCTACGTAAAGTTACAAACACTTTTGTCGATCGTAAGCGATCCGTCAATGGACCATGTGTGTCAGGTCACTGTACGGCCGTCCAACAGGGTCGTGCGGGAACACGCGCGGTGGTAGCGGACAATGGTTCGCGCACGTATGACGATCCATCCGACTGGAGTACCGAGAAGTGAACAGCGACGCCGCGACGCAGGATGGCCTCAAGCGAGGGCTGACAGCGCGCCATATCCGCTTCATCGCCCTCGGACCAGCCATCGGAACCGGACTGTTCTACGGCAGCGCCGAGGCCATCAAACGAGCCGGCCCGTCGGTGCTCCTGGCCTACCTGATCGGCGGTATCGCGGTCTACCTGGTGTTGCGAGCGCTCGGCGAGATGGCGGTCCGTAACCCGGTTTCCGGTTCGTTCAGCGAGTACGCGAACAAGCACCTCGGACCACTCGCCGGTTTCATGACCGGGTGGACGTACACGTTCGAGATGGTGATCGTGTGCCTCGCCGACGTCACCGCCTTCGGCCTGTACATGCAGTTCTGGTTCCCGGACGTACCGAGATGGATCTGGGTTCTGGCTGTCGTCTTCTTCATCGGCGCGATAAACCTGTTGAGCGTCAAGGTGTTCGGCGAACTGGAATTCTGGTTCACGCTCGTGAAGATCACCGCCATCATCGCGATGATCGCCGGCGGCATCGCGATCATCGTGTTCGGATTCGGCGTTCACGACACCGATGCCGGAATCAGCCACCTCTGGTCGGACGGCGGGTTCTTCGCGACGGGCTTCGGCGGATTCGTCGCGTGTTTCGCGATCGTCATGTTCGCGTTCGGTGGCACCGAGATCATCGGTATCACCGCGGGCGAAGCCGAGGATCCGGCGCAGACCATCAGGAAAGCCGTCAACACGGTCCCGGTGCGCATCATTCTCTTCTACATCTGCACCCTCGCCGTCATCATGGCGATCATTCCGTGGCAGACCATCAACTCCGACAACAGCCCGTTCGTCCAGATCTTCGAGAACCTCGGATTGGGAACGGCCGCATCGATCCTCAACATCGTCGTCATCACCGCGGCCCTGTCCGCCATCAACAGCGACGTTTTCGGTGCGGGTCGCATGATGTTCGGAATGTCGCATGCCGGTCAGGCCCCGCAGGTGATGAAGAGAGTCTCCGCCAACGGTGTTCCGTGGATGACCGTTGTCATCATGACCGGTGCCCTGTTGGTGGGAGTACTGCTCAACTACCTGATCCCGGACCAGGTGTTCCTCGTCATCGCCTCGCTGGCGACCTTCGCCACCATTTTCGTCTGGATCATGATCCTGCTCTCGCAGTTCCGTTCCCGCGCTCAGATGAGTGCAGACGAAACAGCGGCACTGAAGTTTCCAGTGCCGCTGTGGCCGTACGGTCAAATCTTCGCGATCGTGTTCCTGGCTTTTGTCATCGTGTTGCTCGGCGTCATCGCCGATACCCGAGTTGCGCTGCTCGTCGGTGCCGGATGGCTGGTTCTGCTGACGGGCGCGTACTACAAGTGGGTGAAACCGGCTGTCAGCGCAGCGGATCGAAGTGGCGCATGACGGTCGGCGTCTGAGCGCCGGTCATCGAGTCGGCCACCATCTTTCCGGTCAACGGACCCAGGGCGATTCCCCACATCCCGTGACCACCGGCGACGTGCACCCGCGGCGACTTCGTGGCTCCGATCAACGGCAAGCCGTCGGTAGTGCACGGTCGTGATCCCACCCACTCCTCTTCCCGCGCAGTCCAGTCGATGCCGCTGAGCATCGGCTTGGCTGCATCGATGATCGCCTGCACGCGGCGCGGATCCAGCGGCGCGTCAGGGCTGCGGAATTCCATCATTCCGGCCACTCGGAAGCGATCGTGCAACGGAGTGCATGCGACGCGCTGGGTGGGGAAATACACAGGGTTCTTGGGGAGGTGCTCGGGCTTGACACTGAAGCTGTATCCGCGTCCGGCCTGCACCAGTTTGCGCACACCGAACGGTGCTGCGAGCTTGTTCAAGCGGGCACCGCTCGAGATGACTACGGAGTCACCGTCGCGTGAATCACCGTGTGCACTGCGAACAGTGACTCCGCCGACCCGATCGTCGATCTGCGTGACGTCGAAACCGCTGACGATTTCTCCACCGCGTTCACGAACCGCGTCCGCCAACGAGTTCACGAACAACGGGGGATCGATGAAACGCTGATTGCGCAGGCGCAAACCGGCTTTCACACCCTGGCCGAGTGAAGGCTCGAGCGAATGAATCGCGTCGTAGTCGAGGAGGTCGAAGTCGACCTCGCCGCCCGCGGCCTCGACGTGATGGAACTCGTCCACCAAAGTCTGTCGGTCCTTCTCGGACGCAAACGCGGCGAGGAAAGGATCGGCCAGGCGGGTCAGCTCTTTGACGCCACCGTCGGCGAGTTCGTCGTACGCGCCCAAGGCTGTTCGGTTGACCTCGGTGTAGACCGACATCGCTTCCTGCCACTTCGACGGCGTGCAGTGGCGCGCGAACCCGACCAGGAACCGAATCAGCTTCAGATCGGTGGTCAGTGGCACGTACACCGGGGACGACGGGCTGAGCATCGCGCGCAAGCCGTATTGGAGCACTGCGGGTTCGGGCAGCGGAAGCGTCAATGCGGGGGCAAGCCAACCGGCGTTGCCCCAGCTCGCGTCGGCTGCGACGCCGTCGCGATCGATGACGGTGACCTCGACTCCACGTTCCTGCAAGAACCAGGCCGTCGACAATCCGACAACGCCCGCACCGACCACGACCACACGATCGGGGCTCTGACGAGTTCCCATGACGCACTCCTTCTACAGACTCTGCTCGAACCGAGACGCCGGTCACATCCGGCTCTTCTCTCAAGCATGAATCGCGGGGGCGGCAAAAGGACTGGCCGTTCGGCCATCGTCGGAGCTACCTCGTTGTGGATTCGCACAACGCACCGCCGCGCCTGCTCAGCGAGCGAGTTTGAACTGCAGCATCAGAATCAAGCGGGTGTCGGCGTCGGTCAGGTCGACGCCGCACATCTCCTTGCCTCGACGCAGGCGGTTGCGGAGCGTGTTGGGGTGAACATGCAGTGCGGCAGAAGAATTCGCCACGTCACCGCCGTGCTCGAGAAAGGCCTTTGCCGTCGCGACCAGATCGCTGCCGTGCTGAGAGTCGTGACGTTCGAGGCTTCCGAGTGGTGTGGAGTCGCCGAGTCCGTCGATGATGTCGGCGACGTGCAGGGCGAGAACGGAGGCCAACGTGTCCCTCATTCCCGCGACGGTTCCGCCGGACCGGCCATGACGAAGCGCTCCGAGAACATGGTCGGTGTCCGAGCGCGAAAGATGTGATTCGCTTGCAGACTTCACTGTCCGACCGACGGCCACTGCCAGGAATTCGCGGCCACGGGCGCGGGTGAGGAAGTCGGCGGACAATCGGCGAGCGTTGGTCTCGTCGGTCGCGATGACAAGGTAGATGGTCTCGGACAGTTGAGCGGCAACGGCGTCGACGGCCAGAGTGTCGAGGTACAAGCTCAAGGACGCGACCAACCCCGCCGGCAGTGGTCCCGCAACGGTTCCGACGGCGACGACGGTGAGCGGGCCTGCCAACCGCAAGTCGTCTGCGGCGCGGAATGCGGGTTCGCCACCGCCGATCAGAGCTTGGACGCGCTGGGATTGGCGACGGCGTGTGCTGTCGACCCGGTCACGCTCCGAGGCGATTCTCTCGGCCACGACAGATACCGCGGATCGAAGTATCGATTCCTGTGTGGGCGTCGGTGTTCCGGCGAGTGCGACCCAGATCGAGCCGACGGGGTGATCGTTCTCGCGAACTGCGATGACCAGGCGCGGCGTGATCGCAGGGTCTTCGAGATCAACGTAGATTGGGTCGCTCTCTCGGTGGAGACGATCGAATACTCCTGCATCGGAGAGTAATTGGCGGAATCGGCTGGGTACCTGCCGGCCGAGGATCGTGCCGATGCGGGCTTCGTCCACGGCCTGCTCGCCGCCGGAGTACGCGAGGACAGTCGAGTTCTCGTCCTCGATCGTGACGGGAGCGCCGAGCAATTCGGCCAGAGAACCGGCAACGGAGAATAGGTCGTCGTCGCGCAGGTCCATGGGTGGGAGCCTACTGAGCGATCGACGGATTTCGGGTTCCGACGCCTCGGCAGGACCTCGATGGCGAATATAGGCTGGTGCAATGGCCGACATCGAAGGTGTTCTGTTCGATATCGACGGAGTCCTGCTCACGTCCTGGCAGCCGATCGAGGGAGCAGGGGAAGCCGTACGCGAAGTTCGGCGGCGGGGATTGGCCTGTGGGTTTCTGACCAACACCACTTCGCGCAGTTCGTCGCTCATCGCGCAGGGGTTGTGCGACGCCGGTATCGAGGTCGAGGCGAGCCAGATAGTTACTGCCGCCAGGCTCACAGGGGAGTACGTGCGGGCGACGTATCCGGACGCGCGGGCGTGGGTCCTCAATCACGGTGACGTGTCTGCCGATCTCGAGGGAATCGAATTCGACGACGCCGATCCTGAGGTCGTGATTCTCGGCGGTGCCGGCCCGGAGTTCACTCACGAGGCGCTGAGCCGAGTGCTCGAACTTCTGCTCGCCGGTGTGCCCGTCGTCGCGATGCACCGCGGGATGATGTGGGAGACCGTAGACGGCCTTCGGATCGACACCGGAACGTACTTGCCGGGCTTCGAGGAAGTGGCAGGTGTAAATATCGCCGCAGTGGGTAAACCGTCTCTCACGGGGTTCCTGACAGCCACGGAGCTGATGCATGTCGAACCTGAGGCGACGGTGATGGTCGGCGACGACCTGATCGGGGACGTCCTCTCCTCACAACGAGTCGGCTTGACCGGAGTTCTGGTGCGCACAGGCAAGTTTCGGCAAACAGTGCTCGATCTGTCGGTTCAGAAGCCTGATCATGTCATCGATTCGGTCGCGGATCTTCCGGCCCTTCTCGGGGTCGTCCTCGAGGCTTGACCAGGCGGGGGTGACGGACTTCACTCGAGCGGGTACTCTCGCGCCCGAATCCAATGAACTTGTTCCACGAAGGAGTTTTCTATGCCCTTGATCTCGTCAGTCTGGTTCCGTCGCTCATCCTCTCGAGTCAGCGGAATTTCCAGTAGTCGGTTGGGGGGCCGCCTGGCGAGAACAGGGGCTGTGATGACTGTAGGTATGGGGCTCGCCGCCGGGCTGGCGCTGACCGGTGCGGGAGCTGCTTCGGCAGCCCCCGTCACGTGTGTCTCGCCGCCGTCGGCCAATGACATCCAGGTCTCCGAGACCGCGAGCTGCGGCGCGCAGTCCGTCGGAGCCGGCCGTTCGCAGGCCGGTGCTGCCGAGAGCGGTACCGCTGTGAGCGTCGCCGCCGACAACGGCTACTCCAATTCATATGCAAACGGCTTCGGAACCGCGCTGGGGGCTTCTCGCGGTAACGGTCAGGCGCAGGCATTTGCGCTCGGCGGCGGTATCGCGCGGGCCGGGGCGGCTGACGGCAACGTCACCTTCGCCATCGCTGGTTACGGAGCGGGCGCTACGGCCGATGCCAACGGCGTCGACTGCGTCGGAGTGCTCTCGTTTGCGGTCAATTTGAGTAACGGACAGTTCTGCATCGCGGGCTGAGGCTCAACCTTGCACTCGGCACGCTCGAGTGCTAAAAATGCAGTTGGCACTCGCGAACCGTGAGTGCCAGGTCGAGGCAGTGAGACCGGGAACCATAGACACCCCCGGTCGTCCGTCGCGGGCACTGACTAGACCACAGGCGTAGATGGGTGACCAGGCAAATCGGTCGCCCGTGTAATGAGGTGACTGGTCAAACGGTCGCCTTGTGCCGATGAGGTGACCCGACGAGCGGTCACCTTGTGTGTCACCCCCTATCCGGAGGATCACTTCGCAATGGCAAAGATCATCGCGTTCGACGAAGAGGCACGTCGTGGCCTCGAGCGAGGCCTCAACGCCCTCGCCGACGCTGTCAAGGTGACGTTGGGCCCCAAGGGTCGCAACGTCGTTCTCGAAAAGAAGTGGGGCGCCCCCACGATCACCAACGATGGTGTTTCCATCGCCAAGGAGATCGAACTCGACGACCCGTACGAGAAGATCGGCGCCGAGCTCGTCAAGGAGGTCGCCAAGAAGACTGACGACGTCGCTGGCGACGGCACCACCACCGCTACCGTTCTCGCACAGGCTCTGGTCCGTGAAGGCCTGCGCAACGTCGCAGCCGGCGCGAACCCGCTCGGCCTCAAGCGCGGCATCGAGAAGGCTGTCGAGGCTGTCACAGCTCGCCTGCTCGAGACCGCCAAGGAGATCGACACCAAGGAGCAGATCGCTGCTACCGCCGGTATTTCCGCCGGCGACCCGTCCATCGGTGAGCTCATCGCCGAGGCTATGGACAAGGTCGGCAAGGAAGGCGTCATCACGGTCGAGGAGTCCAACACCTTCGGCCTGCAGCTCGAGCTCACCGAGGGCATGCGCTTCGACAAGGGCTACATCTCGGCGTACTTCGCCACCGATGCAGAGCGTCAGGAAGCCGTCCTCGAAGACGCGTACATCCTGCTCGTCAGCTCCAAGATCTCCACGGTCAAGGACCTGCTGCCCCTGCTGGAGAAGGTCATCCAGTCCGGCAAGCCGCTCCTGATCATCGCCGAGGACGTCGAGGGCGAAGCTCTCTCCACCCTCGTGGTCAACAAGATCCGTGGCACCTTCAAGTCTGTTGCCGTCAAGGCTCCCGGCTTCGGTGACCGTCGTAAGGCTCAGCTCGCCGACATCGCCATCCTCACCGGTGGCGAGGTCATCAGCGAAGAGGTCGGACTCTCCTTGGAGACCGCAGGCCTCGAGCTCCTCGGCCAGGCACGCAAGGTCGTCATCACCAAGGACGAGACCACCATCGTCGAGGGTGCCGGCGACGCCGACGCAATCGCCGGTCGTGTCAGCCAGATCCGCGCCGAGATCGAGAACAGCGACTCGGATTACGACCGTGAGAAGCTGCAGGAACGTCTGGCCAAGCTGGCCGGCGGCGTTGCAGTCATCAAGGCCGGCGCTGCTACCGAGGTCGAGCTCAAGGAGCGCAAGCACCGCATCGAAGATGCAGTGCGTAACGCAAAGGCAGCCGTCGAAGAGGGCATCGTCGCCGGTGGTGGCGTTGCACTTCTCCAGGCAGCTCCCGCACTGGACGACCTCAAGCTCGAAGGTGACGAGGCAACCGGCGCGAACATCGTTCGCGTTGCACTGTCCGCTCCGCTCAAGCAGATCGCATTCAACGCAGGCCTCGAGCCCGGCGTTGTTGCGGACAAGGTCTCCAACCTGCCCGCAGGTCACGGCCTCAACGCTGCGACCAACGAGTACGGCGACCTGCTCGCTGCAGGCATCAACGACCCGGTCAAGGTCACCCGCTCGGCACTGCAGAACGCAGCGTCCATCGCGGCTCTGTTCCTGACGACCGAAGCCGTTGTCGCTGACAAGCCCGAGAAGGCCGGAGCGCCTGCAGGCGATCCGACCGGCGGCATGGGCGGCATGGACTTCTGAGTCCATCTCCACCTAGCTCCTAGAGCCCGGCCCACCGTTTGGTGGGCCGGGCTTTTTGGGCAATGAAGTTCTGCCGATGTCGAGTTGGATAGCACGCTTTTCGACGCCGAACGCCCACTGACGTTCGGTTTGGTGCTGAACGTAGGGCGCTGTCGGGTTAACGCGTAGTAGGCCTCTCAGCCGAACTCGGTTCTAGTCACGAGATGACTGTTCGTCCGATCGGGGCCGAAATCCGCTCGGTGCTAAGTCCGGCGGGTATTTCCGATGTGCGATCATAGACAGTGTCCTTGCCCCGCCGAGTTCCGATCGGCGGGGCAAGGACATTGTCAGCGATGGAGATTGTCAGTACTTGAAATTGAATCCAGTGGCAGAGTTGAACGTGGCATCCTTGTGGTCAAGGAAGTCGAGGGCGTTGATCGACGGATGCGTTGTGGTGCCGCCAGCGGACTGCAGTCGGACGGTGCCGCCTGTCGTTACCGTAGTAGCCAAAGTCGAACTTCCCGTGTAGCACCAGTCACCCGACGAGTTGGTGGTGATCAGCACGGACTTTCCGTCCGGGGAGACATTGGCCGGATCCAGATCGACCTGCGTATTGAACACCGTCCACAGGCTTGCCACGATCACCTTTCCGCTAGCGGCGACAGCGCCGGCTGGTGCAGGTGTGGACTTGCCATCGACGACTGCCCCGCTGCCCCCGCCGGAGTACGCCATACCGCAAATCATGTAATCGGCAGTCGGGGCCACCGGTGCCGGAAACGCACTAGCCGTCCCGCCTCCGATGATTGCCATCGTCGCAGCTCCGGCGAGTACGGCAGTTCCGATTCCAAGTCTCTTCATTTGAATCTCCTATTGGTGAGGGAGAAACGCAGAACGCGCTTCTCTTGAGTGCCACAGTGAGAATCTTCGACGCCACTCAGATTGCTCGAGTGCGAAATCTTGTGGCTTGCATCTCAATACACAAGAAAGCGGAACTTGTTCCAATTCGGATCAAATTTTTGTCGACGCCCGTGGCTGGGGGTGGCGATGGGATGGAGTAGGGATGTGAGTGTCTCGATTTCATTGGGGGGCAGGTGCTTTGCCGTGGTTGGCCGGGCGGTCGAGGTGGATCGCGGCGGTCGCCTGGCTTTGAGGGGTGGAACGGTGGTGTAGCTCTTTTGGTGGGGTTTGCACCTGTTTCGATAGTGCTTTTGGTGGATCAATCTCCGCCAAATGATCTAGGAGGCGCAAACTTCCGTTGGGCATTCTCCAACTCCATTCGGGCGCTAGTCCTTTCGGATGGCGGGGTTGATTACCTTGTAGGGCTAGTACTTTCGGATGACTTATGTTTGCGGAACTAAGTTGGTGTGCTTCGGGTTTCAGGTTTTGCCATGGGCGTTTCTCATGACTGTGGGCGGTAGCTCGCAGGTGCGCCGGGCAGCTGGGTGCGTGTCGTCGGTCGTGTCATGGGGGTGACAATGTCTCGTATTTGATGGTCGCCTGAGCGCTTGCGATGACAGTCATTCCGATAACGAATTGGCGCGACTCGCCCGTAGCATTCACCTCGGTGGTAACACAGATCGGTATGAATTCTTACCCCGCCCTAGATGACTTTGAGATCTGGCAGCTCGCACAGTCTATGTCGCAGCGAACCGTGATCGAGAGGTCGGCAATGATTCGGCGCTGCGCACGCGACGTTGCTGCCGACCCGACCCAGTTCACGCCCCATCAGCTCGCAACCTGGCTCGCTAATCAGGCATGGTCAGCCTCGACGCGGGCAACATACTTCGGGCACTTGAGTGCATGGCATCGGTGGCTACAGAAGACTGAGAGGCGAGTGGATGATCCGATGATTCACCTCGGCCGTCCGCGTCGCCCAAGGAGGGTGCCGCACCCAGTCTCCGAAGAGCACATGCCGATCCTGATTAGCACGAAGATGCACAAGAAAACCATGGTAATGGTGTTCCTTGGCTCGCTCCAGGGGCTTCGCGCCCATGAAATTGCCAAGGTTCGCGGCGAAGAAGTGGATATCGTCGGCGGGACATTGAAGGTCCAAGGCAAGGGTGGAGTGTTCGCGATCCTGCCCCTCCATCCTGAGGTGGCACGTCTCGCCGCGGACATGCCGCGTAAAGGGTGGTGGTTCCCGTCGCGGACCGACCCCAAGCGTTCAATGCGCCCAAAGTCGGTGACCAACACCCTGAAGGCACTGATGGTGCGCGCAGACGTGCCGAATACTGGGCACTCGCTGCGGCATTGGTTTGGGACGATGCTCGTCGACAGCGGCACGGACTTGAAGACAACTCAGGAGCTGATGCGTCATGCGTCGCTCGCTGATACGCAGATGTACGTGACGGTGAAGGATAAGCGAAAGTTTGAGGCAATTGCTCGACTGCAGCTCGGGCCGGTTGCATGAATTGAACTTCAATTCGTCTGGTTTGATACCCCCATGAAGAAGACATTCATGGGGGTATTGGCCGTTGCAGGTTTGATGCTGACAGGGTGCGGATCAGGTGAGCCGGATACGCTCTCGCCGACGGTGACGGTCTCGGGCATCGCAAACAAGGCAACCGAGGGCTCGAAGGCGTGCAAGTTCTACGAAGGAACTGTCCGCGATGGTGCCGAAGTGATTATGCGAGGGGCTGATGATCGAATCTTCGGGAAGGCCTCACTCGCCGTCGTCGACGTCCACTCGGCCGGTGGCAATAAGTCGATGTGCGTCTTTGAGGCCAAGTTCGACGACATTCCACCTGGCGAAGCTGCCTACCAGGTCCAGGTGAGCGGCTTCGATCAGGTCATCTTCACTGAGGATGAGATTCGCGATGGTGCGAACATCACCTACCGTGATGACCTATCGGCTGCGTTCGACAAGCTCGGCGGAAAGTAGCTCGTCACCCCACCCTCACCCCATCGCGCGGGGTCGGATGGGTGGGGGGAGACTGGCTGGGGCCCGTGTAGGCGACGAAAAGCCCCGCTCGCTCTTTCGGCTCCCATACCGGGCAGTCCGGTTCAGGGTCCAATCGTGATGCATGCAATGATTTCGGCACTATAAAGATCAGCCCCGGCAGATGCGGCAAACATCCCCAGGGCCCGGCCGACAGGTGAAGTGTCGACGTGAACGACGGTACCCGGTGGACGCGGCATGCGTCGAGCAGTGGCGCATGACTAGCAGTGCGAGCCACCCACTCAGCCATGAGACCCTCAAACGCATGAAGCTGTCGGCCCAATCGCCGACCTCAGAATTTGCCTATATCGACGAATCTGGTGATGTGGGCATGAGTGGTGGGTCGAAGACCTTCACGCTGACATGCGTACTGATTCCCATGGATGATTGGGATGATCGTCTCAACTATCTGGTCAAAATGAGACGCGAGATCAAAAGGAAGTACGGCGTCCTTCTTCGACAAGAAGCCAAGGCGAACCACATTGTTGGAGCGAAGAAGGTTTACCGCGACCTCGGGTTGGGCGATGGTCAGTTGCGTGACATTTATCAGATGCACATGCGCGCGATCGAGCGATTGTCGTCAGGCACGTTCTCGGTTGCGATTCGCAAGGACAAGCTGGTAAAGAAGGATGTCGACGTCCTGGATATGGCTTGGCGCTACCTTCTTGAGCGGCTACGAAAGCGGACTGAGAGCACCGGCGCTCCAGTTCTGTTGATCCATGACAACGGCCAGGACGGTGACATTCGAAAGATTGTCCGCCGATTTAGGAAGTTTACCTGGACCGCCGCGGGTGAGCGAACCAGCGCTCCACTGATTATCGAAGACCCGGCCCCTCGGGACTCGCAGCAGTCATACTTCATTCAACTCGCTGATATCGCGGCATATGCAGCTGCAGTCAAAGTCCTCCCGCGGAATGGACGAACGAACCTGATTTGCAATGAATTGATGTGGGATCTACTTGGCGATGTCAGGGTTGCTGCAGTGTCGCCATCGCGTGGTGATGGGCTCTACGTCTTCCCTGCATAGAAGAAGGGCCCCCGAAGCAATGCTTCGAGGGGCCCCTTGACGGCTAACCTACCTCGGCCATGCGACCGGATCAGCTAGCAACTTCAGTACATCACACAGTCGACGACCTGTCACGGGCCTACCCCTGTGACGGGCTCGGTGTTTCATTCGCCGTCATAAAATGACAATTCGATCGAAATCCGCGAATTATGACCTGCGTGTGCAACGAAAAAATGCCCCCGACCCCACCGCTGGATGCGATGAGATCGGGGGCGTTGTCGTGCGAGTGCAGGGGTCGGGCGGGGTCGGATAGTATGGTTGCGCTGCGGCGATCGAGGGAGTCGGTCCGCCGCGCACGTCCCACCCTTCAGTTGTGCGCTCTCTGGGGGGTGGGACCCAA
>NZ_JAJHVW010000070.1:0-1155 GCF_027583855.1 Rhodococcus sp. BH5
CTCGTCGTGGTTGCACTCCTGGGCTTGATCTATGTCGGAGCGAAATACGTACGGCTGGACAATCTTCTGGGATTCGGCCAATACACGGTCAAAACCGAACTGGCGACGTCCGGTGGCATCTTCACCAACGCCGAAGTGACCTATCGCGGTGTACCCGTCGGACGCGTCGGTGACATGTCGCTCACGTCCGACGGAATCGAAGTCGACCTGTTGATCGACAGCAGTGCTCCGCAGATTCCCGCATCCGCGCGGGCCGTGGTGGCCAATCGCTCAGCCATCGGCGAGCAGTACGTCGACCTTCAGCCCGATACCGACCAGGGCCCGTTCCTCGAAGACGGCTCGGTGATCGCCGTGGGCGACACAACCACGCCGATCCCGATCGAGAATGTCTTGACCAGCGCCAACGGTCTGGTGCACTCCGTTCCGGTCGACGCACTCCACACCGTCGCGAAAGAACTCGGCGCGGCATTCAACGGCAAGGGCGAAGATCTGCAGGTACTTGCCGACTCGCTGTCGGGGATCTCCCAGTCGGGCCTCGACACCCTTCCCCAGACCCTCGGACTGATCCGCGACAGCCAGACGGTGCTCACGACCCAGTCCGATCAATCGTCGGCGATCAAGCAGTTCAGCACCGACCTCGACGCACTGACGGCGCAATTGCGCACCAGCGACCCCGACATCCGACGCGTGATCGACAACGGCATACCGGCCAGCGAACAAGTCGGCTCTCTCGTCACCGAAGCCGGCCCCGCGCTCACGACCAACCTCTCCAACCTCTCCGCCGTTGCAGCGGCAGCCGCACCGACACTGCCCTCGCTGCAGCCATTCCTGCTCTTCCTGCCTGCGCTCGCCGGGGCGGCGCCCACCGTTGCACCGGGAGACGGCACAGTACATCTGGGCTTGGTACTCGAGACCAACAACCCGCTCTCGTGCACCGTCGGTTACGAAGGGACCATGGCGATCCTCGACGAGATGAAGCGCAAGGACCCGAACTTCGACGACACGACGCAGAACTTCCCGTTGAACACTGCCGCCAACTGCCAGGCACCTCAGGGCAGCGAAACGGGGGTTCGTAGCGCCAACCGCATCGCGTTCGCCGACCCGAACACCTCGCAACCGTGGGACAGCAAGCCCAAGGTGGACCCGGACAAGCTC
>NZ_JAJHVW010000071.1:0-1092 GCF_027583855.1 Rhodococcus sp. BH5
CGATCTCGGCCGCGTAATCCTCGGTGACGGAAATTCTGGTCGACGGGGTCGGCAGGTCAGGAACCCGACCGTCCACACCGCTGGCGTCGGGGCTCATGAATACGCACTCCCTGTCGTCGAAATAGATGACCTATAACGACGACCAGTGAACACTCTGCTGCACTTAGCCGCCACGATAATCAACATTGCCGAATTACTTCAGAAATCTTTTTGTAAAAATCTGAATTTTCTATTCTTCCTTTCCCACTTTCTCTCGCAAGGTCCAATTCTGCGAGAGGCTTTAGTCCCGAGGGCCACGCACCAGCATCGGCGATGCGTTGGTCACCGAAGCTCCGGACGATCATCTCGCGGCGCTCGGTGGGGGTGACATCTGTTTGATACAACTTAGCCCGAGGGCTGAAATTCCTTGTCTGCGCCGTATTCGCGGGGCGCTCGGGTTCGTTCGGTGTCGGTGCAGCTCGGGGACCTCGCCTGAAGTGGCAGCTGCTTCGGTGTACGGGCAGGGCACGCGTTCAGTCCGTTTCGCTTTAGTTCGGGCGCGGTCATTTCATGCAGATGCGCCGTGAATGCAGCGCTACCCCGGCAGGAATCGACCGGAGACATCACGTGGCTGCAGGCCCACTTGTCATCTTGCCGACAAATTACCTTTTCCGTTGTTCAATAGCGGACGCACATCTCGTCGATTTCGCTGCACATTTCGGATGTAAATGCAAGGGCTATCGCTACACCGGAATCGTGGCCAGATTCAGTCCACCGGCACCGACAGTGAGGGGCAGTGTCACCGGAGTGCGCGGCTGGCTGTCGATCAGCCGACTGGCCTCCGCGTGGCCAGAACCAACTCCGACCACTACCCACGGGTTCCGGGGTTGCTGAGTTGCCTGCGTTCGAAACATGATCTTCGGGAGTGCTCTCATGCATTGATGCGCCTTGAGACCGTCGAGTTCGATCATCTTCGGATCGACGCCGATCAAGGGAATTCCGCGCAAAGACGCTTCGGTCAAAATCGTGCGGATGGCAGAGGTCTTTCCGCCTCCGGTCGGGCCGACGATCAGGCAATGCGGCTTGTTCGATTTGGTCGAGACGTCCCAGTAG
>NZ_JAJHVW010000072.1:0-1081 GCF_027583855.1 Rhodococcus sp. BH5
GGATTCTTACCAATGCAATCGGTAAGAACTGGACGGCCATCTGCGGTCAGCCAGAAGAGTGTGAGTCTCGGGCCGATGTGCTTGACGGAAGAGGAAGAGCCCGCACCACAAAGTGACACCACGCCTGCCCGGGGTGCTCACATGGCGGCCTTCGCGCTGACTGAGGTTCACCCCGGAAGTCTCCCCCACTTCTCGACAGGATTGCGGTTAGCTGCTTTCGTCGCGCCTTGAACCCCGGTAGATGAGTATGGCAGCCCACAAGTATAGCGTGACGGCTAGAGCTACGGCGATGACATGGCGTGGTGAGTCACTACCGTTGAGATAGTTGTTCACAAATCCAAGATACGGCAGGTGATACCAGACCTTGCCGCGAATCATATAGTCTTGTACGACTTCACTGGAAGTGTTGTTGTCACCTCTGGTAGTGAACTCACGACTACCATCCGCTCTCACCGAGACACCGACAATACGGTGAATGACGAGGGTTCCGCTACCGGCCTCGGGCTGAAATGCGATGATGACCCCTGAACCCAAGTTATCGACCTTGTTTAGTGGCGCAATTTGTTCAGGCGACAGGGTCGCGATATTCGTGGCAGACGGAACTTTCATAGTTGGTATCACGACAGCGAGTGAACCCACGGGGATGGCCGGAGCCATCGAATTCGACAGGATGGTCATTGGCACGGCGCCTGCGAACTTCGGAATCACGATGGTGACACAGGCAAGTGCCAATATCACAATGAGAAATAGGTAGACGAGGACCTCCCGCAGTATCGCCAACGGCGTATACCACGTTTTTTTGACAACACGCTGCTCTGGTTCGGTAGTCGGTGGGACACCCTCTTCTGGAACAAACGGAGCGGTAGTCATCGCTGATGTCCTTACTCGGTCAGTTCTTGAGACGTTGAGGTCTCCACGCAAGCGGACTCGGAAGACTGTCTCGATGGTGGTGCCGATACATAAGATTCCGTAGACGTTTCAGGTTTGGAGTCGAAACTCGTTGTAGGTCGACAATTGGAGTCAGGTGTGGGTTCCGGTTCAAAAGTGGATGTTTCCTCTTCCAACGGTTTTTCAGATTCGG
>NZ_JAJHVW010000073.1:0-1000 GCF_027583855.1 Rhodococcus sp. BH5
CTCGTTGTCAGCCTCTCGCAGGCAGACGGGGTGTTCTCCCTTCCCGTCGACCGCCCGCGTCGGGTGTTGTTGATCAGTGGCGGCAGTGGAATCACCCCGGTCATGTCGATGCTTCGGACGCTGGTGGAGGAGCAGCACTCGGGCGAGATCGTGTTCGTGCATTACGCGAACACCGATGCCGACGTGGCGTACACGCGCGCGCTGAAGACCATCGCCGAGCAGAACCCGAACGTGAAACTGGTACTCGTGTACACCGAAAGCGGTGGAGGTGACCTCGAAGGTTTCTTCGATCGCGGGCACCTCGACGCCGTGGCTCCGTGGATCGCCGATCCGGACACGATCGACGCCCAGGCTTATCTCTGCGGGCCTCCCGGTCTGATGCGGGGAGTGCGTGAGGTGTTCCGTGAGGTCGACGTCGAGCACTTGCTCAATACCGAGGAGTTCGCGCCGGCGGTGGCCGAGCCGGGTGAGGCCGGCGGCGAGGTGTCATTCACCAAAAGTGGGGTGGCGGCCGAGAACTCCGGCGAAACACTTCTCGAACAAGCAGAAGCTGCGGGCCTCAATCCCGAATACGGATGCCGGATGGGAATCTGTTTCTCCTGCACCTCCGTCAAGAAGGCGGGTCGTACCCGAAACGTGCGCACCGGTGAGACAGACGACGAGCCGGACAAGAAGATCCAGCTGTGCGTCAGCGCTCCCGTCGGCGACGTCACCGTCGACATCTGAAGTCCCATTTTCCACACGACTGTCTGGAGACCGACATGTTTGGACTTTCACTTCCCACCCTCCCGTTCCTCGGCAACGGTTCCGATGCGAAGGACGACGCTCCCGTCGTCCTGACGTACGAGCAGGTCGAGGAGATCGGCCGTGAGTTGGACGCATTGCGTGATCGCACCGTCGCCTCGCTCGGTGCTGAGGATCGGGAGTACATCTATCGTGTCATCAAGGCGCAGCGTGGTTTCGAGGTCGCGGGTCGCGGCTTGATGTACCTCGGCTTCCT